>CBIHOH010000012.1:0-79600 GCA_966211755.1 uncultured Rhizobacter sp. | reverse complement strand
CCGCGAGCACGGCGTGACGGTGATCCTGATCGAACACCACATGGACGTGGTGATGAGCATGTGCGACACGGTGTCGGTGCTCGACTTCGGACAGAAGATCGCCGAAGGCCTGCCCGCGCAGGTCCAGGCGGACGACAAGGTGGTCGAGGCCTACCTCGGCGGACAAGCGGCCTGAGCCGCGACAGGAGACCCTCATGCTCACGATCGACAAACTGTCTGCCGGCTACGGCAAGGTCCAGGTCCTGCACGGCATCACCATCGAGGTCCCCAAGGGCAAGGTGGTCACGCTGATCGGCTCCAACGGGGCCGGCAAGACCACCACCATGCGCGCGGTGTCGGGGATGATCCCGAGCTCGGCCGGCGACATCAAGCTGAACGGCCAGCGCATCACCGGCCTCGAGTCCTACCACATCGCACGCCGCGGCCTGGCGCACTCCCCCGAAGGCCGGCGTGTCTTCGCGACCATGTCGGTGACGGACAACCTGCTGCTGGGGGCGTTTCCCCGCATGAGCGGCAGCCGTCCCAAGGGCAACGTCGCCAAGGACCTGGATCGGGCGATGGAGCTGTTTCCCCGCCTCAAGGAGCGCCGCACCCAGCTGGCCGGCACGCTGTCCGGCGGCGAACAGCAGATGCTGGCCATGGCGCGCGCCACGATGCTGAACCCGGACGTGATCCTGCTCGACGAACCGTCGATGGGCCTGGCGCCCATCCTCGTCGACGAGGTGTTCAAGATCATCAGCCGCCTCAAGTCGCAAGGCGTGACCATGCTGCTGGTGGAGCAGTTCGCGGCCGCCGCGCTGGCGGTGGCCGACTACGGCTACGTGCTCGAGAACGGACGCATCGCGGTCGAGGGCCCGGCCGACCGGCTGCGCGACGACCCGGCGGTGAAGGCCGCCTACCTGGGGGGCGGCCACTGAGTCCGGGTTTTCCCTTGGCGGGCCGTGTCAGGGTCTGCCCGGACATGGCCTGCCCATCGGTACCGCGATGCGCGCAGAATCGCGTCATACGTCACGCTTTGGGCGGCCTTGTCGCGCGCAAACTTCTGCCTGGGCATCCGGGGCCGATAACCGGCGTGAGAATCATCTCGGAGCATCCTATGCGAGCCTATTTTTCAAGTACCTTGTGCGTGTTGTCGCTGCTGGGCAGCCTGGGGGGCGCCGCGGCAGCGGACGTCAAGCCGCTGCGTGTCGGATTGATCGCGCCGCTCACCGGCGGCTCCGCCGATTTCGGCAACAGCATGCGCATGGGGGCGGAGCTGGCCGTCAAGGAGATCAACGAGGTGGGCGGCTACCAGGGACGCCCCCTGGAGCTGGTGATACGCGACGACATGTCCCAGCCCGACGCCGGGCGCAAGGCGGCCGAGGACCTGGTGCTGAAGGAGAAGGTCAGCTACACCGTCGGCTTCTGCAACACCGGCGTGGCGATGAAGGCGCTGCCGGTGTTCCAGGAGAACAAGCACCTGTTGATGGTGCCCTGCGCGCAAGGCACGGCCGTCACCTCGACCTATCCGGCGGCCGAGAGCTTCGTCTTCCGGCTCGCGCCCACGGACACGATGAACGCGCGCTTCCTCGTCGACGAGGTGGCCGGGCGCCGCCGCATCAGCAAGATCGCCATCCTGGCCGACAACACCGCCTACGGGCAGGGCGGGGTGAACGACGTCTCCGCCGAACTCGCCAAGCTCGGCCTGAAGCCGGTGCTGGTGAGTCGCTTCGACCTCGGTGTGAGTTCGCTGGCCGAGCCCATGCGCGAGGCCCGCAAGGCGGGCGCGGAGGCCTTGATCGTCTACACCGTCGGCCCGGAGCAGGCGGTGGCGGTCAAGGCGCGCCAGGAGATCGGCTGGAAGGTGCCGTTCTTCGCGCCCTGGACGCTGTCCTTCCGCGGCGTGCTTGAACGGGCCGGCGCCGAGGCGCTGGAGGGCACGATGATGGCGCAGAGCATCATCCAGGATGCGGCCAACGAACGCCGCGCCTCCTTCCTCGCCCGCTATGTGCGTTCCTCCAAGGAGGCCCGGATCGGCTCACTGATGTCGGCGGCCCAGGGCTACGATGCGGTGCACCTGGTGCTGCGTGCGCTGTTCGCCTCCAAGGGCGATACCTCGGGGCCGGCGCTCAAGGCCGCGCTCGAAGACCTTCCGAACGCCTACCAAGGGGTGGTCACCACCTACAGGAAGCCCTTTTCCGCCCAGGACCACGATGCCTTCTCGAAGAACATGATCTGGCTCGGCGTCTGGCGCCACGGCGACATCCAGTTCTTCTACTCCGACGAGGCCAAGCTGTCGGCGCAGGTGCGCCGCAAAGAATGAATGTGGCGAGCTGGTTCGGCTGGTACCGCCGCCGTGCGGGCAGGGCGGCGACGATGAACGCGAAACTCAAGATCCTGGGTTTCGCGGTGGCGCCGCTGCTGCTGGCCATCATGGTGATCGGCGCCTTGCTGCTGGTCGAGACCCAGCGCCTGGAGAAGCAGCAGGCCGAGGTGCTCAAGGACGTCTTCCTGGGTGCCAAGCAGGAGGAACTGCGCAACTACGTCACGCTGGCGATGACCTCCATCGACCACCTCTATGCCAGCGGACGTACCGACGATGCGGCCAAGGACGAGGCCAAGGCCATCCTGTCCAGCATCAACTACGGCAGCGACGGCTACTTCTTCGTCTACGACCTCAAGGGCGTGAGCCTGGTGCATCCCCGCCAGATGGAGCTGGTCGGGCGGAACCTGTGGGACATGCGCGACCCGAGCGGCGTCTACGTGATCCGCGAGCTGCTGGCGCGGGCCTCCGAGGGGGGCGGGTTCCAGCATTACCAATGGCCCAAGCCCTCGACGCAGCAGGTCACCGACAAGTTGGGCTACGCGGTGGCCCTGCCGCGCTGGGGCTGGATGCTAGGCACCGGCATCTATGTCGACGACGTCGACGCGGCCATCGCGCGCATGCGCGGCAACCTGCTCGACAGCGTGCGCCAGACGCTGATCGGCCTGGCGGCGGTGGCGGTGGTCGCCACGCTGCTGGTGTTCAGCGGCGGGCTGGCGCTCAACATCAGCGACCATCGCCTGGCCGACCGCAAGCTCAAGGCGCTGGCGCACCGCGTGGTGACCTCCCAGGAGGACGAACGCGCACGGGTCTCGCGCGAACTGCACGACCACATCTGCCAGATGCTGGTGTCCATCAAGTACCAGTTCGAGCTGGCGGCGCACCGCCTGGCCCACCCGGTGAGCTCGAGCCCGGGCCAGCCGGCTGCCGTGATCGACAAGGAGATCACCGCGCTGTCGCAGGCCATCACCGAGGTGCGGCGGATCTCGCACGGCCTGCGCCCGGCCCTGCTGGACAACCTGGGCCTGCCCTCGGCACTGGCGCAGATCGGCAACGAGTTGTCCGAACGCAGCGGCCTGAAGGTCTCGGTCGTGTCGCACCTGCCCAACGGCACGCTGCCGGAACTGCAGGCGGTGACCCTGTTCCGGGTCACGCAGGAGGCCTTGCGCAACGTGGAGCAACACGCCCGGGCCAGCCATGTGGAGATCAGCCTGCACGATGCCGGCGAACACATCCTCCTGCAGATCGCCGACGACGGCTGCGGCTTCGACGTGCAGCGCTGCGAGCTCAGCAAGGACGGCGGCATCGGCCTGTCGAACATGCGCGAGCGCGTCGAACGCAACGGCGGCAGCTTCAAGATCACGTCCCACGCGGGACGCACCACTGTCACGGCCAGCCTGCCGCGAATGGACATGGGCTGAGACCGGCTTCCCCCCCACCGGTCCTTGTCCCATGGCCTATCCATCCCTGTCCAACCCTCAAGGAGCAATGATGAAAAGAATGATGCAAACCGTCGCGGCCGCCACGCTGTCGCTGGGCCTGATAGCCGCCGCGCAGGCCCAGGAGTCGGGCTCGCGCGAGGAGGCGAAGGCGCTGGTCGACGCCGCGGTGGAACACGTGAAGAAGGTCGGCCCGGACAAGGCGTTCAAGGACTTCACCGTCGACAAGGCCCACTGGACCAAGAAGGACTTGTACGTCATGGCCTATGACGCCAAGGGCACCGTCATGGGCCACGGCGCCAACGAAAAGCTGATCGGCAAGAACCTGATCGAGCTGAAGGACCCGAACGGCAAGCTGCTGATCAAGGAGCTGACCGAAACGGCGATGACCAAGAACGCCGGCTGGGTCGACTATGAATGGCCCCATCCGCAGACCAAGAAGATCGAAAGCAAGAGCACCTATGTGCGCAAGCTGAACAATTTCGATGGCTGGGTCGGGGTCGGCGTCTACCGTTGATGGAATGGGCCCCCGTGTAGGGGGCCGTTGCGAGCGCTGTCCCTGTCGAAGGAGTTGCCGTATGTTGTCCTGGATCAAGAATGCCTCCATCGGGACCAAGGTGTCGCTCGCGCCCGCGGTAGGGGTGCTGTGCGTCGCGCTGGTGGGTACCGTCGGCTGGTACGTGAGCGGCACGCTGGGCAGCACCCTCACCGGGCTGGCCGAGGAGCGCCTGCCGCGGGTGACCCGCATCAACGCCCTGCAGCACGAGGTCGGGCGCCTGAACGCGCTCGTCAACCAGAGCCTGGCCTGGGAAGGCGCGGGGTTCAAGGCCGACAAGATCGCCGAGCTCGACAAGCAGATCGCCGGCGAACTCAAGCGGGTGGAGGGGCTGCTGGGCGCGCTGGGCAAGGACGGCTCGCTCGATGCCGCCGAACGCGACGGCGCCGCCAAGCTGGTGGCCGACTACGCCAAGTTCAGCAAGTCCGCCGCGGAGGCGCTGGACATCAAGACCGGCATGCTGGCCAACGCGGCCTCGTTCATGACCACCATGGAAACCAGCTACGGCGGGCTGCAGCGTCATTTCCAGGCCTTGCTCGACTACGAGCAGAAGCTGGCGACCGACCACGCCACCCAAGGGCGCGACCTGGCGCGGCGCAACCAATTCATCGTGGTGGGCGGCTGCCTGCTGGCCGCCGTGCTCTCGACCCTCGTGGCCTGGGGCATCTCGCGGCGCATCGTGCATCCGCTGCAGCAGGCCTCGGAGCTGGCGCAGGCGATGTCGATCGGCGATTTCACCCACCAGCCGGTCTACGAGTCGACCGATGCCACCGGCACGATGTTGCGGGCCCTGGGCGAGGTGTCGCGGAACCTGAGCGGGATCGTGCAGCGCATCCGCGCGTCGGCCGACAGCGTGAGCCAGGCCAGCCAGGAGATCGCGCGCGGCAACATGGACTTGTCGTCGCGCACCGAGAACACCGCCGCCGCGCTGCAGGAGACCGCGGCCGCGCTGCACGGCCTGACCGACGCGATCCGGCAGAGCGCCGACAAGGCCGACTATGCCAACAGCCTGGTGCGCGACGCCACCCAGGCTGCCACCGACGGCGGCGCCGTGGTGGCCGACGTGATCGCGACCATGCAGCAGATCGACGCCCATTCCAAGCGCATCCGCGACATCATCGTGGTGATCGACGGCATCGCCTTCCAGACCAACATCCTGGCCCTGAACGCCGCCGTGGAAGCGGCCCGGGCGGGCGAGCAGGGGCGTGGCTTCGCGGTCGTGGCGTCCGAGGTGCGCAGCCTCGCGCAACGCAGCGCGGGCGCGGCCAAGGAAATCCGCGAGCTCATCGCCGACTCGGTCAGCGAGGTCGAGGCCGGCTCGGGCAAGGTCGTCGCCGCCGGCGCCACCATGGGTCGCATCGTCGATTCGATCCACCTGGTCAGCACCACGGTCGAGGGCATCTCGACCGCTATGCGCGAGCAGGCCAGCGGGGTGTCCCAGGTGAACCAGGCGGTGTCGGAGATGGACCGCAGCACCCAGCAGAACGCGGCCCTGGTCGAGGAGGCGGCCGCCGCCACCGAGTCGCTGCGCGAGCAGGCCCGCAGCCTGGCGGACGCGATCGCCGCGCTGAAGACGGCCTGAGGGCTCAACCCGCGGCTTGCCACAGTCCCCAGCTGGCCAGGGCCTGGCCCAGGGTGCCGAGTTGCACCTCCACCGTGTCCTCGATGCGCCGCCCGTAGCCACCGGCCATGGCCAATGCCAGGGGAATGCGCCGTTCGCGCGCGGCCTGCAGCACCCGCCGGTCGCGTTCCAGCAGGCCGGCACGGCTGAGCTTGAGCCGGCCCAGCCGGTCGCCCTCGTGCGGGTCGGCGCCGGCCAGGTAGAAGACGAGGCCGGGCAGGGCGCCCGCATGCCGCTGCCACAGCGTCTGCAGCGCCATGTCCAGGGCTTGCAGGTAGGGCTCGTCGGTGCAGCCGTCCGGCAGCGCCACGTCGAGATCGCCCGCCTGCTTGCGGAAGGGGAAGTTGCCTTCCCCATGGATGGAGAGCGTGAACACGCTGGGGTCGTCGCGGAAGATGGCCGCCGTGCCGTTGCCCTGGTGCACGTCCAGGTCGATCACCGCGACGCGCAGGCCGGCGGGGTCGCTGCGCCGCCGTTCGGCCTGCATCAGCCGGGCCGCCACGGCCACGTCGTTGAAGACGCAGAAGCCGCTGCCGCCGGCCGCGTCCGCATGGTGGGTGCCGCCGGCGAGGTTGGCAGAGATCCCGTGGGCGAGTGCGCTGCGGGCGGCCGCGATGGTGGCGCCGACCGAGCGGCGCGAGCGCTCGGCCATCTGCGGCGACCAGGGGAAGCCGATCTCGCGCTGCCGGGCCGCTGACAGGCGCCCCTCCAGGACGTCCGCCACGTAGGAGGGCTGGTGCGCCAGCGCCAGTTCCCCCTCGGTCGCGGCCGGGGCCTCGTTCAGCTCGATGCCCGGCAGCGACGCCGCCACCCCCTCGCGCAGCAGGCGGTATTTCTCCATCGGGAAGCGGTGGCCCGCCGGCAGGGGCAGCTCGAAGCGGTCGGTGTGGAAGGCCTGCATGGGCGGATTGTGGCGCCTGCGGTGGCGCAGGTGCCCCGCTCGGGCATGGGCGGGACAGGGAGAGGCGGGGCCCCCGCCTCAGGAGGACGACATGGCACCGGTCTCGGGCGGGGCGGGATTCAGCCGAGGATGCGTTTCTTCCCCCCAGCGATGAAGCACGGCGCCGGACAAGGCCATGGCCAGGGCCACGAACCAGAACGCGGCCTCGATGTTGCCGGCCAGCGACGCGGCGGCGCCCAGGCCGAGCGCGCCGATGCCGTAGCCCAGGTCGCGCCAGAACCGGTAGATGCCGATGGCGGAGGCGCGCCAGCCGGGATGGGCAATGTCGGCCACGGCCGCGCTCAGGTTGGGGTACAGCATGGCCATGCCGACGCCCGCCACGGCGGCCGAAGCGCTCCACCAGCCGTGGCTATCGCCCAGCGGCAGCAAGGCCACGCCGGTGCCGCACACCCACATGCCCCAGGTGTTGAGGCGATGCCGTCCCACCCGGTCGGACAGCCTCCCGGTGAGGAGCTGCGCGCCGCCCCAGCTGAACCCATAGACGCCCACGATCCAGCCGATGCCCGGAAGGCTGACGCCTCGCTGGTGCAGATAGAGCGGCCAGAAGGCCCAGACCAGCGCGTCGACGAACTTCTCGACCAGGCCGGCCTGGCACAGCGCGGCCATGCGGCGGTCCCTCCAACTCATCAGCGCAAAGACCTCGCCCGTCGTCGGTCGTTGGCCCAGGCCGCGTGGATAGCGGGGGCGCGGTCCCGGCAGGGCCGCCGCGGCATGCGTGCGGCCCTCGGCCTGTGCCCAGGGCCGGGTTTCCGCCACGGCCAGCCAGGCCAGTCCGCTCGCCAGCCCGATCACCACGGCGCCGAAACACAACAGTCCCGCGCGCGGCCCCCACGCGGTCGCCAGATAGCCGGTCATGACGCCGGCGGCGGCGACCCCCACATAGCCGGCGAATTCATTGAGGCCGATGACCAGGCCACGCTGCTCGGCCCGGGTGAGGTCGAGTTTGGCGGTCTGTGTCATCGACCAGGTCAAGCCCTGATGGATGCCCAGGAGCAAGGTGGCCAGGACGATCCACGCCCACGAGGACGCGAAATACACCAGCAGTGGAATCGGCCACGCCGTCAGCCAGCCGAGCCACAGCACCGGACGGCGGCCGACCCGCTCGGCCAGGCGCCCGGCCACCAGGTTCATCGCGGCCTTGACAAAGCCGAAAGCGACGACGAAGGCGACCAGCAGCATGAACGAGCCGCGGGAGACACCGAACTCGGATTCGGCCAGTGCCGGGACGACGTTGCGCATCATCCCGAGGGTCATGCCGATCCACAGCACCTGCAGCACTTGCTGCAGGATCTGGCCGAGGTTGACGCGGATGCCGAACTGCATGGACATGATAGCCTGCCGCGTTCAGGAGAGCCGACGCCCGGGCGCCACGCCGCCCAGGTTGGCGGCGACGACCTCGGCCATGCCCGAAGGGGCTGCCGCCATCTCCGCCACCACCGCCTCGACGAAGTCTTCCCTGGTCATCGACAGCAGCGGGTTGAAGCGCTTCTCGAAACCTAGCGTCGAGGAGGGCTTGCCCGACAGGCCGGCGCCGCAGGCACTGCCTGCCTGATGGCCCGGGTAGATCTCCAGCTCGGCCGGAAGTCTCAGCAGCCGGCCCTGCAGGCTGTCGTGCAGCCGGGCCGCCATTTCGCCCGCCCGGCCCGCCAGGTCGGGGCGACCGACCGCGCCCACGAACAAGGTGTCGCCGGTGACGAGGAACCACGGGGCCTCGCCTCGCCGCAGGTCGCTGACCAGCAGGCAGATGCTGTCCTCGGTGTGCCCGGGCGTGTGCAGCACCTCCACCCGCACATTGCCGGCCTGCAGCCGCTCGCCGTCCGCCAGCGGGGTGAACTCGAAGCCGGTGCGGCCGAGGTTGCTCTCGTGCAGGCAGTAAGGTGCACCGGTGCGGCGTGCCAGCTCCAACCCGCCCGAGTGGTGGTCGGCATGCACATGGGTGTCGATCACGAAGGAGACGGCCACGCCGAGCTGTTCGGCCTGTGCGATGAACCAGTCTTCGTCGCCTGCCACGACGTCGACCGCCACCGAGCGGCCGAGGCCGGCGCAGCCGAAAAAGTAGGACAGGGTCGCGTGTTCGGCGCTGCGTTGTCGAAAGAACATGGAGATCTCCTCAGGTAGTCACAACAGGCAGGCCCTGGGCGCGCCATTCGGCCACGCCATCGGTCAGGTGGATCGCCCGATAGCCTTTTTTGCGCAGCAATTCGACAGCGTCCTTGGCCATCAGGCAGAACGGGCCGCGGCAATAGGCGACCACCGGGGTACCGGCCGGCAGCTCGGCCAGGCGTTTGCGGAGTTCAGCCAGCGGGAGAGACCTGGCGTGCGGAAGATGGGCCGAGGCGTATTCGTCGGGCGGGCGCACGTCCAGCACCAGCACTTCGCCGGCGGCCGCCTTCTTCAGGATGGCCTTGCGGTCCAAGCCCTCGAGCTCGCTGTCCTGGGCGACGAGGTCCGACAGTGCCGCCTGCAGCTCCACCAGGCGATCCTCGGCTTCGCTGCGCAACCTGACCCACAGGTCGGCCACGCTGGTGCTCGCCAGCCGGTACAGCACGTACTTGCCGTCCTTGCGGGTGTCGACGAGGCGTGCCAGGCGCAACTCCTTGAGGTGGGCGCTGGCGAGCTTCACGCTGATCTCCGCTTGCGCGGCCAGCAGCTCGACTGTCTTTTCACCCTGGCAGAGCAACTCGATGAGTTCGAGCCGCTTGGGGCTGGAAACGGCCTTGCCGATGCGCGCCACTTGGTCGTACAGAAAGTTCTTGGTTTGTCTCATGCTCACATTCTAGCGATCATTGGTATATGATGTCCAGCACGACTGCCACCGCAGCCGTGCTCACCGGCCCGCCACTCCACGAATCCATCCACACCATGCAGTACCCCATCTACCTAGACCACAACGCCACCACCCCTGTCGCCCCCGAAGTGGTCGACGCCATGCTGCCGTTCCTGCGCGAGCACCACGGCAATCCCTCCAGCAGCCACGCCTACGGGCGACGCGCGGCCGAGGCCGTCGCCGAGGCGCGCGCCCGGGTCGCCGCCTTGATCGGGGCGCGTCCGGCGGAAATCGTGTTCACCGGCTCCGCCACCGAGGCCAACAACCTGGCCTTGCTGGGGGTGGCGCAGGCGAACGGCGGTGCCGGACGGCATCTGGTCACCAGCTGCATCGAACACCCCGCCGTGGCGGCCCCGGCGGCGCAGCTCGGGCGCCAGGGCTGGGGCCTGAGCGAGCTGCCGGTGGACGGGTTCGGCAGGGCGAGCGTCCAGGACCTGGAGGCGGCGCTCCGGCCGCAGACCGTGCTGGTGTCGGTGATCCATGCCCACAACGAGGTCGGGTCGCTCCAGCCCATCCGCGACATGGCGGAACTGACCCGCCGCGCAGGCATCCTGCTGCACACCGATGCGGCGCAGTCGGTCGGCAAGATCCCGGTGGATGTCGACCTGCTCGGGGTCGATCTGCTGACGCTGGCGGGCCACAAGTTCCAGGCCCCCAAGGGCATAGGCGCGCTGTATGTGCGCAGCGGGACCTCGATCCGGCCCATCGTTCACGGCGCCGGCCAAGAGGGCGGCCTGCGCCCCGGGACCGAAAACGTCGCGGCGATCGTCGGCCTGGGCGCGGCGGCCGCGCTGGCGCAAGACCGGCTGCAGGCGGCTGGCTCCCGCCTGCGTGAACTGGGCGACCGCCTTCACGCCGGGCTCGCTTCGGCGATTCCGGGGCTGACCTTGAACGGGCATCCGGTGCATCGGCTGCCCAACACGCTTCACCTGTCCTTTCCCGGGGTGTCCGGGGTCGAGCTGTTGCGCGAGGCCGGCGAGGCGGTGGCCGCCTCCCTGGGGTCGGCGTGCCACGCAGGGCAGGAGGTGGCCGGCGGCGTGCTGGCCGCGATGGGGGTCGACGCGGCCAGGGCGCGGGGAGCGGTGCGCTTGTCCGTGGGCTGGACGACGAGCTTGGAAGACATCTCCTCGGCCACCGACGCCTTGGTCTCGGCATGGCGGCGCCTGGGGGCGGGAGGAGCTTGCGCCCGGTGAGCCGGCCCGGCTCCGCGGAGCGAGGTGGGCCCCTGCCGCGCAGGCCCATCCAGACGTTGGCACAATGCGAAGCTTCACGTTGAACCATCGTCGCGCCCATGTCCACGAATCCAGAGTCTCCGACCCCTGAAACCGCAGCGCCGCCCGTCGACTGCGGTGCGGCGCTCAAGCAGTTGTTCCCCCAGGTGTTCGGCGGCAAGGCCGTGCCCTTGAAGCTGGGCATCCAGGCCGATATCCAGGCCCGCTCGCCCGGCGTCTTCAGCAAGAAGGCGCTGTCGGCCTTTCTGCGCCGGCACACCGCCCACCATGCCTACCTGATCGCCCTGACCAAGGCGCCCCACCGCTACGACCTCGACGGGGCCGCGAGCGGCGAGATCAGCGCCGAGCACCGCCAGGCCGCGCAGGCCGAGCTGACACGCCGGCGCAGCAACCGCGAGGCGCGCCAGGCCGCCGAGGACGATGCACGTCGCCAGCGCGCGTCGCTGCTGCGCGATTTTTCCCAGACCACGCTCACACCGGCCAATTTCTGCGCCTTGCGGGGCATCGCGCCCGAGGCGCTCGACGTCCTTCTGGCCACCGCGCGGGCCGAAGCGGCCGCGGCACCGCCCGAGCCGCCTGCGCGCCGGTCGCCACCCCGGGGCGGCCCGCGCGGCGCCCCCCAGCGCCGCCGCTGACCGCGGGGGAGGGCGGCCGCCCCCGCGGCAGCCCTTATCATCCGCGTTTCCCGACACGCAGGACAGGACCCGCCAGCCATGCCGACCCGCCCAGGGACGCAGCACCGGCGGCCGCAGAAAGCGGCCCCGCGGTGAGTGCATCCGGTATTTTTTTCGAGGCCGAACGGCAACGCTTCTTCAGACCCCTCAACAGCTCGCGCCGCGAGCTGGTGGCGGCCTGCCTGCGCGCGCTGTACGAGCGGCTGCACGGCCCGGCCGCCGACTACGCCCATCACCTGACCCGCGACACCCTCAAGGAGCTGCTGCTGCCGGTGGTGCGCGCCTACGGCGAACGCCTGGTGCCCGACGCCGAGCCGGACGAATTCAACTCGACCGACCTGGCCGACCCGGTGCAGCTGGCGGCGGTGGTGCTGCGCGTGCTGCTGAACGACGGCTGGCTGGAGCAGTTCCCGGACCGCCACGGGCTGGTCACCGCCTTCCGCTTCTCGCGGCCCGGCAAGATGTTCGCCGAGACCTTCTGGGCCCTGGAACGTCCGAGCCGCAGCCGGCAGCGCAACATGCGCGGCTGCCGCAACGCGCTGGAGGCCGCCCTGTCCGAGCGCGGCGACGCCCATGACATCGTCGATGCCTACGAGTACGCCGAGAAGGTCATCGAGGACCTGACCGACGGCATCGACTATTTCCAGGCGCTGGTGCGCCACCTGATGCAGGAAGTGCCGCTGCACCACCAGTGGGACGATTTCGTCGAGTTCCTCGACCGCTTCCAGCGCGACTACGCCAAGCAGCTCACCGCCGACAACGCCACGCTGAACCGCGACAGCATCCGCCGCAAGCTCGAGAAGCTGCGCCGGATGTCGCCGGTCAAGCGCCAGCGCATCGAGACCCAGCTGCACGATGTCGCGCAATGGGCGGTCAAGGAGCACCAGGGGCGCTCGGTCTGCGAGTGGCTGCTCGGGCGCATCGAGGACATCGTCAACGCCGCCTGCGAGTCCAAGCAGCCCGGCTTCATCAAGGCGATGGACACCTACCTCAAGCGCGTGACCGGGCTGGCCCAGCAGTCGATGATGCTGCGCGCCGGCCAGGCGCGCCACGCCTACCTGAGCGCCATCCAGCGCGTGGCCGGCCTGCAGGGCGAGGAGCAGACGGCCTTGCTGGCCCGGCTCGGCGCGGGCTTCGCCGCGGTCGAGCTGCGCCTGCTCGACCCGGCCAGCTTCAGGCTGCGCAGCGCCAGCCAGCGCCGCCGGGCGGTGACGGTGTCGATCCAGCCGCGGCCCAGCCGCGAGGCCCGGCTGGCCGCGGCGATGCAGCGCGCCGAGTCCGAGGCCTTCTCGGTGGCCAATGAGGACCTGGCGGAGCGGCTGCGCGCCGACCTGCGGCTGTTCCGGCATCCGATCCGCTTGTCCAGCCTGCCCATCGGCAGCGCCCGCGAGGTCATCCAGGCCCTGCAGGCGGTCGAGGCGGTGCGCAACACCCGCGCCGGCGACCTGGTCGCCACCCGACTTCCCCAGCGCATCGACAACTCCTTGTTCAGCGCCGCCGACTACGAGATCGATTTCAAGCCATGAGCCTTTCCACCCTTGTCCGCGAGCAGCTCGCGCTGGCCGGCATGAAGCCGGAGCGCTTTCGCGAGCTGATCCTGCGCCTGCTCTCGGCGGGCGTGCTGATCCGCGACGAAGACCGCATCGAGCAGCTGCTGTACGACGACGCCCGCCGGGTCGAAAGCCTGCTGTGCGACTACTTCGACATCGCCGGCCTGCTCCTGCACCACGACGCCAACGGCCAGTTCTACCGCCTCTACGCGCCCGGTGCGGTGGTCGACGGCCTGCCCGAGGATGCCTTCGACCCGGTGCCCGCGCTGCGCGCCCGGGTCAGCGCCGACGCCGTGGCCGCCGCGCTGGCCTTGCGCTTCCTCTACCAGGCCAAGCTCAACCAGGGGGAGATCCAGCCCCAGGGCGAGGCGCTCATCACCTTCGAGGACCTGGCCGCCACGCTGCAGACGCAGCTGAAGCGGCCGCTGCCGGCGGGCGTGATCGACAAGATGAGCATCCTCGCCGAGCTCAAGCGGCACCGCCTGCTGCGCTATGCCTCGACCTTCAGCATCGCCGACGAGGACGCCTACCTGGCAATCCGCCCGACCATCCTGGGCATCGTCAGCAACGAGGCCCTGGCCGCCGCGCTCGACGCGGACGGACTGATCGAGACCGACACGCCGCCCGAAGGAGCCGTCGATGAAGCTTGACCGGCTGGTCCTGGTGAACTGGGGGCAGATCCGCCCCGGCGACTACGACATGGGCGAGCTGACCCTGCTGACCGGCCAGACCGGCTCGGGCAAGTCGACCATGCTCGACGCGCTGCAGACCGTCATGACGGCCGCCTACAAGGGCATCTTCAACTACAACCCCGGGCAGGACGAGGTCTCGCAGGACCAGCGCCGCGGCAAGACCAAGCGCACGCTCGAATCGTATGTGGTGGGGGCCGAATACAGCCGCTTCTCGCGCCCCGACGGGGCGCAGTGTTTCCTCGCCGCGGTGTTCCGTCCCGGCGAGGGCGAGGAGGGCCGCCACTTCACCGCGCTGGTGGCCGCCGCCGCGCGCGTCGAGGGCACGGCCGAACGCCGCAGCGCCACGCTGGAGCGGCTGGAGCTGTTCATCGTCGAGGAAGCGGCGCTGACGGTGGGCGACTTCCTCGAGGATGCCGACGCCGGCGAGTGGGTGGCGGTCGAGCGCATCCACAAGCGCCTGAAAGCCAGATACGCGCGCGTCACCTCCTATGGCAGCCTCAAGCGCGACTATCTCTGCGCCCTGTACGGGCACTTCCGCGGCCGCCAGAGCATTCCCTTCGAGGAGGCCTCGAACGCGGCGCGCGCCTGGTGCCAGTCGATCGCCTACCGGCCCATAGGCTCGGTGCACGAGCTGGTGCGCGACGAGATCCTGGAGTTCGACGCCAAGCAGCTGCAGGAGGACATCGAACGCATCAGCGGGCTGATGCGCCAGGTCACGCACCTGAAGAACGAGGGCGAGCGGCTGGACGGCAGCGTCAAGCGCCTGAGCGCGCTGAAGGGCTTGATCGCCTCGACCACCTCGGCCTACGAGGAGCAGGTGCAGGCCGACCTGCTGCTGGCCCGGCTGCACATCGCCGGCGACGACGAGCGCCTGGCCGCGGAACGCGAGCGCATCCGCGACGACCAGGCGCTGATCGAGAAGGAGAACGCCAAGGCGGCCGGTCTCAAGGCACGCCGCAAGGCACTGGACGACAACCGGGTCGACCTGGCGGCGCGCAAGCGCGGCATCACCGCCAGCGGCGAGAAGGAGCAGCTCGAACAAAAGCTCGCCGCCGCCGGCAGCGCCGCGCGCCAGGCACTCGACGGCCTCGCCGCCGCCCTGCGCTCGGCGGCCCTGCTGGACAACGCGGCCCGGCAGCTCATCGCCAGGCCGGTGGCCGACGACTTCCCCAGGCTGCGCGCCTCCATCGCGGCGGTGGCCGGCGCGCTCGAGGGCACCGAGCTGGAGCGGCTGGCGCGCCTCGCCGAGTCGGTCGAGTCCGCGCGCGGCGCGGCCGAGCCGCAGGTCGACCGGCTGCTGCAGCTCGCCTCGGCCTTCGAGAACGCCAACACCGGCGTCGAAGCGCTGCATGAGGCGCTGGTCGGCGGCCGGGACAACGTCATCACCGCGGTGGTGGCCGAATCGACCGCGCTCGAGCAGCGCCTGGACAGCGCCAAGGCCACGGTGAGGGAGCTGGCGGCCAAGAAGGCCCGGCTCGCCTCCGGCGGCGGCAACTACAACCGCGACACCGTGCTGGCGCTGGAGCGCATCCGCGAACACCTGCCGCAGGCCAACGTGCAGGTGCTGTGCGACCTGATCGAGCCCTTGTCCGACGACTGGCAGGCGGCCATCGAAGGCTATCTGGACGGCGCCCGCTTCAACCTGGTCGTCAACCCCGACAGCGAGGCCGAGACCACCGAGTTCGTGCAGTCGCGCGGCCTGCGCTCGCGGGTGATCCAGGGCGAACTGTGCCGCCGGCGCGCCGACCTGGCGCGTGTCCCGTCGAACTCCATCATCCACGAGCTGCGCAGCGACAACCCGATCGCCCAGGCCTACCTCGTCGAGCAGTACGGGTCGGTGGTGAAGGTCGAGACCACGCGCGAGCTGCGCCAGACCCCGCGCGGCCTGATGAAGGACGGCAAGGGCAGCGGCTCGCGCACCATGTTCCCGGGGGAGAAGCGCGAGCTCGTGTTCGGCCTGAAGGCCCGCGAGCGCGCCCTCGAGGACACCGGCGAGCGCCTGCTGGCGGCCGAGGCCGAACTGGCCCGGCTGCAAGAGCGCCTGGACAGTCTGGACAGCCTGCGCCGCCCCTTGATGAACCTGCGCGCCCCGGTCTTCGATGTCGCCGCGCTGGCCCCTGCCGCCGGTGCCATCGACCAGGCCCGGCGCGCCCTGCAGCAGCTCGACCTGACCGAGGTGCGCGAGCTCGAGGTCGCGATGGCCACCGTCGAGGCCGAGATCGCCCGGCAGGACGAGCTGATGTCGGCCTGCGAACGGGCGGTGACGCTGGCCGGCAAGCGCATCGAGGATGCCGACCGGCTGATCCAGTCCCTGCTGGGCCAGCGCGATGCGCGGCTGCGCGAGCTGGAGTGCCAGATCGGCCGGCTCAAGCAGCTGTGCGAAGCCAATCCGCAAAAGACCTACACCGTGCTGTCGGGCGAGGTCGAGGAGCGGCTGCAGGACAGCGTCGACCTGGCCGCCCTGCACAAGCGGCTCGAACTGCTGCGGGTGATGCCCGCCCAGCTGCTGGGCGAGGTGCGGGAGTCGCTGGGCGAGTACAACGCCCAGGCGCGCTCGCACGAACGCTTCGGCGCCGCCTTGCCGCACCAGCACGACGCGGCCAGCTTCGACGCCTACTACGCCCCGCTGGTGGCGCTGGCGCGTTCGGTCGGCGAGCTGCTGGGCGAGCTCGAGAGCGTCGGCCTCTACAGCAACCGGGCCAAGCTGGAAGAGGCCGAGAAGTCCTTCCACGATGTGTTCACCAAGGGCTTCTGCGTCGAGATCAAGAGCAAGGTCGACGACGGCGTGCGCACCTTGCGCCACCTCAACGCCGAGCTGCAGAACCTGAAATTCGGCGCCGACCGGTTCAGCATCGACTGGTCGAAGTGGGAGCCGGAATTCGAGGAGTACTACGGCTTCTTCCGCGCCGTGACCGAGCTGGCCGACTCGCCCGAGGCGGTCGACCTGTTCAGCGGCGGCGACCTGTCGGCGCGCCACGCGGAAGTCCGCGACCGGCTCGTCAAGCTGCTGCTCGACGACGACCACGAACGCGCGAGCCGCGAGCTGCAGCGCATCGCCGACTACCGCAACTACCGGCGCTACGAGATCTGGAACGAGTCGGACAGCGGCGGACGCATCCCGCTGTCCACCTGGGGCACCGGCTCCGGCGGCCAGCTCGAGACGCCGGCCTACATCGTGCGTGCCGCGGTGGTCACGAACCGGTTGAAGTTCTTCGACAAGGGCGAGAGCCTGAAGCTGCTGGTCAACGACGAGTCCTTCTCGAAGATGGACGAGCAGCGGGCCCGCGCGGTGTTACGCTTCCTGCGCGACAATCTCGGCCTGCAGGTGATCAGTGCCATGCCGACCAAGGCGGCCGGCGGCCTGCGCGACGAGTTCAACCGCGAATACAGCTTCACCCGCGCCAGCGTGGCCGGCAACGGCGAACTCGACTTCGTCTCCGACTGCGACGAGCGTGTGCTCAAGCCCGATGCCATGCGCGCCCTGTGGGAGGCGCAGCGCAGCCTGGCGCGCGAGCAGGCGAAGCTGGTGTTCGAGGCGGAGGAGGGGGCTTGAGGCGCGGCTCCTGACGGCGGTGTCCCATCCGGAGGGTCGAATCCATGCCCAGGAAATTGCCAATGAAGCTGGCCACGGCAGCTTGGCTGCTCGCCTTCTCGTGCTCGGTTCCGGCAGCCGAGCCGGCCACGGCCAAGAAGCTCGAAATGCTCGGCGTCCTGCAGGCCACGCTGGAGTACGGCCACATGCTGGAGGAGGTCTTCCTCAGGAACTGCAGGGCCGAGAACCCCGACGTGGAGGCACAGATCGCCAGGCATCGTGCACTCGACCAGGACGAGCTGCCGAGGGTCCAGGCGCTCATCGGCAAATACAGGACGAGGCTGCGCCGGGAACTGGG
The DNA here is from genome assembly GCA_966211755.1 of uncultured Rhizobacter sp. Classification (GTDB taxonomy): domain Bacteria; phylum Pseudomonadota; class Gammaproteobacteria; order Burkholderiales; family Burkholderiaceae_C; genus Rhizobacter. The sequence goes on along the minus strand of CBIHOH010000012.1, from coordinate 61,856 downwards.
AGCCGAGGCGGCCGATCTCGCCATCGCGTCCTTGGCGAAGAAGCAGGTCGAGCTGAAGCAAACCATGGCCGCCTCGGTTGCGAAAGATGAAAAGCAACGCAACTTCGATTGCGTCAACGACCCGGGCAGGCTTCCCGGCATGCCCGAGGAGGTGAAGGCGGGTCTGCGGCAGATGGAACGCGAATGACGCGCCCGAGTCGACGGACGACCCCGGGCCGCGTTCACGCTCTGCCGATGTGAATTCCAAGCGGGGCGATGGCATTCAGCCGGCCGCTGTGAACGGCGCGACGACGTCCACGATCTGTTGCCTGACCCAGGCATGGGCAGGGTCGCCATGGAAGCGCTCATGCCAGATCATGGCCGGCGACAAGGGCGCAAGCTGTAGCGGCAGGTCCAGGAGCGCCAGCGGCAGCCTCTTTGCAAGCAGGCGCGCCAAACGGCCCGGCAACGTGAGGATCATGTCGCTGTCCGCCACCAACATGGCAGCGGCAAGAAAGTGGGGAACCCGCAGCGCGACGTGGCGAGTGAGCCCCAGTGTCGAGAGGGCGAGGTCGACGGGGTTCTCTCCCAGCCCGGAAATGGTCACGGTGATGTGGCGCAAGCTCGCATAACGCGCCAGGCCGAGTCCGTCCGCCACAGCGGGATGGTCGGACCTCACCACGCACACCAGGCTATCGGTGTAGAGGCCGCGCCGATGCAGACTGCCCGGCAGTGCCTCGAAGATGCCCAGAGCCAGATCGGCGGCCCCCTGCTCGACAAGACGCACGTTGTCCCCGGCAGGTGGCGCGACATGGAGGCTCAGCGCAGGCGCATGGCGCTCGAAGCGGGCGATCAAACCGGCCAGGACCGTCAGGCTCAGGTGGTCGTGCGCGGCGATGGTGATCCGACCCCTTGCAGAGGCGGGATCGAAGACGGCCGGCGAGACGATGCCACGGACATCGTCCAGCAGCCTGGTCACTGGACCGGCCAGCGTTTCACCGCGTGGCGTCAGTTCCAACCCGAGCTTGCCGCGGACCACCAGGCGATCACCCAGCATCCTGCGCAGTCGCCCCAGTGCGCGGCTGGCAGCCGGTTGGCTCAGGCCCAGGCGGAGGCCCGCCAGGGTGACGCTTCGCTCCCGAACCAATGCTTCGAACAGCTTCAGCAGGTTGAGGTCGACGGCAGATAAATCCACTTGGTGCATTTCTACTATGACCTTCATGTCATTGATGCATGTCGGACCATCTTGCACCATGCTGATTCATCTGAACAGGAGATTTTGGTATGACTGCTTCCTCACCCCCCTACGTCGTGTTCGGCGTGACCGGCCGTACCGGCGCCGCTGCCGCCGATGCTCTTTTGCGTTCGGGCCACCCCGTGCGTGTCGTGGTGCGCGACCCGGCCCAGGGCCGACCGTGGGCCGAACGCGGCGCGGAGCTTGCCGTGGCCGACCTGACAGACCTGGCCTCGATGACCAAGGCGCTGAGTCAGGTCCAGGGCGCCTATGTGGTCAGTCCGCAGCAATACGACCGTGAAGACCTGTTCGAGAGGGCTGACTTGATTGCCGACATCACGGCGCGCGCCGCGGTTGCGGCGGACGTGCCCAGGCTGGTGGCTCTTTCCTCGGTGGGCGCCGACCGCGAAAGCGGAACGGGATGGATCAGGATGAACCGCGTGTTCGAGCAGCGCCTGGGCGAGGCCGGTGTGTCCACCATCTTCCTGCGCGCGGCCTATTTCATGGAGAACTGGATACCGATGGTCGCACAGGCCGTGCGCAGCGGCACCCTGCCGACGTTTCTGTCACCGCCACAGCGACCTCTGCCGATGGTGGCGACGGAGGATGTCGGCCGCACCGCGGCCGCTCTGCTGCGGGAAGACGGGATGGGGACCCGCGTCGTCACCCTGTCGGGACCGCGAGACTACGCCCCGAACGATGTTGCCGCCGTCGTTGCAGCCACGATCGAAAAGCCTGTCGACGTGGCGGTCCTGCCGGAAGCAGACTGGCCCAAGGCGCTGGCGGACGCCCATTTCTCAAAAGCCGCCCTGGCTGGTTTCTGCGAAATGACCCGTGGCCTCAATGGCTCGCATATCGACATCAAGAGCGATCCCGGCGCGGTTGGATGGGCGGGAACGACCGAACTCGAGCAAGTCATCGTCGAGCTGGCACGGCGCCAGCGCTGAAAGCTGACAGGCCCACAGTAGTATCCGCGACGGTCACGCGGCCGAGAACTTCGCCGTCCTGCGCCGCATGGGCTGGCGGTGACGATCGGAAGCAAGCCGCCTGCTTTCCGCATCGTTGCTTTCCGTTGGCATGCAGCGAACCGGGTCTTCGAGGCTATTGCAGAATCAGCCCGCCTGGATGGATGGGGCGAAAGCCGCAGGCTGGCCCCGTCCCACCTGTTCGCGACCGACAATCAACACACCGCGAAGACCATGAAGCCGCAAGAACGTGAAGAGTTGCTCCGGGCCTTGAAGGCCCGCTTCGAAAAGAACATGCACCGGCATGTCGGGATCGCATGGGCCGAAGTGCAGGCCAGGCTCGAAAGTCGCGCGGAGGCCCTGAGGTCGCTGCGCGAGATGGAAACCACGGGCGGTGAACCGGACGTCATTGGCCGGGACAAGGAGACCGGCCACCTCACCTGGTGCGACTGCTCCCCGGAAAGTCCGGCCGGACGCAGAAGCACCTGCTACGACGGTGCGGCGCTCGAGTCCCGAAAGGAGCACAAGCCGGCCCACAGCGCTGTCGAGATGGCTGCCGCGATGGGCATCGAACTTCTGACGGAGGAGCAATACCGGGAGCTGCAAAGGCTGGGTGATTTCGACACCAAGACGTCCAGCTGGGTCAGCACTCCGCCCGACCTCAGGGCGCTCGGCGGGGCCCTCTTCTGCGATAGACGCTATGGCAGGGTGTTCGTGTACCACAACGGCGCGCAGTCGTACTACGCTGCCAGGGGCTTCCGCGGTTCGCTGCGGACCTGAACCGGCGCACGGCGGGGCAGGCGCTTCACCTCCTCACAAATACTTGAGCCAGGCGATGTCGCGGCGCCGGGCCTTGAATGCGGCGAAGGCGCGCACCGCCGGATAGAGCAAGGCGGCCAGCGAGAGCGCGCAGAGCCACACCATCCAGACGGCATCGAAACCGAAGACCTTGCCCTGGTTGGGGCCCCAGATCGCCTCGGCACCGAGGTAGAGGCACTTCAGAACGTACAGGTGCAGGATGTAGAAGAACATGGGCGCCGCGCCGAACACGGCGAGCCAGGCCAGCCCGTCGCCGCGCTGCCAGCGTTCGAAGCCGCGCAACAGCAGCAGGCCGACGCCCAGCGTCAGCGCGACGAACAGCAGGGACGGCGGGTACTTGGTGACGTTGACGAAGCTCATCGCGGTGGCCAGCGTGGTATCCGCCGCCGCCCAGGGCTTGTCGCCATAGACGTCGAGGGCGCGAAGCACGACGAAGCCGGCGAGCAGCCCGAGGCCCGAGGCCAGCAGGTGGCGCTGGCGTCGCCGCGCATCGGTGGCAGGCAGGAACCACGGCCCGGCCGCATAGCCGAGCGCGATCACCCCGATCCATGGCAGCAAGGGATAGGAGGTACGCAGGCGCAGCGCCTCGGAGACCTCTATCCAACCCCGGTCATGCAGGATGGCCCATGGAACGTGCAGGGCGTGGCCGACAGGAAAATGCACGCCATCGAGCAGATGATGGCCTGCCACCAGAACGACGCCCGACACGATCACCAACGCGCGCGGCAGCCACACCAGGGCCGCCAGCGCCAGCATGCTCAGGCCGATGACCCAGATCACCTGGAGGTACACCTTGGCGGGCGGGAACTGCAGGGTCCAGGCGAAGTTGATCACGGAGACCTCCAGTGCCACGAGGAACAATCCTCGCTTCCAGAGGAAGGAGGAAGCTGCCGCGCGGCCGTCGTCGTGCCTGGAGGCATAGAGGAAGGCCGAGAGCCCGGTCAGGAACACGAACACCGGCGCGCACAGGTGGGCCAGCAGCCGGCTGGCGAAGAGCTCGGGTGCGGTCTCGGCAACCACCATGGGATCGGCCACCTGGTGGTGCAGGAAGAAGGTCTCGCGCACGTGGTCCAGCAGCATGATCAGGATCACGAGGCCGCGCAGGCTGTCGATGGACTGCAGCCGCGCGGATCGGGAAGACACGGGGTGAGCGGTTGAGCGCGACCCGGCTGGCAGTGTCGCTGAGGTGGAGGGCATGGTCTGTGGTGCTGGTCATCGGGAACGGCTTTTCATTGTCCATGAAGGCGCGTCGGCGCCGACGACGGCGTGATGTGCATCGCCTTGCCGTAAAGGGTGGAAGGATTTGTGGTGCTGTATGGATATACAGTTATGATGCGACTTGTCGCGCGGCCCCGGTCGGCCGCGTCCACGTCGAATGCCCACTCAGGAGAACACCGGGATGATCAAGGCGAGTTGTTGTTGCGGTTCGATCCGCTTCGAACTGTTGTCCGAACCCACGATGATGGGCACCTGCCATTGTTCGCGCTGCCGCAAGGTGGGGGCCGGCACCTTCGTGTTCGTGAAGCGCGAACATTTCCGCTGGGTGCAGGGCCGGGAGCTGGTGGCGCGCTACGAGCCCGAGCCGCCGTTCCGCTATGCCCGGTGCTTCTGCTCGCGCTGCGGCACCGCCCTGGGCGAGGTCGATTCGCAGCAGCCTTCGTTCCCGGTCTCGGCCCATTGCCTGGACGACGATCCGGTGGTGCGCAACCGCTTCCATGAGTTCGTCGCCAGCAAGCCGGCCTGGTACGAGATCTGCGATTCGGCGCAGCAGTTTCCCGGGCATCCGGTGACCTGACAGAGGGCGGGGAGCCGGATTCGCGGATTCGTACTGATGCATAAACAAGTTAAAACGCGCTCGAAGCGTTCATACTTGTCTCAACATCAATCCCATGGAGCGAGTGATGGCTGCAGAGGTGAAAGTCGAGCAGACGGTGCAGGATTGGGGGGACGGCCTGGGCGTGCGGATCACCTCGGCGGTGGCCAAGGCAGCCAAGTTCGCGCGTGGCCTGCCGGTCACCGTGGAAGTGGTCGAGGATGGCATCCTCGTCCGCCCGGTGGCATCCACGCCCAAGCTGACGCTTGCGCAGAAGCTCAAGGCGTTCGATCCGAAGGTGCACGGCGGAAAGTCCATGCCTGATCGCCGCGTAGGTTCGGAAGTTTTCTGATGGCGGCGGATCCATTGTGGGTGCCGGACCGAAGGGACATGATCTGGATCGCCTTCAGTCCGCAGGCCGGAAAAGCGAGGCGCGACGAGCACCCCATGCTGGTCTTGTCCACGAGGGCCTTCAACGAACGCACCAGCATCGTCATCGGGCTGGCGATGACGACGGCCGCGTCCAACGAAACCAACCCCTTCGCCCTGAAGTACGCGGGCCCGAAGGGGGAGATCGGCTACGTGCTCACGCATTTGGTGAGTTCGTTCGACTGGCGGGCGCGGGGCGCGAGGCCGCATCCCTGGAAGCAGGTGTCGGCCGGTGTCTTCAGGGAGGCCTGTGAAGGCCTGGACGACATCATCGACATCGGTTGAGCTTTCGCGTGAAAGTTCATGGCGCGCCGGTGGATGGCCGGTGGCCAGGGCGGCAGCCGCGCACCCGGCATGATCAAGCGCTGGAAACCCCTCGCCACGGCCCTCACGCCATGGCCGCAGCGATACGGGGCAGTCGCCTCAGGACCGCCTTTTCAGCCTCCAGCAACAGCATCAGCGCGATGCCGGCGCCCAGTGCCAGGGACAGGTCGGCGATGTCCAGCGGCCGTGTGGCGAAAAGCCGGTTCATCACGGGCAGGTAGGTGAAGGCCAGCTGCAACACGGCCAGTGCCGCGACTGCGGCGATCACGGCGGGGGTACCGAGCGCGGCCCGGAGCGTGAAGGACCGGGTGCCCAGATAGCGCACGTTGAACAGATAGGCGATCTCCATCGCCATCAGGGCGTTGATCGACAGGGTGCGCGCGGTGGCAAGATCGTCCCCGCGCCATTGCACATGGAAGAACAGGCCGAGTGTCGCGGCAGCGAGCAGCATCGACACCAGCACGATGCGCCAGAGCATGAAGCGCGACAACAGCGCCGCCCGGGCCGGACGCGGCGGGCGGGCCATCACGCCCGGCTCGGGGGGCTCGAAGGCCAGCGCCAGGCCCAGGGTCACCGAACTCACCAGGTTCACCCACAGCATCTGCGCGGCGCTCATCGGGAGGGTGAAGCCGCCCAGCATGGCCAGCAACACGCCCAGCACTTCGCCGCCGTTGGTGGGCAGGGTCCAGGCGATGACCTTGCGGATGTTGTCGTGCACGGTCCGCCCTTCGTGCACCGCCTGGACGATGGAGGCGAAATTGTCGTCCAGCAGCACCATCTCGGCCGCCTCCTTGGCGGCTTCCGTGCCCTTGATGCCCATGGCCACGCCCACGTCGGCCTGCTTCAGGCAGGGCGCGTCGTTCACGCCGTCACCGGTCATCGCCACCACGGCGCCATCCGACTGCAGGGCCCGCACGATGCGCAACTTGTGCTGCGGACTGGTGCGGGCGAAGACGGTGACCTGGCGTACCAGCGCGGGCAGCTCCGCATCGGTCAGGGCGTCCAGGTCGGCGCCGCTGGCCGTGCGCGGGTGTTCGCTCAGGTGCAAGCGGCGCGCGATGGCCGTGGCGGTGGCGGCATGGTCTCCGGTGATCATCTTCACGGCGATACCGGCTGCGCGGCATTCGCTCACGGCGGCCTGGGCCTCGTCGCGCGGCGGGTCCATGAACCCCACCAGGCCCAGGCATTCGACCCCCTCGGCCAGGTCGTCGAAGCACAGCCGGGCGTGGGCCGGCGACAGGCGCTTGGCCCCCAGCGCCAGCACACGCTCGCCGTTGGAGGCGGCTGCGTCGAGCGCAGCATGCCAGCGGGCCAGCGCGGCACCGGTGATGCCATCCGCCATCGCCAGCACCCGTTCCGGTGCGCCCTTGACGAAGGCGATCCGCTCGCCGGACGGACCATGGTGCAGCGTGGCCATGAAACGATGCTCGGCGTCGAATGGAATCTCGTCCAGGCGAGCCCAGTCGGCGCGCAAGGAGTCGGCCGCGAGACCGGCCTTCCCGGCCAGCGCGAGCAATGCGCCTTCCATGGGATCGCCCACGACGCTCCAGCCGCCGTTTCGCCGGCGCAACCGGGCGTCGTTGCACAGGACGGCACATCTCAGCAAGGCCACCAGTTCGGCCGACTCGCCGGCTGCGCCGTCGAGGTGGTGCAGCCGGCCCACCGGCGCATAGCCGCTGCCCTCGACCGTCAGCGACGAGGCGGGGCCGACGACGCGGCACGCCATCATCTCGTTGCGCGTGAGCGTGCCCGTCTTGTCTGAGCAGATGACCGAGGTGGCGCCCAGCGTCTCGACCGCCGGCAGCCTGCGGATGACGGCGTGGTGGGTCGCCATGCGCTGCACACCGATGGCCAGGGTGATGGTGATCACCGCCGGCAAGCCCTCCGGGATGACGGCGACCGCCATGGCCACCACGGCCATCAGCGCATCGACCCAGCCCCAGCCACGCATCGACACGACGTACGCCATCAGCAGGGTGCCGACCACGAGCACGAGCCCTGCCAGGCGCCGGCTGAAGCGGTTGATCTGGCGCAGCAGCGGCGTGCTCATGGGTTCGACCGAAGACAGCAATGCACCGATGCGCCCCAGTTCTGTCCGCGCACCGGTGGAGACGACGACGCCGAGGCCCTGGCCGGCAGCGACCAGCGTGCCGCAGAAGGCTGCGCTGTGCCTGTCCCCGAGCGCGGCGTCCAGGGGGGCGGGCGCTTCATTCTTCTGGGCGGCGATCGACTCGCCGGTCAGCAAGGCTTCGTCGATCAGCAGGCCGTGCGCGCGCAGCAGGCGCACATCGGCCGGCACACGATCGCCGGGCTCCAGCATCACCACATCGCCGGGCACCAGGTCCGCCACCGGGATGTTGTGGTGGCTGTCGTCGCGCAGCACGCGTGCCTGGGAGGAGACCAGGCGCCGTATCGCGGCGAGTGCGTTCTCGGCCTTGCCTTCCTGGAGGAACCCGACCACGGCATTGACGATCACCACCGCCAGGATGACGGCCGCGTCGATGTGATTGCCGAGCGCCGCCGCCACCGCCGCGGCAGCCAGCAGGGCGTAGATCAAGGTATTGTGGAATTGCGCCAGCCAGCGCTGCAGGGGATGGCGCTGCGGCGCTTGCGGCAGTGCATTCGGACCGTAGGTGGCCAGTCGGCGGCGCGCTTCTTCGGCATTCAGGCCTTCACGGCGGCTCGCCAGTGCCGCCAGCACCTCGTGGGACGCTTGGGCGTGCCACCCGGGCGGGCAGGAGGGAGGCGATTCAGGGGGGACGGTAGGCATGGGCGCAAGCATCGACGATGGCGGCGGAGCCCGTTTGACGCCGGTCAAGTCCGGGGTGCGGAGCTCCTGGAAGATTTCGATGCCCAGCCATCGAGCAAGCGGGGTCGCGCGGATTCCGGGGCCGATCGTCAGCGCATCGGGGAAGAGAAGGGGGCCGGCAGCCAGGAGCCGTCGCCCGCCCGCTACTTCAACAGCTGGATCGCGTTCACCGGCAGTGTCGTGTTCACCTGGCCGGGCTCGCCATGGAACGAGATCGCCTGCTGGGGCTTGGCGACCCCCGCCGGCGCCAGGTCGGCGATGCCGTACGGTTTCTGGTAGGCGAACGTGTCGGCGCTGGTCCATCCCTGCGCCTGCCGGTGGGTGTCGTAGTGCTCCATGCGGTCGCGTTTGATCCCCTCCAGCGGATGTGCGCTGGGGAAGTTGGTCTGGTGCGCCGTGGCGCCGGGCGAAGTGCGTTGCACCGCCTGGGCAAACGGCTTGCCCCGCATGGCCGATTCCTTCGCGGCCCGGGTCATCGTGCCCTGCGGATCGGCCGCCGCGAACAGTGCGGCCTGGCCGTTCGCCTGGGCCGCTTCCAGCTTGCTCCTGGGCAAGGCGGCCACGGTGCCGTGCAAGAGGTCCGAGTTCTTGATCCCGCGAAAGCCCGTGCGGTGGCGTTCGTACAGGTTGATGAACCACCCGGACTGGCTGCGCACGAGCTTGGTCACGTTGTTGGCTGACCGGTAGGTGTGGCTGGTGAGGGCGCAGGCGTCCGGGTAGCGGGCGACCAGGCTGCTCCTGAAGGTGTTGAGTTGCAGCGAGTAGGTCCGGCGGATGTGCGCCTCCAGGCCGGCCTCGCCACGCCGCTCCGTCAGCTCCTTCCCGAGCGGCGTGATGAACCCCGCGACGAAAAAGCGGTTCGTCAAGGCCCCGGTGCACCACTTCGCCAGTTGCGCATTCAGGTAGGCATCGACCGCGGCTTCCACTTGGCCGTCCCAGCCCACCTTGTAGAGGGTGCAGTCCACCATCCACTCCCACAGCGGGATCTGGGCGAGCACCAGCGCGCCGTTCTGGATGTGGAAGAGGGGCTCCTGGCTCATGAGGCCCGACACCGAGGAATAGATGGCCGCGGTCTCGGAGCCCCATCCCTTGTAGCGTCCCGCCGCCAGCCACTGGTAGGAGTGCGAGAACTCACCGTGGTCTAGCGCGAAGCTGTCCTTCCACAAGACCTTGTCTCGCACCCGTGCCCCGAAGGCGGCCGACGACAGCGGGCCGGTGAAGACCACGTTGTCCTGGCAGGAGAAGCCGTACTGGTAGGCGCCGAGGTTGATGATCGAGCGGGTGAAACGGTTCTGCACCGTCGGCATGATGCCGGTGTTGTATTCGGTCCAGATCGCCGCCGACACCCGTTCGAGCTGGGTCTCGAAGACCTTCGCCTGGTCGAACTCGCACAGGAAACCCAGCAGGTCCAGGTAGGCCTTCTCCTTGGGCAGGCCCCCGCCGAAATATCGGCGCAGGCGCGCTTTCGCGTCAGCCCGGCTGGCAAGTTCGTTGATCGGCACGGTTCGCTCCCTGCGTTTGTTTGGGCCGCAGTCTAGTGCGTGCGAACCGGTTCGTCAGTACTCATCAACACTGAGTCGCGCACCTTGTCGCCGCGAGACACCACGAGTTTCAACCGAGGCAGGCCGCACATCGAGTGTTCCACTGGCGGCCGTCGCAGGTGCTTCGACCGTCACCCCCTTCAGCCCAGCAGGCTTTGCATGTCGCGGATGATTTCGCTGGCCGCGACCCGGCTCAGTTCACCGAAATTGGCCACGCCATGGACAGACAGCCCGCCCAGGGTTTGTTCGGGATGTTCATTCAGCAGCCCGACGATGAGGCCGGGGTGCAGGGCCAGGCTGACGCGGGCCTGGCCGAGCTCCTTCACGACATCCCAGATGCTGCCGGCATCCCATACGCGACCTTTCTGCCATCCCCGGTTTTCCAGGCCTAGCACTTTGCCGACCGGCACCTCGAGGCGCTCCCAGCGCGTCAATTCGCCGGTGCCGCGCTCTGCGTCGGTGAGCGCGTGGCAGTCGCGGTTGAGCTGCTCGAAGGGTTGCAGCAGTTCATAGTCGCCGAACAGCTGGCCGAACGCGCTGCGCTCGGCCTCGGGCAGGTCGAGCGCGTGCACGATGCCGACCTCGGCCGCCTCGGGCAGGCTCCAGGTGGTGTCGCTGCGGTCGGCGAGGCTGCCGTCCTCGGCCACGCGGAAGCAGGCTTGCAGCCGGCCATCGATCCAGGCGCCCCAGACCAGGCGCTGCACTAGGTAGCGCATCAACGGATGCCGCACGAGGAAGGTCCGGAACACCTCGGGCGTCCAGCGGCGTTCGGTGCACATGGCCTGCTCCAGGCGTGTCACCTGCTGGGATGCGATCGTGCGGACATCCTTCTTCAGGGCCTTGAAGCGCTCCGTGGCGGCCTTGGCGAGGCCTGCGTCGTCGGTGGCCCTGGGCTTGGGCAGCTCGCCCAGGCGTTTGCCGTCCGCGTCCAGCACCCAGGGCCTGAGCATTTCATCGAAGCGCACGCGGAACCGGCGCGGGCCGAAGTCGAGGCTGAGCGCGCCTTCGACATCGAGGTCGAAGCCGGGGACCAGGCGATCGGCGAGCTCCTGCGGCGACAGGCCGCGGGTCTCGGCGATCTGCCGGATCTTCTCCTGGGCGACGGCCTGCAGCCCTTTGAACTTGATCTTCTGTGCGATCCCGTGCAGATGGGTCAAGGCCATGTCGGTGCCGATCGTCGCCAGCACATCGAGTCCCAGTACGGCACGCGCGCTGGCGCTCTGGCCCGGCCATTCGCGCACCAGGGGGGCGATCCGGCGGGCGCAGTCGTCGTCGCCCAGGTGGCCCAAGGCCAGGAAGGCCCATTGTTCCTTGGGCACGGCCCCTGCGTGAAGCCAGGCCATGAACAGCTCCCAGGCCAGGGCCGCCAGCGAAGCGGGGGTGCATGCGGCCTGGACCTGCTTCAGGCCCGCGTAGGGCGCGTCGAGCTTGGAGAAGGCCAGCATCAGGACCACGTCGGCGACGGCGGGCAGCGGCAGCGCCTTGCCGTTGCTGCGCAGCAGCGGGCGGGGCAGCGTCTCGGGCGCCACGAAATCCGGCAGCCTGGGCAACTTGTCCGGGTAGAGCAGCAAGGGGTCGAAGGCGAGCAGGGCCTCGGCCGCCTCGGCAGCGGCCTGGCTGTGGCGCAAGGCGGTTTCGCGCAGCAAGGCCTCGTGGCCCTGCTGCGCCAACCATCGCAGCGCCTGCTCGGCCTGGGCACGCTCCGCGCCGGCCTGGCCCAGCGCGGCGGGCAGCAGGCCGTCGATGGCTTCGGCCGGGTGGGCCAGCAGCCAGCGGATGGCCTCGGGCCTGGCCTTCTTCTGCAGGGCCAGGACCCTGGCCGCCAGCGGTGCCGCGGCAGGGGCCGCCAACGGACGCAGCAGATGCAGCGCCCGCAGGGCATCGCGTTCGGCCATGCGCAGGAGACCGGGCAGCGCCGACACACCGAAGCGGGCGACGAAGGCCTGCTCGGGGCCTGTCCAGCCGGTGGGGACGTAGCTGGCCAGGGGATCGTTCCAGAATGCCAGGGCGACCGGTCCCGGCAAGTAGCCGAAGCAAACGGGGTCCCAGCATCGATCCCGCTCCCAGGCTTCGCAGCTGCCCCGATGGCGGTCGAAGGCCGCCAGCAAGGCGGCCAGCTCCGCCTCGTCCAAGCCGCCGTTCTTCACCAGGTGTTCGCCCAGGGGATGGCCGCCCAGGTGGAGATTCTTCAGCGCCTGCTTCGGCGTCTGGAAATGCATGGGCTCGACGGCCTTGTCCCATGAAAACGCGGCAGTCCAGCTCTCGCGCAGGCCCTGGGGCCAGGCTTCTCGCGCCGGCAGCAAGGGCGCCAGCGCCAGCGCAGGCATGGCGCGCGCCTTCTTCTTCCCCCGGCCACGCCATGGCGGCGCTGCCAGCACAGCCGGCCATTCGTCGGGCTCGGCATCGGCGGCCTCGACGATCTTGGCTCGTTCCTTGTCGACGCTGCGGCGCAGCGCTTCGGGCAGGGTGGCGATGACAGGGTCGAGGGCCGCGCCTTCGGCTCGCAGCCACCCGGCCAGCAGGCGCTGGCTGGTCTGTCCAGGCTTGCCCGGCCTGGCGGCGCCCTGGGCCAGCGTGCCCAAACCCAGCTCGGGCCAATATGAAAGGCTTTGCCTCAGTGCGGTCAACATGGGGGGGTGTTCGGAACACCGAACCAGGATCTCGATCGCCTGCATGCTGCCGATCCGGGCCAGTTGCGTGGCGAGCAGGGGGCCGAGCACCTTGTTCTTCGTCAGGTGGCTGAACTGGCTCTGATGGGCTTGGGCGAGAAAGAGCGTCTCCAGGGCCGGTGCCGCGTCGGGACCGACCCGGGCGAGCAGGGTGGAGAGAACCCTGGCATCGCAATCCAGCTCCAGGAACGACAGCTTGGCCAGGGCCTCGGCCTGTGCGCCGTCGTCCAGGCAGGACAAGAGATTGATCAAGGTCGGTGCGGCCGGGTAGCGCGTCCCGAGTTTGCCCATGGCCTCCTGGATCCACGCCTTTTTGTCGGGAAACAGGAAGCAGAAGGCGATGCGGCTGTGCGGTGTCAACGAGCCCATCGCGGCATCGACACAGGCTTGGGCCTCCCGCCAGACCGGCTCTGGCGCGCACGACAGCGCCTCGCGCATCTCGAACCAGGGAGCCATGCCCCCGTCGAAGGCATATCCCATGTAGAAGTCGTTCCAGTGATCGGAGGCCTCGGGCAAGCGGGTCACCCATTGCCAGACCTCGTCGCGTCGCCTGAAGCGCCGGATGTGCATCACCGCCAGCAGGCACTGCAGGGCCCGCACGAGGCCTCCCGTAGCCAGCCAGAATCGCACCAGGTGGGCGGCGCTGTCCGGCGTCGCGCACAGGTGGAAGGTGGCTGCTTCCAGGGCGGCCTCGGTGATGGGCGGGAGGGCGTGCGGCGGTTGCCAGCGCAAGCCGGCGGCTGCGAAGTCGGCGCGTAGATCAGGATCGATGTCACCGGCGTAGATGTCACGCGGCGCCTGCGCCATCACGCCTGCCCACTCGGTGGCGGCATCGTAGGTGCGGGTCGGGGCGGGCCGCTTCCGGCAGGGCAGGATCAGGGCGCGGGTCTCGGGTGGCCAGCGGATCTGGTTCTCGATGAGCACGGTGGCGCCGTGGCCTGCATCGGGCTCGGGGGCCGCCGCTGCAACAAGCGTTTCGGCGGATGGCTCCGCCTTCGTCTCTGCCTTCGGTGCGGGTGTCGCGGCTGTCTCGTTGCCGGTGGGCAGCACCTCTACATAGCCCTTGCCGAGTTTTCCCTTGACCAGCTTGGCCATCTCGGCCGCGGTCTGTTCGGCGCTGGCGAATTCCTTGATCTGGCTTTGTCCTGCGCTGCCGATGCGGCCCCAATTCAGCGTGAGGGTGTGGCCGTCCTGCTCGATGCGCCAGAACTTGCTGGATTGAGTGTCGGTGAATTCGAAGTGGCGCATGCGTGTTCCTGGGACGCGATGTGTTTGAACAAGGATGATGAACGACCGCGGATTGTGCCGTCCCTCCGGGTCATGGACGTTTTCGAATGTCACCGCCATGGCAGGCGAGGCCGGTCGCTCGCGCGGGGCGGCGAAAACCGCATGCGAGCAGCGGGCCCGGGCAGTCTAGGGCCTGTCGCGGGGACACCACTTGTTGTGCGGGTCCGCTTCGCAGATGCGCGCATAGGCCGGGCGGACGTCGAGTGTTCCGCTGGCGGCCGTCGCCGGTGCCTCGACCGTCACCGTGTCCACCGGGCGATCGACCGCAAGGGTGAACGCGAGCTGGCGGCGCTCGATGCGTACCGTGGCGCCGCCCTCGCTGGCGTTGATCAGGTTGTCGGGCAGCATGGCCGTCGACACGACCTGGCCGCCGGCGAAGGCCGTGACCTTGACGCGTGGTCCCTCGGTCGCCCGGTGGCCGCGAGCCTGCCGGCTCGAAACCCGCGCGGGCACCGCGGCGTCGAGGATGACCGTGGGCCCGTCGATGGTGATGGCGAGCACCAGGCCATCGACGGTGTCGGTGGCCACCCGCAGGTTGACCGGATCGGCGCTTTCCGCGATGGGACGCGGGGGCGACAGTTCGGCCCGTCCCCCATGCGATGCGTACGGCGCAGGCAGGCCGGGCCCGCCGGCCGGGGGCGCGGGCACCTGCGACATCGACGGCGCGTGCGCCGCGATGCCCGCGCACAGAGCGACGGCCGCCAGCCGCCTCCGCGCCGGCATGGGTCTGGTCATGGTGTGCGCCTTCCCTTCAGTAGCAAGCGCCGCCCAGGCACCTGCCCAGGTGCTGGTCCAGCGCCTTGCCGGAGAACGTCCGCCAGTCGCTGTCGAAGCTTCGGTCCTCCATCATGGTCGGCACGCCGTCGTCGTTGCGCCAGGTGCCCGAGCTGCCGATCTGGCTGCACTGCGACGGGGGCAGGCCATTGGCGCTGGAGCTGGACTGGCATTCGGCCTGGCTAGGGTAGACGTTCTTCGGCGTCGACACCGAGAAGTTGGCGCTGCCGGCCTCGGCGTATTCGTCGCCCAGGCCAAAGAGAAAGTGACCGGCCTCGTGCAGCATCACCCACGAGGCGTCCGCCAGCTTGCTCTGTGTCGTGCCGGCGTCTCCCCCCGGCACGACCGCGCCGCAGTCCCGGAAGGCGTTGCGGTGCAGGATGGAGCTGCCGTCGAACGCGGAGCGCACGGTCGAGGCGTGGCCGATATAGGTCCGGGTGCAGCCCTCGCCGTCGGCGCCCACCGGGCCGGCCCACAGGTTGAAGACCATCCTCCAGGTGCGCGTCCAGGCCGAGAAGTTGCGGGTGTCGGTATAGAACAGCGCCAGCAGTATCGGTTGCAGGTCGTCGGTGAAGGCGCGGTAGCTGGGCATGTCGACGTCGGGCAGGAGCCCCCAGTCGATCTTGTCGCCGCGCTCGGTGACGGACGAAGGCATGTCGGTGCGCCAGATGATGGGGCGGGCGGTCTCCCAGGGAATGACCCGTTCGGCGAACGGCGTGCGGATCCTCGCCTGGGTGAGCGGCGCCCCGCCTGCATAGGTGACCGGGCTGGTGGAGGCGCTGCGGTTGGCGGCGCTCCGGGCGGTCGCCCGGTAGGTGACGAGGCGGCGGTCCGTGATCGCCAGGGGGAGGGTGCAGGTCACTTCGGAGCGCACGTTCGGGAAGAAACAGGTCACGCTGGACGCAAGCGCCCGGCTGCGACAGGGAATGAGGCTGGGAAACACGAAGTCCCCGGAATCGCAGGCGGTCAACTCGCCCACGATCGCATCGATGCGGACTTCGGCGATGCCGTCGCCCGTTTCGGTCGCATGCGCGGTGATGGTCGAGGTGTGGTCTTCGGCGCGGTACAGCGGATCGTGCAGGGCGTTCAGCGACGGCGTGTTGCCGCAGGCCGCAAGCAAGGCGAGCGAGACGACCGACAGGAGCAGATGTCGCATGGAGGTCCTTCTTGCAGCTGGGGGCGTGCGAGGAGAAGCTTGGTGAAGGCTGGCACGACATGCCCGCGGATCGCTGTTCGGGCCATGATAGGGTGTTGCCGGGGCCGCGCGGGGCGCCAGCCTAGGGGCTGTGCCGGAGTTAGGGGGCGTCCACCGGGCGCTGCGCCGGACCCGTGCGCCGGCTGCGGGCACCGGAGCACCTGCCGCCGGATCAGCGCGGCCCATCGGCGCTTCGGCCGGCCTGCGCCCCGCCGGGCCTGCACGCGCTGGCAAAATGGCCGCCCGCCCACACCCCGAGGCCTCTCCTTGTCCCGCGCCGAACGCCTGCTCGACCTTCTTCAGCTGCTGCGCCGCCACCGGCATCCGGTGGCCGGTGCCAGCATGGCCGCCGAACTCGGCGTGAGCCTGCGCACCCTGTACCGCGATATCGCCACGCTGCAGTCGCAGGGCGCGATGATCGAGGGCGAACCCGGCATGGGCTACGTGCTGCGCCCAGGCTTCACGCTGCCTCCGATGATGTTCACGGAGGACGAGATCGAGGCCCTGGTGCTCGGCTCCCGCTGGGTCGCCGGGCGCGCCGACAGCCGTCTCGGCAAGGCTGCGCGCAATGCGCTGGCCAAGATCGCCGCCGTGCTGCCGCCCGACCTGCGCGACGATCTTGATGCTACCGCCTTGCTGGTCGGCCCGGGCGAGCCGCTGGACTGCGGCGACGAGGGCCTGGACATCGTCCGCCGCGCCATCCGCGGCCAGCACAAGCTGCAGTTCAGCTACCGCGACCTGAAGGACGGCAGCAGCCGACGCACGGTCTGGCCCTTCGCGGTGGGCTTTTTCGACCGGGCCCGGGTGGTGGCGGCTTGGTGCGAACTGCGCCAGGCGAACCGGCACTTCCGTCTCGACCGGATGACCGAGCTGAGCCTGCTGGAGGACGGCCGCTATCCGCGCGGCCGCCAGGCGCTGCTGAAGGCGTGGCGCCAGGCCGAGGGCATCCCGGAACCTTGAAGGGGGCTTCGGCGCCGCCGCGGCGCCGACTGCTGACAGAATTTGGCAGCGTGCTTTCGACAATGGCGGCAACGGGAATGTTCCCGCGACTTCGAAACGAAAGCACTCCATGATCGATCCGAAATTCGTCCTCCTCTACGTCCGCCAACCGTCGGAAAGCGCGGCCTTCTATGCCGGGCTGCTCGGCCATGAGCCGGTCGAGTCCTCGCCCACCTTCGCCATGTTCGCCTTGTCCGGCGGCATGATGCTGGGCCTGTGGGCGCGCCACACGGTCGAGCCGGCCGCGTCGGGGCAGGGCGGCGGCGAACTGGCCTTCACGGTGGCCGATGCGCAGGCCGTCGAGGCCACGCACGCGGACTGGGTGCGCCGCGGCATGCCCATTCTCCAGGCACCGACGCAGATGGACTTCGGCTACACCTTCGTCGCCGCCGATCCCGATGGCCATCGCCTGCGGGTGCTGGCCCCCGGCGCATGAACGCCTGGGTGGCGGTCGCCTCGGCCGAGCACGTGAGGCGGGGACGGGCCGGTGGGTTCATGCAGGTCTGCCACGGCAAGGCAGCACCGCTGCGGCGCATCCGGGCCGGCGACGCGGTGATGTACTACTCGCCCACCGTGACCTTCGGCGGCAAGGACAGGCTGCAGGCCTTCACCGCCATCGGCATCGTGGAGGAGGGCGATCCCTATCCCTTCGACATGGGCGGCGGCTTCCGGCCCTTCCGGCGCGACGTGGCCTGGTCCGAGGGCCGGGAGACACCGATCGCGCCGCTGCTCGACAGCCTGTCGTTCACCATGGGCAAGCGGCAGTGGGGCTACCAGCTGCGTTTCGGACTGTTCGCGGTGGAGCCGGCGGATGTGCGCACCGTGGCCCGCGCCATGGGGGTCGAACTCGGCTTGCCGCCAGGCACGGCCTGAGCCCGCACCGGCCGCTTCGATGCCGGCGCCGCGCCGGCGGCAGGCGGCTCAGGCCGCGGCATTCACCGGCAGCCGGGCGGCCAGCAGCTGGACCAGGAAGCTCTTCATCGCCTGCACGCGCGAGCTGCCCTTCAGGTCGCGGTGGTAGACGAGCCAGAGATCGCGGTGCGGCAGCGTTTCGTTCACCGGCACGCGGCTCAGGCCGGGATCGGCGTCGCCGATGTAGAGGGGGATCAGGGCGACCCCCAGGCCGCCGCGTGCCGCCGCGATCTGCGTTTCCATGCTGTTGCTGGTGAACGCCGCCGTGCGCGGGCTGTACAGGCGCTCCAGCCAGGCGGCGGTGGGCATGTGGGCCCAGGCCGCGTCCCAGTTGATGTACGGGCGATCGCGCCAGGCGGGCTCGCTGCCCCGCTGGGTGGGGCGTGCCGCGTACAGGCCGAAGCACATGCGCCCGACATGCAGGGCGACGTGGTCGCGGCTCCACTCCTGCCCGTCCGGGTCGACCAGGCGCAGCGCCAGGTCGGCTTCGCGCCGGGAGAGGTCGGCCTGGGCCTGGCCGACCAGCAGCTCCACCTGCAGGTGCGGATGGCGTGCACGCAGCTCGTGCAGGTGGGGCGCCACCAGGTGGATGGCGACCCCTTCGGGCGAGGCCAGGCGCACCAGCCCGCTGGCACCGTCGGCCTGCGGCCCGCCGGCCGTGCCGCGTGCCACCGCTTCCGTGCTGCGTTCGACCTCGACCACACGCTCGAACAGTGCCGAGCCTTCGTCGGTCAACAGATAGCCCGATTGCTGGCGCAGGAACAGGCGCACGCCCAGGTGTTTCTCGAGCGCGAGCAGATGCCGCGACACCGTCGACGGGCTGCCGCCCAGTTCCAGCGCGGCGGCCGACAGCCCGCCGAAGCGGGCGACGGCCAGGAAGTACCGAAGGTCGTTCCAGTCGAAACCCGGCAGGCCGCCGGAGGCCGCGCGGGCCCTGGACGCTTTTTTCATTTTTGGCAAACCGTTTCCTGCCTCGGCGCTTGAGTCGTGGTGAGCCGGAAATCATAGTCGGCCCTTGCCATCCCCTAGGAAGAACATCCGCATGCTCCCGCTTTTCTCTTCGTCCCGGCCCTACATGACCAGCCTCGGGCTGCTGTTGGCCGCATTCTTCTGGGCCGCGGTCTTCCATCTCGGCCAGTATGCGCTGACCCTGATGTCGCCGCTGAGCGCGGCAGCCTGGCGTTTTCTCATCGCGGCCGCCTTGCTCCTCCCGCTGGTCAGCCTGGTGGAAGGCTGGTCGTGGCAGGCGCTGCGGCGCCATGCCTTGCTGCTGGGCGTGATGTCGGCGGTGGGCGTGCTGGGTTTCAACGTGAGCCTGTTCTATGGCCTGCGGCAGACCTCGCCGGTGAACGGCGCGCTGATCGTCGGCGTCTGCCCGGCGCTGACGGCGATGCTGGCCGCCTTGCTCGCCCGGCGTGGCCTGCAGTGGGCGGAGGTGGCCGGCCTCTCGCTCGGCCTCGCCGGGGTGGCGATGGTGGTCAGCGGGGGCTCCTGGCACACGCTGGCCCACCTGCAGCTGGGTCGCGGCGATGCCCTGGTGATGCTGGGCGCGCTGTGCTGGGCGGTGTACTCGGTGCTGCCGCGGTTCCTGCACGGCCTGAGCCCCTTGCAGGTATCGGCCAGCACCGTCGGCGGCGGGGCGCTGTTGATGGCCCTGACGGCGGCCGCGGTCAGTCCCGACGTTCCCGCGGACCTGCCGGCGCGCGGTTGGCTGGCGGTCGCGGCGATGGGGGTGTTCGGCAGCGCCCTGGCCTATGTGCTGTGGAACCAGGGCGTGCGGCGTCTCGGGGCGAGCCGGGCGGCGGTCTTCATGAACTTCGTGCCCTTGTTCACCGCGCTGATCGGCGTGCTGCGCGGGCAGGCGCTGCTGTGGTCGCAGGTCGGCGGCGCGGCCCTGGTGATCGCCGGGGTGCTGGTCACCAGCCTGCTTGCCCGGCCCGCCGGGCGTTCGCCGGCGCCGGTCGACGCGCCTGCGGCAGTCGGCCGGGCCTGCGCGCGCGCCTGAGGCGAAGGATGGCGGATCAAGCGGGGTCGCGCAGATGATGCGCCAGCCCCGCCATGGCGGCCGACAGCCCGCTCGCCACCACCAGCACCACACGCAGGCTGCTGGCCTCGGCCAGCCAGCCGATCAGGGGCGGGCCGACCAGGAAACCGCCATAGCCCATGGTGGCCATGGCCGCGATGCCGTGGCTGGCACCGTAGCGCGAACGACTCGCGGCGGCGCGAAACACCAGCGGCGCCACGGTGGCCACGCCCAGGCCCGCCATGGCGAAGGCGAACATGGTCAGGCCAGGCTGCGGCCACAGCAGCGCCAGCCCGAGGCTGGCCGCGGCCAGCGCGCCGCCCAGGCGCAACAGCGCGACCGCGCCCCAGCGGGTCGCCAGGCTGTCGCCGGCAAAACGCATGAGCATCATCGTCGTGGAAAAGCCCGCATACCCCAGCGCCGCCACCGAGGCGCTGGTGTGCAGCCCGTCGCGCAGGTAGACCGCGCTCCAGTCGGCCATGGCCCCCTCGATCAGGAAGGCGCAGCAGACGATCGCACCCAGCCCGAGCAGGCGCGACTCGGGCCATGCCAGCAGCGGCGCCGGGCCCCCTGCGGCGGGAGGACCCGGCGGCAACCCGCGCGCGGCCACGGCCACCAGCAGCGCGAGCCCGGCCGCCACGCCGGCCAGGTGCCAGCCGGGCGGGACATCCTGCCGCGCCAGGAAGCTGCCCAGCACCGCGCCGCCGAGGCCGCCCACGCTCCACATGCCATGCAGGAAGGACATCACCGGCCTGCCGGCCAGGTTCTCCACATCGACCGCCACCGCGTTCATCGACACATCCATGGCGCCGTTGGCGGCGCCCATGAGGAACAGCGCGAGCGCCAGCAGGGGCAGGCTGCCCATCCAGGCGGGCGCGGCGAGCAAGGCGCAGGACAGCAGGCCGGCCACGGCGGTGACCCGCCGCGCGCCCCAGGCCGCGTTCCAGCGCGCGGTGAGCCGAAAGGCCAGCAGGGCGCCGGCGCCGATGGCGAACAAGGCCGTTCCGAGTTCACCGTCGCTCAGCCCCAGGCCCTCGCGCACCGCGGGAATGCGTGACGCCCAGTTGGCGAAGGCGAAGCCGTTGGCGAAGAAGACGGCTGCGATGGCCGGGCGGGCGAGGCGGGACGCGGGGGCTGTGGTCATGAGCGGGGCTGAAAGTGGCCGACCATTCTGGTCCAGGTAGCGCCGTGCTGCATGCGGCGGGGCATGGACCGCGGCCGGGTGCGCGCCGCCCGCAAGCGCCTTGCCTCTGCAGGCAGTTTCGGCTTCCGGCCGTTTGCATGCGCCCAGCGGCGGCGAGGTCACGGTATGCAGGGCGCCGGCAATGCTCGGCCTGGTCAGGGGGCTATGTGCCGGCGTCCACCTGGAGCCAGGGCCAGCGCTCACGATAGGAGCCGGCCTTGCGGTCGAAGAGCGACGGGTGGTCTGTCAACCGGTTGGGAGAAAGGATCCCGTTGTAGAGCTGCGTCAACCCGTTGGGGGCATAGGTCTGCAGCCCGGCGCCGTCGGGACGCACGCCGACGCAGGTCGATGTCACCAGGAACCGGTCTATGCCATCACAGGCGCTTCGCAGTCGCGGATACGGAAAACCGAAGTGCTCTTCGTACCACCAGAGGTGCACGCGGGCCTGGTTCTTCGCCTCCACCACGATTCCAAGATCTTCCAAGGTGGAGCCGACGCGTTGCTGGACGTCTTCCTCGCCCTGTGGCGTGAGGTCCGAGTCGTCGAAGTAGAACAGGTCGTAGTCCTTGATATGGGCTTCGGCAGGGAGTCCCGTGCGCAGGTTCCACACCGTCTGGAACAGGCAGCCGGCCACCAGCCAGCCGTCGGGAAGCGCCAACGCCTCCCATCGGGCCAGGATGGCGCGGTTGTTGCGATTGGCCAGGATGTCGCGCTGAAAAGACTCGTGCATGTGCATTGTCGGAATATCCTCGGGGAAGCCGGTGCGGCCGAACGGCCAGCCCGGGTCGCCGTCATCGTGAAGCCGGTCCGCCCCCAGGGCCTGACAGGCCGCGATGCAGGCGAACGATTTTCATGGTTGGCTGGACCAAGGCTGATTCCAATCCGCGCTACGGCCTGCATGCCCAACGCCCTGGGCATGCCCGCATCGGACTAGGGCTGCAGGTCGATGCCGTTGACCTGGACGGCCTTCATCATGCGTGTGCCGAGCAGTGTCGTGCGGATCTCGCCGAGGGCACGCACCTTGGCGCCGACCTTCAGCCCGGTGCTGTGCATGCCCTGTGCCCGCAGCAGCACGAGCTCGCCGCCGTCGAGCACCACGCCGTTGGCCAGCCCGTCCGGCCCGAAGTGCAGCGAGGCCACCACCCCCTTGAAGGCATGGCTCTGCAGATCGGCATTCGGCGGCCGGGCAGGGCGCCCCGCTTCATCGGCCAGGGAATGGAACTGGTAGAGCGGATGGACCGCGCCGGACGCCTCGGGCGAGCCGTCCAACGCGGCGATCACACGCAGGCGCTTGCCGGGTTCGGTCGTCCAGGCCAGGCTGGCGCCGATGTCTGCCGGGACGCGGACGTGGACCGTCCGCCCCTTGATGGTGAGCAGCACGCCTTCGATGCCGCCTTCGGGGCTGAACAGCAGTTGGCGGCAGGTGCCGTTGAGGAATTCGTTGGGCTGGGTCATCGGGAAATGGTGTCGGGATGAACGGGTAGGGCGCGCCGGGGCGGGTGCCCGATTGTGACCGCGCGGCCCCGTCGGGAATGCCGGACAGGTGTCTCGTCACGCGTACAGCGGTGGTGCCATCCCCACCATGTTCGTCGCGGTTGTAAGCGAAAGAATCCACCGGCACCACGCGCCGCGCGACCCGTCTTCATAGGTGAAACAGGGCGACGACATCGCATGTTCGGAGAGTTTCCCCTGGTTTGTCCTGATGTGTCGCGTCATGTTTACATAATGTTCCGAAACCGACACTGGCTCGCCAAGGAAGGCAGGCACCGCCCAGGCATTCAGGGTGCGGGCCCGGACTAGCCATTGGAAGGAAAGGACCGCAATGCGCCAGGAGTCGATGCATGAAGCTAGTCGTACCGAGGGCTCGCCGGGTCTGTCGCCAACGAACCCTCCAAGGATGACGCCGGCTCAGCCACGCATGCGCCAAGGTCTCGGTCCCGGGGCACGCTTCAGGAGGATGGCGCCGAAGCACAACGCCGCCGTGAGGTCGAAACTCATGCAGAACCCCGGCCACCAGACCGGCACACCGGGGTTGTCGATGAACCGGTGGTGCGTGAAGTCGAACACGCCGTGCAGCGCCAGGGCGCCCGCGACCAGCCATGGCCGGTGCCTGAAACCGGCGATGGCCACCGCGGCGAAGAGCGCGGCGATGCCGATCTCCAGCCCCAGCACCGGCGGGCCTGCGCCCATCGCCGCGAACAGCACGTAGAAGAGCGCGATGTAGATGAGCATCAGCGGATAGAAGACGCGGTAACGGTCCATGCCGGACCAGGCGGCCAGCACGGCGGTCGCCAGTGCCAACGAGACTCCGAGGAAGTAGGGCATGAATAGTGGATTCCTGAAGGGTGTGGATCGCCGGGACGAGCTGCCGGGCGGGTCTTGCGAAAGCCTGCGGCGCTCCCGGGTCCTCGACGACGATAGCCCATTCGATCGCAGGTACGCGGACCTGAACGGTGCCGGCGGCCTGTCCGATGCCCTCGTCGGAACAAGTCGACCGTGCGCGATGGGACAGGCTGCGGCCTTGGTCACGTTGCCTAGGTAAGAGTACGTAGGCAGCGGTGCGTAGTTTCTGGCTAGTCCCGATGTGTCACGTCAGGTTTGCGTAATGTTCCGAAATCGACCATTCAAGAGTCCCAACGCGAAGCAAAGGATTCATCCAGTGAAGAAGCAGCTGTCGGCCGCTAAGCTCGCCATTTCGTCGACCGAGGGCTTTCCCAAGCATCGGGGCCGGGACTCCGTTCCTGTCGCCAGCGGCGCGCCGTCGCAGCACCTCTCATCGTTCGTACCTGGGCCTGGCCACTGATCCGGCCCACCCTGTGTCCATGCTTGGCCGCGACCCGTGGTCCGAACGGTCGCGACGCAGTAGGCAGCAGTCCGATGGACATCTTGCCCATCGTCCCCGGGCTGCCGCCCGACTCATGAGCGGCTGACATCCCACGGCTGTCCCGGAGACCGGGACAGGCTTCTCGCCGCGGAGTGAACCCGGGCCCATGCCGCGGCATGTGGCTCTCAGCAGGCGTCTGTGCTGCCCACCAAGGCCATCCGTTCCGCATGCCGGTCCTCGGGCAGAGCGGGCCTGGCCTCGGCCCTACAGGCCATGCCGGGCCGGCGCTCCCGCCGCTCGGGCACGGACCGTCAAAAAGAACGATCACGGAGACAACTCATGGATTCGAGCCCTCGCGGCACCGAGGATTCCCTGCTCGCCTGCCTGCAACACCAGGCCGAACGCCGGCACGGAGACACGGCGCTGGTCTTCCTGGCCGATGGCGAGCAGGAAAGCGCCCGCCTGAGCCACGGCGAAGTGCATGCGCGGGCCCGGGCGCTGGCGGCCGGGCTGCAGGCTCGCGATCTGGCGGGCGAACGGGCGCTGCTGTTGCTGCCCTCGGGACCCGACTACGTCGTCGCCTTCCTGGCCTGCCTGTATGCCGGGACGGTGGCGGTGCCGGCGTACCCGCCTGCGTCCGCCGCGCATGCGCGGCGCATCGACCACATCATGGGCGACTGCGCGGCGCGCGTCGTGCTGACGACATCGCAGCTGCTGCCGGCGCTGCGTGCGCGTCTGGATGCGGGCCGGGACCTGCTGTGGCTGGCGACCGACGAGGCAGCGTCCGTCCCGGCCGATGCCTGGACGTCTCCGCGCATCGAGCCGCGACAGCTGGCCTTGCTGCAATACACCTCGGGCTCGACCGGCCATCCGCGTGGCGTGATGATCAGCCACGGCAACCTCCTGCACCACGCACGCCTGCATCGGGCGGCCCTGGCGCTGCGCGACGACGATGTGTTCGTCAGCTGGCTGCCGCTCTTCCACGACATGGGCCTGATCGGCAGCGTCCTGCAGCCGCTGCTCCAGGGGGCCTGCCTGGTGTTGATGCCGGGGGCTGCCTTCCTTCAGAAGCCGGCGCGTTGGCTGGACGCCGTGAGCCGGTATGAGGGAACCGTCTCCTATGCGCCGGACTTCGCCTATGCCTTGTGCGCCGACGCCCCGGTCACGCCGACGCAGCGCCGGCTCGCCTCCTGGCGGGTTGCGGTCAATGCAGCCGAAGCCGTCCACGCCACGACCCTGCAGCGTTTCGCCGACCGGTTCGCGGCCGAAGGCCTGCCTCCCCAGGCCCTGGTGCCGGGCTATGGCCTGGCGGAGGCGACCCTGGTGGTCAGCACCGGCCTGCGGCCGCGCCAGCCACGGCGGTGGATGGACTGCAGCGCCTCGGCCCTGCAAGCCGGCCGACTGCTGCCGGCCCTGGCCTGCGAACGCCGCCTGAGCGTGGTCTGCGCCGGCGTGCCCTCACCCGTCCTGCAACTGCTGATCGTGCATCCCGAACGCCGCGAGCCGTGCCGCGACGGCGAGGTCGGAGAGGTCTGGTTGCAGGGGCCTTCGGTGGCCGAGGGGTATTGGGAGCAGCCCGAACCGACGGCCCTCGCGTTCCGGGCCCGGCTGGCCGATGGACGAGGGCCCTACCTGCGCACCGGCGACCTGGGCGCCTTGCGCGACGGCGAGCTGTACATCGTCGGCCGGATCAAGGAGTTGATCATCGTGCGCGGGCAGAACCATCATCCGGGGGACATCGAACACAGCGCGCGGCACGCCCATCCGGCACTGGCAGGCGGACGCGGTGCGGCCTTTTCGATCGATTCCGACCGCGAGGAGCGGCTGGTGCTGGTCATGGAGGTACGCCGCGGCGACCGCAAGCGCGTCGATGGACAGGAGATCGTCAGGGCGGTGAGCGCCGCGGTGGCGCAGCAGCACGGGCTGCAGCTGCACGCGCTGATGCTGCTCAGGCCGGGGGCGATTCCCCTGACCTCGAGCGGCAAGATCCGCCGCCAGGCCTGCAAGAGCGCCTACCTCGGCCAGGGCTTCGAGCCCTTGTTCAGCTGGTCTCGCCCCTCGGCCCCCGCGCCGGCAGCGGCAGGCCCCGTCGAAGGCGGCCCCGCCCGCAGCGCAACGGAACTCGGCGGCTGGCTCCGGCAATGCATCGCGGACAGCCGCCGACTGCCGCTCGAGGAGATCGGCCTGGACACCCCCTTCACCGGCTTCGGCATCGATTCGGAGGAGCTGGTGAGCCTGACCGGCTTGCTCTCGGCCCGGCTCGGCCGGCCTCTGCCGCCCACGCTGCTGTACGACCGGCCGACCATCCGCGAGCTCGCCCGCTACCTGGCGGGCGATGCCGCAGTGGAGTGCGCGGAAGGGGAGGGGACGCGGGCCCCGACCGGCGGCGTCGAGCCGACGGCCATCGTCGGCATGGCCTGCCGCTTCCCCGGCGCGCCCGATCTGCCGGCCTATTGGGAGCTGCTGGCCGACGGCCGGCACGCCATCTCCGCCGTGCCGGCCTCGCGCTGGGATGCCGGGGTCGAACCCGCGTCGACCCGGCAGGGCGGCTTCATCGAGGGCGTGGCCGAGTTCGACGCGGCCTTCTTCGGCATCTCGCCGCGGGAGGCGCGCAGCATGGACCCGCAACAGCGTGTCCTGCTGCAGACCGCATGGCATGCGCTGGAGGACGCCGGCATCGCCCCGCACACCCTCGCCGGCAGCCGCACCGGCGTGTTCGTCGGTGTCAGCCTCACCGACTACCGCGACCTGATGCAGTCCCTGGGCGTGGCGCCGGATGCCTACCAGGCTGCCGGCAACAGCTTGTCGATCATCGCCAACCGCCTGTCCTATGTGCTGAGCCTGCAGGGGCCGAGCTGCGCGGTCGACACGGCCTGCTCGTCCTCGCTGGCGGCGGTCCACCAGGCGCGCCTGAGCCTGCAGGCGGGCGACTGCGACCTGGCCATCGTGGGCGGCGTCAACCTGCTGTTGTCGCCCCTGGTCGGCCGCATGCTGGCCGAAGCGCAGATGTTGTCCGCGCAGGGCCGCTGCCGCTCCTTCGATGCCGAGGCCGATGGTTATGTGCGCGGCGAAGGCTGCGGGGTGGTGGTGCTGCGGCGGCAAGGCGATGCCTTGCGCGGCGGCGAACGCATCCGTGCCCTGATCCGCGGCTCGGCCCTCAACCAGGACGGCAGGAGCAACGGCCTGACGGCGCCGAACGGCCCGGCGCAGCAAGCCGTGATGCGCCAGGCCCTGCAGGCCGCCGGGGTCGATCCGGCCTGGGTCGGCCTGGTCGAGGCCCATGGGACGGGCACCGTGCTGGGCGACCCGATCGAGGCCGAGTCGATCAAGACGGTGTACGGCGGGGCATCCGCCGATGTCCCCACCTTGTGGCTGGGCTCGGCCAAGACCCAGCTGGGCCACCTGGAGGCGGCGGCCGGCATGGCCGGCCTCATCAAGGCGGCCTTGGCGCTGCAACACGGGCAGCTGCCGCCGCTCGCGCAGCTGCGCCGGTTGAACCCGGCCATCGACTTCGACGGCACACGCTGTGTCATGTCGGAGCGGCTGCGCGACTGGCCCGATGCGCCGCGGGGCCGTCACGCGGCGGTCAGCTCCTTCGGCTTCGGCGGCGCCAATGCCCATCTGGTCCTGGCGCAAGCCCCCCGATCGGAAGCGGCCGCCGCCCTGTCCCCGGAACCGCCCCGGTGGCTCTGGCTCGCACTGTCGGCGCACAGCGACGGCGCACTGAAAGCGCTCGTGCAGGCGCAGGCGGGCCGGCTCGAAGACCGGTCCGCATCGCCGGCGCCGTTCGCCGCCATTTGCGCTGCCGCGGCACGCCAGCGCACGCCCCAGGCGCTGCGCCTGGCCGTGCTCGCGCGCTCAGGCGCCGAAGCGGCGCTGGCACTGCGCGCCTGGGAGCGTGGCGAGAAGCCACCGGAGGTGATCGCCGGCATGGCCACAACGCTCCCCGGCAGGCTGGCCTTCGTGTTCTCCGGGCAGGGAGCGGCTGGCGTCGGCATGGGGCGGGCGCTGCAGGAACGCTACGCCGTCTTCGCACGGGCGCTGCAGGAGTGCGATGCCATCCTGCGCCGCGGCCTGGATGGGGCGGAGCCGTCGCCGCAGGACCCGGGGCACGTCGAGGACGTCGACCCGACGCCTCCCGATCGCGGAGCGACGACACGGTTTGCACACGACTATGCGCTGGCACGACTATGGCAATCCTTCGGCGTGTCGCCGGACTGCCTGGCGGGAAGCGGCGCGGGCGAGATCGTCGCGGCCTGCATCGCCGGCGTGTTGGGCCTGGAAGACGCGCTGGCGCTGACCGGGTACCAGGATCGCCTGGGGTCGCATCCGTCCGGCGTGGACGGGGAGTTCGAGCGCCTTGTCGGCCGGATCACGCCGGGCATGCCCCGCCTGCCGTTCCTCTCCGGCCTGGCTGGCGGGTGGGTGGGCCCCGGGCCCGCCGAGGCCGCCCGCTGGCTCCGGCAGTTGCGGGCGCCGCTGCCGCGCGAGCCTAAGCTGCCGCGGTGGGAGCTCCTGGGTTGCGAGCGGGTCATCGAGATCGGTCTGCCGTCGGGAACCTTCGCCGCGGCCTGCTGCTCGCAGGACGAGGACTTCCGGTTTCTGCATGGCCTGGCCCGGCACCATGCCACGGGAGGAACGCTGGATCTTGCCGCGGTGTTCCCGAGCCGCGGTCCGGCCGGGGTGTTGCCGCACTACCCGTTCGCGCGCGAGCGCCACTGGTTCGAAATGCCGGCCGGAACGGTCCGCCGCCCGCGCACGGACGCCCGCGCCACCGGGTGGGCGCCCCTGGAGCTGGCCGGGTCGGAGGACCACCACTTCCAGAACACCTTGTCGCCCGACACGCTGTGGCTGCTGGACCAGCACCGCGTGAACGGCCGGCCCACGCTGCCGGCCACGGTGATCATGGAATGGGTGCTCGCGCTGTCGGCGCGCGCCATCGGCCGGGCCGCATCGGACTGGCTGCTGGGCCCGATCGACTTCCGTCTTCTGCTGGCGGTCGACCCGGGCGCCGAACGCAGCCTGCAACTGCGGATCTCGGTGCAGGCGGACGGCTGGCACATCAGCGGCTACGGCCGCGACACGGCCGCCGACTGGCAGCTGCATTTCACGGCCACCGCCGTGGCGGCACCGGCAGGGCAGGGCGAACCCGCCGTCTCGCTGCCGCAATTGCGGGCCGGGCTGGTGCCCGTGGACTTGAACGGCTTCTACCAGGGCTTCGCCCGTTCGGGCCTGGACTACGGCCCCGGCTACCAGGGACTGAGGCAAGGCTGGCGCGGCGGCGATCATCTGCTGGCCTGCATCGAACTGCCCGAGGCCCGGTGGGCACTGCCCGGCTGCGCGCTGCATCCGGCCCTGCTGGATGCCTGCCTGCACACGCTGCGCCTGGACGAGGCGGGCGGCCGGCCCGCCGCCTGGTTGCCGACCGGCCTGCGCGCCTTGCGCCTGTATCGGCCGCTGCCGCCCCGGCTCTGGTGCCTCGCCCGGTGGCGCGAGCGGACGGACGAGCGCTCGGCCGAGGCCGAGGCCGACCTGACGCTCTACGACGACAGCGGCAGCTGCCTGGCGACGCTGCAAGGCCTGCGCCTGGCGAGGCTGGCGCCCCCGGCGGCGGCCGGCCTCGCCGCCATGCCGGACGAGCCCGTCGATGACGAGGAAGCGTTGCCGGCCCTCGCGATCGACGGGCTCGGCGTCGCAGAAGGCAAGGCATTCATCCGCGACGCCTTGTGCCGGCTCGTCGCCCGCACCTTGCACCTGGCGACCGAGCGCGGCGCCGAGCTGCGCGCGCGCTTCGGCACGGCACGGCTGAACACCCTGGGGCTGGACTCGCTGATGGCCATCGAATTGCAGACCCGGCTGCAGCGGGACTGGCACGTGGACGTGGCGGTGCATTTCTTCATCGGCGGGGCCACCGGGAACGAGGTCGTCGACCAAATCCACAAGCAGTGGATGGTGCGCCAGCTGATGGTCTCGCCGTCCGGGACGAGCTTCGACGACGACACCGAGATCTGGACCCTGTGAGCATGGACGAGCTGTTATCCGAACTTTCCCGCCTGGGCGTGCGGCTGGAGCTGCGCGACGACGCCCAGCTGTCCATCAGCGCGCCCCGGGGCAGCCTGTCGCAGGAGCTGCGCGAGTCCATCCTACGCCACAAGCCCGAGTTGCTGGACTGGCTGGCCGGGCGCCGCGCCGGCCCGGCGGACGGCGGCCTGCCGCTCATCCGGCCGGAGCCTTCGCGCTGGCACGAGCCGTTCCCGCTCGGCGACCTGCAGACCGCCTTCGTCATGGGCGACAGCGAAGACCTGGAATACCACGTCCGTCCCCACTACTACCTCGAACAGGACCTGCCCGGCCTCGACGCCGCCCGCTACGAGACCGCGCTCAACCGCGCCCTGCGCCGGCAACGGGCCAACCTGCCGCTGCTGACGGCCGACATGCGGCTGCAGACACCCGCGTTCTTCACGCCGGTGCGGCTGGTGGTGCACGACCTGCGCGGACTGGACGCGGCCGCGGCGCAGCAGTGCCTGTCGTCCACCCGGGAGCGGCTGTCGCGCAAGACCCTGCCGCTGGACCGCTGGCCCTGGTTCGACTGCGAACTCAGCCTGTACGGCGAGGGCCGGGCGCGCCTGCACTGGAACAACAACAACTTCTTCAGCGACGGCTACGGCACCTACCACCTGCTGGCGGACGTGTGGCGGCTGTACAGCGAACCGCAGCAGCGCTTGCCCGCCCTGGCGCTCAGCTACCGCGACTGCGTGCTCGCACTCGAGCAGCTCGAGCGCTCGGACCGGGGAGAGACGTCGAGACGCTATTGGGAGGAGCGCCTGCCCCGGCTGCCGCCGCCGCCGCCCCTGCCGCTGCGGGCCGGCCTGGACCCGCGGCAGCGCTCCAGGCTGCAACGCCGCGACACGCTGCTGGCGCCGGAGCTGTGGAGCGGCTTCAAGGACCTGGCCAGGGAGCACGGGCTGACCGCGACGAACGCGCTGTTCGCCGCCTACGCCGAGGTGCTGTCGCGCTGGAGCGGCTCGCGCCACTTCCTGCTCAACAACATGGTGACGCACCGCCTGCCGCTGCATCCGCAGATCGGCGACATCCTCGGCAACTTCGCCTCCCTCTACCCGCTCGAGGTCGACGGGCGCGCCGAGCGTTTCAGCCAGCGCGCGCGGCAGCTGCAGGAGCAGATCGCACTCGACCTGCAACATGTCTACTGGAGCGGCGTCAAGGTGCTGCAGGGCCTCAACCGGGTGCAGAAGACCCCCGGCAGGGCGGGTTGCCCCTTCGTGGTCGGCAGCGGCCTGTTCATGCCGCCCCTGGACGCACCGTCCCTCGGCTGCCTGGAAACCCCGCAGGTCATGCTGGACCACCAGTTCTGGGAACTGCGCAGCGGCGAGCTGTGGGTCGTCTGGGATGTGATCGAGGATTGCTTTCCCGCCGGCATGATCGATGCGATGTGGCAGGCCTACCGCCTGCTGCTGACCCGGCTGGCCGGGGAGCCGGCGGCGTGGCAGGAAACCGGCTTCGACCTGCTGCCCGTCGATCAACGGCGCCAACGCGACGACATCAACGACACCTCGTGCCCCGTGCCCGCGGGCCTGCTGCACGACGGCCTGGCCCGCGCTGCGCGGCAATGGCCCGACCGGGCCGCCGTCGTCGATGCCACCGTCACGCTGAGTTATGCCGAGCTGCACGGCCTCGCGCAGCAGCTGGCGCGGCGGCTGCGGGAGGAGGGCGCGCAAGCGGGGGACCGCGTCGCGGTGGTGATGGACAAGGGCTGGCCGCAGGCGGTGGCCGTGTTCGGCGTGCTCGCGGCCGGTGCAGTGTATGTGCCGATCGCCCCCGAATGGCCCCGGGCACGCATCGAGCTGCTGATCGGCAACGTCGAGGCGCGCATCGTGCTGACCAGCCGCGCCCTGCTGGAGACCCGGGCCTGGCCGGCCGGAGTGCGGGTGCTGGCCGTGGAGGACCGGTGCGCCGCGCCGCCGCGGCCCCCGGCAGCCCCCGGGCCGGTACGCCGGCCGGGCGACCTGGCCTACATCCTCTTCACCTCCGGCTCGACCGGCATGCCCAAGGGGGTGATGATCGACCACCGGGGCGCGCTCAACACCGTCGCCGACATCAACCGGCGGCTCGGCATCGCCGCGGGCGACCGGTTGTTCGGCCTGTCGGCGCTGCATTTCGACCTGTCGGTCTACGACCTCTTCGGCACCGTGTGGGCTGGCGCGACCCTGGTGCTGCCGCCCGCCGGCGACACGCCGCGGCCCGACCTCTGGCTCGCGGCGCTGCGTCGGCACGGGGTGACGGTCTGGAACTCGGTGCCCGCGTTGATGCAGTTGCTGGTGGACGCCGCGCAGGCCGGCGGCGAGACCCTGCCCGACCTGCGCCACGTGCTGCTCAGCGGCGACTGGATCCCGGTCACGCTGCCGGCGCAGGTCCTGCGCATCGCCCCGGGCGCGCAGGTGACCGGCCTCGGCGGGGCGACCGAAGCCTCGATCTGGTCCATCATCCATCCCATCCACGCCGCCGAGGTGTTCGAAGCCAGCGTGCCCTACGGGCGCCCGCTGGCCAACCAGCGCTGGCACGTGCTGCAGGACGACGGCGGCGAATCGCCGACCTGGGTGCCGGGCCAGCTCTGCATCGCCGGCATGGGCCTGGCCCAGGGCTACTGGCGCGACCCGGCCAAGACCGAGGCGGCCTTCGTGCTTCACCCGGCCACGGGAGAACGCCTGTACCGCACCGGCGATCTCGGCCGCTGGCGCCCGGACGGCGACATCGAGTTCCTCGGCCGGGCCGACTTCCAGCTCAAGATCCAGGGCTACCGGGTCGAGCCGGGCGAGATCGAGCAGGCCCTGCTGGCCTTGCCCCGGATCCAGGCCGCCGTCGTGCTGGCCCAGGACGGCACGGCCGGCCGCCGGCTGCTGGCCTTCGCCGTGGCGGACGCGGGCGAGGCACCCGACGCCGACGCGGTGCTGGCGGCTCTGCGCGGCCGCCTGCCGGCCTACATGGTGCCGGGCCGCCTGATCTGGCTCGACCGGCTGCCCCTGACGGCCAACGGCAAGCTCGATCGCCAGGCCCTGCCGGCCCTGGGCGCGGCCGAGCCGGGCGATCGTCCCGCCCGGGTGGCGCCGCGCACGCCGACCGAAACCGCGCTGGTCGAGATCTGGGAGGACGTGCTGGGCGTCGCGCCGATCTCCCTCCACGACGATTTCTTCGAGCTGGGAGGACAGTCCTTCGCCGCGGTGCGGGTGATGACCCGGCTGGCCCAGCGCTTCGGGCGGCGGCTGCCCCTGAGCGCGCTGCTGGAGGGGCGCACGGTCGCCCACCTGGCCGGGTGCCTGCAACAGCGGCCGGACTGGTCGCCGCTGGTGACGCTGCAGGCGCACGGCGAGGGCGTGCCCTTGTTCCTCGTCCACCCGGCCGGTGGCAACGTGCTGTGCTACCGCCCGCTGGCCGCGCGGCTGGACCGGCCGGTCCATGGTCTGCAGGCGGCGGGGCTGGACGGCTCGTTAGAGCCGCTGGACAGCGTGCCGGCGATGGCCGCGCTCTACCTGCAGGCGCTGCGCCGGCAGCGGGCCCATGGCCCGTACCTGCTGGGCGGCTGGTCGTCCGGCGGCGTGATCGCCTTCGAGATGGCGCTTCAGCTCGAAGCGCTCGGCGAGGTGGTCGAACGCGTCGTCCTGATCGACACCCCCGCCCCATGGCCCGCGCAGCCTCCGCAGCTGCGCCGCCTGGCCTGCTGGTTTCTCGAGGACCTGGACATCGGCTTCGACCCGGGCGGCCTGGCCCCGGACGAGCTGCCCGAGGCCACTGCGGCCGGCACGCTGGCCGCCGCGCTGGCGCTGATGCAGGACCGGCAGGGCCTGTCGCCCGCGCTCGCACTGCCCGAGCTGCTGCCCATCTTCGAGGTCTTCCGCGGCATCGTCCGCGCGACCCATGCCTATCGGCCCCGGCCGGTCCGTGCCCCGTTGTCGGTCCTGAAGGCGGAGCGCGGAACCGTCGGCGAGTACGCCGCCCATCCGTACGCGCGCTCGGACGACTGGGGTTGGGCCGAGTGGAGCAGATCGGGCGTGCGCAGCGAGCGCCTGCCTGGTGGCCACCACAGCCTGCTGGGCCCGTCCGGACTCCCGCGGCTGCAGGCGACGCTGGCATCCCACTTGACCGAACCGTCGGACCCGTTTCAGTCCAGCCCGGCCTGAGCCCCCCATCCGTACCTCACCCTCCCTCAGGAAGCACTCCATGCAAACCAGCGCATCCTTTCCCTTCCAATCCACGCTGTCGCAAGGCTGGACGGCCTTGACGATGCTGCTTCTGCTGATGATCGCGCTGCTGTCGGAGCGCGGAGGCTTCGCCGAATACGGCTCCCCGCCCGGTTCGGTGATGCTCGCGCTGCTGGCGGCGTCGGGCACGCTGAAGGTGTCGATGTCGATCCTGGTGCGCCTGCTCGACTCGCCCTGGTTCCGCTGGGTCAACGCGGGACTGATGGGCGCGATGACCTTGATGTTCATCGCGCACCACCTGCACAGCACGGTGGGCGGGGGGACGGCCGCGATCTGCGGCAGTGCCACGAGCGGCAGCTTCTATCTGGTGGAGACGGTGCACCACCTGGTCGGCGTCCCGATGAGCGTGCTGGCGTTCCGCTGGGCCAGGCGGGCGGGGCGCGACACCCAGTCGCTCGAATCTCGACTTTCGCACGGCTGAGTCGGACGCCGGACGACGGCCTCGCGAAGTTTCCATACCCCTTCCATTCATCCAAGAAGAACCCAGAGGGACCAGACCATGCAAGCCTTGTTGGCCGATCTGCAACGTGCCGGCGTCAAGCTGAGCCTGGACGGCGGCGAGCTGCGCATCGCCGCACCGCCCGGGGCCCTGACCGAGAGCCTGAAGCAAGCCCTGCGCGTCCACAAGGATGCGCTGGTGGCGCTGCTGCAGTCGCATGCCGACACGCCGGAGCAGGCGTTGCCCGCGCTGGCGCCCGACCCGGCCACCCGCGACCAGCCCTTCCCCCTGACCGACCTGCAGCATGCCTACTGGATCGGTCGCGACCCCACGCTGGAGATGGGCGGTGTCGCCACCCACCTCTACCTGGAGCTGGACGCGCCCGGCCTGGAACCGGGCCGCCTGAACGAGGCGCTGTGCCGCCTGATCGAACGGCACGACATGCTGCGCGCGGTGGTGGGCGCCGACGGCATGCAGCGCATCCTGCCGCATGTGCCCGCCTACCGCATCGCCGTCACCGACTGCCGGGCCCTTGGGGCCGAGGCCGGGCAGGCCGCGGTCGAGGCCGCACGTGCCGCGCTGTCGCACCAGGTGCTGGCGCCGGACCGGTGGCCGCTGTTCGATGTCCGCGCGACCCTGCTGCCGGATGGGGTCCGCCTGCACCTCAGCCTGGACCTGCTGATCCTCGATGCCATCAGCATGGCCCTGTTGTTCCGTGAATGGCGCCGCTGGTACGACGAACCCGGCTGGCGACCCGAGCCGCTGCAGCTGTCCTTCCGCGACTATGTGCTGGCCGAGCGCCGCCAGCGGGAGTCCGCCGCGTACCAGCGGGCGCACGACTACTGGATGGGCCGGGTGGACAAGCTGCCGGGCGCCCCCGAACTCCCGCTGCGCGCCGACCCGGCGGCCCGGCGCCCGCCGCGTTTCAGCCGGCGCGAGGCCCGGTTTCCGCGGGCGCGGTGGCAGGCCCTGCAGGCCCGGGCGCGGCAGCACGGCATCACCCCCTCGTGCCTGTTGCTGGCGGTGTATTCCGCCGTGCTGGCCCGCTGGAGTGCCTCGGCCCATTTCACGGTCAACGTGGTGGTCTCCCAGCGCCAGCCGCTGCATCCCGAGGTGAACCAATTGCTGGGCGATTTCGCCGCGCCGCTGCTGCACGAGGTGGATTGGCGCGAACCCCGCCAGGGTTTCCTGGCC
Organism: uncultured Rhizobacter sp.; assembly: GCA_966211755.1. GTDB lineage: Bacteria > Pseudomonadota > Gammaproteobacteria > Burkholderiales > Burkholderiaceae_C > Rhizobacter. The sequence continues at coordinate 26,170 of CBIHOH010000012.1, read as the reverse complement.
CTGGCCCGGCGGCTGCAGGCGCGCTTCATCGAGGACCTCGCCCATCCCCAGCTCAGCGGCGTGGCGGTGCTGCGGGAATGGGCGCGCCGTCGCCACGGCACCGGCCAGGCGCTGATGCCGGTGGTCTTCAGCAGCGGCCTGATCCGCACCGGCCCGCAGGACGTCGGCGATCTCGAGCCCTTCGGCCGCACGACTTTCAGCGTCAGCCAGACCCCGCAAGTCTGGCTGGACCACCATGTGCGGGAGGTCCGCGGCGACCTGGCCTACAACTGGGACGCCGTCGACGCGGTGTTCGAGGACGGTGTGCTCGACGCCATGTTCCACAGCTACCAGGCCGTGATCGAGGCGCTGACGGACGACGACCAGGCCTGGACGCGCACGCAGACCGTGCCCCTGCCCGCGGCCATGCTGCGGCGGCGCGAAGCGCATCCGCCCGCCGTCCACGCGCTGCCGCAGGCCAGCCTGCATGCCGGTTTCGTGGCCCGTGCCCTGGCCCGTCCCGACGCTCCGGCACTGATCTCCGGCGCACGTTGCCTGAGCTATTCGCAGCTCCTGGCCGAGAGCGTGGCGGTGGCCGACCGCCTGCTCGCGCACGGGGTCGGTGCCGGCGAACCGGTGGCGGTGCTGATGCACAAGGGCTGGGAACAGATCGTCGCCGTCTACGGCGTGCTGCTGGCCGGTGGGGCCTACCTGCCGATCGACGCCGAACTGCCCGCCCGCCGGCAGCAGGAGCTGCTGCAGGCGGGCGGTGTCGCCCAGGTGCTGGTGCAGGCCGGGGCCGAGACGCTGCCGGCGCTGGATGGCAGCGGCCTCGCCGTGCATGCCGTGCTGCCCGCAGGCACCGGGCTGCCGGGACCGCGCCACCTGGCCTCGCTCGAAGGCCGGCTGGACCAGCTGGCCTACATCATCTTCACCTCAGGCACCACCGGCGTTCCCAAGGGGGTGATGATCGATCACCGCGCCGCCATGAACACCGTGATGCATGTGAATGCACTGATCGGCGCCGGGCCGCAGGACCGGGTGCTGGCCGTGTCGTCCCTCAGCTTCGACCTCTCGGTCTACGACATCTTCGGCCTGCACGCCGCGGGCGGAGCCGTGGTGCTGCCCGACCCCGGCAAGGGGCACGATCCGGCGCACTGGCGGGCGCTGATGGAAACCCATGGCGTGAGTTGCTGGAACTCCGCCCCGCAACTCATGCGCATGCTGATGGACAGCCCGGCGGGGGAGGGCGGGCCCGCGTCTTCGCTGCGCACGGTGATGCTGAGCGGCGACTTCATCCCGCTCGAGCTGCCCGGACGCATCCGGGAGCGCCATCCCCAGGCCCGGATCATCAGCCTGGGCGGCGCCACCGAAGCGGCCATCTGGTCGATCTGGCACGAGGTGGACGCGGTGCAGCCCGGCTGGGCCAGCATTCCCTATGGCCGCCCGCTGCCGAACCAGAGCGTGTGGGTGGGCGACGCGGCGTTCCAGCCTTGCCCCGACCACGTCAAGGGCCGCATCTACATCGGCGGCCTCGGTCTCGCCCAAGGCTACCGCGGCGACCCCGCGCTGACGGCGCGGCGTTTCGTCCGCCATCCGGACAGCGGCGAACGGCTCTACGACACCGGCGACAACGGCCGCTACGCGAGCGAGGGCCACATCGTCATCCTGGGACGCGACGACGGCCAGGTCAAGATCCGCGGCCACCGGGTCGAACTGGGCGAGATCGAAGCGGTGCTGCGCCGGCACGACAGCGTCGCGCAGGCCGTGGTGCGCTGCGTGGGCGACTCGCCGCAGAACCGGCAGCTGGTCGCGCACGTCGAACCCGTGCCCGGCTGCGAGCTGGTCCCCGCGACCCTCAAGGACTACCTGGCCGAGCGCCTGCCCGAGTACATGGTGCCGCGCAGCCTGCTGGCGGTGGAGCGCATGCCCTTGTCGGCCAACGGCAAGATCGACATCGGCGCCTTGCCCCTGGCGCCGCCGGACGACGACGCGGTCTCGCGGATCGCACCCCGCACACCGGCCGAGCAAACGGTGTGGGCGGTCTGGTCCCGCGTGTTGGGCTCCACCGAGATCGGCGTCACCGACCAGTTCTTCGAGCTGGGAGGCGACTCCATCACGGCCACCGTGCTGCTGCGTGAACTCAACGCCGTCCTGCCCTTCGCGCTGGAGATGCACGAGCTGTTCGAGAACCTCACCGTGGAAGCCCTGGCGGGCCTGCTCGAATCGCGCGGCGATGGCGATGCCGATGCCGCGACACCGGAGGAACTCTCGTTCTTCGAGCTGAAGGACCACGACGCCATGGATGCCGACATCCAGGCCGCGCAACGGCAGCTGAAGTCGATCGAGCGCCCCGAGGCGGCGGCGCCTGCCGCCTGGCGAGCCGTTTTCCTCACCGGCGCGACCGGCTGGCTCGGCAGCCACGTGCTGGAAGCCTTGCTGGAACGTACCGATGCCCGGCTCTGCTGCCTGGTCAGGGCGGCCAGCCCGGCCGAAGGCCATGCACGTCTGCTCGAGGCCCTGCAGCGTAACGGCATCCACCTCGCCCCGGCCCGGCGGCAACGCATCGAGGCCGTGTGCGGCGACCTGACGGCGCCCCGCTTCGGGCTGGACGAAGAGGCCTGGCGCGGCCTCGCGCAAGGCACCGATGCGGTCTACCACTTGGCGGCCAGCCTGAACGTGTTCAGTCCGTATGCCGAGCACCGCAAGGTCAACGTGCTGCCGCTGACGGACCTGCTCCGCCTGGCGGCCGAACACCATGCGAAGCCGGTGTTCGTCACCTCGCCCATGACCGTGTGCCGGCGGCGCCTGGACGGCGAGCTGGTGGTATTCGGCCGCGAAGCGCCGTCCGACGACCCGCGCGGCCTGCTGACCGGATACGCACGTTCCAAATGGACCGCGGAGCGCATCCTGCTGCAGGCCGCCCGGCAGCACATGCTGCCGCTGCGGATCTACCGCAGCTCGCATGCGCTGCCCACGGCGCGAGACGGGCACGCCAAGCCCAAGGACACGTACGTGAGCGTGTTGCGGGCGGCACTCGCCGCCGGCGTCGTGCCGCAGGGGATGGACGACGCGCTGTTCCACGGTGTGCCCACCGAGCTGCTGGCGGACCTGCTGGTGGCCGATTCCCTGGCCTGCGACGAAGCGCCCGCCGTGGTGCACATCGACAATCCCCGGCCGAAGAGCCTGGCCTGGGTCATCGAGCGGCTGCTGGAGGGCCGGGCGTCGGTCCCGTCCGTGCCGGAAGCGACCTGGATGGCCCGTTGCCGGTCGATCGTCGGGCAGTTGGAGAACGACGAGGGCCGGCTGGCTGCGGCTCTTTTCGCCTCCATGGTGTCCGGCATCGCCGTCAGGAACATGTTCAGCCCGCACCGGATCGAGACCGGGGCGCTACCGGCGATCGGGCGCGAGGATCCGACCCCGGTGTCCTACTGGCAGCTGCTGCGGCACTCCCTGTCCCGGGTCGCGGACGAGGACATCGGCGTGGAGGCGCAGCATGGCCGGCCCGATTGACCGCCCCGATGCGGAACGACCCGATGTGCTCATCGTCGGGGCGGGCGCCGCGGGGGCCGTGCTGGCCAGCCGCCTGAGCGAAGACCGTGGGCGCTCGGTGCTGCTGCTGGAAGCCGGGCCGCGGGAGCCGGCGACCGAGGCCATGCGGCAGGCGGTCCACGACGCCAGGCAGCCGGCCGTGGTACCCGGCCTGAACTGGGATGTCCACACCCTGGTGCGCGGCGAGAGCGCGCCTTCCAGCAGCTGGACCTACCACGCCGGCAAGCTGCTGGGCGGTTCGACCTGCGTGAACACGGTGCAGGCCCTGCGCGGCATGCCGGCGGACTACGACGAATGGGCCCGGGAATGCGGTCCGGACTGGTCCTGGGCCGGTGTGCTGCCGTACTTCCGGGCGCTGGAGAACGACCCCGTCGGCAGCGAGCTCCTGCACGGGCGCAGCGGCCCGATGCCCATCCGGCGCGAAAGCCGGGCCGACCTGACACCGCTTCAGGCCGCCATGCTGCAGGCCTGCCTGGCGCAGGGTCATGCCGAGGTCGAGGACCACAACGACCCGGCGGCCAGCGGCGTCGGTTTCATTCCGAAGAACGTGGTCGACGGCCGGCGCATGTCCACGGCGCTGACCTACCTGGCCGAGGCCCGCGGCCGCCCGAACCTGCGCATCCTTGCCGGCACGCAGGTGCGGCGGCTGCTGTTCGATGGCGCCCTGCGCTGTCAGGGCGTGGAGGCGGACGTGGACGGGCAGGGGCCGCGACGCCTGCTGGCCGGCCAGGTGATCGTGTGCGCCGGGGCGGTCCACACGCCGGCGATCCTGATGCGCTCCGGCCTGGGCCGGCCGGACCTGCTGGAGCCGCTGGGCATTCCGGTCGCGCTGCCGCTCGCGGGCGTGGGCGAGGGCCTGATGGACCACCCCAGCCTGGGCCTGTGGGGCGTGCCCAGGGACGGCCTGGGCCCGGCGGGAGAACACCTCCACCAGGTGCTGCTGCGCTGCTCGTCCGGGCACGGCGGACACGTCAACGACCTGCACCTGCGCATGTACGCCGGCATTTCGATGGAGCAGGCGCGCTCGAGCCCCGGGTCGGCGCAGCCCGGGTTCGAGAGCGCCGCGGCGGTGATGGTCTGCCTGACCCGCTCGCATTCGCGTGGCCACGTGCGCCTCGCGTCGGCATCCGCCGATGTCGCACCGCGCGTGGTGCTGAACCTGCTGGGCGATCCACGCGACCTTCCGCCCTTGGTGGAGGGCGTGCGCAAGGGCTGGCGGCTGATGCAGTCGCCCGAAATCGCCCCGCTCTTCGCGCGGCGATTCATGTGGACGGACGCCATGATCGCCTCGGATGCCGTGCTGGCCCAGGCGCTCAAGGCCTGCGTGCGGCCGAGTGCGCACCTGACAGGCTCGGCACGCATGGGGCGGCACGCCGAGTCCGGTGCGGTCGTCGACCCGCGGGGGCGGGTGCACGGCTGCGAGCGGCTGTGGATAGGCGACGCCTCCATCATGCCCTTCACGCCCAGCGCGTCGCCGCACCTGCCCACGCTCATGGTGGCGGAAAAGATCTCCGCCGGCATCCGGGCCATCTCATGAATCCAGCGCCGCCACCACATGCCCCCGAAGAGAACCGGGTCGCGCAAAACCTCGGGACCATGCAGGAGATATCCATGGCCGACATGGAAGAAGCGTCACCGATTTCAGCCGGATGAACAACTTCGCGAGAGATCACGCAAACGGGAGACAGGACCATGACCAAATCGATCTACTTGATCAATCCGAACGCCGACTTCGCCGGTTACTACACCGCCGACGTCTACACGGCCAACGGCCTGGAACCGACCGTCCTGACGGCCGACCTTTCCATCGCGACCGTCGCTGCCATGGCGCCACCGGATTTCAAGATCAGGCTTTGCGAGGAATACATCACGCCTGTCGACCTGGACACGTCCGCCGATTTCATCTGCATCACCGGGAAGATAACGCAATGGGGCCGCATGAGGGCGCTGGCAGGCGAGTTTCGCAAACGGAGAAAGACCGTCATCTTCGGCGGCCCCTTCGCCTCGCTCTCCCCGGAAGTCGTCCGCCCCCATTGCGACATTCTGGTAAGAGGCGAAATCGAGGAAATGGCGGAGGAGTTCTTTGCCGATCTCCGCAGCGGTGACTGGAAAAGCGACTACGAAGGGGGCAAACCCGACCTGAGCCTTTCCCCCGTTCCTCGCTGGGATCTGTATCCCAACGATCGCGCCGCTCTCGGCGCGGTACAGACCTCTCGCGGTTGTCCGTTCGAGTGCGAGTTTTGCGACGTCATCCAGTATGCCGGGCGCAAGCAGCGGCACAAGCCGCCCGCGCAGGTTCTCAAGGAACTCGATGAGCTGCGCAGGCATCGCTACCGCCACATCTTCCTGGCCGACGACAACTTCACGGTCTACAGGCAACGGGCCAAGGAGCTGATAGAGGCCTTGCAGCAATGGAACCGCCGGCAGGAAAGCGGGAGCATGAACTTTGCGACGCAGGTTTCCATCGACGTCGCCAAGGACGAAGACATCCTGCAAATGTGCACCGATGCGGAGTTGCGCAGCTTTTTCATCGGCATCGAGACTCCCAACCAGGAAAGTCTCAAGGAGTCGAAGAAACGCCAGAACATGAAGATCGACCTGGTCGATCAGGTGGCCACCATCGTAGAACACGGCATTACCGTGCAGGCCGGGATGATTGTCGGTTTCGACCACGACGGCCATGACATCTTCCAGCGGCAATACGAATTCGCCATGGCCTCGGCCATTCCCCTGTTCAGCCTGGGCGCGCTGGTCGCCCCTGCGGCGACGCCACTGCATGCCCGCATGAAGGAATCCGGACGCCTCAGTTCGGGAGAGGAGATTGCCGGCCTTCCATGGAGCACCAACATCGTACCGACGCAGATGACGCAGGCAGAGCTGATGGGCGGGCTCCAATGGCTCAGCAACAAGCTGTATGACCCCGATGCCTTTGGCGAGCGGGTGATGCGTTTCATGGACCTGTACGGAAAACGCCGCCCTCCGGCGAACCTGAATCACAAGACCAGGATCGTGCTGCGCCCCGCGGAACGCGATGGGCAAATCCTGGTTTCAAGATTGAGGCACCTGGGGCCGCGCGAAAGCGACATGTGGAAGAAAGTCTGCGCCCGAATATTGAGACATCCCGAACTCACCGTTCCCGTCATGGCGATCCTCAACCAATACATGCAGGTCCGCTACATGTACGACAAAGGGCAATTCTGGGAGCCCAGGCTGGTTGCCGAATCCAAGCCTCTGCCCGAACTCATTCGCCCGATCAGCGTCGTTCGCAAGGCGCAAGCGACATCGATGCCGGCCTGAGAGAATCCATGCAGTCCCGAAGAGAAGATTTCTGCGAGCGCTACGACGACTTGATCATCGGCGCGGGGTCATCGGGTGCCGTCATCGCCAGCCGCTTGAGCGAAGATCCTTCCAGGCGTGTCTTGCTGTTGGAAGCCGGCCCCGACTTTTCCAGCCTCGAAGAAATGCCTGCCGAGCTTTGCGATGCCAGCAAGCCGGTTCTGCGCGGCTACCACTGGTCCGTCCCCGCCCTCATCGGGGCGGAAGAAGCCAGAGGGCTCGCGCCGAAGACGTTCAATTGCGCCGTAGGCAAGTTGGTGGGAGGCACTTCGTCCGTCAATGCGGTATTGGCGCTTCGGGGCATGCCGCAAGACTACGAGGAATGGGCGGCACAGTGCGGCGGGAAATGGTCCTGGCCGGAGGTCCTTTCCGTTTTCCGTGCCTTGGAAAACGATCCGGATGGGGCCAGCGAATTCCACGGCAGGCAAGGCCCGGTGGCCATCCGGCGAGACCGAAGGGAGGACCTGACCCTGCTGCAACAGGCCTTCATGCGCGCCTGCCTCGCCCGGGATTTTCCCGAGACGGCCGACCACAACGACCCGGCATCGACCGGTGTGGGCGTCTCGCCCAAGAACGTTTCCGGCACCACGCGCCTGTCCACTGCGCTGGCCTATCTGCAAGCTGCGCGCAGGCGCCCGAATCTGACCATTCTTTCCGGCGTACACGTGCACCGGATCCTTTGGAAAGCATCGGCCCGTTGCGACGGCGTCGAAGCAGGCCTTCGCGGCGAAGTGCACAGGTTTTTCGCTGAGCGAGTGGTGGTATGCGCGGGCGCCCTGCATACCCCGGCCATTCTCATGCGGTCCGGAATCGGTGATCCGGTCCTTCTAGCCCGGCTGGGGATCGAGGCCAGAATCCCGGCCGCCGGCGTCGGCGCATGCCTCGGCGATCATCCCCTCGTCATGATCTGGGGCGAGCCCAAACCCCGGGGCGCTCAACTCGGAAACTCCATCCACCAGGTTTTGTTGCGTTGCAGGGCAGGTAACGGTGCCCATGAAAACAACCTTCACATCCACATGGTGAACGCCGTGAGCACGGATACCTTTCCTTCCTTGAGGGCAAGCGTGCCATCGCCGGCAGTCGTCGGCATATCGGCTTGCCTGATGAAGCCGACATCTCATGGCTGGCTGCGCATCCGCTCGGCGGACCCCTACTCGTCTCCGCAAATCGTCAGCAACTGCCTTGGGAGCCGGGAAGACATGAGGTCCCTCAAAGAGGGAGTCAAGATGGCCTGGGACCTTTTGCATGACTCTCCGATGCAAGGCATGATCGAGAGAGTTCACGGCTGGACAAATGGCATGGTCAGATCGGACGCCGCATTGGAACAAGCCGTTTCCATGTCCGTCCATCCGAGCGCCCATTTCACCGGCACGGCAAGAATGGGTTTGTCGCCCGAGGCCGGAGCCGTCGTCGATCCGTCCGGGCGGGTCTTCGGCGCGGACAATTTGTGGGTGGCAGATGCGTCGATCATGCCGACCTGTCCCAGGGCGCCGACCAACCTGACGTGCATCATGATTGGCGAAAAAATCGCCGCAGAAATACGGAAGGTTATCAGCAATTAACCGTTCCACGGAATATTCGAGGGAAGGGCAACCAGGAGAGGAAATGGAGAAAATCACCAAGGAATACGCCCATGTGGTCGGCGATGAGAATTTGTTCGTGCATGAAGTGGCGAGGCTTGCTCCTCACAAGTTCGAGAGCGAATTCACCATTGACGGCACGCATGCCTATCTTTACGAAAACCCAGCGATCGCAAATCACGTATCCGGTACGACTTTTCTCGATACGAGCAGGCAGCTATTGAAAGCCATCACCCACCTTTTCTACGACGTGCCGCTGACCAATCGCTTCGTCATTCGTTCTGTCAGCATGGACTTCACGCGCTGGGCGAAGATGGGAGTGCCCATCCTGGCGGTCGTCGAACCGACGGCTGTGTACAAGACCATCCTGGGCTATTCATGCCTTACGTTTACGGGAGAGATCGCCTGGCACCAGGAGGATAGAAAAATAGGAAGTACCACCGGGAAATTCATGACGCTGCCACCCGAACTGGAGGATCAGTTGATGAGCCGCCAGTATCAGCAATCCAGGCATGCTGTGCTTGCATAGGACCGGGACGTCTCCATGAGGCGCAGGCGCTGAGCGCCCCTCGCTGACCGCGATCCCGTCAGGGGGCCGGCAGCGCCTGCCTCGGCTGATCACCGGCCTGTCCGGGGTCGGTGAAAACCTGGCCGATCGTTCTTCGGTCGCGCTGTCGCCCTCCTGTGCGGGCATGCAAGGGCAGGGCATCTTATCCACCACCGGGCCACGCGCGATAGCAAGGCCCATGCCCGAAAAGCGCCGTCGCCGCGCGGGCCCTGCCTTTGCCTGTCTTGCAAACAACCCCATGGCAGGTCTTCCCATGAACGATCCAGACACCTCGCCCACGCTCGCGGTGGTCGAAGAGCAACTTGTCGTTGGCAAATCGACCGAGCAGATCGGTGCGGTGCGGGTGCGCATCGAAGTCGACCGCTCGGAACAGACGCTGGAGCTGGAAGAGGTCCGCGAAGAGGTGGACATCGAACGGGTTCGCAAGGACCTGCCAGCCGCCGTGCGCCGCGATCCCTGGATGGAAGAGGGCACCCTGGTGGTCCCCGTCTACGAGCAGCGGGCGGTCCTCGAAACCCGTCTGGTGCTCGCCGAGGAGCTGCGCATCACCCGGCGTCGCCACAGCAGCCGCCAGCCACGGCAGGTGCCGCTGAGGAAGGAGCGCGCCGTGATCGAGCGGCAGCAGGCCGATGGTTCGTGGGTGGAACAAATCGCCCCTGGGGACAAGGAGGGGCCCCCCTGAGCGCCGCGCCGAACGGGCCGGCGGTCTTGTTCAACAGCCGAAAGGAATCAGCATGAGACAGACAGTGGTAGGTGTTTTCGAACGGTATGCCGCCGCCCAGCATGCGGCCCGCAGCCTGCAATCCAGCGGCTTCGCCGACTCGGTCTTCGTCACCGACGCCGTGGACGACGGCAGCGACGCCTCGAGCGCCGCCCGCCCGGCCGACGAAGGAGTGATGGCCCAGGTCCGCAACTTCTTTTCCGGCTTGTTCGGCTCGGCCGACAACGACGATGTCGCCGACTATGCCGAAGCGGTGCGCCGCGGCGGCGCCGTCGTCAAGGTCGAGGTGGACGACAACACCCAGGTCGACAAGGTGCGCGAGGCGCTGCAACTCGCCGGCGCCGTGGACATCGAAGAGAAGATCGAGGAATGGCGGGGCTCCGGCACGGGCGGCGAGGCCACATCCGCCACCGCCCCCACCAGCATCCTGGCGAAGGAGGCGCAGGCCTCGCCCTCCGAGTCGGTCATCCCGGTGATCCAGGAATCGATCGAGGTCGGCAAGCGTGCGGTCAGCACCGGCGGCGTCAGGGTCTACGCCCACACCGTGACCACCCCGGTCCAGGAATCGGTGACCCTGGAGAGCGAACATGTGGTGGTGGAGCGGCGCGCGGTCGACCGGCCCGCCACCGAGGCCGACCTGGGTGAAAAGACCGTCGAGGTGCGCGAGACGGCCGAAAAGCCGGTGGTCGCGAAGGTCGCCCGCGTGGTGGAGGAAGTGGTGGTCGGCAAGGAAGTCGAGCAGCGCACCGAGCAGGTCAAGGAAACCCTGCGCAGCACCGAGGTGGAGGTGGAGCGGGTGGAAGCGGCCGACGGCGGGACCGACCCCGACAGCGTCTTCCGCAGCGACTTCCAGACCCGCTACGCCGGCAGCGGGGGAAGCTATGCCGACTACGAGCCGGCCTACCGCTACGGCCACTCCCTGAGCGCCGACAGCCGCTACACCGGGCGCCGCTGGGAAGAGTTCGAGCCGGACGTGCGGGCCGACTGGGAGCGGCAGTATCCGCAGAGCAGCTGGGAGCGGTTCAAGGACGCCGTGCGGCATGGTTGGGAGCGGGTGAAGAGCTGACTCGCCGTCCATCCGGCGCTTGCGGGCGCCAGATGGACGGTTTGCCATGCGTCGCCAGGCGAGCGCACTGCATTCGTCGCTACGCCAAGGCGGCCGTCATCGGGCCCTGGATGGTGCGCAGGCACGGCCCCTCATCGCCCGGCCGTCCCAAGGGGACCCGGCAGGGCATCATGGCGTCCATGCGCACGATCAGACTTCTTCTCCTGGCCCTCGTTTTTTCCTTGCCTGGTTGCTCGACCCTTCAACGCGGCATCCACCTATACAGCGCCGATGCGCCGCGGCCCCACAGCTTCCAGTACCGGGATGGTGGCTCGAGCCTCTACTACGACCTCTCCGTCGGCAAGGCCTCGCGACCGGATACGCTGATCTTCTTCCATGGAGGATCGGGCTGTCCCAGCTGGAAATCGGTGATGCCGGGGTACGTGAGCGGTCTCACGGCCGATGCCCGTGTCTTCGCCCTGAACAAGCGATTCGTGGAGGACCGCTCGCTCGGATGGTTCGACTGTGGCCGGGACTTCCACCTGGCCAACCACCCGGACCAATGGGTGGCCGACTATTCCGAATTCATCGCCGTGCAAGTTGCGGCCGTCACGCCGCCGCCTCGCAACGTAGTCCTGGTCGGTGTTTCCGAAGGTGCGCTGCAGGCGACGAGAATTGCCGGTCTTTCATCCGCCGTCACCCATCTCGCCATCATTGGCGAAGGAGGCTACACCATGCGCCAGTCGCTGACCACGCTTGGCCGCAGGAGCAGCGTCGCCTTCCGTATCCTCGCCCATTGGGACCAGATCAGCCAGGACCCGCGCAGCATCGAGAAAACCTGGTACGGCCACCCCTACCGCTGGTGGTCGGACGTCATGGACCGGGACCCGCTGGCGGATTTTCTCAAGCTGGACATTCCCGTCCTCGTCGGCATCGGGGAAAAGGACGAGAGCGTTCCCGTGGAATCCGCGCGCTTCCTCGAAGCGAAATTCAAGGAGGCGGGCAAGCACAACCTCGTGCTCAAGGTCTATCCCGGCGCAGATCATCGTTTGAACGCCGACGGGGTTTCCCACCGCGAGGAGTTCTTCGCCGAACTCGGTCGCCTGCTGCGGCGGCGATGAGATGTCGGGGCGAAGCTTCGAAATCAGGCGCTTGGCCGACACGATTCGAGCAGCTGGTTCGGGCGACGCTACGAGCGGTCCAGCTCTGCATCATTGACCGGCGATGCATTGAAGTGGTATTGTGCAACTTACGCGTGTTGCTTGAAGCAAGCGTGCGCGGAACCGCCTGCCGCGGCCGACGCGCACGCTTCTCCACTCCTTCCAGACCCGATGCACGAGCCACCGCCATGATTCCTACCGTTGTGCTATTCCGCCCCACCGGGCCGAAGGAACTCGCCCTGGTGGCGGAGTCCGGCTTCAAGCGCTGGCCTCCCAGGTTGCCCGACCAGCCCATCTTCTACCCGGTGACCAACGAGCCCTACGCCATCGAGATCGCGCGCGACTGGAATGTGCCCGCGAGCGGCCAGGGCTTCGTGACCCGCTTCGAAGTCCGGAAACACTTCATGGACCGCTACGCCGTGCACCAGGTGGGCGCCGGACGCCATACCGAGTGGTGGATCCCGGCCGAGGAACTGCCCGAGCTCAACGAGCACATCGTCGGCCGCATCGTGGTGACGAGGTGGTTCGACCAGCACGGGGAGCATCTGCCGGAGCCTGCGCAAGAGTTGCCGCTGCCGCCCGGGGCATGAAACGCCCCCGGCGCAGGCCGGCGTGTTGCGCTATCGATGGCCGGCAGCCCGCAAGCCGTCAATGCGAAAGACGCCTCGCCTCGAAACCCGAGAAGAACAGGCGCTCCTCGCCGCCGGCGACACGCACCCGGACGCTGGCGCCGGCATTGTTCAGCGGGCCCAGCAGAAGGGCCTCGGTGTCGGACTGCGGCATCAGGATGTGGCGCTGCGTGCCGCGCGGCGTGTCGGCAGCGCTCAGTTCGACGACCAGATACCCGCGCTCCTCGACCAGTCGGATCTTGTCGACGGCGCGTTGATCCGCGCCAAGATTGCTGATCTCATAGTCGCCGAGGCGGCGCTGCCAGTCGCCAAGCGATTTCGGCGGAGGGAGCTTGTCGCCGACCAGCATCTCCTGGGCACCGATGCGCGCCACGAGGGTGTCGTGTCCGGCCGCCTTTTTCAGGGACAGCCCGACATCGCCCAGGCTGCCCAGATCGATGTCGACAATGCCCAGCAAGGCATAGTTGAGAGCGAACAAGCCATCCTGCCGGGGCACCAGGCTGAAGGTGGTGCCGGCCATTTCCGCCCGCAGACCCTTGCCCCGCCGGAAGACCCTCACTGGCCCCCCGACGGTGGTGTAGTCGCCCACATAAGCTGCCATGGTGGACTCGTCGGCAGGCCCTGCGGCCGGCGGGATGGGCGTGAACCGTGCTTGCCTGATGCCCGTCTTGGCTTCCAGCGCCAGCGCAAGCGCCTCGGTGGCGACCTTGTCGACCGCCTGCCTCGCCGTGCTCGAGTTGGCCAGGACCACCACCCCCAGCTTGTGCTCCGGCAGGACGTACATCTGGCTGTGGAACTGCTGGATGGCCCCTGCGTGATGGGCCACCACACCTCCGCCCTGAATGGTCGAGCGGCCCAGCGTGCTCAACATCCAGCCCAGCCCGACCTGGAAGTTCATGTCCAGCGGCACATCGCTGTTCTGCGGACGAAATATTTCGGCGACCGTCTCAGGCGCCAGGATCCGGTTTCCGGCGGAGCTTCCCCCCGCGAACAGCATCGACATGAAGCGGCTCAGGTCGGTCACGCTGGTGCTGAGGCCGCCGGCCGGGAGGTCCCGCATGGGCGGGTCAACCTTCGCCTTGTCGCCTTGATGGCCGGTGGCCATCAGCGTCGATGGTGTCCCTGCGGTCTCGAAGGACGAGGTCGTCATGCCCAGGGGCGTCAGCACCGACCGCTGCATGTGGTCTGCGAACGCCTGGCCGCTGATCTGCTGGATGGCACTGCCAAGCAGCGTGACACCCAGGTTGGAGTAGGAGAAGATCATGCCCGGCGGATAGTCGGCATAGTCCTCCCGGATGTCGTCGATGACGGAAGCGAACGGCGCGGGTTCGGTCGTCATGAAACCCTTGGCCCAATCGCGGGGTAGGCCCGAATGGTGGGTCATGAGTTGACGCGGCGTGATGTCGGCCGTATCGGCGGCCCGCTTCCTGATCGAGAAGTTCGGCAAGTAGGTCTGCAGGGGACGGTCGATGTCCAGCCTGCCCTGTTCGGCCAGTTGCAGGGCCGCCGTGGCCGTGAACAGCTTGGAGATCGAGCCGACGCGGTAGAGCGTCCGTGCGCTGGCCGGAACCTGGTGTGCCAGGTCCGCGTAGCCGAATCCCTCGGCCCAGACGATACGCTGATCGTCGACCAGCGCGATGCTCAGGCCCGGCGTCGAGCTCTTGCGCATCTCATGGGCAATCAGTTTCGCAAGATGGATCTTGACGGCCTCTTCATCGCCGCGACGGAGATCCAGCGGGCGGCTGGGCACGGTGGCGCAGCCCGGGAGGATGGCAGCCACGACAAGCAGGGTCCGGATGTTCATGGGTTCAGGGGTCGAAGGAGAGCACGGCCGGCAAGGCATCTTGCCGGGCTTGTGGATGCCGACCGCATTTTGCACACCGCAGCTTGTTCTTCCCTTAACAGGCTGCCGAAGTACCTCACGGCCACCTGATCGTCTGGCACCGATGGGTGGTGCGAGCAGGACAATGCGGCGGCCACCGGACCTTGAAATCTCCCCGGGCGCCATGCTCAGCCCACACAGTCCCTGACACACTCCCGCAGCCAGCGATGCGCGGGATCCGCATGCAGCCGCGGGTGCCAGAGCATGGAGACCGTCAGCTCCGGCAGGTCGACCGGCAGGGGAAAACTATGCATGCCAGCGCGCAGCCTGCCGGTATGCCGCTCGGGCACGCTGGCGATCAGATCGGTGTCCCGGGCCAGCGCCAGCGCGCCTGAAAAGCCGCTGACGATGGCGACGACCTCGCGTTCGAACCCCAAAGGCGCCAAGGCCTCATCGATCGGCCCTTTGTCCAGCCCGCGCCTCGAGACCATGATGTGCCTGCCGGACGCATATCGGGACGGTGTCATCCCGCCCTCGCTCAGCGGGTGCCCGGCTCGAACGACCCCCACGAAACGGTCGCGGAACAAGGCCTGCACGCGCAGTTCCGGGCCCATGGCCGCCCCGAGCACGCCGGTTTCCAGGTCGACGCTGCCGTCACGCAGCGGCGTGCTGTCCTTGTTCTCCTTCGGCACGAAGCGCAGCCGCACGCCGGGCGCTTCCTCGGCGACGCGGGCGAGGAGGGCGGCTCCGAAATTCTCCACGAAGCCTTCGCTGCCGCGCAGCGTGAAGGTGCGGACCAGCCGCCGCAGGTCGGGCTGCTCCACGGGGCGCAGCACCGCTTCGGCGTCCTGCACGAGCTGGCCCACCCGATCCCGCAATTCGAGGGCCCGAGGGGTGGGGACCAGGCTGCGGCCGGCCCTGACCAGCAAGGGATCGCCCGTCGTCTCGCGCAGGCGTGCCAGCGCCCGGCTCATCGCCGAGGGACTCAGCCGCAGGCGCCGGGCGGCCCGCGCGACGCTGCCCTCCGCAAGCAGGACGTGAAGCGTGGTCAGCAGATTGAGATCGGGGGTCGACATCCCGGCACCATGACACAACCGAGACATGGCGTCAAATGCACGAATGAAGTGCAAATGCTGCGCCTTCCGCCATGCCAAGCCAGGCAATAGGCTGACGACATCACATTTCGGAGTCGTCAATCATGTCCAAGCCCAACCTGAGCGCCCACGGGACGCTGCCGCCCTCGGTCCGCTGGGCGCTGACCGCCTTGTCACTGTCCATGCTGCTGTCTTCGCTGGGCGTCAGCGGCGCCCAGGTCGGCCTGCCGACCTTGGCCCAGGTGTTCCAGGCCTCGTTCGAGGAATTGCAGTGGATCGTCCTGGCCTATCTCCTGGCCGTCACCAGCTTCATCGTCGGCGCGGGGCGGCTCGGTGACCTCATCGGGCGCCGGCGGCTGCTGCTGGCGGGCATCTGCCTGTTCACGCTGGCCTCGGCCCTGTGCGGGCTCGCGCCTTCGCTCGGACTGCTGGTCGCCGCCCGGGCGGTACAGGGCCTGGGGGCGGCCATCATGATGGCGCTCACCCTGGCGTTCGTCGGCGAGACGGTCCCCAAGGAACGGACCGGCAGCGCCATCGGGCTGCTCGGCACGATGTCCGCCGTCGGCACCGCCCTCGGCCCCACGCTAGGCGGTGTGCTGATCGCCGGTCCTGGCTGGCCGGCCATCTTCCTGGTCCACGTCCCGCTGGGCATGGTCGCGCTGCTCCTGGCGCACCGGCACCTGCCCGGGGACCGCCAGCCGCCCCGCAAGAGCGGCCAGGCCGGCTTCGACCTCGTGGGCACCTTGCTGCTCGCCTTGACGCTGGCGGCCTACGCCCTGGCCGTCACCGTAGGGCGGGGAGGGTGGGGCGTGTCCAACACGGCCTGGCTGGCAGCTGCCGTCGTCGCGGCCGGCGGTTTCGTGCTCGCGCAGGCGCGGGTCGCCTCGCCGCTGATCCGCCTGCAGATGTTCCGCGACCCGCCACTGAGCGCAGGACTCGCCATGAGCGCGCTCGTCTCGACGGTGATGATGGCGACCATGGTGGTGGGGCCGTTCCATCTCTCTCGCTCACTCGGACTCGATACCGCGCGAGTCGGGCTCGCGCTGTCCGCCGGGCCGCTGGTGGCCGCGCTGACCGCGGTGCAGGCGGGCCGCATGGTCGACCGTTTCGGTGCCGGCGTTCCGACCCTCGTCGGCCTGACGGGCGTGGCGATCGGTGCCGCGATGCTGGCCATGCTGCCGGCGGCGTTCGGCGTGGCCGGCTACATCGGCCCGCTCGTGCTCCTCACCGCCGGCTACGCGCTGTTCCAGACCGCCAACAACACCGCCGTCATGGCCGATGTGCCCCAGGACCGGCGAGGCCTCGTTTCCGGGCTGCTCAACCTGTCGCGCCACCTCGGGCTGATCACCGGCGCCTCGGTGATGGGCGCCGTGTTCGCGCTCGCCTCGGCGGCCACCGATGTCACGACGGCAAGCCCCGAGGCCGTGGCCGGCGGCATGAGAGTCACGTTCGCCGTGGCGGCAGTGCTGGTCCTTGTCGCCATCGCCATCACCTTGAGCGGCCGTGTGCTCGCGTCGCGTCCTTTGGGGGCAGGGGAGGCGGCATGACGCGGGACCGTCCCGGGACAGTCGCCTGGCCGGGGAAGCCGCCCTTCGCGCCGGGAAGGATTGCGCCGGCCGGACAACGGGGTGAGGCGGCGCCCCTTTGGGTTCGTCATGGACGCCCGGGGCCTGCTCCTGTACGCTTGGGCGATCGATCCCGGCCAAGGAACCACGCAAGCGCGTCCATCCGAAGGCACTGGCCCGGCCGCTGCGTTCCACACCAGGCAGTCCGAGACCTCCTTGTCGCCCCGCATGACCGACTGAACCTCGGGAACCTCACTTGATGCAGCCTACCAGCCGAGCCGGGTACGACCTCATCGAGAGACTGACGCTCGAAGCGGCCAACCGCGGTGAAGCCGTCATTTCGGCCGTGCGGTCCGTCTTCTGCGGCCTGGTGTTGCTGCGCTTTCTGGCCATCACCGCCGACACCCCCCTCGGCGTGGAGCAGGTTTTGATCGAAGTGCCGGTGCTCCTTGTCACCATGCTCGCCTCCGTCCTGGCCATCGTCCTGGCGCGCAGGGGCTGCTTTCGAAACCGAGGCCTGATCCTTTCCTCGATCGCCGACGTGCTTGTCTGTTTTGTGTTGCTCATGGCCACGGTTCTCTGGCCTGGGGCGGACTACCGGGGCCTGCTGCGCACACCGGACATCGCCGCCATGCTCCCCATCGTCTTCGTCAGCGCACTGCGCCTCACTCCCTCGGCCACGGTGGCCGGCGTGCTGGCCAGCTTCTGCGCGTTCGTCACCCTGGTCCACACCGACCTGACGAGAAACGGGACGGTACTGACCTACGGGCCTCCCGAGATCGGCATGGTGGGGATACTCATCGCCTCGGTCGGGGTGGCCACGTGGGCAGCGTCCCGAGGGGCACGGGCACTCGTACAACAGGCGGGACGCGAAAGCGCCCGGCTGTACCAGGCCCGCCAACGCCTGGACTCGCTGCTCAGGGAACACCATGACGTGCGAACGCTGCTGTCCACCGCCCAGGTCAGCCTGCAGCTGGCCCAGCGCGGCGCGGATTGTCGGGACGGGCATCTGGCCGCGGTGGGCGTCGCGCTGAAAGAACTCTCCGGTTTCATCGAAGGCGTCAAAGGCCAGGCTTTCGCGGAACTCGCCGCGATCGATGGCACGGCCCCATGCCGTATCGATCATGCCGTCCACGTGGCGGCGCAAGTCATACGGCACCGTTTCCCGTGCGTGCGGCTGGACATCGCGGTGCCCCCGGTATGCGTCGAGATGGTCGGTGCGGACCGTTCGTTGTCCCAGGTGATCTTCAACCTGCTCGGCAACGCCTGTGAAGGCGATGGCAGCCGGGGCGCGAGCCGTGTCCAGCTCGACGTCGAGATGTCGGGGCGCCGGCTGGTGCTGCACGTACAGGACGACGGCCCCGGTTTCCTGCCCGAAATGCTGTCTTCGCCGATACAGGCCATCCCCAGCACCAAACCCAGAGGAGGCGGCATGGGGCTGATGCTCGTCTCCAGCCTGGTCCATTCCAGCGGAGGCCGGCTCGAACTCGCCAACCGCCTGGGGGGAGGGGCGTCGGTGCGACTGCATCTTCCGCTTTCGCCGACCTAGACAGGCCGTGCGCGCCCACCGTCTCGAACCTGCCCACGTCCTTCAGACAAGCCACCGCACCATGCCGACCGAAGCTTGCCCATGGCGGCCACAGACCTCGCAGCTCCTTGCAGCGCCTGCAGGCTAGGGGGGCAAAATCATTTGCAGTATCGGCGGCAGCACCCCCTCGCCATACTCGCCTCCACCGGTTCAACACAGGAGAGGCGCCATGAGAACCTTCGCATTCTTGGCACTGGGAATTGCCCTGCAGATGACGTCGGCGCAGGCCGTGCATGCCCAGACCCGGGTCAACCTCTACACATGGTTCTCCGCTACCCATGGAGATCACATGACGACCAGCGATCCCCGATGGGCGGGAACCTTGGGTGAAGTGCGCAGGGTAGGGGGCGGCTCGGGCTACGTCCTCGTCAGGCAAGAAGGGCAGGTCTTCAGCCCCTACGAACCCAAGCCGCCCAATACCGTGCCCCTCTACAGCTTCTGGAACGCCGCGCGGGCCGACAACTTCCTCACCTCCGATCCGCGCTGGACCCCGTTCGCATCGACGAACGGGTACACGCGGCTGAGGCTCGAAGGATATGTCTATCCCAGCTACCAGCCCGGCACCGTGCCGCTGCGCAGTTTCTGGAGCCCGAGCCGGGCGGACAACTACGCCAGCACCGATCCGCGCCTGGCCGTGGCCTTGTCGGGCGACGCCGGTGAACGCACGATGTCGGTGGAAGGAGGGCGCTACACGCACTTCCGGATCGAGGGCTACATGACGCCGCCCCCCGCGCCGGCACCGGCGGCCCGTGGTGCCATGACCGGACTGGTCGACATGCACACCCACCTGATGGCCCACCTCGGATTCGGAAAGAAGCTGATACACGGCGTACCCGATGCCTTTCCGGACGGCACGTTCGGCCCGCCCAACGGCATGCCGGACGGCTCGATCGTGCCGGCGGGAACGCGCGACTGCAATCCAGCCGATACGCGCGCGGCCACCATCGCCGACGCGCTGGGGCACGACAACTCCACCCATGGCGGCCACGACTTCTTCAGCAACACCTGCGGCGATCACCAACGCAACTTCGTCATCCGCTTGCTCGAGGGCGAGAACGGAGCGCACAGCGAGCATGGCTCGGACAAGACCGGATGGCCGTCTTTCGAACACTGGCCGCGCTTCAACGACATCACTCATCAGCAGATGTGGGTCGACTGGATCCGGCGTGCGCACGCCCGGGGTTTGCGTGTGATGGTGACGCTGGCGGTCAACAACCAGACGGTGGCGCGCCTGATCAAGGGCGACCCGCCGCTGGACGACCGGGCTTCGGCGGACCTGCAGATTCGCGAGACGATCGGTTTCGTGAGACGCCACAGCGACTTCATGGAAGTCGCGTTTTCCGCCGGCGACCTGCGCCGCATCGTTCGAAGCGGCAAGCTGGCGGTGGTGCTGGGGGTCGAGCTCGACGACCTGGGCAACTTCCAGTCACGCCCGATCGATACCATCACCCGCGCGGCGATCGCGGCAGAAGTGGCGCGCCTGCGCAGCAACGGGGTGCGGTACGTCTTTCCGGTGCACCTGACCGACAACCGTTTCGCGGGCACGGCGATCGACCAAGCGGTATTCAACGTGATGAACCGGCTCCAGACCGGTGCATGGTGGGACATCGAATGCTCGGCGTCGGTGGGTCGCCGCGTGGCCACCAGCGACGCCATGCTCTGGATTGCCGGCACCGTCAGTGGCATCGGCTCGCCACCGGAGGCCCCGCCGTGCGGCGCCGGGGAGGGCCATCGCAACCGCCGGGGCCTGACCAGCGCCGGCCGCGACCTGCTGGACATCCTGATGCGACACGGCATGCTGATCGACATCGATCACATGTCCGAACGTTCGACGGACGAAGCGATTGCCCTGGCGCGGAACTTCCCCAGCGGCTGGGGATATCCCGTCGTTTCGGGTCACAACGGCCCGCGCGGCCCTGGTGGCAGCGAGCGTTCGGCCAGGGCCGATCAACTCGAGTCGATCCGAGACCTGGGCGGCCTGCTGGGCCTGGGCTGGGAAGGCAGCACGGCGGAGGCTTTCCACACCAACCTGCGCCTCGCGCACCAGCTGATGGGCCCGGGCCGGGTGGCGTTCGGAACCGACACCAACGGCTTTTCCAAACTCCCCGGCCCGCCCTTGGCGCCCCGTGCCGCAGCGCTTTGGAGCACCGGATCACGTGCGTGGAATTACACGACGGACGGCGTCGCCCAATACGGCATGTTGCCGGAGTTCGTCCAGGATCTCCGCCTCATCGAGCGGTCGACATCCCTGCCGACGGACCGTGCCGACGTCAATGCCATCCTCGGCGCGGCCGAAAGCTTCGCGCGCACCTGGGAACGGGCTGAACTCGCCGGACGCTCCGCATTGGCTCCATAAGCCGCCGCGGCGCAGCCGTGCCCGTGCCCAGTCGCGTCCCACGGGCACCGGACGGGCCGGCACATACCACCATTGGATTGCATTCTTTCTGCGCCTCCGGGGGCTGCGCAGAAAGTCTTGTGCCGCCCCCATTTCTTTCACAGGGACCATCTCATGAAAGCGACATCCAAAAAACTCGCGTTGTCCATCCTTCTCTCCACGCTGGGGCTGTCGAGCATGCCGCGCCAAGCCCTGGCCGTCTGGTCGATGGACACCTTGCACGGCACCGCCTGCAAGCCCTACGGCAACAGCAACGTGTCGGGCCTGCAATCCGGCCAGAAGGGGGTCTACAACACCACGGCCTTCACCCTGAGCGTGATGTGCCCCGTCCTGCGGACAGAGGAGGTGGCCAGCACGGGCTACCGCGTCTATGTCAACGGCAGCGCCCTGGCGGGCAGATGCTGGCTCTACAGCCAAAGCGCCACCGGCAACACCCTGCGGGTCCAGGGCATGACCGGCGCTTCCGACGGGCGAAGAGTGACGTCGGTGCTGGCGGCTGCCGACGCACCCGCCCTGTCGTCGCAGGCTGTGCGCTGCGATCTGGCGCCGGGCACCTGGATCTACAACCTGGAATTTGTGCAGTGAACCCGAGGGGCGCATCGCTGCCCCTTACTGGACCAAGGAGAGCTCGATGAACAGCTTTTACGACAAGGCGGCGATGGCCATCTTGATGGTGCTGCTCGCTGGATGCGGGGGCCAGATCGACGAACCGGATACCGCATTCCAGGCTCCCACGGAAGCGCCGGAGTTATTGGTGGCCGAGCGCGCGCCCGAGACGGCGAGCAAACCGATCCGGGACGAAGCCGGTCCCCGCAGCAATGAGTGGAACGAAGTCAAGTCGGAGCTGGCGCTGCTGAGGCGGGAGGTCGCCGAGCTGCGCCGACGGCTCGACGGCGGCCCGACCGCAAGCCCGGCCCGGGCTGCAGCGGATGCGCCGACCGAAACCATCTCGACTGCCGAGGCGCAGCGGGTCGAGACACAGCGCATCGACACGCAGGAAGACGGTTTCCGGCGCGAAACGGTCGACGTCGCCTGGACCCACGGCGCCGTCGCACGGGTGCGGGCCGCCATGGCCGAGGCCCGGCAGGGAATCGAGCAACAGCTGCGCAGCGTCGAGTGCCGGTCCCGGAGCTGCCGCGTCGAAGTCATGGCGGGCGGCGCCGAGGCGCTGGAGCAGCAACTCCCGCTTATCGTCGGCCAGCTCGGCCAGACCCTGCCCAACATCACCGTGGGCCGAATTGACCAGGGCAACGGCCAACAGGCCACCGTGCTCTACCTGTCGCGCTAGAAGAACTGCGTGGCTCGATCCTGGCGACGCGGCCCGTCACGAACCTTTTTTGATGATGTGCTGCAAGAGCTGCCGGGAAATGTCGAGTAATTTGGCGGCACCGCGGCGGCTCCCTTTCGACTGCGCGAGGGCTTCCTCGATCATCGTGCCGCGAACCCGGTCTTCCAGCGTCTCCAGCGATACCTTGCCGACCGCCTGACGGATGGCCTCGGCCATGTCCGGAGGCTCTGACAGCGATCTTTCGCAAACGAGGGTGAGCTGATGAAGATCGAAGGGCTTTTGAAGGAATCCCCTGACTCCCGTTTGAGCCAGCCGGAAGGCTTCCTCGGTCGAGGCTGCGCCACTCATCGCAATCAACAGCGGAAACGGGCGTATCGAACGCAAGCGATCGAGCAAGCCGTCGACCGTACCGTCAGGAAGCGCGAAATCCATAAGGACCAGGTCTGGCGGCGGTTCCAGGCAGTCCATGGCCTCGCTCAAGGAGCGTGCGGCACACACGGACCGCGCGCGTCCGAGGAACGCGGCCTGCAGAGTCGAAGACAAAGCCGAATCGTCCTCGATGATCAACACGCGCTGCAATTCACGGGTCGAACCCGGACCGGTGGAGACGATGGACGTGTCGGACGGCATCATGACGGATACCTCGATGGACGGGCCGAATACCTCGTAGGAAGCCACGCTTCGCCACCCGAGGAGGCTACATGTAAGAGTGTGGCATGGGATCGTCAAGAGGCCAGGCCATGTTCGCATCAACATGATGTCCTAAACCGGGTACTTCGGGTCCCCTGTTGCGTTTTCCTTCCCAGGAGAAACGGCGAAATCTGCATTTATCTCGTTGCAGTCAGCACCATTGCTGTCGTTGCAAGGACGGCAGCCATCGGCGGGCCCCGACCCGGAGCGATCTATGGCGCGGCATGATTTGGTGCCCGATAGCCGTCGTTCAACGTTAGGCACGAGCGGCCGGAAGAGGTCGCAAAAGCTAGCCGGGGGAGGGGCCAGGCGCGGTCAACGCACCTGTATCAGAACCACACGATCCGGGAGTCGGCCCCCGCGAAGGACAGCGCTCATCAGCAATGCCTCTTCAGGTGTCTTCACGCTGGGCGCGATATCCCGCGCAAGCGGACCAGAGACACGGAGTCGACGGTGACGGTGACCAGCCACCGAACCGAATGGAAATTCGGTCCCCCTGAACCTGAGTTCGCACCGTATCGAACATCCCTGGACTAAGGCTGTCGAACCGCTTCTCGAGAACACGGGCAATTGCGTCGACAGCCCCAGGAGGCTGGCCACTGATTTGAAATGAAATTGAGTCTGGCTGGCCATGGGCGACGGGCGCGATCAGCGTCGCCAGCACAAAAAGGACTCTTCGACGGAGGAGGTTGATCTGCTTGGTCATTAGGTTCCTGGTGGGACTTCGGACGATCGCCAAAGATTGCGCCCAGCATCTATGCCGCCCCCAGAGCGGTCACTCCGGAGGGGCTGCTCCTGGCCGGATGCAGGGGTTCGAAGACGATACCCGAAAGTCGGTTGCTGGCCGCGTCCGCTATCCAGATGACGAGAACTGAAGTGTAGGAAATCAACTTCCCGAGGCCCTCAAATGCAACACCGCCTCAAGTGGCGCTTAGCGCGACAATGTATATTATGTAAAGTTGCTGATTCGGACATTTACGACGGACGCTCCGCCTGAGTCCAGCCTACAACATAGCCCGATCTAAACAGCCCAAAATGCGACAGAAATGGCGTCGGTCACGATCGCCGAAACGAGCGGTCACGATGCCGAATTGACCGGTCACGATGCGTCGAAACTGCAGACCGGTCACGATGACCGAAACGCTCGGTCACAATCCCGAAACGGGTGGTCACGATGCGCCGAAATACGCAACCGCGATGTCGATCCCCTCCAGCAACCAGTGCAGTTGTTCGACCGTCAGCGTCGGTATCGCTGCGGCCGAGGGCCAGACGAACCGGTCCTGCTCGAGACGCTTGAGCAACAGCCAGAAGCCATTGCGCTCCCAGGCCAGGATCTTGACCCGGTCGCGCCGGCGATTGCTGAACACATACACGCACGAGGCGAACGGATCCAGGCCAAGGGCCTGCTCCACCAGCACCGCCAGGCCGTTGATGCTCAGCCGGAAGTCCACCGGCTCGCGGTGCAGGTAGACCTTCAGCCCTTCGTCGAAGCGGAACACCGCAAGCTCCCAAGCGCCTCGATCACTTCGCCGACGTGACGCGGTTCGACGCCGCGAAGGTCGATCGCCACGCCATTGGGCAAGCGTGCCTGCATGTCCATCACGGCCACGATCGCGTCGTCCCTTCGGGCCCTGATCGGCGACGCGGGCGGCACCGAGACCGCCATGAACGCCGCAGGCGCCGGCGACACGCTGGCTATGGCCTGACGCGGACGGCCACCGTGGCCGTGCTCGCGAAGCCAGCGTCCAACTTGATTGGCATTGACTCCGACCTCGCGCGCCAGGCGCGACACCGAGGCACCTGGCTGCAGGCACAGTGCCACCAGCTCCGACTTTGCCGCTTCGTCGTACACGCTGCGTCCATCTCTCTTGTGCCCCATCACCAGCCGTCGCTTGAGGTCTTCCAGATCGTCTGTCATTACGTTCCCATGTTCATCTACGTGGGAACGTAGGCTGTCAGGTTGCAGCCTGCGGCTCAAGGACGTGATCTATTGACCGCGTACGGTCATTTGTGTCGCACCTCCCGTGAGCAACAACATTTATGTCGCACCCCTACGACGAGAATCGCTGGTTTCCGCTCTCCCGCCCTCTATGAACGCCCCCGGCGACCGTCATGTCAATTCATGTCGCCGGACTGCCTGCACCTTGAAGCCGGGCTGAGCCGGCGCCAAGTCGCTGCGCCCTTCTCATCAAGCACAACGTAGCCGTTGGCCTACGCTGCCACCGCCCAGATCTCCTCCAGTTTCTAGGGGTGGCCGAGAGTCATCACATCACTAAGATGATTGCGAGAGGACTCGGCAGTGGGTTGCTTGCGGCAGGCTTCACACCCGCATCCGCGCCACTGAGAAAATGGCGCTCCGTGTGCAGTCGCCGAGGCCGCTGTCTGCCGCACCAGAACAGCATCGAGGGCCGGACCAATGGGCCTCTCCCATGGCAGTCCGGTTCTCTGCTGTGCGCACGTCCTGAGCGCGGCGCGGCCCGTCCTTACCGAGACCTTCTCGGGGGAATCCTCCTCCATCGCCCGGCGCGCGCTTTCGCGCCTGATCGAAAAGGGAGCTCATCATGATGAATCAGCTTTTCGGCCCCTGGGCCATGCAGATGCAGTCATCGCTGGTCACCCCGCCGACCGTGCTCGGCCCTGCGGGTTGGCATGGCCCCAACGACATCCAGACACTCCAGGGTCTGGGCGGGACTTACCTGTGGCTCCAGGATCCCGGTCAGACGACCTTCATCACCTTCAGCGAGGCGGGCGGGCCCTATCCCATCTACTCCGGCACCTATAGCGTCAGCCGGGGCACCACCGTGATCGAGCGAGGAACCTTCTCCGCCGCAGCCAACAATCCGGTGACCGACATATCCCTGCTCATGTTGCACCCGATGGGCGGGGGGAGCCGCTACTTCAGGGTGTCGGGCATGCTGACCGACAGCAACTGGCGGATCTACGTGCTGTTGTTGAACCAGACAGCCCCCGCGCCCGGCCCGGCCTTCGTGGCTTTCCGGGTGAGTTGAACGCCGACGGCGCCCGGCCCGGTCGGCGCGCGGGGCCCTGGAGGGGCCTGTCGCTGTGGGGCCGGGCCGGCGCGATGGCCCGAGGGGCGGCCACGTGGGCCTGTCAGATTCTTTGTGTGCAAGGCATACCATGACGACAAGGAGCATGAA
>CBIHOH010000011.1:0-83384 GCA_966211755.1 uncultured Rhizobacter sp. | reverse complement strand
TCCAGCCCCGACCCCGGCCCGGCTTGTCAAAGCCAGTGCCCCATTGCGTGCCAATGCACCAGCACCATCACAAGCACCAGCACCAGCACCAGCACCAGCTCCAGCACCAGCACCTGCACCAGCCCCCACCCCCGCGGTGGCGCCGAAACCACTCGCCACCGCGACCCCGGGCGACGACTGGGAAGACTTTTGAATCCGCACATGCCGCCGGCGCCGGATCGTTTCAGGCGAGCACACGGCAGCTGAAGGCCGGCGCGGGCAACAGGGGGTCGGAGACCCGGCTTTTAAGGGCACCGCCCCCGACCTCGGCACACCACAATCGATGGACAAGGCAGGTTCCGTGCTTCACGGGGACAGGCTGAGCCGAGGCCATCTTTTGCGAACCATCACCATGCCATCACCTCTGCCCAACGATCCCGAACTCGACGCGCCGCGCAAGTTCCTCCCCGAACCCGCCTTCCGCCGCCACCGCATCCCAACACGTCGACACTGAAACGCCGCCCTTGCGACCCCGGGCGCGACGGACCGCGGTTCGGCGTTTCCGGGTCGGAGGACCCACCCATTTCCACAAGGACTTCACATGGACATGATTCAAGAAGCCGCACATGTGGCCCGCCACGAAACCGCCCGCGCAGCCGCCTCGACGGCCGGGGAATTCCTGACCTTCCGCCTCGGCCCCGAGGAATACGGCATCGACATCCTGAAGGTGCAGGAAATCCGCTCCTACGAGCAGCCCACCCGCATCGCCAATTCGCCGCCCTTCGTCAAGGGCGTGGTCAACCTGCGCGGTGTCATCGTGCCCATCATCGACCTGCGGGTGAAACTCGGCTGCGAAACGGTCGACTACAACAGCTTCACCGTCGTCATCGTGCTCAATGTCCGGGGCCGGGTGGTCGGCGCCGTGGTCGATTCGGTGTCCGACGTGCTCGAACTCGCCCAGGACTCGATCAAGCCCTCGCCTGAAATGGCGGCAGCGGTCGACACCAGCTTCATCACCGGCATCAGCAACGTCAACGAACGCATGCTCATCCTGATGGACATCGAAGCCCTGATGGCCAGCCCCGAGATGGGCCTGATCGACTGAGTCGGAGATCCGCGGCCTCGGCGGCCCTCCCTGGCGGTCCAGGTCCAGGGCCATGGCGCGGTGGACGTCAGAGCCCCGGCCACCGCCTCCGCATCGATCGCCAGGCCGCCCCACGGGCCTGGCCGCAGCAGGTTCATTCCGTGTGCAACGGGCATTTCAGTTGTGGCCCCAGGTGCCGATAGACACTCCATGCCACAACCCGCGAACAGCACGCGACCAGGAACCCCGACATGGACATGATTCACGAAGCCACCCATGTGGCGCGCCACGAAGCCGCCCGCGCAGCCGCCTCGGCCGCGGGAGAATTCCTGACCTTCCGGCTCGGTGCCGAGGAATACGGCATCGACATCCTCAAGGTGCAGGAAATCCGCTCCTACGAGCAACCCACCCGCATCGCCAATGCGCCAGCCTTCATCAAAGGGGTGGTCAACCTGCGCGGCGTCATCGTGCCCATCGTCGACCTGCGAGTGAAACTCGGCTGCGCAACGGTGGACTACAACAGCTTCACCGTCGTCATCGTGCTCAATGTGCGAGGTCGGGTGGTCGGCGCGGTGGTCGATTCGGTGTCCGACGTCCTCGAGCTCACCCAGGATTCGATCAAACCCTCGCCCGAGATGGCATCGGCGGTCGAT
This sequence comes from uncultured Rhizobacter sp., assembly GCA_966211755.1. Taxonomy (GTDB): domain Bacteria; phylum Pseudomonadota; class Gammaproteobacteria; order Burkholderiales; family Burkholderiaceae_C; genus Rhizobacter. The sequence goes on along the minus strand of CBIHOH010000011.1, from coordinate 81,668 downwards.
ACCAGCTTCATCACCGGCATCAGCAGCGTGAACGAGCGCATGCTCATCCTGATGGACATCGAAGCGCTGATGGCCAGCCCCGAGATGGGCCTGGTCGACGGCTGAGCCGACAGCGCAGGGCCGGAGCCCGGACGGGCCCGCCCAGCAGGGGCGCCCCCCGACAAGCGGCCCGGCAGCCGCCGGACAGCGAGCGGCTCGTGCAAGTACTGTGGGGAAATAGGTGAAGTCCGCCTAAAAGTGCCGCATACCGGCGATTTCCCTCGGCCGCCGCCCCCGCCGCCCTCCAGTTCGGACTTCCGCGTGTCGATAGCCTGGCAACGGCGTTTTCCTGCGCTGCCCCACCGAGGCCCCCTCCATGGACATGATCAAAGAAGCTTCCCACGTCGCCCGCCATGCCGCCGCCCGTGCCGCCGTGGCCACCCAGACGGCAGGCGAATTCCTGACCTTCCGTCTGGGCGCCGAGGAGTACGGCATCGACATCCTCAAGGTGCAGGAAATCCGCTCCTACGAGCAGCCGACCCGGATCGCGAATGCGCCGCCGTTCATCAAAGGCGTGGTGAACCTGCGCGGGGTGATCGTGCCCATCCTGGACATGCGGCTGAAGCTGTCTTGCGCCAGCGCCGAATACAACGACTTCACCGTCGTGATCGTGCTCAACGTCAAGGGCCGGGTCGTGGGCGCGGTCGTCGACTCGGTGTCCGACGTGCTGGAACTCAGCCCGGACGTGATCAAGCCCGCACCCGAGATGGGCGCATCCATCGACTCGAGCTTCATCACCGGCATCGCCACCGTACAGCAGCGCATGCTGATCCTGATGGACATCGAATCGCTGATGGCCAGCGCCGAGATGGGGCTGATGGACCCGGTCGCCCACTGACAGACGTCGAGCCTGTTCTCGACCGGCTCACCGGTCCCCGTGGCCCCGGGGCGATGGGCCGGCCGCGGGGAGCGAGCTCGAGCCCGACGCGGAATGGCCACTCGTTGACTGCGAAGACCGCAGGCCGCCACGACACCAGGGTGCTGCCCGCCGCCACGACGGCCGCCGACCGGCGGCGTCCCTCACGCCGCCTCCAGGCAGCGGCAGCGCGAACGGCGCCGTATCCAGCGAGGCGCTAGCCTGCGGCGGCTCTCAACGTCTCCACCACCGGACGGCGCAGCACCTCTCGCAGCCCCCACCACCCCGCCGCCAGCGCCAGCAGCGCACCCGCGCCCGCCCCGGCCAGCGGCACCCACGCCGAGGGATTCCAGCTGAACTGGAACACGAAGCGGGCCAGGGCCCAACCGACCGCGACGGCGGCGATGGACGCCAGAAAACCGGCCAGGGCTCCCACGCCCAGCAATTCGGCACGCTGCACCTGCCCCAGCAGGCGGCCGCTCGCTCCCAGGGCCCGCATGACCGCGAATTCGCGCGCGCGCGCCTCGCGGGTGGCGGTGATGGCGGCGAACAAGACCGCCAGGCCGGCCGCCAGCGTGAAACCGAACAGGAACTCGACCGCCCGGATGACCTGGTCGAGCACACGCTGGATCTGGGCGATCGAGACCGACACGTCCACCGAGGTGATGTTGGGGAATTCCCGGCTCAGCGCATTGTCGAAGCCGGGCGTGGACGGCGCACGGAAGGCGGCCAGGTAGGTGGCCGGCACGTCGGCCAGTTCCGCTGTCGGGAACATGACGAAGAAATTGGCCCGCATCGAACCCCAGTCGACCTTGCGCAGGCTGGTGATGCGGCCTTCGACCGGCACGCCGGCGATGTCGAACTTCAGCATGTCGCCCAGCTTGAGCTGGAGGGTCTCGGCCAGCCCCTCCTCGACGCTGAGCGCACCGGCTTCCTCGGGCACCCAGCGGCCGGCGCTGATGCGGTTGTGCTCCGGAGGCTGGGCACTGTGGCTCAGGTTGAACTCGCGCTCGACCAGCCGCCGGGCGCGGTCTTCCTCCAGGCTGTCGGGCTGGATGTCGACCCCGTTGACGGCCACCAGGCGCCCGCGCACCATCGGATACCAGTCGAAGCGGGCGACCCCGGCCGCGCGCAGGCGCGCCTGGAAGGCCTCGCCCTGCTCGGGCTGCACATTGATGACGAAGCGGTTGGGGGCATCGGGCGGCGTGGCCTGGCGCCAGCTGGAGACGAGGTCGGTGCGCAACAACACGAGCAGGCACAAGGCCAGCAGGCCCACGCTCAGGGCCGAGACCTGCAGCACCGCGAACGCGGGCCGCGCGGCGATCTGGCGCGTCGCCAGCACCAGCCAGCGCGGCGCCCGGGTTTCCGGCACCGCACGCCGCAGGGCCTGCACGGCCAGCCAGGACAGCCCGGCGAAGACGACGATGGCCGCGGCGAAGCCGCCCACCGCGATCAGGCCGAGCTTCAGGTCGGACGACACGGCCAGCAGCAAGGCCGCGAAGCCCAGCCCGCCCGCGACGAGCACGGCCAGCGAGGCCGGCTTGAGGGCACCGACATCGCGCCGCATGACCCGCAGCGGCGGCACCTGCGCCAGCTGCAGCACCGGCGGCAGGCCGAAGCCCAGCAGCAGCGTGAAGCCGACCCCCAGGCCGAACAGCGCCGGCCACAGGCTGGCTGCCGGCAGCGAGGCGCTGACCAGCCCGGCGAGCAGCCAGACGAACACATGGTGGACCGCGAAACCCAGCGCCACCCCGCCCAGGCTGGCCAGCAGGCCGACCAGGCCGAACTCGATCAGGTATTGCAGGGCGATGCTGCGCTGCGCCTGGCCCAGCACGCGCAGCATGGCGCAATCGTCCAGGTGGCGGCTGGCGAAATCGCGGGCGGCGATGCCGACCGCCACCGCGGACAGCAGGGCCGCCAGCAAGGCCACCAGGTTGAGGAATTTCCCGGCCCGCTCCAGGGTCTGGCGCATTTCGGGGCGCCCCGACTCGATCGACTCGACGCGCACGCCTCGCAGCGCCTCCGACTTGATGCGCGACTCGGCCCAGGCCACGAAGGTCTTGACGGCGGCCTCGCGCCCGGGCGGGGCGGCCACGGCCAGCCGGTAGGTGACGCGGCTGGCCGGCTGCACCAGCGCCGTCCGGGCCAGGTCGGCCTCGTGCAGCATGACCCGCGGCGAAAAACTCAGGAAACCGGCACCGCGATCGGGCTCGTCGACGATGAGGCGGTCGATGCGCAGGCTGGCATCGCCCAGCAGCAGCGGATCGCCCAGGCGCAACTGCAGGGAATCGAGCAAGGCGGGATCGACCCAGACGCTGCCGCGCGGCGGAGCGCCGGCGCTGCGCTGCGCCGGCCCGCCGGGCGCGGCGGCGAGCCTCAGTTCACCACGCAGCGGATAGTCGTCGCTGACCGCCTTGACCGCCACCAGCCGGGACGCGCCTCCCCGTTCGTCCGGGGCGCGCCCCATGCTGGGAAACGCGATCGTGCGGGCCACGCCGAGCCCAAGCGTGCGCGCCCGCTCGGCAAAGGCCTCGGGAGTGGGCTGGTCGCTCGCCACGATGGCGTCGCCGCCGAGCATCTGGCGGGCGTCCCGGGCCAGGCTCTGGTTGAGCCGGTCGGCGAAGAAGCCGACCGCGCTGAGCGCCGCCACGGCCAGCATGACCGCCACCACCAGCAGGCGCAGCTCGCCGGCCCGGAAGTCGCGCAACAGCTGGCGCCAGGCGAGTCTCCAAAGTGAGACGCCCTGCCCTGCGGGCTGCGATATCGGGCGGGCGGGGACGGCGGAGGGGGTGGTCATGGTGGACAGTTCGCAGATGGCGGAGGCTGGTGCAATCGGAGCGACGTTACCCGATCCTGGCATCCCGCAGCGGTGGCGGGTCATGCCCATAAGTCAGGGGTTCGACAGGCGGTTTCTTGGGCCGCAGGGTCACTCAAGCTAGCATCGCGGTTTTCAACGAAAGGAATCCCATGCAAACGACCTCCTCCGGGCTGCAATACGAAGACACCACGCCGGGCACCGGCGCGCAAGCCCAGGCGGGCCAGCATGTCACCGTGCACTACACCGGCTGGCTGTACAACGACGGCGTCAAGGGCGCCAAGTTCGACAGCAGCAAGGACCGCAACGACCCGTTCGCCTTCGGCCTGGGCGCCGGCATGGTGATCAAGGGCTGGGACGAAGGTGTGCAGGGCATGAAGGTCGGCGGCACCCGCGTCCTGGTGATTCCGCCCGCCCTGGGCTACGGCGCCCGCGGCGCCGGCGGTGTGATTCCGCCGAACGCCACGCTGATGTTCGAGGTCGAACTGCTGGGCGTCTGATCCGCGGCACGGCGGGGCCCGCCTGCCCAGGGCTCCCGCCGCGCCAGCACATGGCACGCCCGCCGCGGGCGAGCCGGCGCCAGGGGCTTGTTCAGTCCGACCGGAGCGCCGGGCTGACCGGCCGGCCCACCGGGTCGGCGGATTCGTCCTCGGGCTGCTCAGGGCCCCGGGCCTCGATCAACTCGCGCTTGCGCAGCGCCATGCGGGTGCCCAGCGCCGCCAGGTCGAGCCCGTCCGCCGCGGCCCGGCGGACGATCTCGCGTCCGGACTCCTCGCCGCGCCGCGCCAGCTCGTCGGCCAGCCGCAGCAGGCGCGCGTCGAAGTTCGCGTCGCCGGGTTGGCCGCTGGCCAAATGAGCCTCCAGGGCCCAGCCCGCATCGCGGGCCGAATGCGCCGACGAGGGCCCGGAAGCCGCGATCCGAAGTGCCGGAGCCAGCAGTTCATGCTCGACCTGGGCATTCAGCGCCAGCTCCAGCCCGAGCCGCTCGACCACCGCCAGCTTCTCGGCGCGGGTGTCCGCGCCGCGCTCGCACAGGCCGCGGTAGGCCTCGACCAGAAGGCCGACCGAACCCCGCGTGTCGTGCCACCACGCCATGGCGTCGGTCAGGATCATCGATGAAGTCATGCCGTGTCTCCTCTCGAAGCGGTCATGGGACCAGGGTGGCTTGCAGGCGGTGCTCGGCGCCGTCGTCGACCAGGCGCACCCCGCCGGCGGCCTCGATCGCCGCGCCGTCCAGGGTCCAGACGAGCTTGCCGCCGTTCAGCCCGGACGGATTGCGCAACTCGATCAGGTACACCGAGGAGCGAAAGCGCAGCCTGATCCGGTAGAAGGGCCAGTGCGCCGGGATGCAGGGGGTGAGCGTGAGCACATCGGCCGCCAGGCGCAAGCCGAGGATTTCCTCCAGGCCGACCCGGTAGTACCAACCGGCCGCGCCGGTGTACCAGGTCCAGCCCCCCTTGCCGGTATGCGGGGCCTCGCCGTAGATGTCGGCGGCCATCACATAGGGCTCGACACGGTAGCGCTGCACGCTCAGCCGCGAATCGGTGCGGCCCACCGGATTGATCATGTCGTACAACTCGTTGGCGCGCCGGGCCTGCCCCAGGCGGGCGAAGGCCATGACGGTCCACACGGCCGCATGGGTGTACTGGCCGCCGTTCTCGCGGATGCCCGGCACATAGCCCTTGATGTAGCCGGGGTCGTGCGAGGTCTTGTCGAAGCTCGGCGTGAACAGCCGCATCAGCCTCGCCTCGTTATCGACGAGCATGTCATCGACGCAGGCCATCGCCTGGGCGGCGCGGGCCGGGTCGCCGCCGCCGGCGATCACGGCCCAGCTCTGGGCCAGCGAATCGATGCGGCACTCGTCGTTGCCCGCCGACCCGAGCGCAGCCCCGTCGTCGAAATAGGCGCGGCGGTACCACTGGCCATCCCAGGCCTGGGTCTCGATGGCGTTGACGAGTTCGCTGGACAGCAAGGTCCATTCGGCGACCAGGTCGGTGCGGTCGCGCCGCAGCGCACAGGGGATGAACGCGTCGAGCACCGCCTTCAGGAACCAGGCCATCCACACGCTCTCGCCCTGCCCCTTCCAGCCCACGCGGTTCATGCCGTCGTTCCAGTCGCCGCAACCCATCAAGGGCAGGCCGTGCGCCCCGCGCGCGCGGCTGACCTGGATGCTGCGCACGCAATGCTCGAACAAGGTGGCGCTCTCCGAGGCCACGGCCGGCTCGAAATACAGACTCTCCTCGTGCGCGGGCAGCTTCGGTCCTTCGAGGAAGGACACGCTGCGGTCGAGCACCGCGTCGTCGCCGGTGACCGCCACGTAGTGCGCCACCGCCAGCGGCAGCCACAGGCGGTCGTCGGAGAAGGTGGTGCGCACGCCCTTGCCGCTGGGCGGATGCCACCAGTGCTGCACATCGCCCTCGACGAACTGCTGGGCCGCCGCGCGCAACAAGTGGTCGCGCACATGCGAGGGCCAGGCGTGCACCAGCGACATCACGTCCTGCAGCTGGTCGCGGAAACCGTAGGCACCGCCCGCCTGGTAGAAACCGCAGCGCCCGAGGCAACGGCTGCTCAGCGTCTGGTACAGCAGCCAGCGGTTCATCATCAGGTCGCGCGCCCGGTCCGGCGTCTCGACCTGGATGGCGTCGAGCAGCTCGTCCCACCGGGCCGTCACCTCGGCCAGCGCCGCCTCGGCGCCCTGCACGCTCATGCGCAGGCTTTCATCGGCGCCGGCCAAGCTGCCGGCCTGGCCGAAGGCGAACACCAGCTCCTGCGACTCGCCCGGCGCGAGGCGCACCTCCACTTGCATGACCCAGCAGGGATCGGGCCCCACGCCCATGGCCTGGCGCAGCGCACGCCCGGTCTCCAGGGCCAGCGGCGCGGCCAGCGAACCTCCCAGGCCGAAGAACTCGGCACGGTCGCAGGTCCAGGCCTTGACCGGCAAGGAACACCCCATCCAGGCGATGTCGCGCCCGAAATCGGCATTCGCCGGATTGCGGGCGTACAAGGCGGTCGAACTCCCCTGGGTCGCGGCCCAGGTGGACAGCAGGTCGACCCGGCCGCTGCGGCTGTCGCCCAGGCACAGGTTGACGAAGGCGCTGATGTCCAGCGTGCGCTTGCGGCTGCCCTGGTTGCTCAGGCGCAGGCGCAGGAACTTCGACGGCTTGTCCCAGGCCACGAAATGCGTGAGTTCGGAGTCGATGCCGTCGACCCGCGTCAGGAAGCGGCTGTAGCCGGCCCCATGGGCACACTCGTAGACCGCCTCCGGCACGCGCCGAGGCTGGGCCGTGGGTGTCCAATAGGCACCGGACTGGCGGTCCCGGATATAGACCAGCTCGGACGAGGGATCGCCCAGGGCGTCGTTGGACCAGGGCGAGAGCTGGTTCTCGCGCGCATTCATGCGCCAGCTGAACGCCGACCCGCTCTCCGACACCAGCGTCCCCATGTGCGGGCTGGCGATCACGTTGACCCAGGGCGCCGGCGTGGCGCGGCCGGGCGGCAGCACGATGCGGTATTCGCGGCCGTTGTCGGCGAACCCGCCCAGGCCGTTGAAGAACTCGAGCTCCGCGGCCGTGCTGGCCCGGCCGTGCGCCGCCCCCGCCACCTCGGCCGGCGTGCGGCCGGGCGACAAGGGCGTGCCCAGGGCGTCGCGCGGCGCCCGGCGGCGCAGCTGGTCGTTCACCAGCCCCTGGCCGCCGCGCAGCAGCACGCGGCACAAGGTCATGAGCAGGCGGCGCTCCTCGTCGGGAAGGCGGTCGCCGCGCAGCACGAACACCCGGCCCTGCTGGGCCGGCGCGTCGGGGCCGGCACCCGCCTGGCGGATCAGGGCCTCGATGGCATGCTGCATGTCGTCCGAATACGAGGTGCCCCGATCGTTGATGACCACGATGTCGGCCGAGAACGAGCGAGCGCGCCAGAACTGATGGGCGCGCAGCATCTGCTGCACCAGCGGCAGGTCGTCGTTGCCGTCGACCGTGATGAGCAGGATGGGGCGATCGCCCGAGATGCCGTAGCGCCACAGCGCGCGGGCGGACAGCTGGTTGCCGCGCATGAACTCGGTCCCCGGGCGGAAGCTCGGGTCCGAGAACATCAGGTAGCCGGCCAGCGCCTGGAAGGCCGCGGCCTCGTCGCTGCTGACCCCGAGCTGATGCAGCTTGGCCTGCGCATACACCCAGGAGCGGGAAATCTCGCGTTGCAGGGCGCTGAAGCTGCCCAGGTGCTGGTAGGTGCGCAAGGCGGTGTCGCGGTCGGCCCCGAAAGCCATCACGAACGACAGGCGGGCCGACCCGCCCGGGGCCAGCTCCACGGTGTGGCGCAGGCACAGCACCGGGTCGAGCACGGCGCCGACCGTGAAGGCGAGGCTGCCGTGAGGCGTGAGGGCCAGCGGCTCGCGCTTGCTGCGGCCGCGCCCGATCACCACGCGGCGGTCCGTGTCATAGGCGAGCGGGCCCGCCTGCCCGCCCTCGAGGACCGCGCCGAGGACGACGGTGGTGGCCGCTTCGTGCTGTGCCCGCGGACGACGCGTGGCCAACAAAGCGCCGCGCGCCGGATCGAACTCGGTGGTGATGAACAGATTGGAGAACGCCGGGTGCGCCAAGTCGGCATTGCGGTGGTTGAGCACCACCTCGGTCAGGGCGCAGACCTCGATGCGGCGTGTCGAATGGCTCTCGTTCGACAGCTTCACGGTGCGGATCTCGGCATCCTCCTGCTGGGCCACCACCACCTCCAGGCTGGAGCGGATGCCGTGGATGCGTTGGTCGAACTGTGCCCGTGCCTCGGCGAACTCCACCGAGTAGGCCTCGGGTTCGGCGAAGGTCGGCGCCAGCGTGGCAGACCAGAGCTGGTGGCTGTCGCTGTCGCGCAGGTAGACGAACAGGCCCGATTCATCGAGCACCCGGTCCTCGCGCCAGCGTGTGATGTCGATGTCGGTGCACTCGCTGTAGCCGGACCCGCTGCTGGTGAGGGCCAGCGCATAGCGGTTGTTGGACAGCAGGTGCACGGCGGGGCGGCGCAGGTCGGTGCCATTGAAGCGGCGCACCCGTTGGGTCGCATGGCGCGCGCCCTTGTCGGCATGCTCGGTCGAGAGCCTCGTGTCGCGCGCGATGTTCACCGAGCCCGCCACCTGCTCCTGCAGCAGCAGGTCGAAGGCGTTCATCTCCGGTTGGCGATGGAAGGCCTCGACCAGGCTGTGTTCACTCAGCAGGCTGCTCAGCGCCAGCAGCGACATGGCCTGGTGATGGGCCATGTGGCTGCGCACGACGGCGCAGATCTGGTTCTCGCCCAGGCGTTCGGCGGTAAAGTCGAGCGCCTCGAAGAACCCGTGCGGGCCGAGCGCCCCGTGCGCGGCCAGCGCCAGGAAATTGCCGTGCACCTCGGCGGGCGCGAAAGCCGCCGCCATCGCGCTGGCATAAGGGGCGACGACGAGCTGCCGGTCCATGCCGCGCTTGAGGCTGAGCGAGGGCGTGCCGGCCGGGCCGTACTGATAGGTGAGCTCCACGTCGCGCACATTGATCCCGCATTCGGAGATGCCCCAGGGAACGTTGTGCTCCAGGCCATGGCGGATCTGCTCGGCGATGGCATGGCGGCAGGTCTGGTTGAGCAGGCTGCCGGGCGGGGTCTTCATCACCAGGCTAGGCATCAGGTACTCGAACATCGAACCCGACCAGGAGATCAGCACCGGCCCGGCTTCGACCAGGCCCATGTGGCGACCCAGGCGGAACCAATGTTCCACCGGCACGTCTCCCTTGGCCGCCGCGACATAGCTGCCCAGGCGCGACTCGGAGGCCAGCAGGTCGTAGCGTCCTTCGTCGAGCTGGTGTTCATTGACCCGGTAGCCGATGGAGAACAGCTTGCGCTTGGGATCGAAGAGAAAGCCGAAATCCATCGCGCGCCAGGCCGCGTCGGCGCGCGCGGCGCAGCGGTCCAGCTGGGCGAGCCAGGCCTCGCTGGCCGCCTTGGCCTCGGAACACACCTGCAGGGCGGCGCCCAGCGCGGCCGACAACGCGGCCGATCCGCCATGCTGCCGCGCGGCCGCGGCCAGCGCCGCGTCGATTTCGGCGAGATGGCGCGGCACGTCGCCCGCCTGCGGCACGAACTCGAGCAAGCGGCCCAGCTCGGCATCGAAGAGCAGCGGAGCCTGCTTGCGCAGGGCCTCGAAGGCCGGATCGACCGCCCATGGGCAGTTGCGCTGCAGGTCATCGAGATGGTCACCCAGCTCGCCGCAGAGGCGCTCGCTGTCCTCGAGCAGGCTGCCGATGCTGCCGCTCTCCTCGAATGCGTAGGCGTCCAGCAGCTCCTTCAGGTGCAAGGCATGGCCGAGCGCCGTCGTCAGGCACACGCCGTACTGCAGCGGCGTGGAGGGCGTCTCCTGCAGGCTGCGGCCGATCATCTGCAGGGCCCGGTCGATCTCGACCGGCATCACATTGCCACGCGCGGCCGGGCCGCGGGCCAGGCGCCACAGGGCATCGAGCTCGAGCCAGGTATCGCGCGGGCCGAGCAGCACGGCCCGGGACAGCACCGGCCGCCGGCTCATCCCCCGGCAGGACTGCGACAACACCACCAGGTGCCCTGCCAGATTGCCGCTGTCGACGGAGGACACATAACGCGGCTCCAGGCTGCGCAGGTGGGAGGTGTCGTACCAATTGAGCAGGTGGCCCTGGTAGGTCTCGAGCCGCTCCATGCTGTCGAGCGTTGCCGTCAGGCGCCTCAGGTACGGGCCCCCGGCCACCCAGCCCAGGTCGTGGCCGCGTGTCAGCGCGAGCAGGTAGAGGCCGATGTTGGTCGGCGAAGTGCGGTGCGCGACCGCCTCCTCCGGCTCGAACTGGACATTGTCCGGCGGCAGATGATGGTCGGCCGCCGTGACATAGGTTTCGAAGAAGCGCCAGGTGCGGCGCGCGATGCGGCGGAACTCGCGCAATTCCGGCTCGCCCGCGCGGTCGCGTCCCAGCAGCCCCGGCGAGCTGATGGCGACCGCGAGGATAGGCGCCAGCCACCAGGCCAGCAACAGCGGCGCCGCGCCCAGGATCGCCTCGCGATGGAACACGAGCACGAGCGCGCAGGACGCGATGACCGGCAGGGTCGCGCTGTGGATGGCCCAGGTGAACTGCTTCAGCTGTCCGCCCGCGGCCGCCTTGGTCTGCGCGGCCGTGCGCCACTCCAGCAGGCGGCGACGCGACACATAGGTGCGCCACAGGGAACGGCCAATGGCATCGGCCATCACGCAGGCGTTCTGCGCGAGCAGCACCAGTTCGACCAGCGTCTGGCCGATGACGTGGCCGAGCTCGCGGGTGAGCTGGACGGGCCGGTTGCTGCGCCCGCCCTTGGGCACCGTCGCGACGAGGGCAGCGACCCAGCCGAGCAGACCCGGCAGCGCCATCGAGGCCACCACCAGCGCCAGCCAGGCGGAAGGCAGCGCACGGCTGTCCATCCAGGCCACCACGATCAGCAGGAACGACATCAGCGGCAGCAGCGAACGCCGCAGGTTGTCGAGCATCTTCCAACGGTTCAACGGCGACAAGGGCTCCGGGCGCTGGCCCAGCAGCCACGGCAGCAACTGCCAGTCGCCGCGCACCCAGCGGTGGGAGCGGGCCGCCGCGACCTCGGAGTGGGACGGCGAATCCTCGAAGAACGACACGTCGCTGACCAGGGCGCAGCGCGCGAAGGCGCTTTCGAACAGGTCGTGGCTGAGCAGGCTGCTCTCGGGCACCCGCCCCGCCAGCGCCGAGTGGAAGGCCCGCAGGTCGTACAAGCCCTTGCCGGTGTAGGTCGCCTCGCCGAAGACATCCTGGTAGACGTCGGAGATGGCGCCTGCGTAGGGATCGACCCCTTCGCCGGTCGAAAAGATCCAGCGGAACACCGACCGGTCGTCGGCCTGCGGCAGGAGAAACGAGATGCGCGGCTGGAACAGCGCGTAGCCGCGCACCACCCGCCCGGTGCGCTCGTCGAGGACCGGCCGGTTCAGCGGGTGTGCCGCCGTGCCCACCAGCCGCGCGACCGCCCCGACCGGCATGCGGGTATCGGCGTCGAGGGTGATGACATAACGCACCCCGCGTGGCACCCGCTCCGCCTCTCCGGGAGCGAAGACATGCGAGCTGCCGTCGCTGCCCAGGAGCAGGCGGTTGAATTCCTCGAGCTTGCCGCGCTTGCGTTCCCAACCCATCCACGCGGCTTCGCCATCGTTCCACAGACGCCGCCGGTGGAACAGGTAGAAGCGATCCTCGGACGGACAGTCGGGCAGTGGGTAGCGGGCGTTCAGCACCGCCACCGCGGCACGGGCGCGAGCCAGCAGCGCATCGTCGGTGGGCAGGCTGGGCGAAGCGGCGTCGGCCCAGTCGGTCAGGATGGCGAAACGCAGCTGGTCGTCGCGGTTGGACAGGTAATGGCGTTCGAGCTCGTCGACCTGCTGATCCACATGGTCGAGATGGGTGAGCAGGGTCGGCACCACCACCATGGTCTTGTGTTCGGCCGGCAGGCCATCGGGGAAATGCAGGCGCGGCAGGCGGGTGGGCGGGATCAGCCGCGCGCTGACGCGGTTCACCAGATGCAGGGCCAGTTCCGACGCCGGCCACAGGGAGAGCAGCAGCAACGCGACACCCAAGCCGGACAAGGGCCCCGGCGAATAGCCGCTGCGCAGCGTGAGGGCCGACAAGGCGAGCGTGAGCCCGGCGACCAGGACCCCGTACGACAGCAGCCGGCTGTGCGGGAACGACGACTCGAGCTGCCGCCAGGGATTGCGGGCCACGCCCAGCACCCGTTCAAGCTCGGCCCGGCCGTCGGCGAGCAACACGGCGCCGACGTCGATGTCCTCGGTCTCGCCATCGGTACGGCGCCGGCGCCCGAAACGCTCGATCACCAGCTCGGCCAGATAGGGTTCAGGCAGGCCGGCGCGCTCGCTCAGGCGCTCGATTTCCCGACGGTACAAGGCCCGGGAGGCGGGATCCATGCGGGCGTAGATGCCATTGCGCTGCAGTGCCCGGTCGACCAGCGAGGTCTTCGAAAAGATATCGACCCAGTCGCTCAGCTCGATGGCCTTGATGCTGCGGAAAATGTTGCGCACGCGCACGTCGAGCACGGTACGCGCCAGCAGGTCGCGTTCGATGGCGGCGAGATGTCCGCCCTCGCCCCCGGCCGGGTCGGGCAGCCTGGGCTGCAGGCCGTCCGGATCGTCGTAGCGGTGCCGCTGGCCCAGCTGCCCGAGATAGGCCTGGCGAAACGCCATGGACTCGCTGCCGAGTTCGGGCTCATCCCGCCGCGCGGGAGCGTCGCCGGGCTCGCCCCGCTGCAGCTGTGCGTCGGCCACCAGGTCGGCCCAATGCGCGGCGCGGTGGATCTCGAGGATCTGGTCGGCGCAGACACGAAGCTGGCGAATCAGCAGGAAGTTGAGAATGGGCCCGAGCAAGGACAACTCGCGCAAGGTCAGCGGGTGCGCCCGCTGGTAGTCGAGCAGGACCTGCACCAGCTCCTCGGCTTCGAAATCGAAGTCGCAGGCCTCCAGGTAGAACTGGGAGAGCAGTTCGATCCGGGCGCGGCGATGCCGCAGGCTGCGCTGGTAGGCCGGCACGCCGCGCAGGCTGTGGTCGGCCAGCTGCAGCGACAACTGCGTCCGGATGCGCTCGATGATGTAGAAATTGTCGACCAGCCACTGCGCCGCCTCGGACAACGAGCGCTGCTCATCCGTGAAGGTCTCGATCCGGCGCGTGCAGGCGCGCAGCGCATCGACCGACCGGTTCAGCTCGCGCCACAGGCCGGCGCGCCCGATGCTATGGCCGGGAGCCTCCCAGCGGGCAAAGGCGGCAGAGAACTCCTCGATCGTGGCGGGACGCGCAAAATCGAAGCCCTCGTAGGCATGGATCGACGTTGGAGCAAGCATGCAGGTGTTCTCAGGGAGAGACGCGAAACCGCCTCCTGGCGACCGCGGCGCAAAGCCGGGCCGAGGCGCCCGGGGGACGGCCGAAACCAGCCGCCGGCTGCGCGCTGGGGTGTAGGGTGCGGATGCAGCCCGCCGCGGCTCAGCGTCCCTGGACCGGCACCGGCTGCCCCGGCGCCAGGAGTGCGTCCGATCCGCCGAAACTCATCACCACCATGCCAAAAACCAGAAACGGAACGCCTACGGCCCACATCAGCACTTTTCTCATTTCCTGCCCTTACTGTTGAATCGGGGTGTGGAACGAGTCTAGATTTGGGCGTCCCCAAACACAGCCGGACGAGCAGGTAATCCCCTGTCGGCCCCGTCCTACGCCCAAGCGGGGGGAGGTCTCGAAAAACGGCCTGCAGGCATACTTGACAGGCGAACGTAGGTTTAGTCCTACAGCCGGTACGGCGCTCCCCCGACGCAGACTACCTGTCAACGTTAAATAGAATCAAAGTATGAGTGCAGCAGTACCCGAGGCGAGTTTCTGCCTTCGCCCGGCGACGACGAGAAACCGTCCGGCAGGCCTGGCAGCGCCTGGTCCACGAATATCCCAACGACAACAAGAGTGCGCAGGCACGGTGCAAAGCTCGCTGCCATGTTGAAAACCTACATCGTCGAAGATAGCCCGGTCATCCGCGAGAACCTCATCGCGACCCTGGAAGAGCTGGTCGCCGTACAGGTCGTGGGGACGGCCGACAACGAATCGGCTGCTGTCTACTGGCTCACGCAGGGCCGCAACACCTGCGACCTGGTCATCGTCGACATCTTCCTGAAAAGCGGCTCCGGCCTCGGTGTGCTGACCGCCAGCAGCAACCTGCCCGACCACACCAAGCTGGTCGTCCTGAGCAACTACGCCACGCCCGACATGCGCCGCAAGTGCATGGAGCTGGGTGCAGACAAGGTGTTCGACAAATCGAACGAGATCGACGGGCTCATCACCTACTGCCAGCGCCTGGCCGCCGGTGACACCTCCAACTCGGTCATGGGAGGCCTTTGAGGCGGCGCCGGCGCCCGTGCACGTCCCGCCAGGCCATCGCCGCCCCTTCCGCGCGGCGCCCCCGCGCAGCGCGGCATCCCACCGGGGGCCCGGCTTGCGCCCGCCGGCCTCGCATGCGGTGCGGGCCCGGCCGGTTCTACTGGATCAGCCCGTTTTTCAAAGCGTAGTAGGTGAGGTCGCTGTTGGACTCCAGCTTCATCTTTTCCATCACCCGGGTGCGGTACGTGCTCACGGTCTTCACGCTCAGCGACAGGCTGTCGGCCATGTGGCCGATGGTCTCGCCCTTCGCCAGCCGGAGAAAGACCTGGAACTCCCGCTCGGACAACTGCTCATGAAGCGGCTTGTCGGCATTGCCCCCGAGCGTGTCCGCCAACAGCTCGGCCACGGCCGGCGTGATGTACTTGCGCCCGCGCGCCACGGTGCGGATGGCGGTGACGATCTCCTCGGGCTCGCATTCCTTGTTCAGGTAACCGCTCGCGCCCTGGCGCAGCAGCGTCGTGGCGTAATGCGCCTCCGGAAACCCGCTCAGAATGAGCACCGGCAATTCGGGCGCCCGTGCCCGGATGGCCGCGAGCGCATCGACGCCGCTCTGCTCGGGCATGGACAAATCCATCACGAGCACGTCGACCAGGCCTTTGCGCACGATATCGAGCGCATCGCGGCCATTCCCGGCCTCGGCCACCACTTGCAGGTCGACCTGCTCCGAAAGAAACTGCCGCAGCCCTGCGCGAACCAGGGCGTGATCGTCAACGATGGCGATTTTGATCATGTGGTCTGAGTCGGTTAGAGGTTACGGCGTTATTCATTTTAGATGCACAGGACGATACACCGCATGAAGAACTTCTTTCGCCGATTGAAACGCAGCGCGGTGACATTTCCGCTGGCGGTCATCACGGCGCTGAGCCTGATGGTGATCAGCGAATCGTCGTACCACTCTTCGGTGGAATCGCTGGACCGTCTGGACCAGCTGTCCACCGCGCGCATCAACAACCTGGTGCTGCTGCGCCAGGTACTGGACGCCGAGAACGGCCAGCGCGGCTACCTCCTCACCGGCCGCCCCGAATACCTCGCGCCCTACCGCGCGGCCATGAGCAACATCGGCGACACGCTGAAGACGCTGCAAACCTTCTATGCCAAGGAGCCCAGCCAGAACGCCGACTTCACGCTGCTGGCCAACCTGGTGAACAAGAAGGTGTCCGAGATGAACACCACCATCCAGCTGCGGGCGGAGGGCCGCGAGGAGGCCTGGCGGGCCGTCACCGAGACCGATATCGGCCGCGAGCAGATGGACAGCATCCGGCTCGCCTCCGAACGCCTGATCAAGCGCGAATCGGCCCTGATCAACATGAGCCGCACCTCCGTCTACCAGACCCTGCAGCTGAGCCGTCTCGGCGTGACCGCCATGACGGCGCTGAGCGTGCTGGCCTTTTTCATGTACCTGCGCCAGACCGCCGCCCTCGACAAGGAGCGCCGGCGCCAGCAGCTCGCGCTGCAGGTCGAACGCGACCTGCTCGAGCACCAGGTGAAAGGCCGTACCGCCCAACTCACCGAGCTGGCGCACCACCTGCAGACCGCCCGCGAGGACGAGCGCAACCGGCTGGCGCGCGACCTGCACGACGAACTGGGCGCCTTGCTCACCGCCGCCAAGCTCGACGTGGCCCGATTGAAATCCCGCATCGCCAACATCACCCCGGAGGCGAGCGAACGGCTGGCCCACCTGAACGAGACCCTCAACAACGGCATCGCGCTCAAGCGCCGCATCATCGAGGACCTGCGGCCGTCCTCCCTCAACAACCTGGGCCTGGTGGCGGCCCTCGAAATCCTCAGCCGGGAGTTCGCCGACCGCTCGGGGCTGGACATCAAGACCGACCTGAAGCCGGTGCGCCTGAAACCGTCCAGCGAACTCACCGCCTACCGCCTGGTGCAGGAGGCCCTCACCAACATCGCCAAGTACGCGCAGGCGAAGACGGTGCACATCCTGATGCGCGAGACCGGCCAGCGCGTGGAGGTCTCGGTCCGCGACGACGGCGTCGGCTTCGACACCAGCGTGAAACGCCCGTCCAGCCACGGGCTGCTGGGCATGCGCTACCGGGTCGAGGCCGAAGGCGGCAGCATGTACCTCGAGGCCGCCCCCGGCCACGGCACCCACATCCGCGCCTCCCTTCCCCTGGGCGGCGAGCAGGCCGCCCCAGGCCTGAACCTCGGCTGAAACGGCCGCCGCCCCCGCTCCGGCACACGGCGCCGGAGGGGGCCTGCGCCCCGCGAAAACAGCCGCCAGGACCTGTAAGACCGCTCCTACAGTACCTCACTCGTGCCGCCGACATCCCGTCGGCACACCTTCTCATGGCCCGTCCAGGGGGGGCGCCGTAATCTCTGTTCACCCCTGATTGACACGAACCGCCAGCCGGCCCCGTCCAACCAGAAGTCCGCAGACCGCCAACCGAAAGGACCATGAACATGCTGCACTACGCTGTCGTCTTCTTTGTCATCGCGCTGATCGCGGCGCTGTTCGGCTTCGGTGGCATTGCAGCCAGCGCGGCAGGCATCGCAAAGATTCTCTTCATCATCTTTGCGGTCATGGCCGTGGCGACCTTCTTGTTCAGTCTGATCAAAAAGGGCAGTTGACCGCCCTTCCCCCTCGGAACCGCTGAGCCTCTCCAACGCAAAGGAATCATCATGAGCCTGAACCAACCGCAAAGCACCGGCAACCTGGGCGATACCACCAGCTCCGCGGCCGAACGAGCGTCCGAGTCCGCCGACAGCGCCCTCAAGGCCTCGCGCCGCGTCGCCAACCAGACGCTCGACAGCCTCGAATCGAACGTCGATGCCGCCCGCGACAGTCTCCAGCCGACCATCGCGCGGCTGGCCAGTCAGGCCGAGTCCCTCGCCCGCCGAGGCCTGGACGCCGTGCGCGACGGAGCCGGCCAGGTCCGGGAACGCGCCCAGACCATGGGCGACATGACGGTGCGCTATGTGAAGGACGAACCGGTCAAGTCGGTCCTGATCGCCGCCGCCGCGGGTGCAGCCCTCATGGCCCTGCTGAGCATGGTGCAAAGCTCGCGCCGCGACCGTCATTGACCCCACTTGACGGCCATGGGCCCGGCGATGCACGCTCTCGCCTTCGCCGGGCCAGCTCCCTCCCCCGCTGCCATGCTGCGCGGCCGCTGTTCCCTTTGCGTCCACCGCCATGATCCACCCACTTATCCGCTTGATCGCGACCGAACCGCAGCTCCTCGCCGAGCATGTGGGGGCGTACGCGGCGCTCATCAGCGATGAAGCCCGCCAGGTGCAGCAGCGGTGGGTGCTGAAGATCCTTCTGGGCACGCTCGCCGTGTTCTTCCTGTGCGTGGCCGTGGTGCTGACGGGCGTGGCGATCATGCTGTGGGCCGTCACGCCGGCCCTGTCCGACGGCGCCCAGTGGGCCCTGGGCGCGGCCCCGGCCGTGCCGGCCCTGCTCGGGCTGGCGGCCGGCCTCGCGGCGCGCCGTCCGGCGGCCGAACATGCCTTTGCCTCCATCCAGGCCCAAGTCGCCTCCGATCTGCGCATGATCAGCGAAGCGAGGTCCGCATGACACACACCGAAAGCGTCGCCCTCGACTCGGCTTTGCTGGTCGAGTCGAGTGCCGCGGCGGCGCCCAGCCCGGCCGAGCGCCTCCAGGCGTCACGCGAAGCGCTGCAGGCCTGGATCCGTGCCACCTACCATCCGCAGCAGGCCGACAGCCGCCCGCCGCCGCACCAGGCCGAAAGCGAGGCACGCGACCCCGGCTGGCTGGGCATGGTGGCCGACTCGATCACCGAGGTCCCCATGGCCACCGTGGCGGTGCGCTGGCTGAAACGCTGGTGGGCACGCCATCCCCTACGCTCCACGGCCGAATTTGCGGGAGTCGCCGCCGAGGAACTCATCGGCCCCGCCGCGCGCAAGCATCCGTGGCTCGTGCTGGCGGTCGCAGCCGCGGCAGGCGCGCTGGCCGCGCGCGTCCGTCCCTGGCGCTGGGTGTCCAAGGATGCCGTCGTCTCCAGCCTGCTGCCCACCATGAGCATGGCGTCCATCCTGCACTGGGTCACCAACTCGCTGCACAGCCTGCATCCACGGTCCGATCCGGACACGGACGCCCCGCCGGCGACGGGCACAGCGGCCGACACGGCGGAGGCGACGAATCACGAAGTCCCCGAACAACCCGCGCGCAGCGTCACGCCGCCCGCTGCCGCTGCCGCCACGACGCCGCCCTACAAACCAGGGCCGCTGCAAGCCGAGCCCGCGCTTCACTGACCCTCCGACGGAGACCGACACCCGCACACCGTACCTCATCCCCAACGACCGGCCGTCAACATTGCACCCCTCGCAGTGTTGTATCCCCCGGCCAGGTCTTTCAGCGCGCTTCGGCGCGCTTTTTTTTGGCTCTCATCCGCCGCTGTTTCGTCTCTGTTTCGCCCATCGTCCCGGGGCCGTGGTGCCAGTACCAGCCACCGCCCGTCGGCATTCCTCCGGGACACATGCATCCATCCAACAGCCTCTCGCATCGACACGAAGCTCTCGGATGCCGTCCTACATGGGCTCACGCAACCGTCCGATGGTGGCCGCATCGGGCCACTTTTACAGTTCAGTCATCGCCCGGACGGCACGCGCTGAAAAGGCGAGCATCCTAAGAACAAGGAGGCCGTGATGCTGAAGTGGGCTTTGATATTCGCCGTGATCGCGCTGGTGGCAGGCGTTTTCGGCTTCTCGGGCATTGCCGCAGGGGCGGCGGGCATTGCCAAATTTCTCTTCGTCGTGTTCCTGGTGCTGTTCGCGGTGGTTGCCCTGCTGGCGTTCCTGGGGGCCAAGGCGATCACCAGGAAATGAGCACATCTCCCGCTTGAGCATCGCTGGCTCATTCGATGAGCTCATGCCGTATCCGGCCCACGTGGGTGGGGGCCAGTGCTTCGCAGACGACCACCCGCTTGCCCTGTCGTGACATGCGTCGTTCGCATCACGGTGTTTCTGAAACCTCTAGGAGACTCACTATGTTTGTCCGCAACACACTCGCCGCCACTGCCACCGCCATCGCCCTGCTCGCCACCACGGGCTGCGCCGTCACCCGCGATCAATCGACCGTCGGCCAATATGTCGACGATGCCGCCATCACCACCGCGGTGAAGGCACGCTTCGTCGAGGACAAGGACGTGGCCGCCTCCTCGATCAAGGTGGAGACGCTGAACGGCACCGTGCAGCTGTCGGGTTTCGCCAAGGACGAGACCGAACGCAACACCGCCGAAGAGATCGCCCGCAAGGTGCATGGCGTCAAGAGCGTGAAGAACAACATCACCGTGCGGCCGTGAGCCGGCTCGCCGCGGCGGGCCCTCCGGTGAATCGACCGGCACCGGAGCCGGCCCGGCAGCGGCGGGACCAGCGTGGCGCCACCGACACCGTCCACTCGGCTCGTCCCACAGGCACACGAGGCGCGTCTCCCCGAGCGGGAGCGCGCCTTGCGGCGTTGAAAGGCGGCGAAGTTGCCGGCCATCGGGTGGATTGCGCCACTCACTTCCAACATGTCGACCGATTTCACGCTGCCTCAGCCCCTCCTGCCCGAGAAGACAACGGCGGCACCGAGGGCCCACGAGCCCGGTGCGACGCCCGCCTTGCCGGACGCGGCCTCCGTGGCCGCAGCGGCGGCACCTCCGCCCGCCGCGCCACAGGATGCCATCCCCATCGATCCCCCTGACATCGCCCCGCCGGAGAACACACCCGCGCTGGACGCCATCCCCCGTTCCCCCCTCGCGACCACCGTGCTCGCGGCCATCGGCGTCGTCGCCGTGCTGTGGTGGGGCCAGCGATTCCTGGTGCCGGTGGTGGCCGGGGTGATGCTGTCACTGATGCTCGCCCCGTGCGTGAACTGGCTCGAACGCCCCTTCTACAGCCGCTCCGCCGCGGTGCTGGTGTCGTTGGCGCTGTTCGTCGGGATCGGCGGGATGGCCTGCTACGCCTTCGGCGGCCAAGTGGTCCGCATGGTGGACCGCAGCCCTGAAATGATCCACATGCTGGCCGATCGGCTGGCGCAGTCCGAGCCGGATGCCGATTCGGTGCTCAAGCGCTCGCGCGACGCCCTCCAGCAACTCGACCGCGCCGCCCAAAGCCTGGCCAACGGCAGCGCGCCGCGCTCGCGCCCGCGCCATGCCAACGCCGCGCCTTCCGGTCCGACCGCCACCATCACCGAGGGCGCCACCGTGGTACTGCGCGAGACGGCCAAAAGCGGCTCCACGGTGCTGATGAAATTCGCGGCCGACCTGACCATCGTGATGTTCGTGGCGTTTTTCGTGCTGTCGGGCGGAGCGCATCTGGCCCACCGCTTCGTCGACCTGTGGGGCCACCGTCCCCAGGGACGGCAGCGCGCGGAACGCGCCCTGGCCGAGTGCGGGCACCAGATCCGCCTGTACGCGGGTGTGCTGCTCGTCACCAACGCGGTGATCGGCCTGGCCGTGTGGATCGTTTTCGCCGCGGCCGGCCTGCCGGACGCGGCCATGTGGGGCGTGACCGCGGCCATGCTGCATGTCGTGCCCTACCTCGGCATGGCGCTGCTGACGGTGATGGGGGCGGCCGAAACCTTCCTCGTCCATGGCACTCTCGGCGCCGCCATCGGCATGGCCGCCTACGTGGTCGGCCTGTCGACCCTGGTCGGCACCGCCATGACGGCATGGCTGCAGGGCCGCGCCGCCAAGATGAACCCGGCCGCGGTCTTCATCGGACTGGTGTTCTGGGGCGCCCTGTGGGGCATCTGGGGCCTGTTCCTCGGCCCGGCACTGGTGGTGGTGCTCAAGGTGATCGCCCAGAACTCGCGCACGGCCCGTCCCCTGGCCAGGCTGATGGCCGGCTGAACCCCGTCTCGGCCCCGGCGACCGGGAAGCCCGGACGCAAAAAGGCCCGCCGAAGCGGGCCTTGCTGCGGGATCGACCCGGCACCAGACGTGCCCAGGCCGAGCCGGAGTTCAGCGGCCGAAACCGCCCGGACGCGAACGCTGCGGCGGCTTGCCGAAGCCGCCCTTGCCGGCCGGAGCGCCACCCGGCTTGCGGGGTGCGAAGGCGTTGCGATCGGCCGGCGCGCGGTCGAAGGCATTGCGGGGTGCGTGGCCGTTGGGAATGAAGACGCTGTCGCGGCGATCCTCGCCCTGGCGTTCGAACGGAGCACGCTCACGCGGCGCGAAACCATCGCCGCCGCGCGGTGCCGCGTCACGGTTGTAGGGCTTGTTGAAGGGCTTGCCGAACGGCTTGCCGCCGCCGCCGGGACGGCCCTGGCCGAAGGGCTTGCCGCCGAACTTGCCTTCGGGTCGCGGAGCGAACATGCGCGGCTCGGGGTTCTTCGGCTCCAGGCCGGCGATGGTGGCCACGGGGATGTTCTGCGTGGTGAACTGCTGGATGCGGCGGATCATGCCGGTGTCCATACGTTCGGCCAGGGTCACGGCCAGGCCGTTGCGACCGGCACGGCCGGTACGGCCGATGCGGTGCACATAGTCCTCGGCCTTCATCGGCAGGCCGTAGTTGATGACGTGGCTGATGCTCGGCACATCGATGCCGCGGGCGGCGACGTCGGTCGCGACCAGCACGCGGAGCTGCTTGCTGCGCAGGCCCTGCAGCACACGGGTACGGCGGCCTTGCGGCATGCCGCCATGCAGCGAGGCCACGGCATGGCCCATGTCGGCCAGGCGGTCGGCCAGCCAGTCGGCGTCACGCTGGGTGCTGGTGAACACCACGGCCTGCTCCATCTCGCGCTCGGTCAGGATATGGTCGAGCAAGGCGTCCTTGTGCGACTTGTTGTCGGCCCAGTGCAGGCGCTGCTCGATGTTCTCGTGGGTGTCGGTGTGCGAGGTGACTTCGATGCGCTGCGGATCGCGCAACAGGTCCTGCGCCAGGCGGCCCACATGGCCGGCGAAGGTGGCGCTGTACATCACCGTCTGGCGGCCTTGCGGCAGGCGGTCGGCGATGGTGCGGATGTCGTCGATGAAACCCATGTCGAGCATGCGGTCGGCTTCGTCGAGCACCAGCATGTCGACGTTGTCGAGCACCGCCTTGCCTTGCTGCAGGTGGTCCAGCAGGCGGCCCGGGGTGGCGATCAGGATGTCGAGCGGGCCGCGCAGCGCCTTCAGCTGTGCCGGATAGGGCACGCCGCCCACCACGGTGGTCACGCGCAGGCCTTGCACATGGCGGCCGTACACGGTGGCGGCCTTGTCGACTTGCATGGCCAGTTCGCGGGTCGGTGCCAGCACCAGGATGCGCGGGCCGTAGACCACGCCTTTTTCACGCCGCTTGGTGTTGTCGCCACGGGCTTGCAGGATGCTCTGCAGCGCGGGCAGGATGAACGAAGCGGTCTTGCCGCTGCCGGTGCTGGACGAGACCATCAGGTCCTTGCCTTCGATCGCCGGCGGAATGGCACGCGACTGCACTTCGGTGGGGGTGGCGTAACCGGACTCGGTCACGGCTTGGAGCAACAAGGGCTGGAGGCCCAGGGTTTCAAACGTCATCGTCTTCTTTCAAACACGGTGCCGCACGCCAGGGGGCGTGCCTGATGGCACCCGCAGGCGCGAAGGCACCTGCAAACTTGTCGCTGGGGAGAAGGTCCGGACCCACACCGGCTCGAGTTGCCGGAGGACGGGTAACAAGGGAACAGTCAAAGCGACGGCATCGCCGCCAACCATTCCCATGTAGGGGTTCGAACAGGCCGCACAACCGGCCAGGCTGTGGGAAGACTCGATGAGGTCAGAGGGGATGAACGAAACGCGGCAGCGAACTGCAGCGCAGTCCAGAATTGTAAGCCATTTCTGCGGGTTTTTACCATTCCTTCAGGAACGGGCCACGACAGCGCAGCGGGAAGTGTGACTTGCGCCGGCAAAAAAGCGGCTGCGCCACGCCGGGCGCCCGGCCGCGGCACGAAGCGGTGGACCGGGCACCGGGCCTCACTTGACCAGGAAATGCTCCCGGTAGTAGGCCAACTCGTCGATGGACTCGTTGATGTCCGCCAACGCGGTGTGGGCCTGGGCCTTCTTGAAGCCCTTGAGCAGCTCCGGCTTCCAGCGCTTGGCCAGCTCCTTCAAGGTGCTCACGTCGAGGTTGCGGTAGTGGAAAAAGGCCTCCAGCTTCGGCATGTAGTTGGCCAGGAAGCGCCGGTCCTGGCAAATGCTGTTGCCGCACATCGGCGAGGTGTTCTTCGGCACGTAGCGTTTCAGGAACTCGATCACCTCTTCCTGCACCTGCTCTTCGGTGAAGGTCGAGGCCTTCACCCGGTCGATCAGCCCGCTGCGGCCGTGCGTGCCCTTGTTCCAGTTGTCCATCGCATCGAGCGCGGCATCGCTCTGGTGGATGGCGAACACCGGACCCGCCACCCGCTGGGTGAGCTGGGCGTCGGTCACCACCACGGCGATCTCGATGATGCGGTCGGAATCCGGGAGCAGCCCGGTCATTTCCAGGTCGATCCAGATGAGGTTCTGGTCGCTGCTGGCCAAGGTGGGGGCCTCTGGGGTGTCGCTCATCGAATCTCCGTGAATGGCTGCAAATAGTGCTTAGGCGGCATTCTCGCAGGCCTGCGCCTACACTCGGGGCCCATGGAATCTTCTGTCTTGACACTCGTGTTCGCCGCGGCGCTGATGGCGTCGATGATCGTGCGCTTCTGGCTGGCCACGCGCCAGATGCGGCACGTGGCCGCCCATCGGCACCAGGTGCCCGCCACCTTCGCCGCCACGACCTCGCTGGCCGCGCACCAGAGGGCCGCCGACTACACGCTGGCCAAGGGGCGCGTGGGCCTGCTCGACATGGCCTTCGGCGCCGTCGTGCTGCTGGGCTGGACGCTGTTCGGCGGCCTCGACCTGCTGAACACCGCCGTGCGCGAGGCCGTGTTCCCGCGCTGGGGCGGCATGGCCTACCAGCTCGCCCTGCTGGCCGCCTTCGCCGCCATCAGCGGCCTGCTCGAGCTGCCCTTCAACCTCTACAACACCTTCCGCCTCGAGCAGCGCTTCGGTTTCAACCGCATGACCTGGCGGCTGTACCTGGCGGACACCCTCAGGGACCTGCTGGTCGGCGCGCTCATCGGCCTGCCGATCGCCGCCCTGATCCTGTGGATCATCGGCAACAGCGGCGGCCTGTGGTGGCTGTGGGCCTGGGGCGCCTGGTGTGCCGTGCAGCTCATCGCCTCGGTGCTCTACCCGACCGTCATCGCGCCGCTCTACAACCAGTTCAAGCCGCTCGAGGACGAAGCGCTCGAACGTCGGGTGCAATCGCTGATGTCGCGTTGCGGCTTCGCGCTGAAGGGTTTGTTCGTGATGGACGGCAGTAAGCGCTCGGCCCATTCCAATGCCTATTTCACCGGCATGGGCGCGAGCAAGCGGGTGGTCTTCTTCGACACCCTGCTTGCCAAGCTGTCGCCCGGCGAGATGGAAGCGGTGCTGGCCCACGAACTCGGTCATTTCAAGCACAAGCACCTCACCAAGCGCATCGTCTCGATGTTCGCGCTCAGCCTGGCGGGTTTCGCGCTGCTGGGCTGGCTGTCCGGGCAGGTATGGTTCTATGCCGGCCTGGGCACGCGCATCTCGCTGCATGCGCCGAACGATGCCCTGGCCCTGCTGCTGTTCCTGATGGTGCTGCCGGTGTTCGGCTTTTTTGTCTCGCCCCTGTTCGCCCAGGTGTCGCGCCGGCACGAGTTCCAGGCCGATGCCTATGCCTGCGAGCAGGCCAGCGGACACGAACTCGCCGCCGCCCTGCTGCGGCTGCACGAAGACAACGGCGCCACCCTCACGCCGGATCCGCTGTACGTGCGCTTCTATTATTCGCACCCCGCGGCTTCCGAACGCATCGCAGCCCTGAAGCTGCAGGCCGGCTAGCATGAATCGCCCCCATGCTCGCTGCGCCCACGGTCCGTCCGTGGAGGCCTTGTTTCCCTCCGGGGCGGCACGGCAGGAACCGACATGAACCACCTCTTGAACCAGACATGCCAGCACCGCTCGGGCTCGCCGCTCGGTGAGACCGAGATCCACGACCACCTGGCGCAGCTGAGCAGCTGGCGGCTGCAGGACGGCGCCATCGAGAAGGTCTTCAGCTTCAAGAACTACCACGAGACCATCGCCTTCGTGAACGCCCTCGCCTGGATCGCCCATGCCGAAGACCACCATCCCGAGCTTTCCGTCCGCTACGACCGCTGCGTCGTGCGTTTCAGCACCCACTCCGTCGGCGGCATCTCGATGAACGACTTCATTTGCGCAGCCAAGGCCGATGCGCTGGTGGCATTCCTTGGATAAGAGCACGCGATGAGCAAGGCCGACGCGCTCGACCTCGGGCTGATCGTGGCCGGGTACGGCCGCCACTACATCGTGGAGACACCGGACGGGGAACGCATCACCTGCCACCCCCGGGGCAAGAAAAGCGACTGTGTCGTCGGCGACCGCGTGCGCTGGCAGGCCAGCGGCGACGAAGGGGTGATCGAGAAGGTGGAGCCGCGGCGCAACCTGCTGTTCCGCCAGGATGAATGGAAGACCAAGTCCTTCGCCGCCAACCTCGACCAGATCCTGGTCATGGTGGCCGGCGAGCCGGTGTTCAGCGAATCGCAGCTGGCGAGGGCGCTGATCGCGGCCGAAAGTGCCGGCATCACGGCCCGCATCCTGCTCAACAAGGCGGACCTGCCGCAGATCGCCGCCGCCCGGGAACGCCTCAAGCCGTACACCGCCATGGGCTACGACGTGCTCGAAGTGGCGCTCAAGACGCGCCCCGACGAGGCGCGCGACATCCTTGGCGAACTGCTGGCGGACCAGGCGACGCTGGTGCTCGGCCCGAGCGGCACCGGCAAGAGCACGCTCATCAACCTGCTGGCGCCCGATGCCAGGGCGCAGGTGGGAGAAATCTCCCAGGCCTTGAATTCAGGCCGACACACCACCACCACCACCCAGTGGTACTGGCTGGACACCGAGCGCCGCAGCGCCTTGATCGACTCGCCTGGGTTCCAGGAATTCGGGCTGCGCCAGATCAGCCCGCAGAGCCTGCCCGGGTTGATGCCCGACCTGCGCGATGGCGCCGAGCACTGCAGGTTCTACAACTGCACCCACCTGCATGAGCCGGGCTGCGGCGTGCAGGCCGCGCTGGCTCGCGGCGACATCACCGAGAACCGCTATCGCATCTACGGGGAGATCTTCCAGGAACTCGCCCAAACCCGGTGGTGAATGTTGGCCCCCACGTCGCTTTCGCTCCTGCCCCCCAAGGGGGCGCCTCCCTTCGGGCCGGGAAACCCGTCCTTCGGGAGTTGCTTGATGGGGCACTTCGCTTCGCTCGTGCTGGGCTGGCTTCGCATTGCATCGCCGCCACCGCTCCGGCGTTGTCTGCACTTCGCTTCGCTCGTGCGTGGCTCGCTTTGCATTGCATCTCCGCCACCGCTCCGGCGTTGTCTGCACTTCGCTTCGCTCGTGCGTGGCTCGGCAAGCGTCCGGCTAACACATGTTGACGAGGGGCCAAGTTGCCAGCTCGATGCGGCTGGCTGCCAGCGATGAGGCAATAGTTCATCAATGCGGCTGGCTTGCTGCGTAGGCAACCGCTGGAGGACGTCGCGCAGATAGGCGTAGGGATGGTGCGCGTCGAGCCTGGCCGAGTGCATCAGGCTCATGATGGCTGCCCCTCGCTTGCCCGCACGCAGGCTGCCGGCGAAGAGACAGTTGTTGCGCCCGAGGCGACCGGCCGGATCTGGTTCTCGACCCAGTTGTTGTCGATGGGCAGATCGCCATCGTTGATGTAGCGCGTGAGAGCTGCCCAACGGGTTCAGATCGCGGGGAGGGAATTCCGCACGAATCGGCTGGACGCGGGTGTCAACTAACCGGTTAGGATGAGCTGCACTCGGTCGTTTTGGCGAGACAATTGTCTACCTAAGCCTGTTCGAGCTATCCGGTATGCGTTCACGAACGTTCTGCTTGCTTCTGGTCTCAATCAGTATTCATTCAATCGCCAATGCACAGATGTTCAGGTGCAAGGGCGCGGATGGCCGCCAGAGCTTTCAGGCTGTCCCTTGTGCCGAGGGCACCACGGATATGAACCCGCAGCCCAAGACTGAGGCGGCAAAGCCAACGACCGTGCCGCAAAGACGGGACAACAGACCTGGTGCCAACTGGGACCCTGGCCCAAGGCCGGTGATTCCGCTTCCGTCCTCCCCGTTCGCGACTCCGATGCCGCCCGTACAGCCCAAGCCCCCGCAGGTTGCACAGAGGCCGCGCGAGAGGCAACAGGGTGAACTTGATAGGCAGTACGCCCAACAAAGGAAAGCCGAGGACGAGAAGGCACTCGCATTCAATCGAATGCAGCGGTGCAACTTTGCGCGGCAGCAGCTGGGGGTAGCCAAGACGGAGAGGCCTATCTACCGGTACGACAACAAGGGCGAGCGTCAGTATGTCGCCGATGAGAATCGGCAAGCCACCGTCATCGCAGCCGAAAGACGTGTGGCCGAGGAATGCAACTAGCTTGCGTTCGACAGGATGGAGGGTGAGCGCGCCGAACGTCCTCGCCCGTACCGTTGCAGTCCCTCGGTCACTTGCCCTGCCGTGTGCCGCCGCACCGCTGTCCTCCAACCTCGTGATTTTGAAAAGCCTCCTTGCCACGAGTGGACATCGACATCAACTCAACCAACCGCGCGATCCGCGACTCGCTGTCCGACGTCTTCTGGCGGCATGCGTTGGCGCCGGCTAAGCACATTGGCCAGCTATTGCGCTGCTCATCGGCGCAAGTTCGACCGACTGCACCGTCACGTCGTGATGCCAGCCGTCACCGAAGTCGTACTCGTGCAGGAAGCACTTTGCCGGACGGATACGTGGCTCGCTTCGCATTGCATCGCCGCCACCGCTCCGGCGTTGTCTGCACTTCGCTTCGCTCTTGACCTTGGACGCTCAACTGTGCCGGATGACCAGCGATCTGCCGGGAAAGCTCAGCCCGTGAGCTTGGCCAGGGTGAGCAGGGCCAGCAGCAGCATCCACAGCACCACCGAGCGCCAGACCAGGGCGACGATGCTGCGCAGGTGGCCGATCTCTGGCTCTTGTCCAGGGGTGGAGCCGTCGGCGCCGGCGAGTTCGTCGGGGGCGCCGGCGTCGAAGGTCTTGGAGCGGTCGGGCGTGACGCCGGGTGCGGCGCTGCCGCCCAGTTGCACGCCGACCGCACCGGCGGCAGCGGCCAGCAGGATGCCTTCATTGACGTGCCGCCAGAGGCCGGCATCGCGGCGCCAGCAGGTGACCGCCTCTTCGAAGTTGCCCACCACCGCGAAGCCGAAGGCGGTGAGGCGCGCCGGCAGGCGGTCGATGAGGCTGAACAGGCGTTGCGACAACGCCAGCAGGCGCTCGTTCACCGGAGCCCCGACGATGCGGCTCTTGAAGCCCCAGTAGCGGCTGGCGAATTCGGCCATGCGGTAGAGCACCGCCCCCGCCGGGCCCAGGCCCAGGCTGGACAGCACGACGAACCAGAAGAAGACGCCGAAGACGTGCCGGTGCGCCGCCAGCAGGGAGTGCTCGATGACGTGGCGCAGCAGTTCGGTGCGCGGCAGTTCGCTGGCGTCGAGGTGCCGCCATTCGGCCAGCAGGCTGCGGGCGGTGGCCTCGTCCCCGCGTTCGAGCGCGCCGCGGATGTCGGTGAAGTAGTGGCTGAACTGCCGGAAACCCATCGTCAGGTACAGCACCACCACGTTCCAGAGCAGCGCCAGCACGGCGTTGACATGGGCCAGCGCCAGAAAGACACCGCAGGCCACGATGGCCGGAACCAGGGTGGTCACCCCCCAGACGACCCAGGCGTGGTGGTCGCGGCCCGCATCGAAATTGCGGCCGGTCCAGCGCATCCAGCCGGTCAAGGCGTCATGGACCAGGTTGCGGCGCGGAAGGGGTTTCAGCTGCTCGATCAGCAGCGCGAAGAGGACAGCGAAAAAGCTCATGAAAGCATGATAGCCCGACACATGCCCTGCCCTTGCGCAGGTTTCGGTCCGGCGGCGCGGCAGGGCCGCATGCGAGGATGGGACAAGAACACCCGCGCTTGCAGCCGCCCCCTCAGGCCGAGAGAAAGCGGTACAGGTTGCGCAACATGCCGGCAGTGGCCCCCCAGACGAAGTAACGGCGCTGCTGGCCGTCCGCCCCGGTACCGGTCCAGGGCATGGACAGGAACTCGCGCCGCCGGCCCGCCATGTCGACGGCATGCCAGCGGTGGTGGGCCGGGTTCATCAGGAAGGACAGCGGCACCTCGAACACATCGGCCACCTCCGACGGATCGGCGAGCAGGCTGAAGCCCGGTTGCACCAGGGCCACCACCGGGGTGACGATGAAGCTGGTGACGGTGGTGTAGGTCGGCAGCCGACCGAGCACGTCGACGAAACCGGGGGCCAGGCCGATCTCCTCCTGCGCCTCGCGCAGTGCGGTGGCGACGGCATCGGCATCGTCGGGCTCGGCCCGGCCGCCGGGAAAACTCACCTGGCCCGGGTGGTCGGTGAGGTGATCGGTGCGCTGGGTCAGCAACACGGTGAGTTCTTCGCGCTGGACCAGGGCGATCAGCACGGAGGTGTTGGCGGGGGGCCGCGGGGGCGCGCGGGGGGGGGGGGGGGGGGGGGGCCGCCCCGCCCTGGGGCCGCTCGCCGTCGATCTCCGGCGTCCACGAGGGCGGCACGCTGAAACGCTGGCGCAAGCTGCCGGCCTGCAGAGCCGCCAGCTCGACCGGCGGAAGATGCCCGTCCACGCTGAGGGCGGGCAAGGCTTGGGGGTCGAAACTCGAAGGCATGGCCCCATTGGAAACCAAAAAGCCGCCTCGAGAGGCGGCTTTCTTGCAGCGGGAGCTCAACTTTTCGCGGCCTCCCTCGGCAGAGGGCGACCACCAAGCAGTGGAGGAACTCAGGCCAGCTTTTCCTTGATGCGTGCCGACTTGCCCGAGCGCTGGCGCAGGTAGTACAGCTTGGCGCGACGGACATCGCCGCGACGCTTGATCTCGATGGACGAGATCAGGGGGCTGTACAGCTGGAACGTACGCTCGACGCCTTCGCCGCTGGAGATCTTGCGGACGATGAAGCTCGAGTTCAGGCCGCGGTTGCGCTTGGCGATGACGACGCCTTCGTAGGCCTGGACGCGCTTGCGCGTGCCTTCGACCACGTTGACGCTGACGATCACCGTGTCGCCGGGAGCGAACGCGGGAATGGTCTTGTTCAGGCGAGCGATTTCTTCTTGCTCGAGGGTTTGGATCAGATCCATGGGGGCTTATCTCCTAAGTGATCGTGCCAACGCGTTGGTTGATGGAGGCGAGCCGAATTGAGGCGGATGATCCGCCGGACGCAAAGGCTCTGCTTGGCAGAGGATCGAAAAGCCTTTGATTATAACCCAAGCGAAGCCAGAAAGCGTTCATCCTTCTTGCTGAGGCGTCCGGCCGCGCGTGCGGCCAGGATCAGCTCGGGCCGGCGCCGGGCCGTCAACTCGAGCGAACGCTCACGCCGCCAGCGGGCGATGTCGGCATGGTGGCCGGACATCAGCACTGCCGGCACCGGCATCTCGCCCTCCTCCGTCGCCAGCACCTCGGGGCGGCTGTAGTGCGGACAATCGAGCAAGCCGTCGGAGAAACTGTCCTGCTCGTGCGAGGCCACATCGTTCAGCACGCCGGGCTGCAACCGGGCCACGGCGTCGAGCAGGGCCAGGGCGGGGAGTTCGCCCCCAGACAGCACGAAGTCGCCCAGGCTGAGTTCGATGTCGACGTGGCGGTCGACGAAACGCTGGTCGATGCCCTCGTAGCGTCCGCACAGCAGCACGGCACCGTGGCCGGCCGAGAACTCCTGCACCACCGCCTGGTCGATGCGCCGGCCGGTGGGCGTGAAGTGCACCACTGGCGCACCCTCGGCACGCGCAGCCCGGATGGCGGCCAGCGCACGCTGCAAGGGCTCGACCAGCATCACCATGCCCGGCCCGCCGCCGTAGGGACGATCATCGACCCGGCGATAGGTGTTGTCGGCGAAATCGCGCAACGGCCAAAGTTTCACCTCGACCTGCCCCGACTCATAGGCGCGACGGGTCACGCCCTGGGTGAGGTGCGGCGTGAACAGGTCGGGAAACAGGGTGACGACATCGAAGCGCATGAGGCGCCTGGTCAGTAGTCCAGGCCCCAATCGACGGTGATTCGCCGCTCGGCCAGGCTGACGTCGTCGACATAGGCGGCCACGAAGGGAATGAGGCGCTCGACGCCATCGGCGGTGGACTCGCCCTCGGGCCGGCTCAGACGCATGACGCTGTGCGGGCCGGTGTCGATCAGGCCGACCACGGTGCCCAGGGCCTGGCCCTCGCGGTTCACCACCGCCAGGCCGATCAGGTCGACCCAATAGTATTCGTTGGCCTTGGGCTTGGGGAAACTGGCCCGGGCGACGAAGATGCGGGCGCCGCGCAGCGCCTCGGCCGCCGAGCGGTCGGCCACGCCCTCGAGCTGGGCGACCACGAGATCGCCATGCTCGCGCGCTTCGACCACGGAGAGCAAGGGGGGGAACGCGGCGGCGGGGGCCGCAGGGCGCTTGAGAACGCCCTCCTCCGGCGGCTTGACGTGCCAGCGCCGGGTAGAAAAGAGTGCCTGCGGATCGGCGGCGAAGGACTGGACCTTGACCCAGCCCTTCACGCCCCAGGCGTCCAGCACCCGGCCGACCTCGACCGCGTCTTCGGGCCAGACCGGGGAAACTGCCCCGGCGACCTTGGAGGCGGTGCTCACGGCCGGTGCGGAATCAGGCCGCGGCCTTGGCTTGCGCCACGAGGCGAGCGACGGTGGGCGACAGCTGGGCGCCGGTGCTGGCCCAGTAGTCGACGCGATCGAAGGCGACGCGCAGGGGCTGCTCGGCACCGGAGGCGACCGGGTTGTAGAAGCCGACGCGCTCGATGAAGCGGCCGTCGCGGCGGGTGCGGGAATCCGCCACCACGATGTTGTAGAAAGGACGCTTTTTGGCGCCACCACGTGCGAGTCGAATCACGACCATGTTGTTTCCTTGAGTTCTGAAACATCCACCGCACCAGGAGACACTCAGGGCGAGTAGATCTGAATTAGCATCGACCCGGGCTTTTTGCCTGGGTTTCTGCCGGGAGCTTGGCACCGTAGATACGCCGCACTTGCGATAGGCCGGCACCAAAACCCTCGATTATAAACTCATGGAAGCCTCCTCCGCATGACGACGGCGTCAGATTTTCCCATCATCCGGGCCAGCCAGGCCCGCGACCTCCCCGCCATCCGCGCCATCTACGCCCACCAGGTCGAACACGGGACCGGCACCTTCGAGCTCGACATCCCCAGCGAAGCCGAGATGCACGCCCGGCGCGAGGCCGTCCTCGCCAAGGGCTGGCCGTGGCTGGTGGCCGAGCTCGACGGCGAGGTGCTGGGCTATGCCTATGCCAACCAGTACCGCCCGCGGCGCGCCTACCGCTTCTGCCTCGAGGACTCGATCTACCTGGCCGAACACGCCCGCGGCCGCCAGCTCGGGACCCGCCTGCTGACCGAGCTGATCGCGCGCTGCGAAGCGCTGGGCGCACGCCAGATGCTGGCCTGCATCGGCGACTCGGCCAACCTGGGTTCGATCAGGCTGCACCAGCGGCTGGGTTTCGAACACTGCGGCGTGTTGAAATCGAGCGGGTGGAAACACGGGGCGTGGCGCGACGTGGTGCTCATGCAACGCCCACTGGGCGCCGGCGACCACAGCGCGCCGCAGGACTGAGTTCGAAAGAGACGAGAGATGGACGGCTACAAATCGAAGACCCTCGCCACCTGGGCGGCATTCCTCGGCGGCGGGCTAGGCCTGCACCGCTTCTACCTGTACGGCCTGCGCGACGTGTGGGGCTGGCTGTGGACCCTGCCCACGCTGGCCGGCGCGGTGGGCCTGCGGCGTTTCCTGGCACTCGGCCAGGAAGACCACCTGGCCTGGCTGCTGCTGCCGCTGCTCGGCCTGTCGCTCGCGGCGGGGGCGCTGGCCGCGTTGGTCTACGGCCTGATGCCGGATGAGAAGTGGAACGCGCGCTTCAACCCACAGGGGCCGGCGCATGTCACCGGCTGGGCGACCATTTTCGGCGTGGTGATGGCACTGCTGGTCGGGGCGACGGTACTGGTGTCGACGATCGCCGCCGGCGGCCAGTGGTATTTCGAATACCAGGCCGAATCGGCGGCGTCGACGAACTAGGGCCTGTTCACGCCACGGGGCACCCGCGCGAGCGGGCCCTCCGGCGTTTCAGGCGAACAGCGACAGGCTGAGCCAGTAGAAGATGGCGGCGACGAAGGCCGAGGCGGGAATCGTGAAGATCCACGCCCAGACGATGTTGCCCGCCACGCCCCAGCGCACGGCCGAGGCCCGGCGCACCGAGCCCACGCCGACGATGGCACCGGTGATGGTGTGGGTGGTCGAGACCGGCACACCCATCGCCGTGGCCAGGAAGAGCGTGATCGCCCCGCCCGTCTCGGCACAGAAGCCGCCGACCGGCTTGAGCTTGGTGATCTTCTGGCCCATGGTCTGCACGATGCGCCAGCCGCCGAACATCGTGCCCACACCGATCGCGATGTAGCAGGTGAGGATGACCCAGGTGGGCGGCGCGGCGTCCGTAGCGGCCGAGTAGCCGGTGCCGATCAGCAGCATCCAGATGATGCCGATGGTTTTTTGCGCGTCGTTCCCGCCGTGCCCGATGCTGTAGGCACCGGCCGAGACCAGTTGCAGCCGCCTGAACCAGTTGTCGACCCGCAGCGGCGAGGTGCGCCGGCAGACCCACGCCACCAGCACCATCAGCAGCGACCCCAGCACGAAGCCCAGCAAGGGCGAGACGAAGATGAAGGCCACGATCCTCAGCACGCCCCCGCCCACCAGGGCGCCCACGCCGGCCTTGCCGATCACCGCGCCGCAGATGCCGCCGATCAGGGCATGGGATGAACTAGACGGAATGCCGTACCACCAGGTGATCACGTTCCAGGTGATGGCGCCTATCAGCGCGCCGAACACGACATGGTGATCGACCACCCCCGGCTCGACGATGCCCTTGCCGATGGTGGCGGCCACGTTGAGATGGAACAGGCCGATCGCCAGCACGTTGAAAAAGGCGGCGAACAGCACCGCCTGCTGGGGCTTGAGCACCCCGGTCGAAACGACGGTGGCGATCGAATTCGCCGCGTCGTGAAAACCGTTCATGAAGTCGAAGAGGACGGCGAGCACGACCAGCATCGCCACCACCCAGAACGCCACCTGGATCTTTTCCATGGCAACCCGCGACCGCTCAGGAATTCTCGAGGACAACGCCCTCGATCAGGTTGGCGACATCCTCGCAACGGTCGGAGATCGATTCCAGCTGCTCGTAGATGGCCTTGAGCTTGATCAGCTCGCGAACGTCGGTCTCTTCGCGGAACAGGCGCGACATGGCCGAGCGCATGACGCGGTCGGCGTCGGATTCGAGCTTGTCGATCTCCTCGCAGGTCTTGATGGCGGCCTCGGCCGCGTCGTGCTGGCTGAGCTTGGGCAGCAGCGACACCGCATGCTGCACCCGCTCGCAGCACTTGGCGCTCAGGTCGCCCAGGCGCAGCACCTCCTCGGTCATGCTGCGCACGTCGTAGAGCTGCATGGTCTCGGTGGCATCCTGGAGCAGATCGACGATGTCGTCCATCGCGTTGATCAGACCGTGGATCTGCTCGCGATCGATCGGCGTGATGAAGGTCTTGTGCAGCAGGCGGTTGACCTCGGCGGTGACCCGGTCGGCGGAGCGCTCGGCAGCGATGACCTCGCCGGCGTATTTTTCACGCAACTCGAGGCTGGCGTAGTTCTCGATCATCAAAGTGAAGGCACGCGCACCTTCGACGATAAAAGCAGAGTGCTGGTTGAAAAGTTCGAAGAAGTTTCCTTCTCGTGGCAGCAACTTGCCGAACAGCATGATGAGTCTCCAAAAACCTGATACGGGCGCCATCGCCCCTGCTGGAACCGTTGACACGGCTTGTCGCAACGCAACAGGCGTGGAGTGTAGCCGCCGCCGAAGCGCCCGCCGCGCCTTGACAAGCCAGTATCGAAGATTCAGGCCAGCGGAGATTCGTCGGCCGGCCCGAGGAACTCGCGTGGCCCGCCCAGGCCTTCGAGCCTGGCGAGCAAGGCGTTGAAGTCGTCCGGCCGCCCCGCGGGGTCGAAGCGATCGGTTTGCACCACCAGCACCGGAGCGGCGTCGAAGGTTTCGAAAAAGCGCACGTACGCCTCGGCCAGCCGCCGCAGATACCCCTCGTCGATGCGGCGCTCCATCGGGATGCCCCGGCGGCGGATGCGCTGCAGCAGCGTGTCCGGCGAGGCCTGCAGCCAGATGACCAGATCGGGCGCGGGCACCTGGCCGGCGGCCCGCGTGTACATCTGGC
The DNA here is from genome assembly GCA_966211755.1 of uncultured Rhizobacter sp. Taxonomy (GTDB): domain Bacteria; phylum Pseudomonadota; class Gammaproteobacteria; order Burkholderiales; family Burkholderiaceae_C; genus Rhizobacter. Next base: position 45,725 of record CBIHOH010000011.1, on the reverse strand, counting down.
TGTACAAGCGGTACTCCTCGTCGCTCAAGGTCAGGCGGGCGAACAAGGCGTCCTTGGCGAAGATGAAATCGCTGACCACGGTGTGCGAGAACATGCCGGTCTGGGCCAGGTCGCGCACCTGGCGCAGCCGCTGGAACAGGAAAAACACCTGGGTCTGGAAGGCGTAGCCGGCGTTGTCGGCATAGAAGCGCTCCAGGTAAGGGTTCTCGGCCGCCTGTTCGAGCAGCAGCTCGGCCCCCAGGTGGGCACCCAGGCGGCGCGCGAGCGTGCTCTTGCCCACCCCGATCGGACCTTCGATGGCGATGTGCCTGAACGGCGGCGGACCGGGCTGCGGCATGACGGGCGGTCAGCTGCGGAAGATGAAATACACCGCCCCCACCAGGCACAGGCCGGCCCAGACGTAGTCGAGCTTGAAGGGCTGGTTCATGTAGAACATGGCAAAGGGCACGAACACCGCCAGGGTGATGACTTCCTGGGTGATCTTCAATTGGGCGAGCGAGAACCCTCCGGTGAAACCGATGCGGTTGGCGGGCACTTGCAACAGGTACTCGAGCAGGGCGATGCCCCAGCTGATGAGGGCGGCCGCATACCAGGGCTTGTCGGCCAGGTTCTTCAAGTGACCGTACCAGGCGAAGGTCATGAACACATTCGAGGCCGCCAGCAGCAGCACGGTTTGCAGGGGGACGGAGTAGGCGTTCATGGGTTCAGTCGTTCGATGCGCTGCCCGGCCACTCCCGGCAGCAAGCTCCGCACGGCACCGCGCCCGGGCACGATGGCGTCGGGCGCCACATCGGCCAGAGGCAGCAGCACGAAGGCGCGCTCGTGCAGGCGCGGATGCGGCACGCTGAGCAGGGGCGTGTCGATGAGTTCGTCCCCGTAGAGGAGCAAGTCCAGGTCCAGGGTGCGCGGGGCGTTGCGGTAGGGACGCTCGCGGCCGTGCGCGGCTTCGATCCGCTGCAGGGCGGCCAGCAGCGCCTCGGGCGCGAGAGCGGTGCGCAATTGCACGACCGCGTTGAGGTAGTCGGGGCCGGCGGCGTCGATCGGGGCGCTGCGGTAGGTGGGCGACACTGCACTCAGCTCGGTCGAGGCCAGCCCGGCCAGTGACTGAACGGCCGCCGCCAGCGTCGCGCGTGCGTCGCCGAGGTTGGCGCCCAGACCGATGTGGACCAAGACCGTCACGGCGTCTGCGTCAGTCGGCGATGGCCGCGTAGACCAGCTCGCGGAACAGGGCCCGGTAATAATCGCGCCGGCCCGGCTGCTGGATCATGAACTGGGCGTACAAGCCCTCTTTCGGATCGACGAAAAACGAGGTGCCCGCCATGCCGCCCCAGTAGTACAGGCCGGCCGAACCGGCTCCCGGCACGATGCCGGACTGCAGGCGGACCGCGAAACCCAGGCCGAAACCGTAGCCGGGCGTCACCAGGTCGCCCGACACCGGAATGTCGCCCAGGTGGTCGGACGTCATCAGCTCGACCGACTTGCGGCTGAGCAGGCGTGTGTCGCCGAGCACCCCGCCGCCCAGCATCATCTGCATGAAGCGGGCGTAGTCGGCGGCGGTCGAGACCAGGCCGGCGCCGCCCATCTCGTGCGGCACCGGCTCGCGCACATCGAACACCTGGACCGCGGCACCGGTGTCGGGGTCGCGCCGGAAGGGCTCGGCGATGCGGTGATGCTGCGCCGCGGGCACGTGGAAGCCGGTGTCGACCATGCCCAGCGGACCGAAGATGGCCTGCTGCAGGTGCTCGCCCAGCGTCTGCCCGGTCAGCACCTCGATGAGCCGGCCCAGCACGTCGGTCGCATGGCTGTAGACCCAGGCGCTGCCCGGCTGGCGCAGCAGCGGGATGGCGGCCAGGGCGGTGCAGAAATCGGCGCTGGCGTGGCCGCGCCCGAACAGTCTGGCCTCGGCGTACTGGCGGTGCACCGGGCCGCCGCCCATGAACTCGTAGGTGAAGCCCGCGGTGTGGCGCAGCAAGTCCTGCACGGTGATGGGACGGGACAGCGGCGCCAGGCCGCCCGCCTGCTCGGGTGCCGCCACCTTCAGCGAGGCCAGGACGGGCAGGACCGACGCCACGGGCTGCCCCAGCAGCAAACGCCCCTGCTCCACCAGCATCATGGCGGCCACCGACACCAGCGGCTTGGTCATGGAGTAGATGCGAAAGATCGCGTCCTTGGTCATCGGCACGCTGCGCTCCGGATCGAGCCGGCCCAGCGCCTCGAAACAGGCGATCTTGCCGTGGCGCGACACCATCACCACGCCGCCCGGGAGCTTGCCCCGGTCGATTTCGTCGTTCAGCGCGGCGAGCAGGCGGGCCAGGCGGCCGGGGCAAAGCCCCACCGAGTCGGGGGACGCCTCCGGCAAGTCGAAGGGGGCTGGGGTCATGGCATGAAGGCCGGGCGCACGCAAGAGCCTCAGCTCAGGTCGCGGCGGGTGGGCGGGGTGTCGTCGCGGATGTCGCGCGGGTCGGGCAGGCCCTCATGGCGCTCCGCCCGCTCACCTGCCGGCTTGCGGCGGCGACGGCGCTTTTTCTTGGCCGGGTCGGCCGCCAGCGGCATGGGCTCCGAGGCCTCGCCGTCGGGCGCGGTGGCCGCCTGGGCCGCGCTGCGGCGGCTCTGCTGCTCCTGGGTGCGCGCCTGGGCGATCATCTCGGCACGCCTTGACTCGTCGGCGAGCGAAAAAGTCTCCCACCAGCCGGCCAGCGTCGCATCGGCCTCGCCCGCCTCGGCCCGCAGGCGCAGGAAGTCGAAGCCGGCGCGGAAACGCGGCTGCTCGACCAGGCTGAGCGGGCTGTTGCCGGTGCGGCGCTCGAAACGCGGCTGCATCAACCAGATGTCGCGCATGTCGCTGCCCAGCTTGCCGCGGCCGGAGATGTCGCCGATGCGGGCATCGAACACCGCGTCGACCGCCTGCTGCAGAGCCGGGATCGGCGCCTCGCCGCGCTTTTTCAGGCGCTGCCAGCCGTCGAGGACGTCGTGCCACAGCATGCAGGCCAGCATGAAGCTCGGGGCCACCGGCTTGCCCTCGCCGACCCGGCGGTCGGTGTCGGCCAGGGCCGACTCGACGAAGCGGGCCCGGTCGGGGTGCTTGCTGGTGTTGTCGATCACCAGGTCGAGGATGGGGAAGATGCCCTGCCCTGCCCCGACCAGCCCCTGCTTGCGCAGCTCCTCGATGCTCGCCAGCGCATGGCCGGTCTGCAGCAGCTTGATCATTTCGTCGAAGGTGCGCGAAGCGGGCACGCCTTCGAGCAGCGAGGCCATCTCCTGGATGGGCGCGCGGGTCTTGGCTTCGATCGCGAAACCCAGCTTGGCGGCGAAACGCACCACCCGCACGATGCGCACCGGATCTTCGCGATAACGGGTCGCCGGGTCGCCGATCATGCGCAGGATCTTCTTCTTCGCGTCCTTGATGCCGCCGTGGTAGTCGACCACGATCTGCTTCTGAGGATCGTAGTACATGGCGTTGACGGTGAAGTCGCGCCGCGCCGCGTCCTCGATCTGCGGCCCCCAGACGTTGTCGCGCAGCACCCGGCCGGCGGCGTCGACCACATGGGTCTTGCCGGCGAGTTCGCTCTTGGACGTCTTTTCGTTGCCCGAGACCTGCTCGGCCGCGGCCGAGGGCATCATGGCGCGGAAGGTCGAGACCTCGATCACCTCGTGGTCGCGGCCGCGGCCGTACACCACGTGGACGATGCGAAAGCGCCGGCCGATGATGAAGGCCCGACGGAACAGCGCCTTGACCTGCTCGGGGGTGGCGTCGGTCGCGACGTCGAAATCCTTCGGGCGCAGGCCGACCAGCAGGTCGCGCACCGCGCCTCCGACGATGTAGGCCTCGTAGCCGGCGTCGCTCAGGGTCTTGACGACGCGGATGGCGTTGTCGTCGACCAGGGCGAGGTCGATGCCGTGCTCGCTGAACGGCACCTCGATGCGTTTGCCCTTGGGCACCGCGGGCGTTTTGGCCGCGGCCGGTTTGCCGAGCAACTTGTCAATGAACTTCTTGATCATTGGGAAAACAGGTGAAGAACGCGCCAGCCCCGTTCGCGCGCAATGGTTTCAAGCGAGGGCGAGGGGTTGGTCGCCACGGGATCGGATGCACGTTCCAGCAGGGGCAGGTCGTTGGCCGAGTCGCTGTAGAAGCTGATGCGCTCGAAGTCCTCGAGCCGGTGCCCCAGGCCCGCCAGCCACTCCTCGGTACGCACGATCTTGCCTTCGCGGAAAGACGGCGTCCCGTCGATCCGACCCGTGATATTACCCGCCGGGCCGCGCTCGAGCCGGACCGACAGCAAGTGTTCGACCCCGAAGGCCTTGGCGATCGGGCCGGTGACGAACTCATTGGTGGCCGTCACCATGGCCACCAGGTCGCCCTGCGCCTGGTGCCGGCGCACCAGCTCGAGCGCCTGCGGAAGCAGGTTCGGAAGAATCGATTCCTTCATGTACCGCTCGTGGGCGAGACGCATCTCGGCCTCGGGGCGGTCGCGCCAGGGCCGGGTGGCATATTCGACGTAGGCATGGATGTCGAGCGTGCCGGCCTGGTAGTCCGCGTAGAACGCATCGTTGCCGCGCGCGAACTCGATCGGGTCGACCCAGCCCTGCCGGGTGACGAACTGGCCCCAGGCATGGTCGGAATCGATGGGCAGCAGGGTGTGATCGAGATCGAACAGACAGAGATTTTTCATTTACCTTCTTCAGCCAACATTTGCTTGAGCAAGGGCACGGTCACGGCCCGTTTGTGCACCAGCGCGAATTCATCCAGCCGATCGAGCAAGGCCATCAGGTATTTCAGGTCCCGCGAGAAGCGGGTCAACAGGTAATCCATCACCTCGTCGGACAGGAACAGCCCGCGCCGGTCGGCCTCGCGGCGCAAGGCGGCGCGCGCCTCGGTTTCCGCCAGCGGCTCGATCGCGAACACATGCCCCCAGCCCAGCCGCGAGCGCAGGTCGTCGCGCAGCGGCAGGTCGACCGGCGGCACCCTCCCGGCCCCCAGCACCGGGATGGCGTGGGTGGTGGCCTCGATGAAGAGCGCAAAAGCGGCGTGCTGCTGGATCTCGTCGAAGCGGTCGCAGTTGTCGAGCACGACCAGCCGGTCGGACTCCTCGAGCGTCCAGGGCGTGGCCTGGCCGTCGTCGAACCAGCTGACACGACCGCCCTCTTGCTGGATCTCGCTGACCACGGCCTCCAGCAAGTGGGTCTTGCCGGCCCCGGCCGGCCCCCAGAGGAATACCGGCGCTGCCTGCTGGGTGATGCGCCGCAGGTAGGCCACGGCCAGCGCGTTGTGGCCCGTCACGAAACTCTCGAACGACCGGGCCGTGCCGACGCCGATGGCGAGGGGAAGCTGCTGCATGCCGTTCACGCGCCTACGGACGGACCCGAGCCGATGAAAAACGGCGCGCCGTGACCGTCGACGACGGAAAAACTAGCTTGAGCAGAGTCATATGCCCCTGGATCCCCGGAATATGGTTGGTGGTGAAGGTGCGCCGGCGGTGTGCCGCCCGCCGGAAGGGACAAATTCTAAGGGCCCGCCGACCGCGGCCTGCCGGCGCTCAGTGAAAACGCATGCCGTCCGGGCGCCCGAGCTCGGCCACGCGGGCGCTGATGGCCGTGCGGTCGACCGCGTTGCGGGCGTGCAGCAGGTAGGCGCCGAGGTCCTGCAGGGCCAGGGCATCGTGGCCCAGCTCGGCATGGGCGAGGCCGCGGTCGCGCCGCTCCTCCCAGGCCTGCGGCAGCAACACCACGAGACGGTCGAGCACCGCCAGCAGGCGTGGCCAGTCTTGTGCACTGCGGTGGATTTCCTTCAGGTTGCGCAGCATGCGCGCCAGCACGTCGCGCGCCGGGGCGGCCTGCAGGAACAAACCCAGCGGCGCATCGAACTCGCCTTCCAGGCCCTGGCTGCGCCGGTACGGCTGCAGCAGCTCGTCGAGCTGCTCGCGCGACAGCGACTGGCCGCTGAACGGGTCGATGACCACCTCGCCCTCGGGCATGCGCAGCTTGACCAGGAAGTGGCCGGGAAACGACACACCGCGCGCGGTGAGGCCGATTTCCGTCGCCATCTCGATGTACAGCACGGCCAGCGTGATGGGAATGCCGCGGCGCGTGCGCAGCACGGTGCTCAGCAGACTGTTGCCCGGGTCGTAGTAGTCGTTGACATTGCCGGCGAAACCCAGCTCGTCGAAGAAGAAATGGTTCAACAGGCGCAGGCGCTGCAAGGGCGCGGCATCGACCGGCACGCGCTGCTTCAGCTGCGCGCAGAGGGTGTCGATCTCGCCGAGCACCGACTGGGTGTCGATCCCGGGTTGCTCGTCCTGGGCCAGGCTGACGGCTGCTTCGATCAGGGACAGGCTGGCATCGTCGGCGACGAGCGCGGCGAAGTACTCGAGCGCGGTGGGAGTCACGAACTGCATGGGGCCGGCCATGGTCGGATTTTAGCCGCGCCGCACGAATTGGCGCAGCTTCAGCCCTGTCGCCATCAAGCTGCCGAAATACAGCACGCCCGCCCCGGCCAGGTAGAGCGCCAGCCAGCCCACCCGCTTCCAGCCGCTGTGCAGGCCGACCCAGTCGACATCGTGCGCGCCCCAGGCCAGCAAGGCGCCGAGCAGGCCGGTGGCCAGCAGCACCTGCGCGAAGAACCGTCCCCAGCCGGCCGACGGCACATAGGCATCGCAGCGCCTCAGGCCGACGAACAGCCAGGTCGCGTTGATGAGCGCGCCCACCCCGATCGACAGGGCGAGGCCCGCGTGGCCAAGCTGGAGCCAGTGGACGAACACCAGGTTGAAGAGCTGGGTCAGCACCAGCACCACCACGGCGATGCGCACCGGCGTGCGGGTGTCCTGGCGGGCGTAGAAACCCGGCGCCAGGATCTTGATCGCGACCAGGCCCATCAAGCCGACACCGTAGCCGCGCAAGGCATTGACCGTCTGGAAGACATCGGCCGCACTGAAGGTGCCGCGGTGGAACAGCACCGCCACCAGCGCCTCCGGAAACACCAGCAGCGCCACGGCGCAGGGCAGCGTCATCATGACGACCAGACGCAGCCCCCAGTCGACCAGGGCCGAATAAGCCTCGGCGTCGCCGCGCCCCTGCGCACCCGACAGCTGGGGAATGAGTACCACGCCGAGCGCCACGCCCAGCAGCGCGGTCGGGAATTCCATCAGGCGGTCGGCATAACCGAGCCAGGAAATCGAGCCCACGGCCAGGTGCGAGGCGATCTGGGTGTTGATGAAGAGCGAGATCTGCGCCACCGAGACACCGACCAGGGCCGGCGCCATCTGCCGCAGCACCCGGCGCACGCCCGGATGCGACCAGGCCGACTTGACCGAGCTCCAGCCCAGCCCGATGCGCGGCAGCTGCTTGATGGCCCACAGCGCCGGGATCTGGACCGCCAGCTGCAGCACGCCGCCCAGCATCACGCCGGCGGCCAGGGAATAGATGGGAGCGATGCCGTGGCGCTCGAACACGGGAGCCAGCCAGTAGCCGCAGGCGATGAGCGACAGGTTCAGCAGCACCGGAGAGGCCGCCGGCACCGCGAAATGCTTCCAGGTATTGAGGATGCCGGCCGACAGCGCGACCAGCGAGATGAACCCGATGTACGGGAACATGATCCGGGTCATGACCACGCCCTGGTCGAACTCCTTCAGGCCCGAGGCCAGCAGCCAGACGACCCCCGGCGCGGCCAGCACACCCACGATGCAGGTCAGCAGCAGCGACCAGAACAGGATGGTGGCGACGGCGTCGATCAGCCGGCCCGTGACCTCGTCGCCCTCGCGCACCCGGGTCTCGCCGAGGATGGGCACGAAAGCCTGCGAGAACGCGCCCTCGCCGAACAGGCGGCGCAGCATGTTGGGAATGCGAAAGGCCGCCTGGTAGGCGTCGGTGGCCGCATTGGCGCCGAACATGGAGGCGATCATCAGCTGGCTGACGAGGCCGGTGACGCGAGAGCCGAGGGTGAACAGCGAAACGATGGAGGCGGCCCGCAGCAGGTTCATGGGTACGAGTGGAAAAAGGGCTGTTGGCCAGGGTGACGAAGCCCCTCGCGAGGACGGGCGGCAGGCGATTATAGGGAGCAGGTACTAACGTTTTCGGACCACAGGTGTTGCAAAGCCCCAGTAAATGCTATACTCGCGGACTTCGCACCACCTAGATAAAGCTACAGCATGGCTACTGCTTCCAAAGTCAAGAAAACGGTTCGCATCGCGTCGGGTCTCAAGCGCGTTCGCCAAGATGTGAAACTCAACGCAGCGAACACCGCCCTGCGCTCGAAGTTCCGTACCGTCATCAAGAATGTCCAGAAGGCCGTGCTCGCCGGCGACAAAGCCAAGGCGACCGAGCTGTTCCAGTCCGCCCAGAGCGTGATCGACTCGGTGGCCGACAAGGGCTTGTTCCACAAGAACAAGGCCGCTCGCCACAAGAGCCGCCTGTCGGCCAAGGTCAAGGCACTCGCTGCCTCTGCCTAATTGAATTTCTAGGTGGAAGAACAAAAGGCCCGCTATGCGGGCCTTTTTGTCGTGGGCGACCGAATCGGCGCGACGACGCCGGCCTGCCCGACCGCTCCAAGCCATCGGCATGCGGGCGGGGGCTGTGGCCGCTAGGGTTTGTCGCCCCGGTCGGGCAGCAGGCACGCCTCGGCGACCTGCAGGTCGTTGTCGCGCGCGAAGTTCATGACGAAGTCCCAGGCCATGATCTCGACTTCACGCAAGGCCTCGTTGACGATCACGCATTTCACGCCGTTGATCACCCGCGGCACGCAATACGGCGAGTAGCCGATGTAGGCGCCGATGCCCCCCACCGCCCCCTCGGGCCGAAAGCAGGACATCGCTCCTGCCAGACGTTCGGCCCAGTCGCTGGGGCGGAAGGTGCGGCCGTCTTTGGTGACGCCTTGGATGAAGAATTCGCGGGGCTTGGCAGGGATGGTCATGCAGGATACTGCGGGGAATGCAGGGAAGCAGGGTATGCAGGGTGCGGCACGCAGGCACGCGGACGGAATGGTGTTCCGCCCTCCATTGTGCCGGGTTTGTGTAGTGCCCCGTCACAAAAAGGCTCGTTCGCCCGAGCTTTCCGAGAAGGGCTGCCCGCGTCGCCGCCCCTTAAAATGATTTTCCCGGGCATGGCGCTGTGCCGGCCCGGCCCCGTCCCCCCTGGAGCCCCGCCATGAACGCGCCCGACCCGTCGACCCTCAGCCCCGAACCCCATGTGATGCACACCTACGGCCGCCTGCCGTTCGCGCTGTCGCATGGCCGCGGCGCCTGGGTCTGGGACACCGATGGCAAGAAGTACCTCGACGGCCTGGCCGGCATCGCCGTCAACACCCTGGGCCATGCCCACCCGCGTCTGGTGGCCGCCCTGCAGGACCAGGTCGGCAAGCTGATCCACAGCTGCAACTACTACCACGTCCCGCTGCAGGAGCAGCTCGCCGCCAAGCTCACCGAGCTGTCCGGCCTGAGCAACGTGTTCTTCTGCAGCACCGGCCTCGAGGCGAATGAAGCGGCGCTCAAGATCGCCCGCAAGTTCGGCCACGACAAGGGCATCGAGCGCCCCGAGATCATCGTCTACGAGAAGGCCTTCCACGGGCGCTCGATCGCCACGCTGTCGGCCACGGGCAATCCGAAGGTGCAGGCCGGTTTCGGTCCGCTGGTCGAGGGCTTCGTGCGCGTGCCGCTGAACGACATGGCCGCCATCGAAGCGCAGGCGGCGGGCAATCCGAACGTGGTCGCGGTCTTCCTCGAAGTCATCCAGGGCGAAGGCGGCATCAACCCGGCCACCATCGAGTACCTGCAGGCGGTGCGCCGCATCTGCGACAGCAAGGGCTGGTTGCTGATGCTCGACGAGGTCCAGTGCGGCATGGGCCGCACCGGCAAGTGGTTCGCGCACCAGTGGGCGGGCATCCTGCCCGACGTGATGCCCTTGGCCAAGGGCCTGGGCTCGGGTGTGCCGGTGGGTGCGGTGGTGTGCGGCCCGCGTGCCGCCAAGGTGCTGGGTCCCGGCAACCACGGCACCACCTTCGGCGGCAACCCGCTGTCGATGCGCGCCGGGGTCGAAACCATCCGCATCATGGAAGAAGACGGCCTGCTGGCACAGGTGAGCCAAGTGGGCGATGGGCTGCGAGCCGCGCTGCAGCGCGAGCTGAAGGACCAACGCGGCGTGGTCGACATCCGCGGCATGGGCCTGATGATCGGCATCGAGCTCGACCGCCCCTGCGGCGAACTGCTGGGCCAGGCCGCGCAGGCCGGACTGCTGCTGAGCGTCACCGCCGACCGCGTGATCCGCCTCGTGCCGCCGCTGATCCTCAGCGCTGCCGAAGCCGACCAGATCGTGGCCATCCTGTGCCCGTTGATCAAGTCTTTCCTGGCCCGCCCCACACCATGAAACCCGGTATGAGCCTGATCAAACACTACCTGCAGTTCAAGGACCTCCGCGCGGAGGAGTACGCCTACCTGCTCGCCCGCACCACGGTCATCAAGCAGCGCTTCAAGAACTACGAGAAGTACACGCCGCTGGTCGACCGCACGCTGGCCATGATCTTCGAGAAGGCGAGCACCCGCACGCGGGTGAGTTTCGAGGCGGGCATGTACCAGATGGGCGGCTCGGTGGTCAACCTGACCACCGGCGACAGCCAGCTCGGCCGGGCCGAGCCGATCGAAGACAGCGCACGCGTGATCAGCCGCATGGTCGACCTGGTGATGATCCGCACCTACGAGCAGACCAAGCTCGAAGCCTTCGCGGCCAACTCCCGCGTGCCGGTCATCAACGGGCTGACCAACGAGTACCACCCCTGCCAGATCCTGGCCGATGTGTTCACCTTCATCGAACACCGGGGCAGCATCAAGAACAAGGTGGTCGCCTGGGTGGGCGACGGCAACAACATGGCCAACACCTGGCTGCAGGCGGCCGACATCCTCGGCTTCACGCTGCACGTGAGCACGCCCAGCGGCTACGAGATCGATCCCGAGGTGGCCGGGGTGTCGAACACGCAGTGCGTGAAGGTCTTCCGCGATCCGCTGGACGCCTGCCGGGGCGCCCATCTCGTCACCACCGATGTCTGGACCAGCATGGGCTACGAGGCCGAGAACGAGGCCCGCAAGAAGGCCTTCGCCGACTGGTGCGTCGACCGCGACATGATGGCCGTGGCCCAGCCCGATGCGCTGTTCATGCACTGCCTGCCCGCGCACCGCGGCGAGGAGGTCGAAGCCGAGGTGATCGACGGTCCGCAATCGGTGGTGTGGGACGAAGCCGAGAACCGCATGCACGTGCAGAAAGCCCTGATGGAATACCTGCTGCTGGGTCGCATCGGCTGAACGGTCGCCGGGGCGCACCGGGCCAGCAACAGCCTGCCGCGCCCTCCATGCCCCGCATCGGCCCGATCGACGCCCGGCTGAAGCCGGGCACCGCAACGGTGCCGGTGGTGCTCAGTCCGTCCCCTCGGGGAAGACCAGCACCGCGCGGGCCGTGCCCTTGCGGCCCACCGTCACGTCCTTGGACTCGACCGTGTGGCCTGCCAGGCTCGCCTTGACGCGATAAGTGCCGGGAGGCACCTTCGCATACAAGTACGGGCCTTCGGTCCTGGCCTCCAGCACCGGGCGGCCGGCCCGGTCGGTGACCGTCACCTCGGCATCGGCGGTGAATTCGCTTTTGGCACCGGACTTCTGATAGACCTCGATGGCCAGCGGATACTCGCTGCGGGCGGCCTTGAAGGCGGGCAGCTGCTCATCGGGCACGCCGCCCGTCACGTAGCTGACCGAGCCGAAGGTTTTTTCCGGCGGCAGCGGGAGCAATTCGTCCTGGGCCTGGACGGCGGGGCCGGCCAGGGCCAGCACGACCAGCAGGGGCGTGGGCAAGAGGTGGCGGATCTTCATGGCTGGTCCTTTCAATCAAGACTGGAATGACACTATGAAGTCAAAAAGGGCTGCACGCGTCGGTGCAGCCCCTGGTCGCGCACTTGTCCTACGCTCAGCCGAGGCTCACCGGCACGAAGATCCGCTCGCCGCCGCGCTCGACCAGCAAGGCCACGCTTTTCGGCTTGCTGCCCACCACGCTGCGCACCTGCTCGACCGAGGTCACCGGCTTGCCGTTGATCGCCAGCAGGACGTCGCCGGGGTTGATGCCCGCCCGGGCGGCTGGCCCGCTGACGTCCTCGATCAGCAATCCCTGCTCGATGCTCGACCGACGGCGCTCCTCCTTGGTCAATGGCCGCAAGGCCAGGCCGAGTTGGCCGCCCCCGATGGCTTCCGAAGCCTCGGCGGCCGCGGTCTTCTCTTCTCCCGAGGCCCCCAGCTTGGCCTCGATCTCGCGCGCCGCGTGGTCGCGCCAGACCTTCAGCTTCACCCGCTCGCCGGGAGCCGACAGGCCGATGCGGCTCGACAAGGAGCCTGAACGGGTCACCGGCTCACCGTTCACCTCGATGATGACGTCACCCGGCCTCAGCCCCGCGGCGGCGGCCGCACTGTTGGGGACCACCTTCGACACCAGGGCACCGTCCGGACGCTTCAGCCCGAAGGACTCGGCCAGCGTCTGGTTCAAGTCCTGGATCTGCACCCCCAGCCGGCCGTGGGTCACCTTGCCGGTGGCCAGGATCTGGTCCTTCACGTTCAGCGCGACGTTGATCGGGATCGCGAAACTCAGGCCCTGGAAGCCCCCCGTCTGCGAATAGATCTGGGCATTGATGCCCACCACGTTGCCTGCGCCATCGAACAAGGGGCCGCCGGAATTGCCCGGGTTCACCGCCGCATCGGTCTGGATGAAGGGCACCACCGAGTCGCCCGGCAGGGAGCGGCCCTTGGCGCTGACGATGCCGGTGGTGGCGGTCTGCTCGAACCCATAGGGCGTGCCGATGGCCAGGACCGGATCGCCGACCTCCAGCCGGTTGGGATCGCCCAACCGGACGAAGGGAAGGTCCTTGGCCTCGATGCGCAGCACCGCCACGTCGGTGGCAGGGTCGGAACCCAGCACCTTGGCGGGAAATTCGCGCCGGTCGCTGAGTTTGACGGTCACCTCCTTGGCCTCGCGCACCACATGGGCGTTGGTGAGGATGAGACCGTCCGCGCTGATGATGAACCCGGACCCCTGGCCGCGGAACGGCGTGGACGGGTTGCCCCGTCCGCGCGGCTGCACACCGGGCAAACCGCGGAAGAACTGGAAGAACGGATCGTTCTCGAGTCCGGGCGGCAGGCCTCCCTGGCCGCGCTCCTCGGCCGTGACGGTGTGCATGCCTTGCACCGTCACCCCGACCACGGCCGGACCGGCCTGCGCCACGATGGCCCGGTAGTTCGGCACGCCGCCTGCGGACAAGGGAGGAATGGGGGCCGTCGGGGCGACCGCCGCAGCGGCGGGTGCCACGCTCGCCACCACGTGGGCCTGAGCGGCCGCGCCACTGGTCTCCGGCGCGGCGGCGGCATGGACGGCTGCACTGCCGTTGTCGCGAACCGGTTTGATCCACTCGGGCTGCAGGCCAATGGCCCCGGCCGTCCCCACAGCCAAGACGCCGGCGCCGATCAAGGCGGCGTTCAACAATTTGAGTGTCATTGGAATCCCTTTCGTATGGTCGGGGCGGAAACGCCCGTACGGCGCCAACGATAGGACGTGCCGATTAGGGCTGCATTAACTGCTGGTTAAGCCAACATTAAACGCAGACCCGCTGCCTGCGCAGCCTGCGACGACAAAGACCATCGGCCGAGCCCGGCTTGCCCGACAATGCGCCTACCCGCACTGCCACCACACCGCGCCCATGAAGTTCCACACCTTGCAAATCCTGTCGGCCGCCGGCCTGGCTGCCACCCTCTGCGCCTGCACCTCGCTCGAACCACCGATGGTGGTCGAGCCGCTGATCGGCTACGACATGGTCGACCTGAGCCGGGTCGACGTGGCCAAATACACCGAAGACCACAAGCAGTGCGCCGCCATTGCCAACCAGGACATCACCGATGTCACCCGGGTGGCCGGCCGGGCGCTGGGCGCGGCCGCCGACAAGGCCTCGATGGGTGTCATCGGGCACCGCCAGGCCAAGGATGCCGACCGCGGCACCGTGCTGAAACGCTGCCTCACCGGACGGGGCTACAACGTCTTGCGCTGAGTCCTGATCGACCCCGGCCGCGGCCGCCGCCAGTACCCACCGCCCCTGCCCCGCCCCACCGTCCCAGCCATTCAGCCCAGGTTGACGAAGGTGGCGGCCGGCCGGGACGGCGGGCATGGCTCGGCCAGCGCAGGGCCGGATGCCCCCGGCAGCGGCCGGATGTCGACGCTCGCACCATATGGGGCGGACCTGCCCGCCGAACCGCCCCGGCGCGGCACGGCCCGCCTCGTCAAGCCCGGCACCCGGGGCCCGGCGCGTGGGGGTGCGCACCCCTCGGCCTGCACCTGTACCGCCAGGCCCTGGCCCGCCTTGTCGCGCAGCAGCAAGCGCAACCCGCGCGCGCCCGGGTACACCGAAGGTGCCAGGTGATGCCACACAAACACCGGCCCGTCGTGCGAGCGAGCTGCCCGCTGCAGCCGCAACAGATCGCCCCGCGTGGCCTGCGGAGGCAACCAGGCCACGACGGCGCCGACCTGACCGCTTCGAAGCACCTGTTCCATCGCCCAGAGCCGGGAGCGGGCACTGCGCCCGGACGCGTCGTCCTGCAGGCAAGTGGTTTCGACCCGCAGCAGCTGCACCGGGTCCAGCCCCTGCTGCACCAGGCACGCAGCGGACAAAGCCGCAGGTGCATCGAAAAACATCAGCAGGCGACCCGCGCGCTGCAAGGCCTGCAGACAAGGGGCCAGCAGGCTCATTTCCGCCGCGCCATGACGCAGCGCAGACAACTCGGTCAAGGCGCGCAGCGGCCAGCCGCCGCCGGGCAGCCGGACATCGAGCTCGGGATGCCCGGTGGGCAAACGCGACAGGCCGGAGCAAACAAGACCGAAGCCCTGCGGCCCCCGCAGGTCGAGGCGACGCGTGCCCGTTCCGCGCGGGGTGGGGAGCACCCCTGGCGGCATCGAGCAAAGGCCCACCGAGGGCCTGATGGACGATCTACGGAGAGGGAGAATGGCGACAGGCATGACAAGTGCGCCCCTGGAAACTGTATATATAAACAGTATACTTGCATGGAACAGGCACTTCGGCAAGCCCCTTTATTTCACGCCGCCACTCACGCCACTCCAAGCTGCCATGAGACCCGTTCCCCCTTGCTGCCCCTGTCGTACCGGCACCGCCATCGCGCGGGCTTACGCCGACTGCTGCGGGCGCTACCACGCCGGCCCGCAACACCTGCAAAGCCCCGATGCCGAACAATTGATGCGCTCGCGCTACAGCGCCTTCGCGCTGGGCGACACCGCATACCTGCTGGCGACCTGGCACCCGGACACCCGCCCGTCCTCACTCGAGGCAGACCCGCCCGGGCTGAAATGGCTGGGCCTGGAAGTGCGTCGCCACCAGGTCCTGGACGCGGACCATGCCACCGTGGCCTTTGTCGCCCGCAGCAAGCTCGGCGGGCGGGCGCAACGTCTGGAAGAAAACAGCCGCTTCGTACGCGAGAACGGGCGCTGGTTCTATGTGGACGGTGACTTGAAGGCCTGACGACGAGTCAGATGAACTCCCGGCGCACGCGCGATGACATCAGGCGGCGCATGATCCACGACAACACGCCGCAGGCGGCGAGTGTCACCAGCGGCGCCGTCACCCGCGCCACCGTCGCGACATGGCCCGCCATGTCCTGCACGGCGGCGGGCAGGACGGCCTGGCGCAGCGCCTGATCCCTCAGCAACTGCAGTCCCTCCTGCTGCAGCCACAGGCTCAACACCTGCGCGGCCATGGCCAGACCGAGCAGCACGATGAAACTCTGCCGAGCCCAGTCCTGGCGCAGCAGCAGCCCGATGGCGCTGGCCAGGGTCGCGAGCGACACCAGCAGGCCGACACCCACCACCCACTGCAGATGCTGGATCAAAAAACCGAGCACCCCGCCGGAGGAAGGCCAAGGCATCATCGAAGCCACGGCGGCGTTCTGCACCAGCGCCACGGCGCTGGCCACTCCGCCGAGCAGGATGAACACCCAGGCAACGGCGGTGACGAACAAGGAAGGCGACGCGACGGGAATGGTGTTGCGCATGAAATGTCCTCGACTGCTTCGCAAGAAGGTGATTGCAAGCCGATGCCGCAGAAGATCGCCCAGGACGAGACTGATTCCGCGGAGATTGGAAAAAATTGTCGCGAGGGGGGTCGTGCGCGTCATTCCCCCGAGGGTGGGAGTGCACGGGCCCAGGCGCCGCAAGCCGAGTCCCGGAGCCGGTCTTCGCCCCTTCATTGACTCAAGGCAAACCGGACGCGCCATGTTTTGATAGACTGCCGATGTCGGGGGGGGTAGCTCAGTTGGGAGAGCGTCGCGTTCGCAATGCGAAGGTCGGGAGTTCGATCCTCCTCTCCTCCACCAAAAAACCTTGATAAAACAACGCATTACGCCTTGCAGTGTGATGCGTTGTTTTGCTTGTTTTGGCACTCTTCTGCAGACGGTGCGAGGCAAATCCGCGGCAATGGTGGTTCAGCCATGTCAGTCTTCTTGACGCCGTGACTTCAGCATCTCAAGGCCGGGACTCGGTGTCGCCCAGCTCACCTGCCGAGTAGTCCCCCGGCGAAACTGCTCGATGACCCTAGCCGTGCTATCAGAGCGATCGAAATGGGGCAGGCATCTGTCGCCGCGATTGCGCGCCGTCCTTCTGACGGTCGATCAACTGGCGCAGGGCCTTCACAAATCCGTTGCCATCATCCGCAGTGATAGCTACGTGATGGTGTACGAAGTGCAGCCCTCGGCCGTCGTGATGCGGCGCGTGCTGCACGCCGCGCAGCAATGGCCACCGCGTTGAACCCCTGCCCGGAATATCGCTCGCGACACGCAGCCTGCTCGAAAAAGACATCAGACCCGAAGTGAATTCAAAAGCTTCTCCAAGGCCGGGGCATGAATCGGTTTCTCGAGGAAGTGATTGAACAAGGACCTGTTTCTTCCATCCGAGATGTCGGGGCGAGTGGCACTGATCCAGACAATAGGGGCTTTCGACTGTGCTCTCAGCTCACGCATTTCAGCAGCCACGGCGAACCCATCCATGTCCGGCATGTTGACGTCCAACAGAATTGCGTAGTAGCTTGCGTCACGAGCCCGGACAATAGCCTCTCGCCCGGACGAAAAAGCATCCACGTCATAACCGAGCGAAGAGATGATCTCGCTCAAAATAAACAGGACCTCTTCATTGTCATCGACGAGAAGAACCCTCCGGCGCCCATTGGAAACCTGGCTTTCATCAGCCATGCTCCCATTCCCCGGAGCCATCTCGCATGGAATTCTGAATTGGAACGAGCTGCCCTTTCCAGGAATGGATTTCACATCGACGCTACCGCCGAGCAGTGAAATCAGATCCCGAACGATGGCAAGCCCCATCCCGATCCCGCCATACTTTCTCTGAACACCTTGATCGACCTGAGTGAATGGTTCGTAGATTGATTTTATGTGCGCATCGCTGATTCCGATTCCGGAATCCTCTACCGTAAACATCAACTGCGGCGTGCTTCCATCGATCAAAGCCAGACGGACGACCACAAAACCAGAGTCCGTGTACTTGATTCCATTCTCGACAAGATTATTAAGTATTTGCTTGACGCGCCATGGATCAGACACCACGCAAAGTTTCTCCATCGCCGTTTCAGCAGTCAAGCTCAACCCTTTGGCCGAGGCAGAACCTTGGTAGTCACTCACCACTTCGCGCACCAGCTCGCAGACGTCGAATGCCGACTTCTTCAACGAAAGCTTTCCGGACTCCAGCCTGGCATAGTCCGTCAGATCGTTGACCTGCACCTCAAGTTGACCTGCAGCGGACCTCAAACGCTCGAATATTTTTTTATTCTTTCCCCCACCGCCGTTCCCTGAAATCAGGTCAAGGCAGGACACAATCGTTTGCAGGGGGGTCTTCAGCTCGTGACTGATCGCGGCAATGAAAGTATTCTTCGCCTTGACGGAATCTGCGGCATTGTTCTTCAGCCTGGCGGCCAAAGCCAACGAAAACAGAGTTGCCTCCCAGACCGCCGCCACTTGAACCGAATAGGTGGTCCACCAACTCACCTTCACCAGCCCCAGGCTTCTCATGGCATACACGATCAGCGCAACGCTGAAGAATAACCAGCCTGCCGTATAGATTTTTGCCGGACCGTCGTTGTGCAAGGACCTGTTGATACCGGACGCAATCAGGCCGACTGCGCTGATCAAAATTCCAAAATTCAGCGCAACATAAAGAGGCGCGGGTTCCAGGAGAAACGCAGCCACGATGCCCGCAGCAAGCAGCCATTGCATCAGCCACAAAATCCTGTCCACCCGAGGGAGGGTATCCTTGAGAACCAGGAAGCTTCGCCCAAAAAGAATCATGCCATGCAATGCGGCATAACAAGAGGCCGCAAAAAACTGCTCCCAGCGCGGCGTCAGTGTCAGCGCAAGCGGCGCCAGCCCGCTCAAAAACAGAAAAGCAAGGAGAAAGCACGAGAGATAGTATATGTAGTACAAATACACCTTGCTTCTCAACTGGACACAAAGCACCAGGTTGTAAAAAAGAAGCACAACCAGGCCACCAAAGAAGAATCCGCTGGCGAACATGCTGTCGTGTAGATTTTCAATGAGCGCCTTTTCTCCGTACCAGGTGAGATCGACACTCATCGCATGCCCATCTGGCTCATGCCTCAGGTAGTATGTTTCTTCACCCTCGCGATTTGTCGGTATCTGAAGCAAGTACTGATGGACTGCAAATTGCCTTCTCGATATATCCTGAGCCTCCTCGAGCCCCAGCACGGCATACCCCTTGCCAGACGGGTAGAACAGCTTCCAGTCCCGAACGTGTTCGTAGTTCTGCGTCAAGAACCAGCTCCGGCCCTTGTAGCTCTCGAAGTCCGCCTTGAAACGGATCCACATGACCCCCTGGTAGCCGTACCCCAGATTTCGGCGGACCAAGGGCTTGAAATCCAAGGCATGCTCCGACATGACCTGCTCGAAGCTCATCCTCCCGCTCGGGTCGTCAAAATACTCCAGGAATTCATTGATGGAATGCGCGCTTGCATCTGCGGGCCGGAAAGCAATTACTTCTTTTCTTTCCTCCGCCATGCATGAAAAATGCAAGGCGAATAAAAATACAAAAACAGTGATTCCTTTTACCACTTCGAAGCCCTTTTCAAGATTCCAGGCCACGCCCCGACAATCAAGCCCTCAAGACGAAATTCGATCCAGGCACGAGCGATCGAACCGAACGAGTCCGGCCTTGGCACTCTTGTCCGTTCGCATGCATCCCCAGGATCCAGCTCGCGCACCGACAGGTTTGCAAGTTGGAGAGCCGGGGAAAGAGCTTTTGCGCACTCAAAATTCCCCGGAGAAAAACGAGTTCAAAAATATGACCAAGAGGTCATGCCGTGGCAAGCATTGGATGATCAAGCGATCCATTCGATCGCATGCCTGCCGGCGCGCTCGTCGTCCGGCATCAAATCCCGGTACAACTCAATGAACTTCCGCGGCGGGGGAGGTTCATGCACCCCAGGTCGCATGCAATGACTTGACGCCACGAAGAGAGTTTCTCTGGTGCCACTCGAGACTGTCCAGGTTCGATATCTTCATGTCGGGCATGCGCCGAAACAGAGTTCCTATCGAGATCTCCAGCTCGGTCATCGCCAGGCGCGCTCCCAGGCAATGATGCAAGCCTCCTCCGAACGTAAGCGAACGAGCATCACGCAGTGATCTGTCGACCAGAAGTCGATCGGGTTCCTGGAATTTTTTCGGGTCACGATTTGCAGCGCCCAGAAACAGAAAAACCGTGTCGCCTTCTGAGATTTTTGTGCCTTCTATGTCAATAGTCTCCAATGCGCTCCGGCCCGCCAATTGCACTGATCCATCATAACGAACACATTCCGCGAGCGCATTGGGCAGCAATGCCGGATCCTGCATCAACCGCTGCAATTGATCGGAATTTTTGTGCAGTGCGATCAACGCATTACCGATCATGTTGGAGGTGGTTTCATGCCCGGCAAAAAACAGCAATACGATGTTGGCCAGAACTTCTTCCTCCGTCAACTGATCTCCGTTGACCGGCAGCAGGAGGCTTGAAATGAGGTCTTCGCCCGGCTTCTTCCTTCGGTCATGGAGGATGGGCAGGAAATATTCCTCCAAGTCGCGGATGGCAGTGTTCGCAGCAGCGATCTGCTCCGCCTTCATCGGTGCCAACTCGAACGCCTGGGCGAGATGACCCACGGTTTCACTGAAGGAAATCGCACCATCGGAAGGAACATCGAGCAATGTGCAGATGATTTCAATCGGAAAAGGCAGGGCGTAATCGCGGACCAAGTCTGCCGAATGATTCCTTGCAAATCGCTCGACGAGATCTTCCGCAATCGTCCTCGAGAGCTGCGTGAACCTCTCGCTTTGAGCCAGGCCGAATGCCTTCGCCAACAGCGAGCGCAAACGCGTGTGATCGGGAGGATTGATCAGCAACATCATCCGCCCCAGCGATGAGAATATCGGCGCCCGTGCTTGTTCTTCGCCGTATCTGGCGCGAATGCCGGCGAGATAGTTCCGACCCATGCGGCGATCACGGAGCACGGCATCACAGATGTCATACCGCCCCGTCACCCAGATCTTTGGTGCCAGATTGACGAGAGGCCCCTGCCCTCGAATCTCCCGGTAAAGCGGATAGGGATTGGCATAAAAAGACGGGGTAGATATATCGCTAAATTGCATCGCAGCACCCGGCTCCGAGGCGGGCCAAGAAAATTACAGGCGAGGTTCCGAGGCCTTGAGGTCCCGGGTCGAACTCCACTCCGCCGCCAGCAATGCCCAATGCACGGGTTTCATATGAGTCTTTATTCTGCATGTCGTGATCATCCTCTCAAGCTCGTCCAAACTCGCCTTCCCCCCCTGAAACAGCTCGCCTGTCACCACCACGAGCGTACAGTCCCGGTTCAATTCACTCGATCGGATGTCGTAAATCAGGCTTGCAGCACTCTCTCCATTCACCCACCAATCCAGAACGATGATATCGAAGCGAGTCCCGGAAATCTCCTTGCGGAGCTCGCCGATGGTCTGGAAACCAATGGCATTCAAGTGCCGCTGCTTGAGGATTTCACAGGCGGATTCGAGCGCGCCCACATCATCTTCCAGAACGGCGACTTGAGGAGGGCACACCTTGCCTGAAGCAACTTCAAAACGAATCACTCGCAGAGCAAGCGCATCATCGGCAGCCTCCACGAACGGAACAATGCAGTTATTCCCGGCGGGACCTTCCACCAGCAGGAAGTCGCTGTATTCCCCCGGAGCGAGCGGCTTCGCGACTTCTGCCATGCAATCGTACTGCCGCCCCGATATGTCGATGCAGGCCTGGACGACCTTGCTTCCAAGCTCCAGACCCGCAGCTGAAGCGAACAGACTCTCCACCTTCTGATCCAGATATGAAGCGACACCTGAGATATCGGTGTCACTCCAACCCGCGTCCATATTGAGTTTTCGATAGGCGGCGCTCTGAGTGATTTTCAGGGCTGCCTGCAGCTGCGCGTTGTGCTCTCTTTCGCTGAATCCAGCGCTCGAAAATGCGGATCTCACTGCATTGCGCAAGAGATAGCGCGCGTGCAACGCCGCTTTGTTGTTTTCTTCGGATGACATTCTTGACTGTTGGGACTGTTGAGTAACGCGCATTCGACAGCGTCAACCGCACGACTCGCAGCGGACGCATTGTGAGTGGACAACAACGCGGAACGTGCCTGTAAAGCCTTACAGGATTGCGTTCATCGCATCGCTGCGCAATCATTCGTCAATGCATCGCGTTCTACGCAATCAAATGCATCAAACGCACAGATCGAACACTTGACTGCCGAAGCTGTCGATCGCAGCGGGTACAAGCCCCGGGTCCGCCCCTCGATGAAGCTGACCGGAAGGCAGGCCTCGTCTCTGCGGCCCTTGCTGTGGCAGCCGGAGTGGCCAAGGAACTATCGGCGTTCGTCGTCGCCGTCGAAAGGGATTGCTCTCGTGGTGTCATCACTCTCCGCGCCAAACCTGGTCAAGTGCCAGCCCAACGCCGGAGCGGCTGAAAAAGCGCGCTCCCCCAAGTACTTGTTGGAAATGGCCCGCACCTTCTCGCTCGAGCAAAACAGCGAACCCGTGCTATGTGCAGGGTTTTTCGCGCCAGTGGATCTTCTGGTTTCTGCAGACGCTTGGCATCCAAGCTCGTCGACTGCACAGTCTTTGCAGCGTCGTTTGGACGAGGTCCATGATGCCATGGAGCGAAGCCAGGACATGCTGCGCCCCCATCAGAATTGGTACAGCGCCGTGCTGTCGTTTGGGCTGGTTCGCTGGTGGCCCATCTGGATGCGCGCGCGGGTCGCTCGTTCGCTGGGACCGTTCAAGATGGTCATCGAGTGCAAAGCGACAGGCGTGCACTTCTGAAGAGCCATGCCGGGCCGCCCCATCGACAACCCTGCGACCTTTGACCAATCGGACTCCGGCCGGCCCGCCCGTCACCCGGTGCCGGCATCAAAGGTGATCGGCCGGTATGCGTCGGGGCCTGGAGCTTGCGCCGCCACTTCTTGATCTTGCCCGAGCGGGCAAGGCTCCGGGTGCCATCCTGACCGGATGCCAACGCCGCCGAAGCGACAACGGATACAGCCAGCGCTTGCCGCAGAGGGCTGCCGATGAATCGATCTCCGGCACCGTCCTGGTCTTCTCAGGGGCCCAGGCCGTCGCCAGCCCGGCCGTGCACTCCGCCGGCGACATGGGCACGAGGGAGGTCCGGGAACTCCCGGCACGCACAGGCGCCATGAGGCCGGAGCACTTTCAGGGACTTTCCGCCTCGTCGAAAAGCCGAATCGCCATCAGTCCGTGCCCCAGGGTGGCACCGGCACGGACGGCAGCGGCGACGAGGGCGATCTCAGCCAGCTCCTGGCGCGTCGTGCCCAGCTTCCTTGCCGCTCGGGAATGCACATCGATGCAATAGCCGCACTGGGTCGTGAGCGCAACGGCCAGCGACAGCCACTCCCTCACCTTGGGAGGAATGGCTCCGCCCTCTCTTTTGACGGCATGGTCGAAGTGTAAAAAGGCTTTCGCTTCCGTTGCCGCCAGGGCCGCGAACTCAGGGGCCAAGGCAAGATCGTTTCTCGACTGATAGTCGCTCATGTCGTCCTCATGTTTAATCAATGGATGAGACCGCAGCGCTTCCGGCTGGACGGGATCCCGCCGAAGCACTGCAGCAGCAGGCTGCAGCCCGCCTGCCGTAAAGAGGGGCGGATCACGCAAAAGGATTCGCGATGAAAGAAAAACATTGCCGCCGCTGAATCCCTCGGGATGCGGGGCCACCGGTCCTCCCGTCGCAGCTGACCGGTTCCAGAGCGGGGGCCGCAAGGCCGGTCGGGACCTTGGGACGATGTCGCGGCTCGGCCGGCTCATCAAACGCGCCTGGAGGAGGCGGACGCCCCGTCGGGAACCGGGTCGCCGTGCGGCCGAAGCGCGTGGACGACGGACTTGGCTGCACGTCCATGTACAGCTCGGGCCGCCCCTAGCTAGGGGCGGCACCATCTGGAGCCCAGGGCCGAGAAGCCGCATCATCCGACCGAGGCATCCATACCCACGAAAAACATCACATGAACAGTATTTCCCCCTCCGCCGGTCCGGATCGGTGGGCCAGTGCGCCCCTGTCCGACGACGGTTTTGCAACATCGGCTGAAAGTTCGGCCGCCGCGGCCGACGACGAGTCCTTGCATGCCACCGGCCACGCCGACGATGAGACGAATGCTCCCGCGCCGGAGCACGGGGGCTCGAATGCCGCCTGGGACGAGGAGCGCCCGACCCTGCTGCAGAGCGTCGAGCGCATGTATGGGATGGCCCCCGGCTCGGTGAGATACGACAACGCCCAGGATCTGAGGGATGTACGAATGGTCCCGGTGTTCAAGATCGAGGGCGGCGGCGGTGTGCATGAAAGAATCACCCAGCAGGCGGCCAAGAACGCCAACATCCGCTTCAGCTCGGCCATGGACAAAGGGGTGGCCTGGCCCGACGTGCCGTGCCAGGATCCGAATGCCGTGAAGGTGTGTTACGCCGGCACCGGATGGAACCAGCACCGCGAAGGCACGCTGGCCAACCGCTCGCACCATGGCGACCTGCAGTTCTGGCACAGCATGGCCCCCAAGAGCGACAAGGTCCTGAGCAACGCCGAGGTGGTGGACAAGATCGTCGGGCAGGCCAAGGAGTGGTACACCCAGGGGGTGAACGAGAGGAACGATTTCCCCATCGGGAAGATGCTGCACATGGTGCAGGATTCCTACTCGGCCTCGCATGTGATCCGGGACAAGGAAGGCCGCGTCAAACAGTTCCAGGGCTATGATGCCCAGGACGCCCACGCCCACGGCCACGCGGACAAGAAGGGGAAGGGAATGGAGTCGTTTCTTGACATTCCCGGCGCCCGGGGCGCGCTGAGTGCTTCCACGAAAATCCTCGAGTTCTATGCAAGACGCGCGCCCTTCTCCGAAGTCGAAACCTACTTGCGACAGCAGGTCTATCCCATGGCGCCGTCACGCGCCGTTGAACCGGCTGGAGGAACCGCGGCCCCCTATGCCAAGAAAGCCGTGGAAGCCTAGTGTCCTGCTGTGCCTGTGGCTCGCCTGCGAGGGCGCCCAGGCCGCGACCGGCGCATCGAAGCCGGTGGATACCTGTGCCCTGAAGGCTCCGCCCCCGCAGGCCCGGCGCCTTCCCAGCCACGGGGTCGACTTCCTGGTCTGGCCGGACCACCTGGAGAGCAACTTCACCGGCTGCCAAAAGGCTTGGCTCGAAAACGGCCACCTGCTGGCCACGACGGTTTTCAGGCAAGGCCAGGTGTGGTCATTCTCCACGCGGGAACCCAAGAGCCGCAGCACGCTGCGCTGCCTCTATCACGGCACGCCGGCCAAACCCCTGCCGGAAGAATGCCCGCCACGCGAGGACTTCCCCTTGTGGGAATGACCCACGCTCCACCGGTCGCGCACATCCGGCGGCCGGCATCGGCTTGAAGCACTCAAGCGGCCTCGGCTTGCCTTTCCGACATCACACCGGTCCGACGGACCGCGGCGGTTCGGCCATTGCAATGGCCTTGGACCCGGGGCAGCCTCGATCGGCCGCCACCACGTCGCCGGCTTGCGGCGGAGTCGAGTCGGGAACATGGCTTGCCACTCCTCCCATGAGGACCGAAGTCGACCGACTGGCCGCCCTCCTGGCCGTGAGTCTGGCCTTGAATCGAGCGACCGGACGGACACGCACCCGGCACCTCGGCAAGGCCGTCGAACCGGGCCGGCCCCATGCATCAACCGGCTGCATCCACCGTGAGAATCGCGCAAGTCGCCCCGCTGTTCGAAAGCGTTCCGCCACAAGGCTATGGCGGAACCGAAAGGGTGGTGTCGTACCTCACCGAAGCGCTGATCGCAAAGGGGCACGAGGTCACGCTCTTTGCCTCGGGTGATTCGGTCACCCGGGCCAGGCTGGTGGCGGTGGTGGCAGAGGGCCTTCGCCGGGCCTCGCGCAAACTCGACTGGCTGATGTGGCACACCGTCATGCTGGACCGTGTGTTCACGATGGCCGACGAGTTCGACATCATCCACTTCCACACCGACTTCCTGCATTACCCCTTGGCCCGGCGTTGCACCGTGCCTTCGGTGACGACATTGCACGGCCGGCTCGATCTGCCCGACCTGGCGGCCCTGCATCGTCACTTCGCGGACCAGCCCGTGGTCCCCATCTCCGACAGTCAGCGGCGGCAGATGGCGGATGCCTGCTGGATGAGTACGGTGCATCACGGTCTCCCAAGGGACTTGTACCGCCACGGCGGGCGACAGGAGGACTACTTCGCCTTCGTCGGACGGATGTCACCCGAAAAGGGCGTCGCCCGGGCGATCGAGATCGCGATCGCCTGTCGGACGAAGCTGCGCATCGCGGCGAAGATCGACGCCGCCGACCAAGCCTATTTCGAGCGCGAGATCCGTCCCTGGCTGGATCACCCGCTGATCGAGTACATCGGGGAGATCGGCGAAGCCGCGAAGGGCGACTTCATCGGGCACGCACGTGCCGTGCTCTTCCCGGTCGACTGGCCCGAGCCCTTCGGCGTGGTGATGATCGAGGCGCTCGCCTGTGGAACCCCGGTCGTCGCCTACGACTGCGGGTCGGTGGGCGAGGTCGTGCAGGACGGGGTCTGCGGGTACATCGTCCACAGCCAGGAGGAAGCCATCGCCGCCGCCCGGCGCGTGGGAGAGATCGACCGGGGCGCGTGCCGCCGGACCTTCGAGGAGCGTTTCACGGCCGAGCGCATGACCAACCGGTATCTCGAGGTGTATTGCGCACTCACCGGCGACCGCGGTGCGCGCACGGCCTAGGCGGCGAGCCAGGGAGCGACGCATGACCGAACACATCCGCATCGGGGACCAATGGTACGTCGCAGCGACGGCGGCGCGAGCGGACGAGAGCCCGCAGGTGATCAAGAGCGACAATACCTTCGCCCTCTTCGATCGCTTCGGCGACATCACGACCTGGGGTTCCGGCGAGCAAGGCCTCTATCACGAGGACACCCGCTTCCTGTCGACCCTGGAACTGCGCATCGATGGTGTGCGCCCCCTCTTCCTCGGCTCGACGGTGAAGGAGGGGGCGGACCTGCTGATCGTCGAATTGATGAACCCCGACCTGATGGCGGGCGAGCACGTCGTGCTTCCGAAAGGCATGGTCCATATCTTCCGTGCCAAGCTGTTGTGGGAGGGAGCATGCCATGAGCACCTGCGCTTGGGGCATCACGGGCTGGAGCCGGCCAGGTTCCAGCTGGCACTGCGCTTCGCGGCGGACTTCATCGATCTGTTCGAAGTCCGTGGCAGCGTGCGTGCACGCCGCGGGCAGTGCCGCCCCCCGGAGACCGGGCGCGGCGAGCGGCTCTTCGTCTATGACGGCCTGGACGGGCTGCGCCGCAGCAGCAGCGTCCGCCTGAGCCCGGCCCCGTCGTCCTGGGACGAGCGGGGGGCCACGTTCGAGCTCGAGCTCCAACCAGGGCAGGAGATCCATCTCTACTGCAGCGTCGCCTGCGAGATCGAGGGCCGTCCGCCCCAGGAACCCAGCGACTACGAGACGGTCTATCAGCACAAGCACCAAGCCAGGGCGCGACAGCGGGACGCACAGTGCCGGATCGAAACCTCGCACCCGCTCATGAACCTGTGGCTGGACCGTTCGGCCTCGGACCTGGCCATGCTGACGACCGAGCTCGTGACCGGCCCGTACCCGTATGCCGGGGTGCCCTGGTACTCGACGACCTTCGGTCGCGACGGATTGATCACCGCGCGCCAGACCCTCTGGGCCGACCCGGCGCTGGCAAAGGGCGTGCTCGCGTTCCTTGCCGCGACGCAGGCGAAGCTCGAGGACCCGCAGCGCGACGCCGAGCCCGGAAAAATCCTGCACGAGGCCCGCCTCAGCGAGATGGCGAGGACCGGCGAGGTCCCGTTCGAGCACTACTACGGGACGGTGGACGCGACGCCGCTGTTCGTCGCGCTCGCCGGGGCCTATCACCGGCGCACCGGCGACCTGGCCTTCATCAGAAGCATCTGGGCGCAGGTGCTGGCTGCGCTGGATTGGATCGATCGCCATGGCGATGCCGACGGCGACGGTTTCGTCGAGTACCGGCGCAAGAGCGAGTCCGGGCTGCTGCAACAAGGGTGGAAGGACTCGCAGGACTCGGTCTTCCACGCCGACGGTCGCCTGGCAGACGCGCCGATCGCCTTGTGCGAGGTCCAGGCCTACGTGTACGAAGCCAAGCTGCAAGCGGCCGGGCTGGCCCGGGCGCTGGGCGAAGGCGAGCGCGCCGCGCAGCTGCAGGAGCAGGCCGAGGCTTTACGCAGCCGGTTCCAGGCGCACTTCTGGTGCGAGGAGCTCGGCTGCTACGCCGTCGCGCTGGACGGTGCCAAACAAGCCTGCCGCGTGGCCACCTCGAACGCCGGCCATGCGCTGTGGACGGGAATCGCCTCGCCGGCGCATGCCGCCCGCATGGCAGGGCGCTTCGTCGAGCCCGATTTTTTCAGCGGCTGGGGCATCCGCACGGTGGCCCGGGGTCCTGCACGCTACAACCCGATGTCGTATCACAACGGCTCGATCTGGCCGCACGACAATGCCGTGATCGCCAGCGGCCTGGCTCGGTATGGCCACACCGAGGCGGCCCTGAAGGTCTTCCGCGGCCTCTACGATGCCAGCCTGCATTTCAAGCAGCACCGCCTGCCGGAACTCTTCTGCGGTTTCGAGCGACGGCCCGGTGAGGGCCCCACCCTGTATCCGGTCGCCTGCTCCCCTCAAGCCTGGTCTGCCGCGGCGGTCACCGGCCTGCTGCAGGCCTGCCTGGGCCTGAAGATCGACGCCATCGACCGGGTGGTGTCGCTCCAGACCCCGCGCCTGCCCGACTTCATCGACTGGGTGAACATAGGCAATCTGCGGGTCGGATCATGCAGCCTCGACCTGACGCTGCAGCGCTACACGAACAATGTCGGCGTCGAGGTCACCCGCAACGACGGTGGCGTCCTCGTACGCATCGATGTGTGAGCGTTTCGGTCGATGCCCGTGCCGTTCGACCCGACCTCGGCCCACCGGGCCGAGGCTGACGAGGATCGCGCGCGGTATGCCGCACCGTCCTCCGTGCCCTGGCTAGGACTTGAATTTCCAGGCCCGCACATAGCGGATCTCGAACGCGTTGTCGGGCCCGGTAGGTGTCGTGCCGTCGGGTTCGCCGCTGGCGCTGCCGAACCACAGGTCGAGCAGGATGTACATGCGCTCGCCCATGCTCACATTCACCGAGTACACCTCCTTGCCGTCGAAATAATAGGTTTGACGGCCGGGCTCCCATTTCACCGCGTACTTGTGGAAACCGGCGGAAAGATCACCGACGCCAGTGACGGTGTGCGAGCCAGCGGGTCCGTTTGCCCAGCCGGTGGGCCAGACGGTGGCGGCATAGGCCGTCGGGCGCAGGTCGGCATCGGACCAGCCGGAATCGACGCCACCGCCCGGATAGGCTTCCAGGATGTCGATCTCGGGCCGATGCGGGTCGGGCTGGTCGTGATTGAGCAGCCAGAACGCCGGCCATGCGCCTTTGCCGCGCGGCAGCTTGGCCTCGATCTCGAAATAGCCGTGGGTCTGATAGTACTTGCCGTCGGTGTCGATGGTGCGGTTGAAGAACTTGCCGCTGGCATCGCGCTGCGGCCAGATCTTCAAGGAACCGCCGGTGACCGCATAGTTCTGCGTCGGATTCGATGCCTCGTACCAGATGGCGCTGTTCCAGCGCTGGGTGTCCAGCGACGTGCCTTCGAACTCCTCGCTGAAGCTGAGCACGTAGTCGGATGCGTCCTGGCCGTAAGGCAGCTTGGCGTCGGCTGTCGGGGCGCTTGCGGAGGCCACCCAGCAAAGCTTGTCGGCGCCCGGGTAGGGATCGCCGAAGACCTCGTTGCTGCAATCGATGGGGCCGGTGACGCTGCGGTAGACGTAGCGCCCGTCCAGGCCGTAGCGCACGCGCCGGGTCCCGCTGAAGCTGCAACTGCCGCCTTCGCGCGCGCATTCGGTCCAGGCCGCGCTGGCGCCGTCGGAGGCGACGGAAACACTTTTGCCCGCATCGGCCTGCGCGGCGCCGTCGTCGGACGAACTGCCTCCGCATGCGGCCAGGACGGCCGCGACGCAGGCGAGACAAGTCCATTGGAGAGAGCGAACGGATGAAAGCATCAAACAATTCCTTCCTGAGGTTGGGCGAGCCCGGCGAGCAGGACCGGGGCGCTGGTGGAATATGAAACCCAGCCAGGTCGGACGCCGTGCAGCGCGACCAATACCCGCCTCGCAAAGCATTCTTGCAGGCGGCATGTCACTGACGATCATTTCCTGGCGCCGGGCAGAAACGGCAACCCCTGCCACAACAGCATATATGTTCAGGGGTTCGTTGACGGGGCTCTATTTCCCGGGCCGCGTCGTCCGAAGGCGGAGTATCGGATAGAAAGGCTAAAGGCAAACAACACATTTTGTAAGTGCTGTGAATCGCGGTTCCGCCCCTCGGCACACCAGCCTTTGCCCTAAGCTTTTTCTTGAAATTCCGGGCGAGATAGACCTCAATACCCCACGCCGTTCATTCTAGGGGTTGCCACGCGTCGCTTTCGACACGCTGAATAGCAAAGGCAGAGGTCCCCCACGATTGCCCGACGCGACCATCTTGGTGCATCGCACCTGAAATCCCGCTCCGGGGCAACGGGTTGCTGGATCGTGCCCCAAGCCAGCCTGGATGTTCTGAGGCGGTATCTGTTGAAGTTCGACTCTTCTCGCCCCAGCCTGCGTCCCCCGATCCGCGCGCAGATAGCCCCAGACCAAGAAGATGGCGGCAGCCGGCTTTCGCAGAGGTTGATCCATCCCCCGAAAATCGGGCCGGAGTACCAGAACCGGAGGCAATCGAAAAAGTTATGGCAGGGAAGCTCCACGCCTCTCCCCTCCTGATTTCATGACAAAGAGAATTCATGTCGCAGGAATTAGGAACAGGATGGCCTGCCAGAAGGACAGGAGGCGGCCGACCTCATAGTCGAGCAGGGTGGAATAAAAACCCCAACGAAAACCACCATGAACATCTTCCAATTTCTGCCATGGCTTCGACATCGGCATACTCTTCGACGAAAAGGTCCGGGTCAGAAAATTGTTTCCCCGAATATATTCAGCTCATCATCGAAAACATCGTCGAGGACAAGGTGCCCGTCCGTACACGCGCCGGCTTTCGCTGGCATCGGCCGCGCTTTCACACCCCGCCCTAGAATGCCACGCCGGCCTGCCAGTGCGGTCGGCCATGCGGGCCACTGCACCGGTCCGTTCTTTCCCACCCGAGGACCCCTGCCATGCTCCCAGGTTTTGCCGCCCTGCTCGTCTTTCAGTTGCTGGGCGAGGGGCTGGCGCAGGCCTTGCACCTGCCCTTGCCAGGGCCGCTGCTCGGCATGCTGCTGCTTTTCGGCGCCCTGGTCGTGCGAGGCCGGGTGCCGCAAGCGGTGCGGGATTCAGCCCATCAACTGATGCAGCACATGATGCTGCTGTTCATTCCCGCGGTGGCCGGGGTGATGATGCATTTCCACCGCATCGGCTCGCAATGGCTGCCCTTCGTCGCGGCCGGCATCGCGGGCGCGGCCATCACCATGCTGGTCACGGCGCTGACGCTGCGCTTCATGTTGCGCCGCACCGGGCGGGAGGCCGAATGAAACCAGCGGTCTTCGAACTGTGGGTGTTCCTGGCACGTTCGCCCCTGCTGTGGCTGACCCTGACCGTGCTCGCCTACCTGGCCGCTGTCTGGCTGTACCGGCGCGCCCGGCTGAACCCGCTGCTCAACCCGGTGATGGTCGCGGTCACCCTGATCATCGGCGTGCTGCTGCTCACCGACACCCCCTACCCGACCTACTTCGACGGTGCCAAGTTCGTTCACTTCCTGATCGGGCCCGCCACGGTGGCCCTGGCGATACCGCTCTACATGCAGCTGGAGCGGCTCAAGCGCATGTGGCTGCCGTTGTCGGTGGCCTTGCTGGCGGGCTCGCTCACCGCCATCGCTTCGGCGGTGGGCATCGCCTGGGCCCTGGGAGGCACGCGCGAAACCCTGCTCGCGCTGGCCCCGAAATCGGCCACCATGCCGATCGCGATGGCGGTGGCCGAGCAGATCGGCGGCCTGCCCTCGCTCGCCGCGGTGGCGGTCGCGCTGACCGGGGTCGCCGGGGCGGTCATGGCGCGCGGCCTGCTCAATCTGTTCGGGATCGAGGATCCCGCCGTGCGCGGATTTGCGGTGGGGGTCAGCGCACACGGCATCGGCACGGCACGGGCCATCCAGGTGAATGAGACGGCCGGCGCCTTTTCAGCCCTGGCCATGGGCCTGAACGGCGTGCTGACCGCACTCTTGCTGCCGCTGCTGCTGAAGCTGTGGCAGGCCGGCTGAGACATGGCGAGGATGGAACTCGGGCAACGCGCCAGCCCGGGAGGAAGAGAAAGGCGGTCCGTCCCCAGGGACAAACCGCCGCCGGCCCCGCACTGCCGGACGGCGCTCGAGGCCGTCGGCAGCGGGACCGCTTGAAGACCCTGGCCGCACGGGCGGCCACCGATCTTCCCGGCCAGGCAGCGAACTCAGGCCTTCTTGCCCTTGGCTGCTGCCTTCTTGGCCACCGGCTTGGCTTCGGCCGCCTTGGCAGCCTTGCGTGCAGCGCCCTTCGGATCGACCGAGGCCTTGAAGGCGGCACCCGGGGTGAACTTCGGCACCTTGGCCGCTGCGATCTTGATCTTCGCGCCTGTGGAAGGGTTCACGCCGTTGCGTGCGCCACGGGAGTGCTGCTTGAAGGACCCGAAGCCTGGGATCGTGACCGAGCCGCCCTTCTTGACGGTGGTGACGATGGTGTCCAGCAACGTCTCCAGGATGCGACCGGAGGCGGCCTTGGTCAGCTCATGCTGGGAGGCCAGGTGTTCGATCAGTTCAGTCTTGTTCATGCGTAGAGTGGTTGGTTGTAATACACCCGTATTTTCCGGGCGTCGCATTGTGACGCATGCGAGGGCCGAAAACGCCGTCCAGGCCCTCCAGAACGCTAAAGTAGCGCGATGCGCCTTCTTTCCAGCCTCCGCACGACACGATGAGAGTGCCGCTGTCCGCCCTCTTGCTCGCGGCCGTCGCCTCGCCCGCACCCGCCCAACGCCTCGCCGCGCCCCAGGCCTTGATGGGCTGCTGGACCAGCGTGCACGCCGAGAACCACTGGGACGACGGCCAGATCACCGCCTTGAACACCGCCTGCACGCGCTTTTTCAGCGCCGACCGGCTGCACGTCGGTTGCAGGGCGCCGAACGGCGGCCCGGTGTCCGCCATGGTGTTCGGCTACATGCCGCTCTCGGCCGGCAGCTTCTCGGTGCAATGGCTGGAAAGCGGCAAGCAGTCGTACGTCACCGAATACCTGCGGCCCCACGAGTTCGTGCTGGGCGCCGGGCAGCTGACGCTCACCAGCTACCCTCGCCTGCCCAAGACCTCGGCCGGCCGGTTGATCGTGAAAACCGTCTCGCGTTTTGTGGCCAGCCCCGCGCAAAGCGGCAACGCCGCGGCCTGCGTGCCGCCTCAGCCGCCAGGCTGAGCCCCCAGGCCCCGGGCCTGCAGCGGGGCCGGATCGAGCGGTACGGCGGGAAGCGGCGGGGCGGCCGCGGACTCCCGTTCGTCTCCGGCCAGCAGCTCGTCGATTCCCAGCGAGTCGAGCGGCGGCGGGCGGCGCACCAACGACCACAGGCAACCCGGGAAGTCCGGCGAACGGGCCCAGCCGTCCAGCGAGGACGGCGGCGGCACCGGGGCACCGCTGGCCTGTGCGCGTGCCACCCAGCCTTCGACGGCATCGACCAGCACCGCCAGCAGCTCGGCCAGCGTTTCGCCGCTGCAATGGCAACCGGGCAGGTCGGGCACGTCGGCACGCCAGCAGGGATGGCCGTTGCCGGGCGGCTGCAGCGCGGCAGCGTAGGCATCGCGTTGGGGAAGCGCTGGGCTGCCCCTTTGCTCGGCGGTGGCGGGTGTCTGGGACATGCGGCAAGCATAAACAAAATGGCAGGTCCGCGACCCCCCAGATCCCGCCCCCTGTGCATGATCGGGGGACGAGCGCCCAAATGCGGCGGCAGGCTTCGTCAACGCGGCTGTAATCAAAAGCAACATCGGGTGAGGACGTCCAATCGGGGGGATGGCCGGGCCTCACGGCGCCGCTAGTATCCGCAGCGTCCGATGTGCGCGATGACCTCGGCACGCACCGATCACGACGAACCCCTCCCCCTCTTTCCAGGACCGACTTCATGACATTGAAACCACTGGCTGCGCTGCTGCTCGCCATCCCGATGGCCGCCTTCGCAGGCAAGGCCGAACGCGATTTCCTCGCCAAGGAAATGGACCCTGCGGTGCAGGCCTCCACCGCCGCTGTCAGCAAGTCTTGCGGCTGCGCCGTCAAGTTCGACATCAAGGCCGACAGCTACACCAACGTCGACCAGCTCTACACCGCACGCAATTTCGTGCGCACGATCGGCGAGAAAGCGCCGGGCTACTGCTCGGACGCACCGTCCAAGGCGGCCGTCTGCAAACTCAAGACGATCGAAGTCGTCAAGGGCAGCGAGGTCGTCTTCAAGTTCGCAGGCGGCAAGGGCACGGCCGTCACCGACGACAGCAGCGCCCCGTCGTGGGACATGGTGGCCGAGCAGATCGACAAATGACCGCCTGGCGGCACACGCCGTCTCGCCAGCACCGGGCCTCTCGCGAGGCCCTTTTCTTTGGGCGACAGGGCCGGGTGCGATGTGAACCGCCCCGGCACAGCCCGGCTGCGTAAGTCGATTCGCAGAAGCTTGCACCCGGCGAAGCAGGCTACTCCATGGACTGCTTGTCGCGCCACGCAGCTCGCTGTAGGCTCTGCCATTCCGTGTCCTCGGCCGCCATCATCGGCTTGCGACGGTCGATGGCCATGGAGGAGGTTGCCCCCATGCAGAACTCCGAGTTCGAACTGAACAGGCGCATTCTGAAGATCGGCGCAGCGATGTCCGCCGTGTTCTATCCGGCCTATGCCCTCGCGTTCCAATACACCGGGCGCCCGATCATCGCGCTCGCCTGCATGATCTCGCTGCTGGTGTCCGCCGGTGTGTCGCTGTGGGGTCTGCGCCGGGCGCGCCCGCACGCCGCGCTGCAAGCGCTGCTGGTCGTGTACTTCGTCCATTTCTCCGGCCTGACCTGGTTCCAGGGCGGTTTGAGCGCGCCGGCCCTGTGGTGGCTCTCCGCGGTGCCCATGGTCTGCCTGCTCGCCGGCCTGCAGATCCAAGGCGTCGTGATGGCCGCGCTGCTGGGGTTCCAGCTCGTGGCCATCTACGTCGCCGAAGCGAACATGGCCCTGCCGCAGGCGCTCGCCTTGTGGCAGCAACCCGAGACGGAACGGCTGCTCGCCTCGCTCAGCGCCTGCACGGTGCTCACCGCCCTGATGGTGGCTTCATTGCATTGGCGTCGCGTGATGGGCATGGAACTCGACCGCGCACGCGACGAGGCCATGGAAGCGGTGAACATCAAGGCGCGTTTCCTGGCCAACATGAGCCATGAGATCCGCACGCCGCTCAACGGGCTGGTCGGTGCGGCCGACCTGCTGCGGCTCGAATCGCTGACCCGCGAGCAGCGCATCCAGCTGCTGAGCCTGCAGCAGCAAAGCTCCAAGACCGTGCTGGCACTGGTGGACGACATCCTCGACTGGTCCAAGCTCAAGGCCGGCCAGATGACGGTCGAGACACGCCCGCTGAACCTGTGCAGCCTGGTCTTCGGCGCCAACCAGTTGTTCAGCGTCACGGCCTTCGACAAAGGCATCGAACTCAGCACCAGCGCCGATCCGGACGTGCCGCCCCAGCTGCTCGGCGACGCCACCCGGCTGCGCCAGATCGTCAATAACCTGGTTTCCAACGCGGTGAAATTCACAACCAAGGGCGGCGTGCACATCCACGTGTCCATCGACAAGCCGGCGACGCGCCTGCCCGCGGGCCACCGGCTGGTGCGTGTCTCCGTCTCGGACACCGGCATCGGCATCGCGCCCCGCCACCGCGACTCGCTGTTCGACGAATTCTCCCAGGCGGACGGCACCATCACCCGGCGTTTCGGCGGCACCGGCCTCGGGCTCGCCATCTGTCACGACCTCGCCAAGCTGATGGGCGGGCGGATCGAAGTCGACAGCACGCCCGGCGAGGGCAGCACCTTCTCGCTCGTGGTGCCGCTGCGTGTCGGCAGTACGCCCAGCCAGGTCGACACCGCCCTGCCCGGCGCCGAACAACTGGACGTGGTGCTGGCCTGCGCCAGCGAAGGGCTGGCCCGGCACGTGGGCACCTTGTTGCGAGAGTTCCGGGTGCGGCACACCTGGTTGACCGCCCTGCCCACGCCGTCGGCCTTCCAACACCAGGGCGATGCGGCACACCTGCTGC
This sequence comes from uncultured Rhizobacter sp., assembly GCA_966211755.1. Classification (GTDB taxonomy): domain Bacteria; phylum Pseudomonadota; class Gammaproteobacteria; order Burkholderiales; family Burkholderiaceae_C; genus Rhizobacter. Next base: position 9,792 of record CBIHOH010000011.1, on the reverse strand, counting down.
TGGTCGACGCCGCCTTGCTGCCGCAGGCCCCCGAGGACATCGGTGCCGAATGGCGACGCTTCGCGGAACACGGCGTGACGGTGGTCGTGATGACGCCTTTCAGCGGCGACAGCGTGCTGGGGCCGATCGCCCATGCCAGCCTGCTGTACAAGCCGATCCGCCGCTCCAGCTTGCGCTCGGTGCTGATGGGCCTGATCGCCGGACAGCCGGTAAGCGAGCCGGACTCCCGCTTCGACACGCTGCCGGCCCGCATGTCGCGCCAGGTGCTGCTGGTCGAGGACAACCCGGTGAACCAGATCGTCTGCAAGGCCATGCTGAACCAGGTCGGCTGCGAGGTCGTGCTGGCCGACAACGGGCAGCAAGCCCTGGACTTGCTGGCCGGCAGGCGCTTCGACCTGGTGCTGATGGACTTGCAGATGCCGGTCATGGACGGCCTCACCGCGACCCGCGAACTGAGAAGGAGGGAGGAACGCGAAAGGCTGGCCCGCACCCCGGTGGTGGCCATGACGGCCAATACCGAAGCCGACATCCAGCCCGGCGCGCCCGGCTGGATCTTCGACGGTTTCCTGGCCAAGCCCTTCGTGCTCAAGCACCTCACCGACTGCCTGAAACGTTTCCCTTCGCAGGCCGGCCGGCGGGCGGCCTGAACCGCGCGCCGGCCGCGGTGGTGCCTATACTCCGAGCCCGGCCAGGCGGCACCGCCCCCAGCAGCGCTGCCGGCTGCACGTGCGGCTCGCCCGCAGCCCTCTGTCCACGCCTCCACTGCCGTCCCCTACGAAGGAAAACACATGTCCGACGCCGCACCGACTGCGAGGCACGCCGCGGATGACACGCCCGCCCCGCTCAGCCTGGGCCAGGCGTTCTGGTTCTGGCTCAAGCTGGGTTTCATCAGCTTCGGCGGCCCGGCCGGCCAGATCGCCATCATGCATACCGAACTGGTGGAGCGCCGGCGCTGGATCAGCGAGAAGCGTTTCCTGCACGCCCTGAACTACTGCATGGTGCTGCCGGGGCCGGAGGCGCAGCAATTGGCCACCTACATCGGCTGGCTGATGCATCGCAGCTGGGGCGGCGTGGTCGCGGGAGCGATGTTCGTCCTGCCCTCGCTGTTCATCCTCGTCGGACTGTCCTGGATCTACGTGGCCTACGGCGAATTGCCGGTGGTGGCGGGCATCTTCTACGGCATCAAACCGGCGGTCACCGCGCTCGTGCTGCACGCCGCCCACCGCATCGGCACCCGTGCGCTGAAGAACCGCTGGCTGTGGCTGATCGCGGCCGCGTCCTTCCTGGCCATCTTCATCGGACAGGTACCGTTCCCGGCCATCGTGCTGGCGGCGGGCCTGATCGGCCATTTCGGCGGGAAACATGCACCCGGCGTGTTCGTGGTGGGCGGGGGCCACCACGGCGCCCAACAAAGCTACGGCCCGGCACTGATCGACGACCACACCCCCACGCCGGCGCACGCCCGCTTCAGCCGCCGGGGCCTGCTGACCGTGTCGTGCGTGGGCTTCGGCCTCTGGCTGGCGATGATGGCGCTGCTGGTCGCCACTTCGGGTATCCACGGCACCCTGACGCAGATGGGCTGGTTTTTCACCAAGGCCGCCCTGCTGACCTTCGGCGGCGCCTATGCGGTGCTGCCTTATGTCTACCAGGGGGCGGTCGAACAGCACCATTGGCTCAACGCCGTGCAGATGATCGACGGCCTGGCCCTGGGCGAGACCACGCCCGGGCCGCTGATCATGGTGGTGGCCTTCGTCGGTTTCGTCGGCGGCTGGGCGAAGCAGGTGTTCGGGCCGGATGCCTTGTTTCTCGCCGGCGCGGCGGCCGCGGCGGTGGTCACGTTTTTCACCTTCCTGCCGTCCTTCGTATTCATCCTGGCCGGCGGACCGATGGTCGAATCGACACATGGCAAGCTCAAGTTCACCGCGCCGCTCACCGCCATCACGGCGGCAGTGGTCGGGGTGATCGTCAACCTGGCGCTGTTCTTCGCCTTCCACGTGTTGTGGCCCCAGGGTTTCGGAGGCCGCTTCGACCCGGTGTCCGCGGCCATCGCGGTCGCCGCGGGCATCGCGCTGTTCCGTTTCAAGGCCGGCGTGCTGCCCCTGCTGGGTGCCTGCGCACTGATCGGCCTGGGCGCGAGCTGGTTTCGCTAGGCGACGGCGGATCGGGAGGCTTCGGGGCGGGTGGTCTCGTCTCCAGGGCCGGTCGCACTGGCACGAAGGACTCGCCAGACGCACCGGCATCGGACTTCGGGGCCTCACGCCCGGCCCGAGGAACATGCCGTCTTCCAGGCGGGGCCGGCGTGGCAATCGACAGGCATCCGGCGGAAACCCATTTCGCGCACGGCAGCTGGCCCGGCCTTGCCTGCCAGCGGGACACCGCAGCCCGCGGTGCCGGCATCGACCGCGAACGGTCGGAGAGGGAACAACGGATCAGTGCATGTCGCTCAGCAGCACGGCGGGGGTGGCGAACTCGCGCCCCACCACGGCCCGGGCGTAGAGATAGTTGTCACGGGCACGGTCGCTCAAGCTGTCCATCTGCACATGCCCTTCGGCATCGCAGGGAAAGGTCAGCGCACGGCCTTCCTGGAACAGGGACTGGAAGCGGATTTCGTAGGCCACACCGGGCAACGACGGGTTCGAGGACTTCATGAGGAACTCCCTTCATCTGTTGCTTCACTCCTGAACGGGCACCGGGCCGCCTGGGCTTCCGGGTACGTCGGCACCGGGAATGGCGGCACCGATGATGAAAGAGTACGCTCCCGGACGGTTTCTGGATGTCGGTACGGCGCGGTACGGCTTGTCAGTGAAACTCTCACACGGGAGTCAGCCCTGCGGGTGCCTGCGTCGGATGGCGCACATGGCACGACGGCCCCGGGGCACCGATAATCGGGCATGAATCCGACCTCTCCCCCGGTGTCCCAGGACCTCGCCGCCTCCCGCCGCCCCGCCCCCGGCCTCCCGTTCAGCCAGCTCGGGCTGCCGGCGGCGACGCTGGACAACCTGGCCCAGCTGGGTTATCTCCAGATGACCCCCATCCAGGCGGCCAGCCTGCCCGTCGCCCTCGCCGGCCAGGATCTCATCGCCCAGGCCAAGACCGGCAGCGGCAAGACGGCTGCCTTCGCCCTGCCCCTGCTGGCGCGGCTGAACGTGCGCCAATTCGCCGTGCAGGCGCTGGTGCTGGTGCCCACCCGGGAGCTGGCCGACCAGGTCACCCAGGAAATCCGCCGCCTCGCACGCGCCGAGGAGAACATCAAGACGCTGACCCTGTGCGGCGGTTCGACCATGCGCCCGCAGATGGCCAGCCTCGAGCACGGTGCCCACATCGTCGTGGGCACACCGGGGCGCATCCTGGACCACCTCGAACGCGGCAGCCTGCGCCTGGATTCGCTCAGGACCCTGGTGCTCGACGAAGCCGACCGCATGCTCGACATGGGCTTTTTCGAGGACATCGCGGCGGTGGCCCGGCAATGCCCGAAGCAGCGCCAGACGCTGCTGTTTTCGGCCACCTACCCCGAAGGCATCGCCAAACTCAGCCAGCAGTTCCTGCGCGACCCCAAGGAGATCAAGCTCAAGGAGCAGCACGGCGCGGGCAAGATCCGCCAACGCTTCTACGAGGTGAAGGAGTCGGAGCGCCTGCACGCCGTGGGCCTGCTGCTCAATCATTACAGGCCGGTCAGCAGCCTGGCCTTCTGCAACACCAGGCAGCAATGCCGCGACCTGGTGGACGTGCTCACCGCCGAGGGCATCCAGGCGCTGGCGCTGCACGGCGACCTGGAGCAACGCGACCGCGACCAGGTGCTGGTGCAGTTCGCCAACCGCAGCTGCCCGGTGCTGGTGGCCACCGACGTGGCGGCGCGCGGGCTGGACATCGCGCAGCTGGAAGCGGTGATCAACGTCGACATCACGCCCGACCCCGAGGTGCACATCCACCGCATCGGGCGCACCGGGCGGGCCGACGAGGAAGGCTGGGCGCTGAGCCTGGCCAGCATGGACGACATGGGCCGGGTCGGCAACATCGAAAAACTGCAGGGCATCACCTCGCAATGGCACCCCTTGAGCGAGCTCGTGCCCACCGGAAACGGGCCGCTGCACGCCCCGATGGTGACCTTGCAGATCCTCGGCGGGCGCAAGGAAAAGATCCGCGCCGGCGATGTGCTGGGTGCGCTCACCGGCGAGGCGGGGTTCAGCGCGTCGCAGGTGGGCAAGATCAACGTCAACGAGTTCTCCACCTACGTGGCGGTCGACCGCCAGATCGCCCGGCAGGCCTTGCAACGGCTCAACGCCGGCAAGGTCAAGGGAAAAAGCGTCAAGGTCCGTTTCCTGCAGGATTGAAGCGTCGCGCACGCCGTCTTTACCTGGCAGCAACAAAGCCCGGTCAACACGAGGACGAGATACGGCGTTGTCAGCCCAGAGCCGGTTTCCCGGCACCAAGGAGCTGACGATGTCTCGTTTTCTGAATCGCCGCGTACTCGGCCTGCTGGGCCTGGTCGTCACCGCCCAATTGCTGAGCGCCTGCGTCGTGGTGCCGGTGCCGCACCATGCGCGCCGTCCGGTGGTGATCGATGTGGAACCCGGCTACGGCCACGGCCACGGCCACCATCATCACCGACACCGCGACCGCGACTACCGCCACTGAACGCGGCTGGGGCCCGGTCGCACAGGCTTCCGTAGTGTGAACAGGCCCTAGGCGGCGGAGCCCACCTCGCCCAGCAAGAGCTCGGTCGACGAGGCCGCTTCGAAGGACTGCGTCGCCTCGGCATAGTCCCATCGCTCGACCCGGACGCCGCGTGCGCCGCCCTGCAGCCCGTCATAGCGGATCAGGTTGACGGAATTGCCGGCTTCGTGGCGCAGCCGCGAGGACACGGCCGTGCCGGCGCCCACCGCCCAGGCAGGCCGGCCCAGCCCGGCGAAGCGCCGGTGCAGCGGAACGACAAAGGGCAGGTGGATGTGCCCGGACAGGATCAGGTCGGCTCCGGCCGCCGTCCAGGCTCGCACCGCCCTCTCGCTTCCGCGCAGCACATTCTTCCGGTCGGACGGTTTCGTCACCACCACCGGCTGGTGGGTGACCACCATGCGCAGGCGCGCGCCGCCTGCGGCGAGGCGGGCCGCCACCCGCTCGACCTGCCGCGCCGACACCGCGCCGTCCTCGTGCCGATAGCGCCGCGTCGTGCGGACCGCCAGCACCAGGAGCTGGTCGGACTCGAAGACCGCTTCGAGTTCCTCGCCAAAGGCGCGGCGGTAGCGCGCATAGGGTGCGAACAGCCGGGCGACGAGGTGGAACAAGGGAATGTCGTGGTTGCCGGGAATGGGCAGCAGCGCAGGCAAGGCCAGCCGGTCCACGAAAGCCCGCGCCGCGCGGAACTCGGCTGCCGTGGCCCGCTGGGTGATGTCGCCCGACAACACCCCGAGCCTGGGCCGCTGCGCGTGGACAAGGCGGACCAGGGCCTGCGCCACCTCGGGCCGCTCGGTCCCGAAATGGGTATCGGAGAAATGCAGCACGCCGCTCATGGCAGGGAGGGCCGCACAGCCGGCGGGGCGAGGTCGGGGCGCAGCAGCCACAGGGGCTCGGACGACACGCGGAACTCCAGCGGAAAGTGCAGCCAGCTGACCTCGCCATCGGTCGCCACCTTCACCCGCCGCGGACCGTATGGCAGGGCGGGCGAGACCGTGATGTGCCGGAAGGCAAAACTCTGCACGTCTTCAGCCGCACCCAGCTGGCCGAAGGCACCGCGCAGTGCCAGCCACAGCAAGGCCCAGGTGCCGACCGGGCGCAGGGCGATGCCGGCCAGGAGGCCGTGTTCGAGCCGTGCGGCTTCGTCGATGCCGATCTGCTCGAGCTGGAGCTGGTTGTTGCCCACGAACAGCGTGGGCGTGCGCAACACCTGCCGGCCCGTCGGCCCATCGATGCGCAAGCGCAGCTGCCGGTGTTCGCGCAACAAGGTCTTGACGGCGGAGGCCAGTGCCACCGGCCGGCTGCGTCCGAACTGCGCCTTGTAGGCCTCGCGGTCCTCGAGCAACTGGGGGTACAGGCCCAGGCTGGCATTGACGAGGAACAGCCGCTCGTTGACCAGCCCGACCTGCACCGGATGGGCCCGCGAGGCCAACATCGATCGCAGCGCCTCGCCGGTATCCGACGGAATGCCGTGGGTACGGCTGAAATAGTTGAAGGTGCCCTGCGGCAGCACCGCCAGCGCACACCCGCTGCCGAGCACGGCCTGGGCGACGGCGTTGATGCTGCCGTCGCCGCCGGCCACCACGACCACGCCGCCTTGCGCCCGGGCTTCGCCCACGACCCTCCGGGCGATCGACGGCAAACCGGCCGGATCCTCGACCCGGTGCAGGGAAAACCGTCGCCCCGCTTCGGCGAGGACGCGCTCGATCTCGCGCCGCGTGCCCTCGACGTCGTGATGCCCCGCCTTGCCATTGAGCACGACGGAGAACGGAGCATCGGAGGCGATCGTCGGAGGAGTCATGTCGGGGGCGGGGCGGCCGCGCCGCGGCGCTGGGAAAACAGCCCCGATCAGAGCAGGAAGCGGCGCCGCCGGCCAGCCGACGCCGGCGCGTCCCCGCGTCGGACCCGGCCTACGGCGGCATCGCCCCTGGAAACAAACGCGCTCAACGGGCGGCCGCCCCCCAGACCTCGGCCAGGGCCGCATTCACCTGATGCGGACACTCCAGCGTCGCCAGGTGTCCGCACCCGGGCAGTTGGACGAACACGGAACCGGGAATGCCTTCGGCCATCTCCTGGGCCACGGGCAGCGGAATGAGCCGGTCGTCCTGGCCGGCCAGCACCAGGGTCGGGCATCGGATGGACGGCAGCAGGACCCGCGAGTCGGGCCGGCCCATGATCGCCGTCTGCTGACGGACGAAGGCGTCCGGCCCCGTCTCGCCGGCCATGCGACGCACGGTGTCGCGCAGCTGCGGGTCGCGTTCACGCCCGGGGGCCAGCAGCAGGGGCAGCGCCGCCTCCACCACCTCGGCAAAACGCCCGGCCTGCGCCAGCGCGATCTGGTCCTGGCGGCGTTCGATCTGTTCGGGCGAATCGGGCCGGGCCGACGTGCACAGCAAGGCCAGCTTGAGCACCCGCTCGGGTGCCTGGCGCATCACCTCGAAGGCCACATAGCCGCCCATCGACAGCCCGACCAGGCCGAACTGGGGCGGAGCGCTGGCCAGCAGGCGCCTGACCATGGCGCCCAGGCTGGAGTCGTGACGATGGTCGGCGATGCTGACCGGACCATGCTGCCACAGCGGGCCGAGCTGCCCGGCATACAGGCTGGGGGTGCAGAACAGGCCGGGGACCAGGACGGTCGGAAGGGATTCTGTCATCGGAGACTCCTCGGCGCCGGCCCCACCGGAGACGGGCGCAGCGGCCCGGACGGCCCTCCGTGGCGGCGCCGCACGCCGTCGAAAAAAGCTTCCGAAGGCGCGGATGGAAGATCCGCGCCCCGGGCTGGGATGGCCGCACGACCATCCGTCGAGGGGATTTTACTTGCCCGGATCGACCGTCAGCTGGTTGTCCACGCCAACCACCCCCTTGACCGACGAAGCCAGCTGGGTGGCCCGCTCGCGCGCCGTCGGATTGGGGGCCGTGCCTTTCAGCGCCACCCGGCCGGAGACGGTATCCACATCGATCTTGAGCGCGCTCAGGTTGGGATCCTTCGCCAGCTCGGCATTGACCGCGGTGGTGATGACGGCGTCGCCCACCTTGTCTCCCGCGGCGCTGCCCGCCTGCTTGAGGTCTTGGGAGGCCTGCTCGCCGGCCTGCTTGACATCCTGCGTCACCTCGCGTGCGGCCTGCTTGGCATCCGTCCCGAGCCGCGTGGCATCGTCCTTCACCTGCTCCGCGCTGGTGTTGGGCTGCCCCACCACCACCGCTTCGCTGCCGTTGCCGGCCGTCGACCTCTCCTCGTTCTTGCTGCAGCCGACCAGGGCCAGGGCCGACACGGCCAGCGCGACTGCGGAAAAGCGGATGTTTTGCTTGTTCATGTCATCTCCTGATGTGGCGTGCCTCTCGAGAGGGGCACCGTGGGTGGTGTCCGGGGACGGCTCGGTCATGCCCACCGGAATCGTTGCAGACCTGAACCTTAGAGGGATCGACAGTTGCCCGCCGTCAGCGGGCCACGCGTATCGGTGTCGGACGATGCTCACAGCGCAGGGCTCAAGTCGGGCCCCGGACGGCCGATAGACACGAGACGAGTGCGTGCGCAAAGCCCTTCATCCATGACAAGCATTTCCTCGCTGGTCTCCATGTCGACGCGGCTGCGGGCGCTCGGCACGAAAGCGCTCGCCGCATCGCAGGGAAAGCCCGACGGCAGTGCCGTGTCCGATACGCCGCCGGCCGGGCGTCTTCAGGCGTCGGCCCTGCGCCGGATCGCCCCGCTGCAAGCGCCGGACCAGCGATGGCTCCAGGCGGCGGGTGCCGTCTCGTCACCGACCGCCCGTGCAGGCATGGGCTACGGCTTCACCGGCAAGCTGCCGGGACTGGACATGCCCAGCCTGTACAGCGCGGCGGGCGGCGATCCGGCGATCTTCCGGTGGAACACCGGTGCCGATCTCTCCCAGATTCCGTATGGCGCCCCGGTCGGCGCCTGGCTCCCGACAGGCCAGGGCCTGGTGTCGAAGGCTTTCGGCGGCCAGCGGCTGGCGCTCGCCTACGGTCTCCCGACGGTTCGCCGCGGACTCGACGTCTCGGTCTGAGACGAGCTGCGATGATGCGCGCATGTTGCATGCGCTCGAATCCCTGCCGATCGTGCCGGAAGGCCCCCTGGACCTTCTCTTCGTGGACGACACGCTGGCGGTGGTCGTCAAGCCCGCCGGCCTGCTGTCGGTGCCGGGCCGCGGCGAGCACGCGCAGGACTGCATGGCACGACGCATGCTCGCCGAGCTGCCGGACGCGCTGGTGGTGCACCGGCTCGACATGGCCACCTCGGGCCTGATGGTGTTCGCCCGCGGCAAAGCCGCCCAGCGCCGGCTTTCCACGGCCTTCGCCGAGCGCGAGGTGGACAAAAGCTATGTGGCCGTGGTGCACGGCCTGCCCGCCGCCGAGGCCGGCGAGATCGACCTTCCCTTGCTGACCGACTGGCCCAACCGGCCGCGGCAAAAGGTCGATCAGCAGCTCGGCAAGGCCGCGCTCACCCGCTACCGGGTGCTGCATCACGACAGCGCGGCCGGCACCAGCCGGCTGGAGCTCGAACCGGTGACCGGACGCACCCATCAACTGAGAGTCCACCTGGCGGCCATCGGCCATGCCTTGCTCGGGGATGCGCTGTACGCGTCCGAGCCGGTGCGGGCGATGTCGGATCGGCTGCTCCTTCATGCGCAATCGCTGTGCCTGCCGCATCCGGTGGACGGCCGGCGGCTGCGTTTCGAACAGGCGGCGCCGTTCTGAGAAAAGAATGAAGGAACGGAATACCCGCGCCGGAGTCGCAGATACTCTTGTAAACCCGGCCCGCGGCACCAGTTGCCGTGCCAGACCCCACGCAAAAGAACGGAGGAAACCCGAATGAAACTGAAACGCTGGTTGCTGAGCCTGAGCCTGGCGGTGCTGAGCCTGTCGGTGCTCGCCCCGCAAATGGCCGAGGCCAAGCGACTGGGAGGCGGCGGGACGTCCGGCATGCGACGCGACGTGCCGTCGCGCAGCTCGCCCGACACGGCGCCCAACAAGGCGCCGGCGGCCGCCCCCCCCCCCCCCCCGGGCCCCAACCCCCCCCCCCCCCCCCCCCGACCCAAGAGGTTTTGTCCCAAAGCGCCGCCCCCCCCCGGGGGAGGGAGGGCCCGCCCGATGTGCCACGTG
>CBIHOH010000010.1:0-85775 GCA_966211755.1 uncultured Rhizobacter sp. | reverse complement strand
CGCTCGAGCCCGGCGCGACCGCGGTCGACAGCTTCGTCGTCACCGGCACCGACGGAACGCAATCGACCGTGAGCGTGACCGTACGGGGAGCGGACCCAGGGCCCTTGGTGGCGGCTCCTCCGGCGCCGCCTCCTGCGCCGGCACCGGCACCGGCTCCCGCGCCCGTCGTGGCCGAGTTCGTGCTGCCCGAAGTCGTACCCCCCCCGGCCAGCGCCCCCGTGGTGCCGAGCGTGGCCGCGCATGTCGTGGAGCCGGTGTTCACGGCCAACATCGTTCAACCTGTCGTGGCCTCGCCGCTGCCGCGTGCCCAGGTCGAGGCGCCGCCGCCGGTCGCCGAGCCCGCCCGCCCGAACCTCGGCAGCGGGTTCCAGGTGTCGATCGTGCCCGAGTCGTCCACCCCGCTGTCCGTGCTGCGGGGGGTGCCCGACCAGAATTTCAGCCACGGGAACGCAAGCATTTCCTTCAGCATTCCGGCCGATGCCTTCGCGGCCAAGGCGAATACGACACTCAGCATCGAGGCCCGGCAGGCCGACGGACGGGCCTTGCCGGAGTGGCTCAAATTCGACTCGAACACGGGGAAATTCAATGGTACTGTTCCGCCTGATGCCAAGGGCGAATTGCTGATCGTGGTCAGGGTCCAGGACAGCCAGGGGGGCGAAGCGGCGACGACATTCCGGATCAAGCTGTCGAAGGACGGGCTGCAGGGGCGTCACGGCTTGTCCGAGCAGATCCGCTGGGCCTCCCGGCCGTCCTCGGTGCTCGATCGCCTGAACCTGCCGCGGCGGGTCGGCTGAGAGCCCGGCGGGATCGATGCGCGCCCCTGCGCCTTGGCGGCCGGGAGTGATGACCTTCTCGTATTCGAAAGTGAATAATTGAAGCCTGACGACGCTGCGGACGAGGTGTTCCCCGAAAAGCCCCTGGCGGTGCTGCTCGATCTGGCCCGCCAGGCCAGGCACGCCGGCAGCCGGGAGGAACTCGGCTTTCTCGCAGTCAACGACAGCCACCTCCTGGCGGGCTATCGGCAGGCGGCGCTCTGGCTGACCGAGGGATCGACCTTCGCCCTGTCCGGCGTGGTGCAGCTGGAGGCGAATGCGCCTTATGTACTCTGGTTGGACCAGGTCTGCCGCGTGCTTGCCGACAGCAGCCGCCAGCCTCGCCCGGTCGCCGCCACGGACCTGCCCGACGCGCTGGGGTCGACCTGGAACGACTGGCTGCCTGCCTACGGCCTGTGGCTCCCCCTGCCGGTGGGCAGCTGCGACGAGGCCGCGGCGGCGCAGCCGGGCGTGCAGACCGGCGGGCTGCTGCTCGCCCGCCCCACGCCCTGGCAGGCCCACGAGATCGCGCTGCTGGCCGAGTGGCTGGACAGCTGGCAGCATGCCTGGCTGGCCTTGCACCGCAGCGATCGTCGCTCGTGGCGCAGCCGGCTGGTGTCCTGGTGGCGCCCGGCCGGCCCCAAGCGGTCGGTCGCCAAAAGGCGCATCGCCTGGGGACTGGCGCTGGCCGCGGCATTTTTCTTCCCTGTGCGCCTGACCGTTCTCGTGCCCGGAGAGCTCGTTCCCAGCCACCCGGCCGTTGTGCGTGCGCCGCAGGACGGCGTGGTAGGGACCTTCTTCGTCAAGCCGAATGCGCTCGTCACCCCCGGCCAGCCCTTGTTCGATCTGGACAACACCGCCCTGACCAGCCGGCTCGAGGTCGCGCAACAGGCGCTGGTGAGTGCGGAAGCGGAGTTCCGCCAGGCGGCCCAGCTCGCCGTATCGGACGGCAAATACAAGGGCCAGCTGGCGCTGCTGACCGGCCGGGTCGAGGAACGGCGCGCCGATGTCGAGTTTCTTCGCGGGCAACTGGAACGCGCCCACGTGGTCGCGCCGCAAGGCGGCATGGTGTTGTTCGACGACCCGAGCGAGTGGGTCGGCAAGCCGGTCACCATGGGCGAGCGCATCATGCGCGTGGCGACGCCGGAGGATGTCGAAATCGAGGCCTGGCTGCCGGTGGGCGATGCGATCCGGATGGAGAACGGGGCCGAGGTCACGCTGTACCTGAACGCAAGCCCGCTGTCGCCCGTCGCTGCGAGAATCAGCTATTTCGCCCATGACGCCTCGCAGCGCCCCGATGGCAGCTACGCCTACCGGGTGCGCGCGAGCCTGCAACAGGGCAGCGTCCACCGCATCGGGCTGAAAGGGACGGCCAAGCTGAGCGGCGACCGCGTGCCGCTGGGCTACTGGGTGCTGCGCAAGCCCCTGGCCGTGCTGCGCCAGTTCATCGGCTACTGACCTAGCCATGTCCAGGCCCGCCCTGCGCGAAGAACTGGGCTTGTTCCCGGGCCCGCGGCTCGCGGACGGCCAACCCAGCTGGACCCTGCACGACCCGGTGCGCAACCAGTTCTTCCGCATCGACTGGCTCACCTTCGAGATCATCAGCCGCTGGCATCTCGGCAGCCCGCAGGAAGTGGTCGACCAGATCCAGGACAGCACCCCGCTCTGTCCCGAGGTGGGCGACGTGGAGGCGGTGGCCGCCTTCCTGCGGGACAAGCAGCTGGTGCAACTGTGCGGCCGCGTTCCCGCCCGCTCGCTGGCCGGGGAGCACGCCCGGCTGAAGGGGGACTGGGCCAGCTGGCTGCTGCACCACTACCTGTTCTTCCGCATCCCGCTGCTGCGGCCCGACGCCTGGTTGAGCCGCTGGGTGGGGGCGGTCGAGCCGCTGTATTCCCGCGGCTTCGCCAAACTGACGCTGCTGGCGCTGCTGCTGGGCGCCATCCTGGTCTACCGCGACTGGACACATTTCTCGAGCACGCTGCTGGACACCTTCTCCTGGAGCGGGATCGTCGGCTTCGGCCTGACGCTGACGGCCGTCAAGCTCCTGCACGAGATGGGGCATGCCTTCACCGCCAAGCGCTATGGCTGCCGTGTCCCCGTCATGGGGCTGGCGTTCCTGGTGTTGATCCCGGTGGCCTATACCGACACCAACGAGGTCTGGAAGCTGCCTGCACGCGGGCAGCGCCTGGCGGTCGCGGCCGCCGGAGTGGCCACCGAACTGGTCATCGCCATCTGGGCCACCCTGGCCTGGGCCTTGCTGCCGGAGGGCCTGCCCAAGTCGATCGCCTTCATGCTGTCGACCACCACCTGGGTCGCCACGCTGGCGATCAACTCCAGCCCGTTCATGCGCTTCGACGGCTACTTCCTGTTGTCGGACTGGCTGGACATGCCGAACCTTCATGCCCGGGCCTTCGCGCTGGCGCGCTGGGACCTGCGCGAACGCCTGCTGGGCCTGGACATGCCGCCGCCGGAATTCTTCTCCCGGCGCCGCACGGCCGGCCTCATCCTGTTCGCCTATGCCACCTGGCTCTACCGGCTGGTGCTCTTCCTGGGCATCGCGGCGCTGGTGTACGGTTTTTTCATCAAGGCCCTGGGGATCCTGCTGTTCGTGATCGAGATCGGGTTCTTCGTGGTGCTGCCCGTGTGGAGGGAACTCGGGCAGTGGCCTCGTTTCCTGCTGCGCGATCGCGCGCCGACCTCCCTCTTCAAGGATTTGCCGACCATGTTGCGACACGGACCGCGCTTTAGGCGCACTGCGTGCATCACGCTGGGCCTGCTCTCCCTGCTGCTGATCCCCTTGCCCAAGCAGATATCGGCCAAGGGCTTGCTGAAGCCGGCCGAGACCTACCCCATCCATGCGCCGGCGGGCGCCCAGCTGGTCAAGCTGCCCTGGACCGAAGGCAGCGCCGTCGCCGCCGGCGAGCCTATCCTGGAGCTCGCCTCCGCGGAACTCCAGCTGCGCTGGCAGCAGGCCCGCACACGCCTGGCGCAACAGCGCCAGAGGATTCAGCATGCCGCCGTGACGCCCGACCAGCGCCAGAACCTGCAGGTGTTCCAGCAGGAGCAGAACCGGGCCGCGGCCGAACTCGCCAGCGTCGAGGCCGAACTGGTCCGCTATTCACCCAGCGCGCCGTTCGCCGGCGTGCTTCGCAACATCCCTCCCGACCTGCGCCCGGGAGAATGGGTCAAGCCGCACGAGCGCCTGGCCGTGCTGGTCAAGGACGGCCCGTGGCGGGTGGAAACCTATCTCGACGAGGCCGACATCGCCCGGGTCAAGGTCGGGGACAGCGCGCGCTTCTTCTCCGACGGCGCGCAAGGGCCGGTGCTGCAGCTGCGCGTCGAGGACATCGAGATGGATGCCACGAGGAACCTGCAGAACGGGCAACTGGCATTGCAGTTCGGCGGCTCGGTGATGACCCGCGAGAAGCAGGGGCAGCTGGTGCCCGAGCTGGCCGTGTACCGCGTCACCTTGGCCAGCCAGGAGCCGCTGGGCGAGATGGCGCACCAGAGCTGGCGCGGCGACGTGGTGATCCACGGCGAGTGGGAGGCTCCCGGCCTGGCCCTCTTCCGTGCCGCGGTTGCGCTCGTCTGGCGTGAGATTGGGTTCTAGTCCTTGCTTCTTCATTTGCCTTGCTTCAAAGTAAGGCGAAACGGGAGTGAGCAAGATGACAACCGCCACCATCACCAGCAAAGGCCAGATCACCGTCCCAGCCGACGTGCGCCAGGCGCTATCGGTTGGCGCGGGTGATCGGGTCGAATTCGTGCAGATCGAGCCGGGCCAGTTCTTGTTCGTCGCTGCCAATCGCTCAGTGACCGAACTCAAGGGAATGTTTGGCAAGGCTGCCCGAACAGTGTCGATCGACGACATGAACCGCAGCATTGCGGCACGCGGAGCTTCAGCTCGATGATCGGCCTGGATACCCATGTGCTGGTCCGCTACATCATGCAGGACGATGTCAAACAGGCGGCCAAGGCGACTGGGCTGATCGAAGGCCTGACGGCCGAGGATCCTGGGTTCGTGACGCTTGTCTCGGTGGTCGAGCTGGTCTGGGTGCTCTCGTCGTGCTACGACCTGGGGCGTGGGCAGATCTCGCAGATGCTCGATGTCCTGCTGCGCTCGAAGCAGCTGATCGTCGATCAGGCCGAGCATGTGGTTCGGGCCCTGCGCGCCTATGGCGCTGGCAATGCGGACTTCGCCGACTGCCTGATCGAGCGTACCGCCGCCGCGGCCGGCTGCGCTCAAACAATGACCTTCGACGTCGCGGCCTCCAAGACGGCTGGCATGAGCTTGATTTCCTGAAAAGACATAGGGTACGAGGCCGGGGCACGGCCCTTGGCGACGGCGAGGCTGCCGGCTCCCGCGGGCATCCTCGCTGCTTCATCGTTCAAGCCAGGAGCCGAACGCCTCCGGCGATCGCGGCTCTCGTTCGTGTCGAGTGGCGCCGGCAGCCGCTCAAGACGACGCTGGAAAAATATTCGGCGACCACGCAGTTTACGTCCCCGGGCTCTGAGCGCGGCCTGAGCGGCTCGGGCAGGTCGACGGCATGGCAAACCGGTATTTCGTCCGCTGTCCGCACTGCGCCCGACAGAAAACGCGGATGACGGCTCCGCGGCTGTTTATGATCCTCGGTCCAAAAACAAGGGGATTTCCATGAACGGTAAGTTGGTGCGTCTGGCGGCCGTGGCCTGTCTGGCCTGGGCGAACGCGGCGGTCTTTGCAGCGGAGCCGGAGGCGCCACCCCAGCAGGATGAGATGGCCGCCTTGCCCTGGGTGAAGGGCCCGGCCGAAGTCGGCGTGGGCGACAAGGCCAAGCTCAAGCTCGACAAGGCGCAGGGCTTCCTGCCGGAGAAGGACTCCGGCAAGTTCCTCGAGCTGACCGGCAACCTGCCTTCTCCGGGTTCCAGCATCCTGACCTCGGGCGACTGGTTCGCGGTGTTCGATTTCGCCGACGTCGGTTATGTGAAGGACGACGAGACGCTCGATCCGGACGCCTTGCTCAAGGAGTTGAAGAACGACGACGCGCCGGCCAACGAGGAACGGCGCAAGCTCGGCCTGCCCGAGCTCTACACCGACGGTTGGGTCGTCCCGCCGCACTACGACTCCGAGACCAAGCACCTCGAGTGGGGCCTCAAGCTGCGTGCGCAGGGCAGCCAGGAGCCGATCATCAACTACACCGTCCGCCTGCTCGGCCGCACCGGTTACGAAAACGTGGTCCTCGTGTCCTCGCCCGACAGCCTGGACAAGGACGTCAAGGAGCTCAAGCTGGTCTTGAAGTCCTTCGACTTCAACGCCGGCGAGAAGTACAGCGAGTTCAAGGCGGGTGACAAGATCGCCGAATTCGGCCTGGGCGCCCTGGTGCTCGGCGGCGCGGCAGCGGCCTTGAGCAAGACCGGTTTCTGGAAGACCATTCTGGTGGCCCTGGCCGCGGGCTGGAAGCTGGTGCTGGGCGGTCTGATCGTCGTGGTCGCCGGCGTGTCCAAGCTGTTCCGCAAGGGCGATCGCTCGTGAGTCCGGACTACGAGACCTGGTTCGGTCTCGTCGTCGCGGCGCTGTACCTGAAGGATGCCTTGCTGCTGCTGAGGCCCGACGAGGCCGTGCTCGAGCACGCCGGGCGCGGGCGCTGGGAGGCCCGCTTCGGCGCCCGGCACTGGAAACTCGCCGGCAGGGAAGTCTGGCTGCCGAACCTGTTCACGCCGCACCGCGCGGTCTTCAGGCTGTCGTGGCGCATGGAAGGCGAGGCCCCGGCCGCGCCGGCCGCGCAGCAGGTGGCGGTGCCGCGCGAAC
The DNA here is from genome assembly GCA_966211755.1 of uncultured Rhizobacter sp. Lineage (GTDB taxonomy): Bacteria > Pseudomonadota > Gammaproteobacteria > Burkholderiales > Burkholderiaceae_C > Rhizobacter. The sequence goes on along the minus strand of CBIHOH010000010.1, from coordinate 79,178 downwards.
TCCAGCGCCTGGCGCCCTTCGTGTGGGTGGCCTGGGCCGCGCTGTTCGTCTTGCTGCCGCTCGGCTTGTACACCCGGGCGGGCAGTGCGCTTACGCTCGCCGCCATCGTGCTGCTCTATGCCAACAACCTGGTCGCCCTGGGGCTTGCCTACCGTTGGCGCGAGCGCCTGGGCATAGGCCGCCGCCCGCTGCTGCAGACCGCGCTCGAGTGCCTGGCCTGCGCTCCCTATTCCGTCAACCTGGTGCGGCGGCTCTGCAGCCTGATGCCGGTGCGGGAAGACTTCGTCCAGGCCGCGGACCGCTTGCTGGACGCGGAGTCGCTCGAGGCCGGCCGTGCGCAGTGCCTGGCGCGTGTCGACGAACGGATCGAGGCCGAGGCGCCGGACAGCCGTCGCAGCGCCTTGCTGATCGGCTCGCGCAGCCGCTTCCTGCCCACGCAGCAGGCCTAGGGCCGGGGGAGGCTCCCGGGCGCGCCGCTTGGCGCGGAGCTATCGAACCTGCATCACCCGCATGCCCAGCGCCTTGCCGCCCACGCGGTCGAGCACCTGGATGGTGGTCTGGCGGGGCTTGAAGCCTTCGGGCAGGGGCAGGGTGCCGCGCACGATCTCGTGGCTGCCGGCCGAGATCGGCACCGGGGCCAGGGCCACCGAGGTGTCGCTGCCGCGGGCGGACTCGCCGGCGACGGTGAGCTGCATCACGCCCGTCCCCGCCTTGCCGCCCTGGCGCTCGCGGGTGAGCACCACGTCGTAGGCCAGCGCATCGCCCTTGGCGCTGAAGCGTGCGGCACGCACCTCGACCCCGCCGCCGCGCGGATCGGGCGGCAGGGCCGCGACCGCCGACGCCACGTCGCCGCGCAGGCGTTCGACCGCGGCGCGGCTGGTGGCGAGCTCGGCCGTCAAGGCCTTCTCGCTGGCCAGCGTGGTGTCGAGCCGCTTCGCGACCTGCTCGAGTTCGGCCTGCAGCCGCAGGCGCTCGGTCTCGGCCTGCTCGAAGGACTGGCGCAGGCTGGTGGTCTCGCCGGCCGACAGGCGCGGCGGCAGGTAGCGCTCCTGGACGAAGAGGACCCCGCCCACGCCGATGGCCGTGCCGCTCAGCAACAGCAGCAGCCACCGGGGCACGCCGCGGCGCGGACGCTTGCGCCCGTAAGGGTCGAAGATGATGGGTTTGGATTGACCGAACATTCGAAGAGCTGTGGTTCCGATAAAACGAAGGAGGGTACACGCAGGCGCGGGCGGGGCGGACGACGGCCGGCGGCGAGACCTTCGGCGCCGCCGGGCCATGGGGCCGCGGCCGTCCGGAAGTCCGCTTCCCGGCATGCGGCGTGGCGGGCCGGATGCACTGCCACCCCCTCGGTTCGCCGACCGATTCATGGCGCGGGGCCCGGATCATCCCATGGCGCATCGTCCCTCGGCGCGATGCCCCCACGTTTGAAGCGCGTTGTGCCGTCTTTTACGGACGGCTACACCCGTCAGGCCGGCTTGGCGACCATCAGGTAGAACACCAGCACCAGCGCGAGGAATGCCGGCACGCCGAGGGCGGTCCACAGGCGCAGGTAGCGGAAGTAGAGGGCCGGCAGCGCCTCGCCCCGTTGCGCCGCGGCCTCGGCCAGCCGGCGCATGCGGATTTGGATCCAGACCACCGGCAGCCAGCAGGCGCCGGCGATGAAGTAGAGGACGAAGGTCCAGAAGATCCACGCCGTGGCGAGCGGGATCTGCGCGACGTGCGCCAGGTACAGGCCGCTCAGCGGCTGGAACACGATGGTGGTGCTGGTGAACAGCCAGTCGGCCCGCACGACGTGGCGCGCCACCACGGCCGCGGCGCGGGCATCGCCGCTGCGGCTGGCGAAGAACATGTAGTAGGCCGAGCCCAGGCCGGTCCCGAACAGCAGGGTCGACGACAGCACGTGCAGCCATTTGGCGGTCAGGTAGTCCATGGGGATTCCTTCCTGGGTTCCAGCGTGCCCAGCAGGAGCAGCAGGCCGAGTATCGGCAGGTTCTTCAGCAGCGGGCCGTAGGGATGCAGCCAGAACTCGGGCAGGCGCAGCGAAATGATGAGCGTGTAGCCGAGGACGAGCGCGCCTTGCAGCATCCACAGCCAGCGGCGCTGCCGCATCGGCCACAGGCACAGCACGCCGAGCGCCAGGTCGAGCAGCGCCGCGCCGTACAGCATCAGGGGCTGCAGGGCCGGTCCTATGCCGGTGCGGGCGAGCAGCGCATAGCTGTCCCGGACCGGATACAGCCCGAGCGACACCAGGCCGGTGCCTATCCATACCGCGGCCAGGGACAGCCGCATCGAGGGCAGCAGCCATGCCAGCTGCGCCTGGCCGCGCCAGGCCGCGGCGTGCTCCGGCGGCACGAAGTGCCTGGCCTCGCGCGGCGGGCGGCGCAGCAGCGAGGTGATGGCGGCGGCCGGGGCCGCATTGCCCCGTTGCAGCATGCGCCAGGCCGCCGAGTCGAACAAGCCGTGCCGGCAGGCATCGCCGATGCGGGCGAGCAGGCGCATCGACGCGGCCGGCACGGACAAGGTGGGCGCGGGGCCGAGCCGCAGCGCCTGGCGCAGCGCCTGCAGATAGGCGGCGAAGCTCAGCGGGCGCGGCCCCACCAGGGCGATGCGGCGGCCGGCATGTTCGCCCGGTGCCGCTTCGAGCAGGGCCAGCATCGCCGCCACCGCATCGTCGATGTGCACCGGCTGCACCAGTTGGCGCCCCCCCGCGGGAAGCGGCAGCAGCGGCAGGCTGGCGGCGGCGAGAAACAGCGCCGCGCTGGCGCCGCCGGGGCCGAACACCAGCGAGGGCTGGACGACCGTGGCGTCCAGCGGCAGGACGAGCAGGTATTCGTCGGCGGCGCGTTTGCTCAGGTGATAGGCGGTCGTGGCGCCGGCGTCCGCCCCCAGCGCCGACACCTGCAGCACGCGGCGCACCCCGGCGGCCACGCAGGCGTCGAAGAGCCTGCACGGGCCTTGCCGGTGGACCGCATCGAAGCGCTGCCCGGGCCCTTCGCGGAAGATGCCGGCCGCATTGACCACCGCGTCGATGCCCTGCAAGGCGCTCGCCCAGTCGGCCGCGCCAGCGGTGGCGATGTCGATGCGGACCCACGCGCCGGCGCCGGCCTCCGGCACGGGGGGCTCGTGCCGGCCGGCGCCGACCACGTGGTGGCCGGCGTGCACGAGGGCTTGCCGCAAGTGGCTGCCGATCAAGCCCGCGGCACCGGTGAGAAGAACATTCATGGATGGCGAAGTGGAATGCGGTATGCGGGTTGCCAGCTTACCCCTTGGGCGGCAACCGGCATTCCGCCGCCGCCGTGCAGCAAGGAGAGAGTCATGACGGTCCACACTTTTCCCGCGCGCCGCTGGTGGCGCGACATGCTGGTCGACGCCACCCTGGCGGGCAGCGCATCGGGCGCCGCGCTGGCATGGCGGGGCCGGGCTGAAAACCAGAGTCCGGCGGCTCCGGTGAATGCGGTCAGCCATTGGCTCTGGGGCGACAAGGCCCTGGCACGCGACCGGCCCAGCCTGCGCTACACGGCGAGCGGTGCGCTCGTCCATGGCGTTTCGTCGATGCTCTGGGGCGCGGCCTTCGCCTGGCTGCGCCGCCGCAGGCGCCGGCCCACGCTCGCCAACGCAGCGGTGGACGCGGCGGCGGTGAGCGCGCTGGCCTCGGTGGTCGATCTCCAGCTGGTGCCGCCACGTCTCACGCCGGGTTTCGAGCGGCGCTTGTCCAAGCGCAGCCTGCTGCTGGTCTACGGCGCCTTCGCGGCGGGCCTGCTGCTGGCCGCGGGCCTGTCGAGTCGGCGTTGACGGGACCGGCGGCTCGCGCTCAAGCGCGGCGCGGGGTCGAGTCGCCGGGCGGGTACTTCAGCTGGTTGGCCGCCAGCTTGGTCGCCACCGCCTCGTCGAGGTCCACGCCCAGCACGCTGGCCAGACGCACCAGGTACATCAGCACATCCGCGAGTTCGTCGCGCACCGCACGCGCGGTGCCCGCTTGTCGCGCCACCGTCAGCGACTGTGCCTCGGTCAGCCACTGGAACAGCTCGACCAGCTCGCCGACCTCGCCGGTCAGCGCCATGGCCAGGTTCTTCGGCGAATGGTATTGCTGCCAGTCGCGTTCGTCGGCAAAGGCCTGCAAGGCCTTCTCCAGGGCCAATACATCGATCAATCGTTCAGTCGTCGCCATGTCGCCACTGTAGCGCTTGCCGTCCGGCGGGCATGCCGGGCGCAAGCGCACGAGGAGATGGCCGGGCCGCTCAGGGGCCGACCTCGAAGCTGCCCACCGTCACCAGGTCCGAGGCGCCCTTCAGCCGCAGCGTCACCAGCTCGTCCTTCTGTCCGGGCCGGCCGAAGCCGGTGCTCAGGCGCATCATCAAGGTGGTGGCCGGCGCGACCACCTGCTGGCGATGGCCGTAGAACTGGGCCTGCACGGTATAGCGCCCGGGTTTGGCCTGGCGCAGGGCGAACTCCTCGGGCCCGTAGCCACCGGTGACGTCCTGCGACACCCGCCCGCCCTGGCGGCTCAGCCGGTGGCCGTAGTAGGTCTTTTCGCCATCCGGGTCGGTGACCCAGAGGTCGATGTCGGTGTTGTCGGCGTCCCAGGCCAGGGTGATGCGCAGGTCGAGCGGCAGGTGGCGCAGCAGGCGCGGGTCGAAGCCGTCGGTGCGCACCGGCTGGCCGGCGCGGCCGGCACGGTCGATCAGGGCGTTGAGTTCGGCCAGCGCCGTCATGTCGATGTCGGGGAAGCGCGCATCCCAGGGGCGCGACACGACCTGCCACAGGTGTTCCGCCGCCGGCTGCCATTGTCCGTCCTCGGCCAGGGCCAGCCCCAGGTCGCGGTGCGACTGGGGTTCGCCCGGGCTCAGGCGCAGCACGTTGCGGAAGACCAGGATCGCCAGCCGCGCCTGCTTCGCCTGCAGCAGCCGGTAGCCGAGCACGCGCAGGATGTGCCGGTTCTCGAGGTCCATCTCCGCCAGGTTCGACAGCACCCGCAAGGCCAGTTCCGGCCGGTCCTTGGCGAACAGCACATCGGCGGCATCCAGGAAGAACGCCGTGCTGCCGACGAAGTCGGGGCGTTCGTCGAGGTAGCGTCGGTAGACCGATTCGGGCGTCGCTTCGCGCAGGCGGCGGGCATAGGCCGAGTCCGGTGCCCAGGGGGTGAGGCGGATGCTGGCCTGGGGCGAGGCCGCGCGGTCCGAGGCGCCGGCCCGTTTGGCGCTGGGCTCGGCGTCGGCAGCGCCGTGCGGGGCCACCGCTGCCGGTGACGGGGCCGGGGCCATGAGACGGGGCGCTTCGGCCTCGGCACGGCTCAGGCCGGCGACACGGGCCCGATCGCCGACGGTCCCGGTGGCGGCGGGCCGGGCCTGGTTCGTCTTCTGCGGCGGGCTGTCCTTGGGAAAGGGCTTTTCCCACCAAGCCACCTGGGCGGCAAAACGTGCGGCGACCTGGTCGAGGTGACGGGCCTGGGCCAGGCCGGCCTGCCGCGTCTGCCGGGCCAGCAGCCGCTCGTACTCGGCACGCAGCGAGGCCGGGGGGTCGATCTCGTGACGTACGTAGTCGGCCACCGCGTCGAGCACGATCAGCGAGGTCTCCGGGGTCGCCAGGCCGAAGGCCTTGCCGATGCGGCGGATTTCGCCGCGCTGGTCCTCGAGTTCGGCCTGCAGTGCCGCCAGGCGCAGGCTGGCCCAGCGCTGCGCCACTTGCGAGGAGGCCGCCTGGGGTTCGCCATGCGCGGCCACCCGCAGCCGTTGCCGCTCGACGCGCCCGTCCGGCAGCTCGAACGTGAGTTCGATCGAGGCCTCGGGCTCGCTGAGGATGCCGGCCAGTGCCAGCCGTCCGTCGCTCGCATAGGGGGAGGCGCTCACCAGCTGGTTCGCCGACGTGCTGCTCAGGCCCACCAGGCGCGGCTTGCGCGTCTGCAGCGCGTTGACCGCCCGCCGGGCCGGCAGCGTGGACAGGTCCAGCCATTCGCCGCCGCTTTGCTCGGCCAGGGCACGCAGCCGCACGGTGTCGAAGCCGCTGCCGCTGCCCAGGGCGTACAGCGGCACCGTGCCGGGAACCGGCTGGGCCGCTCCCCAGTTGGACAGGCCGTCGGAGAAGAGCAGCGCCAGATCGCTGCCTTCGGTGGACAGCAGGGCCGGCAGGTTGGTGGCGCCGTCGTAGGCCAGGCCTTCCAGGGCGCGCCGCAGTTCGTCCCAGCGGCCGTTCCTGACCTGGAAGCGCTGCGGCGGCTCGGCCACGTCGCGGCCGACGCGCAGCCAGACCTCCACCTCCCCGAGGGCAGCGAAGTAGGTGTCGAGCAGCGCGAACTCGCGTCCATGGTCGCGCCGGGCGCCGGAACCGGAAGCGTCCCACAGCAGCGCGATGCGGCGCGGTGCGGCGCGCGGCGCGGCCGGCGCCCGCACCGGTGCCTCGGCGTAGAAATAGGTCCGTCCGGCGACGGTCTGCGTGGCCGCCAGCGCCTCGTTGCGTGGCGGCAGGTTGATCGTCAGCCCGGGCAGGCCGGCCAGCCCGTCCTGGTGCAGCGAGAGCCGGCCGAAGCGGCCTTGCTGGCTGCGCACGAAGGCCTGCGGCGGGATGCCCGGCGCGCTGGCCACGATGGCGGAGGCCGCGGTGTCGGCCACCCGCAGGTCCACATCCAGACGGGGCAGCGGGCCGGCGAAAGCCAGCGGCAGGACCAGCGGGCTGCTGCCGCCGACGGCCGGCCCCAGCGTCTGCGCCAGGTGCAACACGACGCGGCGCGTGCCGCCGGGGGGCAGCGGATAGACGCGCAGCTTGTAGTTGTGGCCTTGTGTCACTTCCAGCAGCGCGGGGTCGACGCGTGCCCGGACCACCTCCTCGAACACCTGCTGGCCCTTGGCCTTGTCGACCGGGATGGCGGGGCGCAGCTCGCCCTGGATGTCGAGCGCGAAGCCGGTGACGATCTGGTCCTCGCGCAGCGGGAACTGCAGCTCGCCTTCGAGGGGGCGGTCGTTGGGATTGCGGAACGTCAGTTCGATGCGTGTCTGTACCGCCCGGCCCACGACCTCGGCCTGCAGGTCCACCGATTCGAGCCGCACTGGCAGGCGTGCATCGCGGACGACCAGGCGCGGCGCGGCGTCGCGGTCCGCCGGCGCGGTGGAGGGGGGCTGGGCCAGGGCGGCGATACAGCCTCCCCACAGGGTGAGGGCGCTGAGGGCGCCGGGCAGCAGGGAGCGCAACATGGGCGGATGAAACAAGTGGGACATACCGGCTGATACGGGCATGCCCCGGCGATGGGGTGAATTTTTCTCGGGCTGGTCCTGCGGGTGGTGGCGGTCTGTCCCGGCTTCCGGTTCAGCGGCCCTGGGTGGGAAGCGGATTCCGGGTCGGTGACTGGCGTATGCATCCGCATGGCCGCGAGGAGGGCGGTCCTCACGCCGCTTCCGATCAGGGGCCCGGCGGCTTGTGGCGACGCAGCATGGGCATGCCGACCCGTCCCGTGAACCTTGTCCCGGGCTCGGATTCTTGGCTGTCTGCGCCGGCTTGCGGTTCGGCTGCGGCCCTGGGCGGGAAGCAGGCCTAGAGGCCGTGGCGTATGTTCACGGTGCCGGCAGGCGGGGGACGGGCGCGGGCTGCGTCCCCGCCCCGCTTGCGGATCAGGGGCGGGCCGGCTGGCGGCGGCGTGCCACGGCCGCTGCGACCAGGGCCAGGCCGGCCAGTCCCATGAGCGCCGCTTCGGGTTCGGGCACCGGGGCGGCCACCGGCACGCCGGCCAGGCTGAAGTTGCCCGAGCGGTATTCTTCGCGGTCGGACGGCGTACGGAAGGTTTCCTCCAGGTAGCCATGGACCGGGTTGCCGTCCTGCAGCAGCGGCGAGAAGTGCAGGATCAGTTCGCTGGCCGCCCGGAAGGTGTCGCCGGAGATCACCCGCCGGCGGTCCCACAGGTGCACGCCGCCGGCGAAGGTCTCGAGGTCGCTGTTCTCGTTCGTGTAGTGGGCGGTGGCTTGGTCCGTCTGTTGCTGCAGGGGGTTCTGGCTGGTGACGACGTCCCATGCGGAATAGGTCGTCCCGTCGAAAACGAAGCTGCCGGAGATCAGGCCGCCGTTGGAACCGTCGGAGCTTTCGAAGGACCAGCGATAGGGGGCCGCGGCGGCCGACGAGGCGGCGGCGATCAGGGCCAGGGCGACCGAAGTGCGTAACGTTGTGCGGAACCAGTTGCTCATTTCGGTTTCTCGTGAAGTGGGGGCCCGGGGCCGCAGGTCGTCGAGGCGGGACGCCGTGCCGACCTGCTCATTTTCGTGTTTTTCAGCTCGGCTTTCCTCCCCCGAGTCACGGGGGGCCTCGCCCCGAGCCCTGGTCGCGTGGACCGCCGCCCGAACCCTGCGGGGCCCGTCCGCTCAGGAGCGGCCGCGGCGCAGCGGTCGCCGCCGGCCGCGCCACAGCCAGTACCCGGCGCCCAGCAACGCCGCCAGCGTGAGCAGCTTGCGCGCCGCGCCCGCCGGGTTGTACTTCAGCTCGGCCCGGCCGCCCATCTCTGCATACAGGTTGGGGACACGGCCCTGCGACAGCTCGCCCAGCAGCGATTCGCCCACGTCGAGCCGGTCGGCCGCCAGCAGCATCAGCCAGTGCCGCAGGTCGTTCTCGCTGAAGCGGTAGGCGTATCCGCGCAGCCGCCCGCTGAGGCCCGAGGGCGGGGTGCTGCTGCCGAACACCGGTGTCAGGCCGGGGCGCTCGATCGAGTGCAGCACCTCGACCCTGGCCTCCTGCTGCCGGGGCGGGTCGCGGGGTGCGTCCAGCAGGCGCGGCGGTTGCCGCTCCTTCGGGTAGGCGGGGCGTTGCGCCGGATCGAGGTCCACGCCCCAGCCGTGGATGTGGGCGTACTTCTGCGGTCTGTCCATGGCGGTCTCTCCTTGTCGTCGACTCGTTCACTCGGGGGCGCCCGGCGGGATGAGGACGGTCTTGATGCAGTGGTCCAGCTTGCTCGAGAACAGGTGGTAGGCGTCGGCCACCTCCTCCAGCGGCACGCGGTGGGTGATGATGCGGTGCGGCTCGATGTGCCCGGCCTGGATGTGTTCGATCAGCCGGGGCAGGTGCCGCTTGACGCTGGTCTGGTTCATGCGGAGGGTCAGGCCCTTGTTGACGGCGTTGCCGATCGGCACCGCGTTGAAGGTCGGCCCGTACACGCCGACGATGGAGACCACGCCGCCCTTGCGCACCGAGTTGATGGCCCAGTGCAGCACGGTCGCCGCGCCGCCCTGCAGCTTGAGCCTGACGCCGGTGAGTCGCTGCAGGAAGTTGCCGGTCGCCTCGCAGCCCACGGCGTCTATGCACACGTCGGCGCCCAGCCCGTCGGTCATCTTCTTGATGTGGACGGCCATGTCGTCGACCTGCTTGAGGTCGAGCACCTCGCACTGCGCGTAGTGCCTGACGAACTCGAGCCGGTAGTCGACATGGTCGACCACGATCACCCGCCCCGCGCCCAGCATCCACGCCGATTTCGCGGCGAAGATGCCGACCGGCCCGGCGCCGAACACGACCACCGTGTCGCCTTCGCCGATCTCGCCCATCTCGGCCGCCTGGTAGCCGGTCGGGTAGGCATCGGTCAGCAGCACGGCGTCGTCGAGCGAGATGTCCGCCGGTATCCTGCTCGGGCCGACGTCGGCCAGCGGCACGCGCACGTACTCGGCCTGGCCGCCGTCGTAGCCGCCGGCCGTGTGCGAGTAGCCGTAGATGCCGCCGACCGCGGTCGCTTCCGGATTGGTGTTGTGGCAATTGCTGTAAAGCTCGCGCTGGCAGAAGTAGCACGAGCCGCAGAAGATGTTGAAGGGCACCAGCACCCTGTCGCCCACCGCCAGGTGGCGCACCGAGGGGCCGACCTCCGTCACCTTGCCGACGAACTCGTGGCCGAAGGTCATGCCCACGCGCGTGTCGGGCACCAGGCCGTGGTACAGGTGCAGGTCCGACCCGCAGATGCATGAGCGCAGCACCTGCACGATGGCATCGTTCGGGTGTTCGATTCGCGGCTCCGCCTTTTGCGTGGCCCGCACGCGATACGGGCCTCGGTATTCCATCGCCAGCATGCTGCGGTCCTTCGGGTCGGGTGGGTGGTGTCGACCGGGCGGCAACTTGCATGCCCGTCGGCCCTGCTTCAGGCCATGCTGTGCTGCCAGGCATGCCTGACGGCGGTCCGGTAGCGCTGCCAGGGCCGGCGCGGATGCAGGCGCTCCCATTGGCGGCGGGCATCCGGTTCGAAGTCCTCCCACTTGCGCCCGGCATAGGCCGGGTCGTTGGCCAGCGTGTGGCCGTAGCGGTAGGCCGGTTCGTAGTCCTCGTAGCGGCTTCCGGTGCAGCGGTACCAGGTCTCGAAGTCGTCGCGGAAGTCGGTGTCGCAGGCGGCGAAATCCCGCGCGCCGCCCAGGCCGCGGCGGTCCGCGCGCTCGGGCACGAGGCTGTCCTCGACCTGCTCTTCGATCTCGGTCGCGCCCGCGTTGCGCAGCGTTTCGCGCACCTGGTCGAGTTCGTCCCGCCGCTCGACCTCGACCCACAGCACGGCGCCGCCGCGCAGCACCGTCTCGGCATACTGGTCGGCCGCACCGGGCGGGCCGGAACCGAACATCCTCGCGAAGAACTGGCGCACCCGCGCGATGACACCCGCGTCCGGCGGCTGCGGCCGGCCGCTGCCGCACTCGGGCTCGTCGGTCACGCGCACCGAGTCGCCGAAGCCGCCGGCCTGCAGGGTATGGGCCGCCTGCCACGCGTCGGCGCAGCTGTCGAACATGCCGATGACGGTCTGTCTCATGTCGATTCCTTTTCTGGCTCGAGAGCGCGTGGGGGCGCCGCGTGATACCGGCCTTGGGTCGCAAGGGCGGCCCGGCAGGTGCCGGCGGTCGACCGTCCGCGGCGGCGGTGCCGACGGTCGGAACTGCCTGGCTCGGAGGGGCAAGCCTCACGCCCGGCCGCGGCGGCGCAGGCCTCGCTGCTGGATCTTCAACAAGGCCCGCGAGACGGGCTGTGCAGGGACCAGCAGCCCTGTTGCAAAGCCGCCGCCGGCCTGTCCGGCGGGCGCTACGTTCTTTCTTTCGATTTAAAAAACTCCTTTTTATTCAATGACTTAGGCGATTTTTCAAGGGCCTGGAAAAGTGGCGCACTAGTTGCTAATAGGCAGCCGGGGTGTTTTGCCGCCGCGCCGTTCCCCGGGGATACGGCCTGCGGCTGGCGGCCTCGCCTGGTCTTCCAGGCGAGCCGGTCGACACAACTTTCCGCACTGGAGCGCATGAATGAAACCGAGCCTGTACCTCTCCCTCCTGCTGGGCCTGTCGAGCCTGGCGGCCGGGGCCGCCGGCCCCGCGGCCGCCGAGCCCGGCGCGAAGCCCGCCGTGGCGGCTTCCAAATCCTGGTCTCCCTATCAGCGGGTCAAGCGGCCCGAGGTGCCGGCCGTGCGGAACAAGGCCTGGGTGCGCACGCCCATCGATGCCTTCGTGCTGGCGCAGCTGGAGGCCAAGGGCCTGAAGCCTTCGCCGGACGCGGACCGGGCGGCCTACATCCGGCGCGCCACGCTGGACGCCTGGGGCCTGCTGCCGACGCCGGAAGCGGTCAAGGCCTTCGTCGAGGATCGTTCGCCGAACGGGACCGCTCAACCGCGCCGGTGACCCTGGGCCGCGAGGTACTCGTCGATCAGCGCCGAGGTCCCCCAGGGCAGCGGCAGGCCATGGAAGCCCCAGCCGGCCGATCCGTGGAGCAGCTCGAAGCCCCGGCTCACGTAGTCCTTGTGGCCGGCCACGTAGCGGTCGCGGTCGAGCCGGGGATCGGCAGGCAGCTTGCGGGACATCATCAACAGGCCCTCGTTCGCCGCCCCGTGGATCATCCTCCCGCGGCCCGCGCCCACCGTGGTGGGGTAGCTGCTGAACGCATAGGGCAGCCCGGGTTCGTTCAGCGAGGCGATGTAGTCCCAAGGCCTTCCGCTCGGCAGGTAGGCTTGCGGGTAGCCATAGTTGACCACCGACCAGGTGACCACGAACACCGTGTTCCTGGGACCGAACGTGCCGTCGCTGAGCGCGATCTGCGCGTAGTGGCTGTTGTCGTCCATCAAGACCTCGGCCACGACCTCGACGGCCCTGGTCGCCAGGTTGACGCGCCGGACCTGTTGCTGTGCCCAGGACCCGAAGTAGAGCCAGCCATCCTGGCAGGCCAGGCCTTCGGGACCGACGACGGGCTCGTTCTTGCAGGCCTCCAGGCTGCCCTTGCGGTACGGGAAGCGGTCCCGGGTGCTGACGGCCATCAAGGCGGCGTTGCCCTGCGCCAGCGTGGACAGCAGGGCGCCCGTGTCCGGATCGAAGACGCTGATCCTGCTGGCCGTGCGTTCCGACACGTACAGCTTGCCCTCGGCATAGACGATGCCCCAGGGTTCGCCCAGGCCGGTGATGAACTCCGTGATCCTCGGCGGCACGCTGCGGTCCACCGGGCTGAAGACCAGCTGCAGGATGCGGTGGTTCTGCGTGTCGGCGATCCACAGCTTCGGTCCCTGGAGGTGCGGTCGCTCGCCGCCGATCGGCGCGGCGTTCGGGTTGGTCGCCAGCGTGCGCGGATCGAAGGCCATGCCCCAGATCTCGTGGAAGCCCCGGCGCTCGACGGGGATGGCCGACCAGTCGCCCACCAGCTCCACCTCCTGCGCGGCACCGAAAAAGGACGGCGTCTCGCGATGGCGGTATCCGGCCAGCGTCTTCACGGTGCCGTCCGCGTCGATCTTGCCCATGCGCCACGGATCGCAGAACCAGGTGCCTCCCGCATGCGCCGGCATGGCCACCGTGGGCATGACGATGCATCCCTTGCCGCGGGGGCCGTCGAGCAGGGCCACCCTGGGAATCTTGGCGATGAAGTCCGACCAGAAGTAGGCCTGGGTATTGAAGGTGCTCATCAGCCCGGACGGGTTGACGCTGGGCCGGTAGACGTCATCCGCCCGCGTGGGGGAGATCTGGGTCTGGATCAGCTCGGACCGGGGCAACGCGGTGTCGAACGCAGGGGTTTCGCGGGGAGCCAGGGGCAGCATGGTCGGCAGGTACCGGGCGGGCACCGTGCCGCTGTAGTGCAGGTAGTTGGTCTTGTTGAAGATGAAGGTGTGCGTGGCCAGGCACACCGGCATGGCGTCGCGGTTGACGGGGGCCGCGCCCTTCTGGACGTAGACCCAGAACTGCGGGCAGGTCTCGCCGGCGGCGCCGACGATGTCCAGCTCATGCCAGCCGTCCGCGATCGGGCGCAGGTCGAGCGTGAACTCGGCGGAGCTGGTGCCCGAGGGCACGGCCACGCTGGCGCGTTCGGTGCCGTCGACCAGCAGCTTGTAGGTGCTGGCCCGCAACACCCGCATGGCGCTCGCGTTGGTCCAGTCGTAGCCGAAGAAAGGCAGCTTGGCGCTGTCGCCCTGCAGGATGACGAGGCGCTGGAAGCGCTCGTAGCGGCCCCCTTCGAAATAGTGCTTCAGCATCACCATGCTGCCGAGATTCATGGGGCGCGCATGCAGCGTGACCACCCCCTGGGCGACCGGCGGCGGGGTGGGGGCCGGACTCGGGCCCGGAGCAGGAGCCGGGGCTGGCCCTGGAGCGGGAGCGGGAGCGGGTCCGGGGGCCGACGATGTCGAAGGCGGGAGCGAGTCGCCTTCCCCCGAACCACATGCTGCCAAGGGCAGCACGCCAAGGGAGGCAAAGGCTTGCAGCAGCGAGCGGCGCTGCAGGCCTTTCGCGTCTTCAGCCGTGAGCGGGACGGGGCAGGGCGGCAGTTCAGGCGTGCAAGCTTCCTGGCCTGGTTCGGAACGTCGGGACATCGTCATTCTCTTTGGGTTCGACTGGGCAGCCGTCCGTTCCTTGCGAGTCCAAGGCACTGGTGCCTCGCCGTCGCAGCGGAGGCTGCGGGCGGTCGCGAATGTCGGGCGGCTCTGTCCGGCAACTCTGTAGGAGATGTGATGCCGAAGCGCGGCATTTTGGTCGCAGGATGTAACCCGCTCGTGACGGGCAGCGGCTTTCCGGCTTGATCGCAAGCTCGTCATGCGATGTGCTGCGCATGGCACTCCGGCAGCAGCCTTGCGGAAGATGGTTACAAAAAGCCGCCGGCTTTGCGGGCCTTGTCGATCCGAAGGCCGCACCGATGGGACCGGCGTCCCCCTCGCCGTCGCCCGGAACACAAAACGACAAGGTCTTGGTCACGCAACAGCGGCCTCTTCGCAGCCTGCCCGCAGCGCCACAAAACCTGGCGCAAACCCCTGAAACCCAGGGATTCGCCATGGCATGAGTCCTGCAAACCGAGGCAGTCATGACACCAGCGGGCAGGACCTCAAGCACCGCCCACGGCGATCCTCTACTTACTTTGCAGACCCATGTCAGGAGCCTCGGCGGTGCACGCATTCAACGCGACCGTCCTCGCCGGTGCTGTCTTGCTCGCCTTGTCGGGACAGTCCGCCCACGCGCAATCCGCGCCAGCCCGCAGTCGACGACCAGCGCCCACCGCACGCTGGGGGCTCGTCCAACGGCAGCCAGTTCAACATCACCAACGTCAACCTCGCCTACGGCTTCTACCCGATCAATGGCGTCTCGGAAGACCCGAAGGGCACGCCCCACCTGCCGTTCTCGATCGCCTATGAACTGGTGGAGGGACGCGACGACGCCTTCAGCGGCGTGGTCAGTATCGCGACACCGGCCTCGTCCACCTCTGTCAGGCGCTCGCGGGGGCAGTACATCAAGCAAGCGGCCGGCAGGGCATATGATTTGCCTTTCCACCGCATCGCCTCATTGGATCGTTCCATGAAATACACAGGTTCATGCCACTGCCAGCAGGTTCGCTTCGAGGTCGAAGGCGAGCTGGGCCCGGTCATCGAATGCAACTGCTCCCACTGCAGCCGCAAGGGCTACCTGCTGTGGTTCCTGCCGCGCGAGCGGCTGCGGCTGTCCACGCCCGAGGCGGCGCTGTCGACCTACGAGTTCAACCGGCACGTCATCCAGCATCGCTTCTGCGCCCGCTGCGGCTGCGCGCCCTTCGGCATGGGCCAGGACGCCGAGGGCCGGGCCACGGTGGCGGTGAACGTGCGCTGCCTCGAGGGCATCGAGCTCTCCGGCCTGGAGCGTCTGCCTCATGACGGGCGCAGCCACTGAGCCCGCCCGCGTGGAACCCGCATGAGCAAAGCCTTCACCAAGGAATCCGACGCCGGCACGGACGATGACGAGATCGTCGCACCCGCCATGCCGGCGGGGGCCAAGAACTACATCACCCCGGCCGGCTACCGGCGGCTGCGCGAGGAGTTGCTGTCGCTGCTCGACGTCGAGCGGCCGAAGGTGGTCGAGGTCGTGTCCTGGGCGGCCAAGAACGGCGACCGCTCCGAGAACGGCGACTACCTCTATGGCAAGAAGCGCCTGCGCGAGATCGACCGGCGAATCCGTTTCCTGACCAAGCGGCTGGAGATCGCCGAGGTCACCGACCCGTCGGTGCACCACGGCCGGGAGCAGGTGTTCTTCGGCGCCACCGTCACCTACGTCAACCAGGACGGCGTCGAGAAGACGATCACCATCAAGGGCGTCGACGAAGCCGACAGCAGCGCGGGCGAAGTCAGCTGGGTGGCGCCCATCGCCCGTGCGCTGCTGAAGGCGCAGGTGGGCGACGAGGTGCAGCTGATGACACCCGGGGGCCTGCAGCGGATCGAGGTGCTGGCGGTCGCCTACCCCGCGCCCTGAGCCGGCGGCCCGCTCAGGGCTTGACGCGGTTCACCCTCAGCACGGCGCTGGCGCGGCGCAGGGTGCGCATCACGTCGGCCAGGTGCAGCCGGTCGCGCACGCTGAGCAGCAGGCGCAGCTCGGCCGTGGCGGCGGCCGGCTCGTTGCCCATCTCGATGTGGGTGATGTCGGCCTCCGCGGCGCTCACCGCGGCGGCCACCTGGGCCAGCACCCCCTTGCCGTTCTTCAGCAGGATGTTGATCGCGGTCTCGAACGGCCGGGTCGGTTCCTCCGCCCAGTCGACTGTCATCCAGCGTTCGCTGTCGCGTTCGAACAGTCGCTTGCCCACGCCGCATTCGGCGGTGTGCACCAGCAGTCCCTCGCCGCGGCCGAGGTAGCCGACGATCGCGTCGCCCGGGATCGGCTTGCAGCAGGGCGCCATCTGCACCGAGGCGCCCTCGCTGCCGTCGATCACCACCTGGCCCTGGACGTAGGCCGTGTCGTCCGAGCCGTAGCGCCCCATGGTGAGGGTGAGCGCATCGGGCTTGACGCCGTGCTCGCCCATGATCTGCGCCAGCCGCTTGGCCACGATGATGGCGATCTTGCGGCCCAGGCCGATGTCGGTCAGCAGGTCGGACGGCGAGCGGTTGCCGCTCCAGCGGGTGATCAGCTGCCAGACCGGGGCGGCGGCCGGGTCGGACGGGTCGGTCGAGGGCAGGGTCAGCCCCTCGGCGCGCAGCGCCTGCGCGAGCAGCTTCTCGCCGAGTTGTTCCGACTCCTCCTGCTCCATGTTCTTCAGGTAGTGGCGGATCTTCGAGCGCGCCCGGCCGGTGCGCACGAAGTTCAGCCAGCCCGGGTTGGGGCGCGCGCCCGGCGCGGTGATCACCTCCACCACGTCACCGCTGCGCAGCTCGGTGCGCAAGGCGACGGGGTCGCCGTTGACCTTGGCCGCCACGCAGTGGTCGCCGATGTCGGAGTGGATGGCGTAGGCGAAATCGACCAGCGTGGCGCCGCGGGGCAGGGCCATGATCTTGGACTTCGGCGTGAACACGTAGACCGCGTCGGGGAACAGGTCGATCTTGACGTGTTCGAGGAATTCGCTGGCGTCGCGGGTCTCGTCCTGGATGTCGATCAGCGACTGCAGCCACATGGCCCCCAGCCGCTGCGCATCCTGCACGTGGCCGCTGCCGGTCTTGTACATCCAGTGGGCGGCGATGCCCTTCTCGGCCACCGCGTGCATGGCCTCGGTGCGGATCTGGAACTCCACCGCCGTGCCCAGCGGGCTCACCAGGGTGGTGTGCAGCGACTGGTAGCCGTTGGCCTTGGGGATGGCGATGTAGTCCTTGAAACGGCCCGGCAGCGGCTTGTACAGCTGGTGCAGCACGCCAAGCGCCAGGTAGCACTCGGGCAGCGTGCCGACCACGATGCGAAAGCCGAAGATGTCGTTGACCTGGGCGAAGCTCAGGTGTTTCTCGCGCATCTTGCTGTAGATGGAGAACAGCGTCTTCTCGCGCCCGTAGACCTGGGCCTTGTAGCCCTGGTCGTGGAAGGACTTCTCGACGTCGCGCTGGATGCGCTCGACGATGTCGCGCCGGTAGCCGCGCGCCCTGAGCACCGCCTTGGACAGCGCCGCATGCCGCCAGCGCCGCAGGTGCTGGAACGACAGCTCCTGCAGTTCGCGGTAGGTCTGGTTCAGGCCCAGGCGGTGGGCGATCGGCGCGTAGATGTCCAGGGTCTCGCGGGCGATGCGGATGCGCTTGGCCTCGGCCATCGCTTCCATGGTGCGCATGTTGTGCAGCCGGTCGGCGAGCTTGATGAGGATCACGCGCACGTCGCGCGCCATCGCCAGCAGCATCTTGCGGAAGGACTCGGCCTGCGATTCCTCCTTGGTCGAGAACTGCAGGCGGTCGAGCTTGGTCAGGCCGTCGACCAGGTCGGCGGTGGGCGCGCCGAAGTGCTCGATCAGCTGCACCTTGGTGACGCCGCAGTCCTCCATGGCGTCGTGCATCAGCGCCGCCATGATGGCCTGGGCGTCGAGTTTCCAGTCGGCGCACAGGCCGGCCACAGCGATGGGATGGGTGATGTAGGGCTCGCCGCTGGCCCGGAACTGGCCCAGGTGGGCCTCGTCCGCGAAGCGGTAGGCCTCGCGCACGCGCTTGATGTCGGCCGGCTCGAGGTAGTCGAGCTTGTGGGTCAGCGCCGCGAACGAGGCCGCGGTGGCGTCGGTGGCCGCGGCCGGCACCGGCGGGCCGCGCCGGCCGGGGACGGCGGAGACGGTTCGCGACAGGAAAGAAGAAAGGGAGCCCATCCCCCTAATTTATCCCGGAATGGCACGCCGCGCGAACACAGGGGCGACACGCTCGGCAACAATCCTGCCGGCCGGGCAGGAAAAGGACAATCGGCCGTGCGGGGCCGTCGACGGCGCCTAGGCGGGACAGGGTGGGCCGGCGTGCCGCCTCGAGCCCGTCCTGTCTCATCCGCCTGTGCCGTGCTCGACGGCTGGGAGGCGCAAGCCACACCTTGAGCCTGGTCCGGGGGGCCTGCCGGCCGATCGAACCGGGCCGCAAAAGCAAACGGCCCCGTTTCCGGGGCCGTTGCTGTCGCCCGAAGGCGTGAAGCGGTCTTCAGGGAAGGGCCGGCTTCAGAGCGGCACCTTGCGCAGCATCTCGATGCCGACTTCGCCCGCCGCGATCTCGCGCAGGGCGGTGACGCCGGGCTTGTTCTTGGTCTCGATCTTCGGCGCATGGCCCTGGCTCAGCATGCGGGCGCGGTAGGTCGCGGCCAGCACCAGCTGAAAGCGGTTCGGGATCTTGGTCAGGCAGTCTTCGACGGTGATGCGGGCCATGGAGGTGCTCCGGGAATGGGGAGGTCAGCTGAGGTTCAGAGCGGCGAACACCGCAGGCTTGCTTCTTTTCAGCACGGCGTACTTGAGGCGCTGTGCATGAACGATCGCTTTGAGATCGAACAAGGCCGTTTCGAACAGAGCGTTGATTATAACGAAGTCGAAGTGGCGTGCCTGGTTGACCTCGATGCGGGCGTTCACCATGCGCTGCTCGATCACGTCGGGCGAGTCCTCGCCGCGGCGGTTCAGGCGCTGGGCCAGTTCCTCCCAGCTCGGCGGCAGGATGAAGATGAGGATGGCGTTGGGGAAGATCTGCTTGATCTGCAGCGCGCCCTGCCAGTCGATCTCCAGCACCACGTCCTGCCCGTTGGACACCCGGTCCTCGATCGCCGCGCGCGAGGTGCCGTAGAGGTTGCCGTGCACCTCCGCCCATTCGAAGAAGTCGCCCACCTCGACCATGCGGCGGAAGGTGGCCTGGTCGACGAAGATGTATTCGCGGCCGTTCTGTTCCTGGCCGCGCGGGGGACGGGTGGTATGGGAGATCGACACCACCAGGTGCGAGTCGAGTTCGAGCAGCGATTTGACGAGGCTGGACTTGCCCGCTCCACTGGGGGCGGCGACGACAAAGAGATTGCCTGGGTATTCCATTGCTTGACTCGAGGTTTCGACTGCGCCGGGCCGGGCCTGGCTTCGGCGGCGCACGCCGCCGACGCGGCCAGCCGCCTGGTCCAGTGGCGCCGGCGGGCCTGCTTCGGCGCAGTTTATCAGCCGCCGGCGGCCTCCCGGGCTGTGGGCGGCGCCTCGAGGCCGCCCGCAACGCGAACTGTGCACGTTGTGGCGCGGGTCGAGCACGCACTGCCCGCCCCATGGAGGGGCCGGTTCATCCGGCCGCGGTGGCCACGACCGCCTGCGGCGGGAAACACGCCAGCATCAGCCCGAAGAAGATGAAGCAGCTGCCGCTCAGGCGGGCGGCGAGCAGGCGGCCGCCCGGCTCGGCGAACCAGGCCTGCCCCTGGCGGGCGATGAGCGCATAGGCGCCGTGCACCAGCACGAGCAGCAGGCAGTAGGTGGCCACGAGGCCGAGCAGCCGCCCCACGGGGTCGCCTGCCGGATCGGTGAACTGCGGCAGCACCGAGAGGAAGAACAGCAGCGACTTCGGGTTGGTGAGCTGCAGCCCGACGCCTTCCCAGCAGCTGCGCAGGGCGCCGGCCGTGCCGGACGGCGCGCCCTGCGGCGAAGGCACTGCCGGACGCTGCCACTGGCGCCAGCCCAGGTAGACCAGGTAGAGGGCCCCGGCATAGCGCAGGGCGGCGAAGGCCGACGGCGTCGAGGCCAGCAGCAGGCCCGCGCCCGAGGCCGACAGCGTGGCCGTCACCGTCGCCCCCATGGCCAGCCCGGCGATGCCGCAGAACGCGTGGCGCAGTCCGTGGCGGCTTGCGTTGCCCAGTGTCATCAGCACGCCCGGTCCCGGGGAGGCGATGGCGGCGGCGGCCAGCAGGGCGAACAGCAGATGCGTTTTCATCATCGGGGACGCAGGCAAGGAAAACAGGCCGCCAGTGTCGGCCGGCGAGCCCGAGGCCGCAAACGAGTTTCTGGCATCATCGGTTGAGAAAAACTCAATCGAGTGCCATGTCCACGCGCCCGCCCTTCACCGCCTTGCATGTGTTCTGCACCGCGGCCCGTTGCGGCAGCTTCAAGCTCGCCGCGCAGGCCTTGTGCGTCACCCCGGGCGCGGTCAGCCGGCAGATCCAGGCGCTGGAAGAACACCTCGGCCACGCCTTGTTCGACCGCGGGCCGCCCGCGCTGCGCCTGACCCGCAAGGGAGAGCTGCTGCACGAGCGGGTGGCCGACAAGATGGCCTCGATCGCCGCCGAGCTCGATTTCCTGCGGCGCGGCGGCCGGCGCGCGCTGGTGCGTGTGGATGCCGGCGTCACGCTGGCCATGCACTGGCTGATCCCGCGCCTGGCGTCCTTCGCCAAGGCGAATCCGGGCATCCAGGTGGAGCTGGGCACGACCGACGGCCCCATCGACACCAGCCGTCCGATCGATGTGTACATCCGCCGCGATGCCGGCGAGTTCCGCGGGCGCGAGCCCGAATGGTTCATGCAGGAATATTCGGTGCTGGTGGCGGCCTCGGCCGGGCACGGGCTGGACGGGGTGCGCCTGGGCGCCCGCTCGCGCACCGACCTCTGGCCGCGATGGAGCCGGTATCACCGGCTGCCCGAGGCCGGTTGCTCGCCTTCGCTGGAGTTCGACAACACCGTGCTGGCCATCCAGGCGGCGGCCGAGGGCCTGGGCGTGCTGGTGGTGCCGGAGATGTTCGTCGGCGGCATGCTGGAGAACCAGCTGCTGGTGCGGCTCGACGGCTCGCGGGTGCTCACCGGGGCCTATGGCTACGTGAGCGGCCCGGGGCGCAGCTCGGCCGCGGCGCGTACCTTCATGGCCTGGCTGGACGGGTTCGGGCGGGACGCGGAGCTTCCCGTGGCCGCCGGCTCCGCTCAGCGGCGGGACTGATCGGGGAAGCGGCCGCCGCCGGCCGCATCCGCGGCCTCCGCCGGAAGTTCCCAGCGCAGCAGCTGCCTCTGCGACAGTCCCCAGACGGAGCGGCCATCCCATGAAAACGCCAGGGCGGTCGGATGCGGCGGCCGGGTGCCGGCCTGCGCCGGCTCGGCCAGTTGATAGCCGGCGCCGCCGGTGTCGAGGTCCCACAGCCGCGGCCAGGCGGGGTCGCCGCCGACCGCCAGCCAGCGCCCGCCGGCGGAACGCGCGAACGCGCTCAGAAGCCCCGGTCCGACCAGGGCCGAGAGGCGCACGCGGCCGCTCGCCGTGTCCATGACGTGCACGCCGGAATGGCGTTCGCGCGGCACGGGTTCCTTCTCCGCGACGGCCGCCCGGGCCTCGATCAGCGGGACGCCCGGCGACTTCTCGGGCAGCAGGTAGGTGAAGCCCAGGGCCACCCAGCCGCCCTCCGCCGAGCCAAGGGCCTGGGGGTCCCAGCCGGACGGCCTTTGTTGCACGCCCGGCGCCGGCGGAAAGTCGCCGAACCGCTGTGGAAGCGGCCAGCTGTGCAGCAGCCTGCCGCTGTCCGCATCCCATTCCACCAGGGACCGGTCGATGGCCCAGAGCCGCCGGGCCTGGCGCAGCAGCACCTGGGAGAGCACCTCCTGCACGTAGGCCGGGCGGGTGGAACGCAGGCGCTCGGCCACCTTCCAGCGCCCTTCCTGCGGCGCCTGGCCTTGCAGCTGCCACGCCGCCATGGACCCGGTGCCGGAATAGCTTCGCGTCCAGGCCAGCGGTTGCTGCTCGCCGTCGAGCAACCAGTCGTTGTCCGGCCAGGTCTTGTCGTCCGCGCCGCCGGCCGCGGGAAGACCAGGCAGCGGGGCCGACACCAACCGGCGGGCCGCCACGTCATAGCGAAACAACTGCGGCGCCGTGCCCTCGGCGCCGGCGAGGCCGGAGAACCAGGCCGAGCCGCCGTCCCGGCTGAGGGTGAGGCGGCGGCCCGGGGAGCGGCCCGTCCACACGGCCTGAGCCGCCAGGGTGTCGCCCTGCCGGCTCAGGCGCCAGACGCCTTGTTCCCTGCGCCCGTGGCGGAAGAACTCGCCGCTCAGCAGCAGGTCGCCTCCCGGCAGGGCCAGCAGGATCCCGGGGTAGGTGATGCCGTCTGGGAACTCGGGCAGGCGGGTCAGGGCGAAGGACTGCGGGCGCAGCGAGCGGCTTTCGCCGGGCGCTTGCAGACTGACCGCGGGCGGCTCGGGTTGGGCGACCGGCTCCGCCCAGGCGAGCGGCGACGAGGCCACGGCGAACGGCAGCTTGGCCCGGCGCAGCGCGGCGGCCAGGGCCTCGAAGGCGGGGGCCGGCACGAGATGGTGGGTGAGCTCCTTGGACGGGGCCGAACTCAGGATGTTGCGGTTCCAGTCGAAGAACTTGTAGCGCGGGTTGGGGTAGGTGTCCTCGCGGCCCAGCCGGACCGCGGTCGTGGGGCGGCCGAACAGGAAGCCGGCATCGAAGGCTTCCACGCGGGTCACGCCGCGGCTGCTGCGCCACAGGCCGAAGCGCTCCTGCCGGGTGGCGAGGTAGGAGGGCGTCTGCGCCTGCCAGGCCGGGATGCCGATGCGGTCCTGCGGCGCCGAGTCGGTGGAGGCCAGCGCCCAGGCCAGCTCCGTGCGCGCCTCGTCGGGGGACATCGCGCCGTCGCGCACGGCCTGCTCGAGCCTGGCCCGCTCTTCGCCCTGCACCAGCGCGGCCCTGAGGTCGGGCCGCCTGGACAGCCAGACCCGGGGCCAGGGATCGGACAGGTAGGCGAGGGTCTGGGGCGCCTGGCTCGTCTTGTACCCGCCCAGCCCGGACAGTGCCGCCTGCAGCAGCGGCTGCACCTGCTCGAAGGCCGCGTCCACCCGCAGGAACACTTGCTGCGCGGGCTCCAGCGAGCGGCCCTTCTGCCAGGCCAGCACGCGTTCTCCCTGCCGTGCCGCGGGGGTTTCGTCGTCCAGGGACTTCGCTGGCACCGTCTGCCACGCGCTGAGAGGCGGTTCGGGTTCGACGGGCGACGGGCGGGGCGAGGCCGTGGCACAGGTGGCCGTCAACAGCAGGGCCAGCAGCGGGGCCCGCAGGCCGGGATGCAGGTGTTGGGGGATGCGGTTCATGGGAGCGGTGTTCTGGGAGCTGGCGGCTGAGTTCGAATTTTGGCGCGGCAGCGCCATGGCACATGGGCCCGGGCAGAATCGTGGCACGAGCGCACATGCCCGGACATATGGCGACGGGGTTGAATCGGTTGGCGAGGTGCCGCGAAGTTTGGGCGATATCGCTCCCGGGTCAGGTGCCGTTGGCGATCCGTGGATTAGTTCACGTCCTCCAAGTCGCCGAAGCGAGGTCTGTGCCCCGCGCGCGCCTGCGCTCGGTTCGAGCACTACAGTTCGCTTCTTGCTGGAAGCCCGATCGTCCTACAGAGCGAGAGTGGCTGGGCGAACCCGCAGCGGCGAGGTATGTGGGCTCGCCCCGCCATCGCCGGCGTGGGCCGTTCACCTTCAACCTCAGGTTTCACATGGCGCGCACCGACACCGTTCCCGTCCACGAACTCACCGATGCCGATCTTAGGCGCCATCCGGTATGGCATTCAGGCTCGATGCCGAGAGCGAGGATGGCGTCGACGAGTCTTGCGTATCTCCCTTTCGAGAGGGCCTGCGCCTTGGGGTGTTTGGCAGCTTCATCGTTTCTGCAACCTACTGCCTTGCCGACGGGCGAGAACTCCCAGGGACTGTCCAGGTTGATTTCCTGGGTTCGAAGATGATCTTCACGCCGCCCTGCCTGTATGCCCAGGGCAAGTCGATCGATCCATTCGCCCCCGATGTCGAGACCCGTCTTTCGCGAATCACTAAAACGCACAAGTCCCGGCCGACAAGGTGGCGCCTCGATGTTCCCATCGTGGGTGAGTCTGTCGCGCGCAGTGGGCGCATTGCCCGGTCTGGCTTCGTCCAGGCGCTGGGTCTGATCGTGCGTCTTGTCTCGCTGCGGTTCATTCGTCGGAGCACATGAGAGTGAAGACTGGCAGGTTGCTGGAACACCGCCCGTTGCACTCCACGGCCGTACGGCTGGACGAGCGACGGAAAAAGGGTGCATCGGACGGGGGGTTGCCTTTGCACGCTGCAAGGGCCGCTTGCAGACTCTCTAGCCAGTAGCGTCCTGCGTTACGGTGATCCCGAGCCGGGACCAGCACCCTATCGTCGAGTCCTGGCCTCGAAGGGGTTGAGCAGTTCCACCCCGAAGTTCGAGAAGTCCGCCACGTTGCGGGTGACGACGGTCAGGTGGTGCCGGATGGCCGTGGCCGCGATCATGGCATCTTCGTAGAGGGTGTCGGAGCGGCGGTGCATGAGCCGGGCCCAGATGCGAAAGGTGTCGGCATCCATGGTCAGCACGTTGTACGAAGCCGCCACGCCCTCGGCCCATCGCTCGATCTCGGCGGCCTTGTGTGCGTCCTGATCCCGGGTGAGTTCGATGCCGGCCTGGATTTCTCCCAGGCTCACGGCGGAAATGCGCAGGTCGCTGTCGGGCACCGATTGGAGCCAGGCCAGCACCGCACCATGCGGTTTGGGGCGGCGCAGTTCCGAGATGACGTTGGTGTCCAATAGGTACATGGGCGCGAGCCGTCGTGTGGTATTCAGCCCAGTGCCTCGACCCGGCGGCGACGAGCCCGGCCCCGCGCATGTGAACGTTCCGGTGCCAGTTGGTCGGTGCGTGCTCCCTCGGACAACAGCAACTCCTTGAGGGAAGGGCGGGCCGCAGACTGCATCTGCTGCCACTGGGCGGCAGGCACCAGCACCGCTGCCTCGGCACCACGCCGCGTCACCATCTGCGGGCCTTCCGATAGGCAGGCGTCGAGGAACTCGCTGAAGCGGGCTTTCGCATCTTGTACGGGCCATGCTTTCATGATGGACTCCTTCTGACTAGTCTGGTGACTAGTTTAGCATGGCGGCGTGTGCGTGTCGTGCATCGCAGGTTCAGCGGCTGGGAGCAGGCCGGGCGGAGAAGTGCTGGCGGCTCCTTAGATCTTTGGAGTTTGAACGATTGTTTCTCCTGGAGGCCATCCGGCCGGAGCCGTTCCTTCGCATGCCGCGATGGCCCTCTGCAGGCTCCCCAGCCAGTAGCTTCCGGCGTGGTGCTCGCCCCGCGCCATGTGGGTGGCAAGGTTCCGAAGCGCAGGCGCCAGCAAGGGGCTGGCCAGCCGCTCGGCCGCCTCCAGTTCGTACACCCGGCATTCGATATCCAGATGCTGGATCAGGTGGTCCACGGCACGGGCATCCCCCCGGTTCGCCAAGCCCACGAGTGCTTCGCCTTGAACGTCCGGGTGGTGGTCGTGCAGGTTCTTCCACAGGATGTCGCGGATGGCCGGCGTGTCCACGGTCTCGTGGATCGTGCCCAATTCGAACGTGGCCCAGTCGCGCACGTCGTCATCGGTGTCGCTGGCCAGCCGCAGCAGGGCTTCGATCGCGCCGGGGTCGCTGTATCCGCCGAGCGAGATGGCCACGTTGTAGCGAAGTTGGGCATGGCGATGGGTGGACAAGCGCAGCAAGTCGGCCAGCGCGGCAGGATGGGGCCGGTGGCCGAGTCCGGACACCGCTGCACGGACCACCTCGTCGTGCGCATCGCGAAGACCGGCGAGCAGCAGGGCTTGCGTCTCCTCGAGCGCGTATTCCATGCTGCGGCCAGGCCGGCCTCGTCGCAATTGGGAGGCGATGTAGAGTCCAAGGGCCCGTCGTCTCCAACCGGGGCTCGTCGACAAGCTGCGCACCAGGGCCAGCGTATGCGGCGAGCCGCGCCTCTGCAATTCGAAGATGGCCTGCCAGCAGCGTTCGCTGGCCCAGCCGCGCAGGGACAGGCGGACCAGCCGGCGCAGGGAGGCTGTCTTGAAGGGTTTCCGGGGCAGTCGTTTCATGGGGATGAACGGTCGAGTTCGACCATTGTGTGCGCGAGTGGCCGCCGGCTGCGAACTCGCATGGCCGGCCTTCGCTTGCAGCATCGTCACCAAGAGGAGGGCGGCCTCACGCCGCCCTGGGAAAGAACACCACGTCCGGCAGCCTCTCGACGTGGGCGTCAGAGCTTGGCAGCGACGCCCCCCGGTGCTGGGCGGTGACGCAGACGATGGCATCGGCCGTGGCCAGTTTGTACTGGCGCTGCAGGTCGGTGGCAAGCAGCGCGATGGTGGTGTCCAGCGACACGACGGTGCATTTCTGCGTGTAGGCGATGACCCGGTCGGCCTGCTCTTCGCCCAGCTCGCGCACCAATCAGTTCGAGAGTTCGAGTTGCACGATGGTGGGCGCGATGCACCACGACCTGTCCGGGAACCGCTTGCCCAGTTGTTATCCAGGCGCACCGCCGGTGAGCCATTCGATCCAGGCCGAGGTATGGACCAGGCATGACGGCGCTGCCATCAGTAGCGGTCCTTGCGGTCGCGGTAGCCGTCCTTGCACGCGCCCTTGGCGATGCCGGCCAATGGGTTCTGTTCGGGCATGGGCATCATCAGAACGCCTTTGCCCTTGGGGATGAACACGAATTCCTGCCCGGCTTGCCAGTGCTGCTCTTCGCACACGGCCTTGGGAATGGAAATCTGGAACTTGCTCGACAGAGTGGCGGTCATCTTCGTACCTCGTTGACATCAATGATGACTTGCCAGGGAATACACGATGCCTACCCGCGTGGCCATATCGGCGCCGTTCGTCCGAGCCCGTGTCAATTTCCCGCCAGCCGTCTACGGCAAGCCCCGACTGCGGCGTTCATCTGCTGCAGCGTTGCCCGCCGGATCGGAAATGCCGCCGCACGTTGGCCGAAGCCTGCAGCCTGCTCGAGCATCTGGTCGATGACGGTCTCGGCCGCCTTCGTTGGCATCCCACCCTCCGACGCCAGGCGCAGTAGGTGGCCACGCTCCACGGCAGCGCCTTCGCCGCAGACATCCATGTGGTGCTGACCCATGGGGCCTTCGCTGAATGTCAGGTCGAAGGCCGGGGCGAGCCGCCAGCGCCTGTCCCGTCCCAGTCTCCAGGCGAAATTCTTCGGGTGGTCGTCCCGGTTGTGGAACAGCACGTTGAAGACCGCGCGTGCGTAGGCTTTGCGCACCTCGCGCTCGTCTCGGGTCAGCAGCCGGGTGGCACGCAGGAAGGCGGTGTAGTCCGTGCTGCCCGGCAGGCGAAAATCCACCTGCAGCAGGCCGGCGAGGCTGTGTACCGGCACGCGCAGCGCTTGCTCGCGGTCGAAGCGCGCCACGCCGAAGGCCGCCAGCCTCGGCGACAGGTCGAACCAGGCGCTGGCCGGCAGCTCTAGTCCGCAATCGCGGGCCAGTTCGGCGTACATCTGCTCGATGGCGCAGACCTCTTTGTGCTCGCGCTGGGCGGGAAACTTCACCAACCAGGGGTCGCCCGGGGCATCGCTGCGTGTGCCGACCTGGCCCGTTGCAGCGTCGTACCGCACCAGCGCCTTGGGCCGCGCGCCTTGCGGGGAGCCACCCATGAGTGCCAGCTCGCGCAAGGCGGTACCGGCTTCCCCGGCCAAGGCGCGCGCGCTCTCCTGGGCCAGGGCCAGCAAGTTCCAGTCTGGCTCTCCGGCATCGGGCTCCGCGGCGGGCACGAAGCGCAAGGCGCCCATGGCGCGATCGCCGATGAAGGCCAGGCGATCCAGTGGGCCGGGATGGCGCAAGCCCTGCTGGCGGAACAGCCGGTCCATCAGCAACAGTCCCCAGCCGTCGGGCAGGCTGTCGGCGATCAACCCGGGCAGGCGATGCAGGTAGGGCGGAAAGCCGCCATGGGCAGGGGCGCGGAGCTTGAGATGCACGGGCGACAGTTCGAGTCCCTGCGCCAAGGCCTCTGCGGAGTACTCGAACAGCAGCGTGGTGCCGTCGTCAGCCAGCAGGCCCAGCGGCCAGTCCTCGCTCCAGCCGCAGTAGTGGACGGCCAGCCGTTTCATCACCCGGCCATCGCGAGACAAAGCGCGCGCCCTCGGAGGGCGGCGGCGCCGAGCGGCGGCAAGCGTGGAGAGTCATTTCTCATGTGAGCCTCCGGCGCGGCGCGCGTTGCCGCTGGCTGACGGACTCGGCCCGCTCCATCTGGACGATGGACTTGCGCTGGAGCACGAACAGGTTTTCCAGTTCATCCATCAACCCCAGTGCCTGCACTGCGCGGACCAGGGTCTCCAGCGAACACTGGCCATCGCTCTCCAGCTTGCGCAACGCCCCCAGCGACAAGCCGGCCATCTGCGAAAGTTCGCGCTGGGGCAGGCCTTGGGCCAGCCGTTGTGCCCGTACGCGTTGACCCAAAGTCCGGAGGACTTCGTCCATTGGCGCCAGGGTAAGTGACATCAATATGGTCTTTATGTTCGGATTCCGAAGATAAGGACCATTGTAATGGTTTTTATTTTTCGGGTAACCCTTTGGACGGCGCCAGCATCCGCACGCACCACCGTGCCACCCTACTCGATGTTCTGCACCTGCTCCCGCAGCTGCTCGATCAGCACCTTCATCTCCACCGAGATGTTGGTCAGCTCGAGCGATGAGGATTTCGAGCCCAGCGTGTTGGCCTCGCGCAGCAGTTCCTGGATCAGGAAGTCCAGGCGCTTGCCGACTTCGCCGCCGGCCTTGAGCAGCCGGGCGACTTCGTCCAGGTGCGAGCGCAGCCGGGCCAGCTCCTCCTGCACGTCGATGCGGATGGAATAGGCGGCGGCCTCGTTGAGCGCGCGTTCCTGCAGGGCCTCGCGCGAGATGCTCTGGGCGGCGCCGGTCGCGGCCAGCGCCTCTTCCCAGCGTTCGAGGAAGCGCTGCTGCTGCCGCTGCACGACGGCCGGCACCAGCGGCTCGGCCTGGTCGGCCAGTTCGCGCAGGCGCTTGACCCGTTCCATCAGCACCGCGACCAGCTTGGCGCCTTCGCGGGCACGGGCCTCGGCCAGGCCCTTGATGCAGCGGCGGGCGGCGTCGAGCGCGGCTTCGTCCAGCCGCTCCGTGGCGCCGCCCCCCTTGCACCACTGCAAGACCTCGTGCACCGACAGGTTCTGCGCCTTGGGCAGCCAGCCCTGCACCGTGCTCTCCAGCCGGGACAGCCGGTTGAGCTGCTCGGGCTGGGGACTCGGCCAGGCGCTGTCGCTGTCGCGCTGGGTGTTCAGCCGCAGCTCGATCTTGCCGCGGCGGAAGGCGGCGGCTAGCAGGTCGCGCAGCGCCGGTTCGAGCGAGCGGAACTCGTCCGGCAGCTTGAAGCCCAGGTCGAGGAAACGACCGTTGACCGAGCGCAATTCCACCATCACACTGGATGCGGCCGAAGCGTTGGCACGGGGCGGCGCGGCGTCGCCGGCGGCTGTGGCTTCTGTCGCAGTTTGCGCCCCGGCGGTAGCGCTGGCATATCCGGTCATGCTGTAGACTGGCATTCAAATTTATCGCATTGCAAAATTCGATTATGTCAAAGCCGAAACCCGCCCCCTTGCCGTCCGGCACCGTGGTCGGCGGGTATCAGATCATCAAGAAGCTCGCGGCGGGCGGTTTCGGCGTGGTGTACCTCGCCGAAGACGCCGAGCGGCATCTCGTGGCGGTGAAGGAGTATCTTCCCTCGTCGCTGGCGGAGCGCGCCCCGGGTGAGCTCACACCGCGCGTCAAGCCCGAGAAGCAGCCCCTGTACCGGCTGGGTCTGAAGAGCTTCTTCGAGGAAGGCCGCTCGCTGGCGCAGATCAGCCACCCCAGCGTGGTGAGCGTGCTCAACTTCTTCCGCGAGAACGAGACCGTCTACATGGTGATGAACTACCTGCAGGGCGACACCCTGCAGGACTTCATCGTCACCGCCCGCGACCTCAAGCGCGACAAGGTCTTTCGCGAGTCGACCATCCGTTCGCTGTTCGACGAGATCCTGCGCGGCCTGCGCATCGTGCACCAGCACAAGATGCTGCACCTGGACATCAAGCCGGCCAACATCTTCATCACCAACGAGAACAAGGCGGTGCTGCTCGACTTCGGCGCCGCGCGCGAGGTGCTGAGCAAGGAGGGCAATTTCATCCGCCCGATGTACACGCCGGGTTTCGCCGCGCCCGAGATGTACCGCCGCGACGGCACCCTCGGCCCCTGGACCGACATCTACGCCATCGGCGCCTGCATCTATGCCTGCATGCAGGGCTACCCGCCCAACGACTCGCCCCAGCGCATCGAAAAGGACCGGCTCGCCCTGAGCCTGTCGCGGCTGCGCAATGTGTACTCCGACAACCTCATCGAGGTGACCGAGTGGTGCATGTCGCTCGACCCCTTGTCACGCCCGCAAAGCGTGTTTTCGCTCCAAAAGGAACTGGCGCGGGAGACCGAGCGCCGCTATACCAAGCTCAGCTTCAGCGAGAGATTGAAATTGCAGCTTGAAAACCTGACTGCCAAGAGCTGACACCATGCGATTCACCGTTTACCAGGTCAGTCGCAAGGGCGGACGCGAGAAGAACGAAGACCGCATGGGCTATTGCTACACGCGGGACTCCGGCCTGTTCGCGCTCGCCGACGGCATGGGCGGCCACCCCGAGGGCGAGGTGGCGTCGCAGCTGGCGCTTCAGACCCTGGCGGCCATGTTCCAGCGCGACGCCAAGCCGACGCTCAAGGAGCCGATGCGCTTCCTGCACGAAGCCATCATCGCCGGCCATCACCAGCTGCTGCGCTACGCGACCCAGAAGGCGCTGATCGACACGCCGCGCACCACCGTGGTCGCCTGCGTGCTGCAGGGCAACTCGGCCTATTGGGCGCATTGCGGCGATTCCCGGCTCTACCTGGTGCGCGGCGACAAGCTCATCGCCCGCACCCGCGACCATTCCTATTCCGAGCTCCAGGAAACCATGAGCCACGTGGTGCCCATGCCGGAGCGCTTCAACCGCAATGTGCTGTTCACCTGCCTGGGCAGTCCCGGCAAGCCGGTGGTCGACACCGTCGGCCCGCTGATGCTGCAGAGCGGCGACCGGCTGCTGCTGTGTTCCGACGGCCTGTGGGGCACGGTCAGCGATGCCACCATCACCGAGCAACTGGCCCGCAACAGCATCGCCGACGCGGTGCCCGAGCTGGTCGAGCAGGCCCTGCGCAACGGTGGGGCGAAGAGCGACAACGTCACCATCCTGGCGGTGGAGTGGGAGTCGGCCGAGGACAGCGACAGCACCAGCGGCATTTCCACCCAGTCGCTGGGCGAGGAGGTGTTCGCCTCGACCATCCAGGCCAGCGTGCTGGGCGAGGCGCCGGTGGACGAGCTCGACGACGCCGAGATCGAGCGCTCCATCCGCGAGATCAACGAAGCGATCCGCCGCTCCTCGCAAAAGAAGAGTTGAACCCGGGCGGGGCGGCGTGCCCGTCCCGCAGCCCGCCGGCCGGCGTGCCGCCGCGGCGTCCCCCCGTCTTTCCGATCAGGATGTCCATGACCTACCTCCGACAAGCCGGCCGTGCGGCCGATGCCCTGCGTGCCGTCTCGCTCACCCGCCACTACACCAAGCACGCCGAGGGCTCGGTGCTGGTGGCCTTCGGCGATACCAAGGTGCTGTGCACGGCCTCGGTCGAGGAGAAGGTGCCCGGCCACAAGAAGGGCAGCGGCGAAGGCTGGGTGACGGCCGAGTACGGCATGCTGCCGCGCGCCACCCACACCCGCAGCGACCGCGAGGCGGCGCGCGGCAAGCAGAGCGGCCGCACCCAGGAGATCCAGCGCCTGATCGGCCGCTCGATGCGCTGCGTGTTCGACCTGAAGGCGCTGGGCGAGCGCACCCTGCACCTGGACTGCGACGTGCTCCAGGCCGACGGCAGCACGCGCACGGCCGCCATCACCGGCGCCTACGTGGCGGCGGTCGATGCGGTGCGCTCGCTGCAGCGCCGCGGGCTGCTGGCGGCCTCGCCGATCCGCGAGGCGGTGGCGGCGGTCTCCGTCGGCATCGTCGAGGGCACGCCCTTGCTCGACCTCGAGTACACCGAGGACTCCGCCTGCGACACCGACATGAACGTGGTGATGACCGGCGGCGGCGGCTTCGTGGAAGTGCAGGGCACGGCCGAGGGCGCCTCTTTTTCGCGCGCCGAGATGAACGCCTTGCTCGATCTGGCGTCCAAGGGCGTGGCCGAACTCCTGGCCGCCCAGCGGCTGGCACTGGAAGACTGAGATGCGACTGGTCCTGGCCTCCAACAACGCGAAGAAACTGACCGAGCTGCAGGCGCTGCTGGCGCCGGCCGGCCTGGGCCTGGTCACGCAGGGATCGCTCGGCATTCCCGAGGCCGAGGAGCCGCACCCCACCTTCATCGAAAACGCGCTCGCCAAGGCCCGCCATGCCGCCCTGCATGCCAAGGGGCCGGCGATCGCCGACGACTCCGGACTGTGCGTCGACGCCCTGGGCGGTGCGCCGGGCGTGCTGTCGGCGCGCTACGCCACCTTGTTCGGCCAGCCGAAGGGCGATGCCGACAACAACCGGGTGCTGCTGGAGCAACTCGCGCCCCACGCGGATCGCCGCGCCCGTTTCGTGAGCGCGCTGGTGGCGGTGCGTTCCGCCGAGGACCCCGAACCCCTGCTGGCCTTCGGCCGCTGGGAAGGCGAGGTGCTCACCGCTCCGCGCGGCGAGCAGGGCTTCGGCTATGACCCGCTGGTGTTCATTCCCGCGCTGGGGCGCAGCGTGGCCGAGTTGAGCGCGGCCGACAAGAACGCGCACAGTCACCGGGCCATCGCCGCGCGGCAGATGCTGGCACTGATGCGCGAGGTCTGGCACCGTGGCTGAGGCGAGCGGGAACGGGGCCGTTCCCATCCTGCCGGCCCTCCAGGCGGCCGCCCCGGACATGCTGGCGCGCTACCTGCGTCCGGGCACGCTGTCGCTGGCCGCCCTGCCGCCCTTGTCGCTGTACGTGCACCTGCCCTGGTGCCTGAAGAAGTGCCCCTACTGCGATTTCAATTCGCACGAGCAGCAGCGGGACGGCGCCCTGCCCGAGGCGAACTATCTCGCCGCCCTGCGCGCCGACCTGGAAGCGGCGCTGCCCTTCATCTGGGGCCGCCGGGTGCACAGCATCTTCATCGGCGGCGGCACGCCCAGCCTGTTCTCGCCCGAGGGCATCGCCCAGCTCATCGCGGACCTGCGGGCACGGCTGCCGCTGGAGCCGGGCTGCGAGATCACGATGGAGGCCAATCCGGGCACCTTCGAGCGCGACCGCTTCCGCGCCTTCCGCGCCGCCGGCGTGACCCGTCTGTCGATCGGCGTGCAGAGTTTCGACGACGACAAGTTGCGCGCCCTGGGCCGGGTGCACGATGCGGCGCAGGCCCGCGCCGCGGTGGACGAGGCGCGCGAGGCCTTCGACACCTTCAACCTCGACCTGATGTATGCGCTGCCCGGCCAGACGCCGGCGCAGTTCGAGGCCGACCTGAGCCAGGCCCTGGCCTTCGAGCCCCCGCACCTGTCGGTCTACCACCTCACCATCGAGCCCAACACCTTCTTCGCCAAGCATCCGCCGGCCGGGGCCGACGCGGTGCCCGACGAGGACACTGCCTTCGACATGCTCGACCTCATCACCGCCCGCACGGCCGCAGCCGGGCTGGAGCGCTACGAGGTGTCGGCCTTCGCCCGGCCCGGCCACCGCTGTGCCCACAACCTCAACTACTGGAACTTCGGCGACTACCTCGGCATCGGCGCCGGCGCGCACAGCAAGCTGTCCTTCCCGCACCGCGTGGTCCGCCAGGTGCGCTACCGCGATCCCGCCCGCTACATGGCGCAGGCGCTCGCGGGCGCGGCCATCGCCCAGGACGAGGAGGTCGAACGCGCCCAGCTGCCGTTCGAGTTCATGCTCAACGCGCTGCGGCTGAAAGAGGGCTTCGAGCTGAAGCGCTTCGCCGAACGCACCGGCTTGTCCCTGGCCGCCATCAGCAAGCCGATGGCCGAGGCCGAACGGCTGGGACTGCTGACACGCGATTTCACCTGGGCCCAGCCGACCGCCCGCGGCTTCGATTTCCTGAACGATCTGCAAGGGTTGTTCCTGGCCCCCGCCGCATCCGCCTGTCCATGAAATCGAGGGGCCGGCGCGCCGTGGCGGCCTCCGGCCGGCCGCGTGCCAATTTGTTCACGCGCGTGCCCGGAGACGCTTGATGCCGCTCAAGTCCGGCGGGAATCGACCGAAATAAAGTTACTTCCGATGGATCGGTGGAGCCGCGGTGCACGTCGTGCATCCAGGCAGCCCTGCCGACGAATCTCGATCTCGTGCAGGCGATCCCTGCCGCAGGTCGCCGGTAACTCATTGCGTCGGCCCGGCCGGCTCACTCACCTATCCAAGCGTATCCATGACATTCGCCCAACTGACCGTGCGCGCCCGGTTGACCCTGACGTTCGGCGGCCTCACTGCGATGGTGCTGCTCGTGGCGGCCCTGTCGCTGAACGCGTTGTCGGACGCCAACGAGCGTTTCGTTTCCTACGTCCGCGGCATCGGCGCGCGCGCGATGATGGCCGACAGCGTGCGCACCGCGGTCGACCGGCGTGCGATCACCGTGCGCAACCTCGTGCTCGTCACCAAGCCCGAGGACCTGGCCGTCGAGAAGGCCAACGTCTTCCAGGCCCACCAGGACGTGCAGACGCGGCTGGCCAAGCTGGACGAGATGGCGCGGGCGCCGGGCGTCCCCGACGAGGTGCGAGCCAGGATCGCGAGCATCGGCAAGGTCGAGCAGGCGTACGGCCCCATCGCGCTCGACATCGTCAAGCTCGCGCTCGACGGCAAGCGCGACGAGGCGATCGCGAAGATGAACGACGACTGCCGGCCTCATCTCGCGGCCCTGATCAAGGCAGCCGAGGACTACCGCGAGTTCACGCTGAGCCGCCAGGAGCGGCAGGTCGAGCAGTCGGCGCAGTCCTACTCGACCCAGCGCAACCTGCTGGCCGCCGTCTGCCTGGCGGCGCTGGCCGCGGCGGTGTTCGCCGGCATGCTGATCACGCGCAGCCTCACCCGCGCGCTGGGCGCCGAGCCGGCCGAACTCGGTGCGGCGGCGCGCCGGGTGGCCGAGGGCGAACTCTCTCCGGTGCCGCAGGCCGCAGAGGCGCCCGCCGGCAGCGTCCTGGCCTCGCTGGGGGCCATGCAGGGCCGGCTGGCCGACATCGTGGGCCAGGTGCGGCGCGCGTCGGACTCCATCGCCACGGGTTCGGCGCAGATCGCCACCGGCAACGCCGATCTCAGCCAGCGCACCGAGGAGCAGGCCAGCGCGCTGCAGCAGACGGCCGCGACGATGGAGCAGCTCGGCACCACCGTCCGCCACAACGCCGACAACGCGCGGCAGGCCAACGAGCTGGCCATCGACGCCAGCCAGGTGGCGTCGCGCGGCGGTGCCGTGGTCACCCGCGTCGTCGACACCATGAAGGGCATCAACGACAGCAGCAAACGCATCGCCGACATCATCGGCGTCATCGACGGCATCGCGTTCCAGACCAACATCCTGGCGCTGAATGCCGCGGTCGAGGCCGCGCGCGCAGGCGAGCAGGGACGCGGCTTCGCGGTCGTCGCCGGCGAGGTGCGCGGCCTGGCCCAGCGCAGCGCCGAAGCGGCGCGCGAGATCAAGGGCCTGATCACCAGCAGCGTCGAGCAGGTGGAGCAGGGCTCGTCGCTGGTGGACGAGGCGGGCCGGACGATGACGGAGATCGTCGGGGCCATCGGGCGTGTCAGCGAGATCGTCGCCCAGATCAGCGAGGCCAGCGCGGAGCAGAGCTCGGGGGTGTCGCAGGTCGGCCAGGCGGTGTCGCAGATGGACCAGGTGACGCAGCAGAACGCCGCCTTGGTCGAGGAAAGCGCGGCCGCGGCCGAAAGCCTGCAGCGGCAGGCCCAGCACCTGGTCGGCGCCGTCTCGGTGTTCAAGCTGGCGGCCTAGGGCGAATGGCGCTTACTTAGCGCCGTTTTGGGTGGCCGTGCTTGCGCAGGTGGTCGCGCAGGCTGCTGCGCGGTTGTTTGAGCCAAGGGTAGGATTTTGGTCGTCGTTTTCGCATTCGTGGCTCGATTCTGTCGGGCCTGTTGCCGACAGGGACCTGTGCGATGAGCATGAACAGGCGGTTTGCATCGGAGGTCGCCCTCAGGCCATGCGATAACCAGCTGTTCCAGAGTTGGCAGGTGTGCTTGTAGCTCAGCTTGCGCGGGTCGACGCTGGCCATGCTGGCGGCCTGAGCCATCAGCAATCGGATCAGGTTGTAGGCCAGCAGGTGCACCCACAACTCCTTCTCGTTCATCTCCGGCGTCTGGCAGTGCAGCGTCTCCATGCCCATTGTCGTCTTCAGGCTGCGCAGGTCCAGTTCCACGTTCCAGCGCCGCGCGTACAACTCGCTCAGCTCCTGCTTGTCGACCCGCCGATGGTTCGCCAGCGTCGTGACCAGCACCTGATGGTGGACTTGTGCTTCTCGCAGCTCGATCTCATCGGGAAAGGCCTGGTACTGTTCACGTGTCATCCACGCCGGACGGGCCGGCTTGGGCCAGTGCACCACATGGTCGCGCGGGCCCAGCGATCGACCGCGTCGGAAGTCAGTGCGCCGCGATCCGTGTTGCTCG
This sequence comes from uncultured Rhizobacter sp., assembly GCA_966211755.1. GTDB lineage: Bacteria > Pseudomonadota > Gammaproteobacteria > Burkholderiales > Burkholderiaceae_C > Rhizobacter. The sequence goes on along the minus strand of CBIHOH010000010.1, from coordinate 42,691 downwards.
AAAAGCATATCCACGCCGCCGGCTACCAGCGAGGCGATCAGGAAGTAGTTGCAGTACAACGCGTCAGCCAGCATCAGGTCGCCTGGCTGGAAAGTCGCGCCCAGGCTACGAAACAGCCCCAACTCGCCGCTGCCCTTGCCGCTGTATGGCCCATTGGCGGCCTCCAGCGCCGCTCCTGTCGCCAGGCAGATCACCACCACCATGCAGCTCAGCGGAAATCCGATCCCTGCCGCCTGGGACTCTGGCTGCGGATAGACCGTCTGGTTCTCTTGGGTATCGGGCATCGACAGGCCCGTGCCATCGACCAGCTTGACCGCCCGCCCGCGCCAGCGCCAGTGCAATGGTGCCCTCTGGCTGAGCAACCGGCCGCTCTCGCGAGCCAGCCCCTTGACCATCGACTGCGGCAGCCTCTGGCGTGCCCGGCAGTACGCTCCGGTTCGAACACTCATTGCACCCAGCCCGTCCGCCACCCGCTGTGCCGCCCAGCTATTGACCACGTTCTGACACGATCCGTCCGCCTGCAGCGCCTGCTGCATGAACATCGACAGCGTTACCGCCGGTGGATACAACCGCTCCCGGTGATCTGGCATCAAACCCTCGGTCGTCTCGATCAGCTCCGGGCTCGTCAGCACGTCGAAAAACTCTATCGACTGCATCGAGCCCGCCCGTCGCTCGATTCTCCTGGCCCGTTGATCCCGGCGGCTGCGCGCATTACGATCCATCTTGAGGGCCTTCCTTGGAAAGTGGGTTGGATGCCTGAGAACACCCATCCTATCGATCCCTGGTCGGTCCCTCCTCATTAATGACTTGCCTGTGGCACTTCTTGCCCTGCGGGCTTAAGTAAGCGCCATTCGGCCTAGGGCCTGTTCGCACAGGCTTCCGTAGTGTGAACAGGCCCCAGCCGGGCGGCAGAAGGCTGCGGGCGCGAACGGCGCGGCGAGCCCGGCCGCCCGCCCCTGCCGGGTTCACACCATGGCGTTGTCGGGCCCGGGGATCTCGTGCGATCCGATCCGGCTGCGGGTGAACTCGTAGCGCATGGTCTTGAAGAGGCCCTTGTGGCAGGCCTCGAGCACGGTCTGGAGGTAGGACAACCCGGGGTCGATGGCCTGGGCACCCATCAGCCAGCGCACGCTGTCGCGGTAGTTGAACGAGGCCGGATCGGACGGGTCGGCCAGCAGCCGCGACAGGGCGGCCATCGCCGTGGCATGGCCTTGTTCGGCGTGCTGCCGCACCCAGGGCCGGTGCTGCCGGCGCAGCGCCGGTGTGCGGCTGTCGGCGATGTAGCGGAAGGTCCGCTCCAACGCGTCCTCGTCGCCCAACTGGTGGGCCTTCAGCATGGTGTCGATCGCGAGCGCCTCGTGCTCGGCGCGCAGCGCGGGGGTGGCCGCCGCAGCCGCCAGGTCGTGGTGGATCAGCGCCGCGTTATAGGCCGCGGTGGACGAGCCCTCCTGCACGGCCTCGGCGTAGTATTTCAGCGCCTGCCGCCGGTCCTGCGGCACGTGCAGGCCTTCCGCATGGCTGTACCCGAGGTAGAACAGGCACTCCGGCGCGCCGCGCTGGTGGCCCAGTTGCAGCAGCCGATGGAAGTCGGCCAGCCGGCCCACGTCCCTGAAGGTGCAGGCGAGCCGCGACCATTCGAGCGAACGCGGGTCGACGCTGTCCAGCCAGCCCTGGCCGATCGCCGGGTCGGCGCTGAAACCCTGCAGCCCTTCGCAGGCGAAATAGCCGTAGAGGATGCGCGCGGCCGTGGACTCGTCCTCGTCGGATTCGGCGCTGCGGCGCACCGCCTGCGCCAGCCAGTCGGAATCGGGCTCCAGCGTGCAGGCCAGCCTGAGCGCGAGGCGCACCGCGTAGTCGCTGTCGAAGGGGTGCTGCGCCTCGGCCTGGCGCAGGCTGGCGAAGGCCTGGTCGGCCTGCTGCAGCTGGTGATGGCTCTGCGCCAGCCACATCAGGGCCTCGTAGCGGTGGTAGGGCCACAGCGCCTGCGCGGCGCGCCGGCGCGTGTCTTCCATCCAGGCGGCCACGTCCTGCGGATCGTCGTTCTCGTCGGCCGTGCTGTTGAGGTAGTCGTCGCGCCAGATCTCGTGGCCGAGGCGGTCCTTCTCGACCTCGCTCAGGTGCTCGCAGCAGGGCGAGGCGATGAAGGCGCGGATGCGGTCGTGGCTGCCGCCCCAGCGCGGCTGCAGGAACCAGACATAGTTCTTCAGCACGTAGAACGGGCCCGGATCGATGTGCAAGGTGGCCCACATCCAGTAGTGCACACCCTTCAGCAGCTTCTTGCCCTGCATGGCGGGCCGCAAGGCCTCCGGCCGGGCCGCGACGATGCGGATGCGGTCGGACGGCGACATGCCCGAGCGCGCCAGTTCGCGCACCAGGTCCTCGTCGGCGGCGGCCTGCTCCTCCAGCCCGTAGCCGATCGGCTCGGGCGGGACGACGCCGCGCTGGACCAGCTCGGTCAGCCAGTCCGGCTCGTTGAACGCGGCCACGCCCTGCATCATCAGGGCGGTCGCGCCCCACAGCCGCGGATCGCGGGTCAAGGCCTGCAGCGCCGCGGCCGCCATGTTGTGCACGGCGGCATGGGCGCAGGTCCACATGTCGGCGCTGACCGAGCTCGCCCATCCGCCGCCCCGGTATTCGTAGGCCCAGTGGAACCAGTAGTGGGCCTCGCACAGATGGGCATGGCCCGAGCCGGGCAGGGCGGCCTGCCAGGCGCGCAGCAGGGCCAGTCCTTCGGGGCCTGCCGACAGGCAGTTCGAGAGGTCGCCGGGCAGGGCGTCGGTGTAGCGCTGTTCGCCCTCGCGGCTGTCGAGGCTGGCGGCATGGGCGGCCGTCAGCCTCGCTTCCAGCTCGTCGTAGGCCTGCCGGGACAACTCCGCGGCGATGTCGCAGATCGTCCAGCGGCTCTTGGCCGACGGGGGATGCCGGGGGGTGAAGGGGCGCGTGAAGGTCGTTGCTTCGGAAGAGGACGGGCTCATGCGGAGGGCGTGGGGGCGGAGGGAAGGGGGGACGGGAGCGGTTGCGGATCGAACAGCTTGTAGGCGGACCAGGGCAGCAGGCTCCAGTTGCCATCCCGTTCGTTCAGGTATTCCTCGACCTCCTGCTCGGCGCGCTGGGTCGCCGTGGCCTGGTTGTCGAAGCTGAGCCAGACCTGGCGTCCGTTGGCGTAGGCGCGGCCGAAATCGGTCCAGTCGCGAAAGCTGTCCTGGGCGCGCTGGGCGTTGAGCAGCAGCACCAGCCAGGCGGCCTCCTCGCTGCAGAGTTCGAGCAGGGCCAGGCAGCGGACCAGGAAGGCGGTGCGTGCGCAGTCGAAGGCCAGGGCCTGCCGGACCCGGCCCTGTTGGGCCATGTGGGCGAAGAAGTGGCTGCGGTCGCGGCCCATGCCTTGCGCCCAATGCGACAAGGCCCGTTGCGCTTGCGTCCGCAAGTCCGCTTCGCCGGCGTCGGGGTCGATCTCGAGTTCGGCCAGCACCGAGCGGCGCAGGCTGAGGAGGCGGTCGGGCGGCAGGGCGATGCGCAGCGCATCGGTCTGGTAGGGCAGGCCGTTGCGGCGCAGCTGGATGTCGCACAAGGCCAGCGCCCAGCGGCGCCGCGCCGGTGCCTGTTCATTCAGGCGTGCCCGCTGCCGGGCCGGGCGGACCAGCACGAAGTAGAAGAAGACCAGTGCCAGCAGCACATTGAGGACGGCGAACACCATGGCTCAGGCTCCGAAGAGTCGGCTCAGCCAGCGCGGGCCATCGCCGATCGGGATGCCCTCCACCTGGTAGAGGGGGGCCTCGCCAGGGACGCCGCCACCCCGCCAGCGCTCGAGCCAGCGCGGGGCCGGCAGCGTGCCGCCAAGAACGGGCGGGCTGTCGGGCTGGGCGATGCCGGCGGCGGCGGCCACCGCCGGATCGACGTTCTTCAGCCTTGCCAGGCTGGCCGGGTCGATCGACAGCATCAGCCACTGGAGCGCCGCCGGTGGCTGCTCGAAACGTTCAGCGAGGTGAAGGTTGTTGCTCATCACGCTGAGCAGCAGGTCCGGGTCGCCGAGCTCGGTGACGAACTTCCATTCGCCGCCGCCGTCGCCGCGCGTCTCGTACACCAGGCCCATGCCATCGCAATCGGCATGGCGCTCCGCGCCGACACCCAGCCAGCGCAGGAACTGCAGCACGTCGGCCGCGTACTTGTGCACCGGATGGCGGTTCTGCTTGCCCTTGATCTGGTCGATGGACAGGCTGTCGCCGTTCACCTGCAGGCTCAGGGTCACATGCGGCTGGTTGGACCCGTCGCGCAGGGTGAACAGGCGCAGCGAGCCGTCCTGCGCCGAACTCGCGTAGCGTTCGCCATAGCCGCCGCTCAGGCGTTTCCTGTCGGCGAACTGGCCGAGGCAGTGCTGCATGTGGAACGACTCGTAGGCCATCTCCTCGCGCAGGTGCTCGTTGTCGGGAACGAACTCGAAGATCACGCCGTTGGGGGTGCGCAGGCAGTGCCGCAGGGCCCGGCCGCTGCTGGGCACCCAGCCCTTGCCGCGCCGCGCCTGCATGCGGGCGTGCTCCTTGTCCCACATCTCGAAGGCCATCGGGCAGGTGATGCGCTGCAGCTTCTCGGCCAGCCGCGTGCCGCGGCGCGCGTTCAGGAACTCCACCAGCAGGCGCTCCCTGTCCAGCAGGAAGGGATGCTGCGGATCGATGTAGAAGCCCGAGGCCGGCGCGGCCGCGCACTGCTTGACGAACCAGGCCGGCACTTCGGCGGCCGGGCCCAGCAGCTCGGCATAGTGCTGCAGCGAGCGGATGGCCACGGCGTGCTCGAAGCTGCCGATGAGCCAGCGGAAGAAGTGGTTGCCCAGCCAGGCCTGCACCTGCGCGTCGTCGCCGCGTGCCGCGCTGCGGGCGGCGATGGCCGCCTTCAGCTCGGGCGCGTTCACCACATTGCGCGGCAGGTAGGCGGCGGTGGCCGCGGGGCGCGGCTCGGAGGACAGTGCGGTTGCCGGTGCCGTCGCGGCGCGGCCCGGGCCGTGTTGGCGCTGAGACATGGCAGATCGGTGGCGGAAGACCGGGCTGGTTGGATCGGGTGCCACTGTATCTCCGCCGGCTCGTTTTCCGGCGGCCGCGGCCCCCTCCGCTCGGGGGGGGAACCCCGCGCTCCGGGGAGCCGACGATGCGGGGATACTTCGGCCATCCCGTCCCACCCGCATCCCGCCATGACCGATCGCCGCCGACGTCCCGTCTGTCCAGGGGGCATCCTCCTCCTCGGCGCCTTGTGGCTGGCCGCCGCGCCGGCCGTGGCGCAGCTGGCCGAGAAGCCTTCGGTCTACACCGCCAAGCGCCGCGGCGAACCGATGCCGCCGGCGCTTGCGGCTCCTGCCCCGGTCGCGAACCCGTCCGCGGCCGAGCAGCGGGGGCTGGTGGCCGCGCCGGGCAGGGCGGGGTCCGCCGCAGCCGCCACCGGGCCGGCCTATCTCGGGTCGGTGAGCGGCATGGAGCAGTTCCGCCAGATCGCGCGCGTCTACAACGCCGACTCGCCGGAACCCCTGGTCCACACCATCTTCGCGATCGACCGCGCCGACGGCAACCGGCTTTATCTGATCAACGCCAACCGCTATCCGCTTCACGAAGACTTCGTGCGCGCTCACTACCTGGTGCCCCAGCTCGACGAGAAACAGATCCGGGGCTATTACGAGCGGGCGGACAGGCGTTTCCTGTTCGGCACCATCGGCCTGCAGCCGCGCCTGAAGCGCTGGACCTTCGAGTTCTGGGAAGGAGACCGCACCAGCGAGACGCTGATCCGCCTGGCCGGGCAGTCGCTGGCCGCGGCCTTCTTCGAGCCCCTGGTCTTCAAGGCGAATTCCACCGAACACGAGGCGGTGGCGCGCGCCGCCGGCATCGACTTCGTGACCGAGGCGCAGATCATCGGCGACAGCCGCTTCATGGCCTTGAACACCGGTCGCGCGCAGGGCCGCCTGCGCCTGGTCGAGCGACTGGACGACGAGAGCCTGGACGACATCGAGCCGACCGACATCGTGGTCCTGAAAGAGGTGCCCCTGTCGCTGTCGCCGGTGGCCGGCGTGCTGACCGAAAAAGCCTCGACCGCGCTCTCCCACGTCAACCTGCTGGTCAAGGGCTGGGGGGTGCCCAACGCCTACCTGCGGGACGCGTTCCGCGAGTTGAAGGACCATGACGGGCGCTGGGTCGACCTCCGCGTCAGCGCAGGCCGCTACGAGCTGTCCTTGCTGCCCGGGCCGGTGGCGGCGCGGCCGGCCCCGCCGGTGAAGCTGCTCGCCAGGCCGGACCTGTCGCTGCGCCAGCCGCTGCCGCTGCGCGAGATCGCCGGCCGCGGGCGCATGGCCTGCGGCAGCAAGGCGGTGAACCTGTCCCGCATCGAGGCGGCGCGGCGTCTCGGCTCGTTCGGGGCGGACCTCGGACTCGCGCCGGTGCCCGACGGCTTTTGCATCCCCTACGCCCACTACGCCAGCTTCATGGCCACGCCGCAGGCGCGGGCGCTGATCGGGCGCCGCCTCGCCTCGCCGGGCTTCGAGCGCAGCCGCAGCGTGCGGCGCCAGGCGCTGGAGCGGTTGCGCGGCGAGCTGGCGGCGCTGCCGCTCGATCCCGCCCTGTCGGCGCGCTGGCTGGCGCAGTGGCACGCCCAGCTCGCCGGCCGCAGCGTCTTCGTGCGCAGTTCCTCCAATGCCGAGGACCTGTCCAACTTCAGCGGCGCCGGCCTGTACACCACCGTGCCCAACGCGCGCTCGGACGCGGCGCTGCTGCAGGCGGTGAAGACGGTCTGGGCCTCGGTCTATAACGCCGAGGCCTACGAGGCGCGGCGCGCGGCGGGCGTGCCCGACAGCCAGGTGTTCATGGGTGTGCTGGTGCAGCAGGCGGTCGAGTCGGTGCTGTCCGGCGTGATGGTCACCCGCGACCCCTTCGACGCCAGCCATCTCAACGCGACCTACGTGTCCGCCAAGCGCGGCCTGGGGATCAAGGTGGTGGAGGGGCGGCGCATCGCCGAGCAGTCGATGCACGACAGCTGGAGCGATGCGGTGCGCCGCCTGTCGCGTTCGGAGGAGCTGTCCGAGCTCCAGCTCGATCCTTCCGGCGGCGTGGTCGACCGGCCGCTAGTGCCGGATGCCGTGGACAGCGAGGTGCTGAGCACGCCGAGGGTCCGGCAGCTGGCGGGCGTGGGTCGCCGCCTCAAAGCCTTGTTCGGCCTGGTCGACCAGGACATCGAATGGGCGATCGATCCCGCGGGCCGGATCGTGGTGCTGCAGTCGCGACCCTACGTCGAACGCAAGTCCTGGTGAGCCGGGGCCCGGCCCCGTCGCTCAGACCCGGTTGGTCGACATGCCCGCCGTGCTGCGCAGCCGCTCGATCAGCTTGGGGGCGATCTGGTTCAGCGGCAGCACCTCGTGGGCGGCACCGGCATTGATGGCCTCGCGCGGCATGCCGAACACCACGCAGGTGGCCTCGTCCTGCACGTAGTTGTAGCTGCCGGCGTCGCGCAGCTCCTTCATGGCCTTGGCGCCGTCGGCGCCCATGCCGGTGAGCATGATGCCCAGCGCGTTCGGCCCCACCACCCGGGCGGCCGACTTGAACAGCACCTCGACCGAGGGCCGGTGGCGGTTGACCGGCTCGCCGTCCTGCACGCGGGCGATGTAGTTGGCGCCGCTGCGCTCCACGCTCAGGTGGAAGCCGCCCGGCGCGATGTAGGCGTGCCCCGGCAGGATGCGTTCGCCGTCGCGCGCCTCGGCCACCCGGATGCGGCACAGGCCGTCGAGCCGCGCCGCATAGCTGCGCGTGAAACCGGGCGGCATGTGCTGGGTGATGACGACCGCGGGGCTGTCGGGCGGCAGGTGCACCAGCACTTCCTTGGTGGCTTCGGTGCCGCCGGTGGAGGCGCCGATGAAGATGATCTTCTCGGTCGACAACCGGCCCAGCGAGGGGGTGGCCGCCGGCTTGGCCGCGGCCGGCGAACCGGGCGGCGCCGCCGGCGGCTGGTGCAGCTTGCGGATGTGTGCCTTCGAGGCGATGCGCACTTTCTCGGTGATGTCCTCGGCCAGCAGGCGCAGCCCGTCGGCGATGCCGATCTTGGGCTTGGCGACGAAGTCGACCGCCCCCAGCTCGAGCGCGCGCATGGTGACCTCGGCGCCGCGTTCGGTGAGGGTGGACACCATCACCACCGGCATCGGGCGCAGGCGCATCAGCCTGCCGAGGAAGTCGATGCCGTCCATGCGCGGCATCTCGATGTCGAGCGTGATGACGTCGGGGTTGAGTTCGCGGATCATCTCGCGTGCCACGAGCGGATCGGCCGCCGCGCCCACGCATTCCATGTCGACCTGGCGATTGATGATTTCGGTGAGCAGACTGCGGACCAGGGCCGAGTCGTCCACCACTACTACACGTGTCTTGGGCATGTTTGGCTTTCTTGCTTGCTGGACCGCCGGTGCAAGCAGGCTCAGAACAGGTCGACCGAGCCGCCTCCGGTGGCTGCGGGCACGGCCTTCTGGACCGCGGCGCGGTCCTGGGCCAGCAGCGCATCGGTGTTGGCCGGTGCCAGGCGCTTGACCATGGCCTTGCCGCTGCCGGGTAGGAAACAAACCTTTCTGGGATAGATGTCGAGGACGTCCTTGGAAACCACCGGGATGCGTTCGGTCTTGAGGTAGTCCATGACGAAGGTGGTGTTGCGTTCGCCGACGTTCATGGAGGTCATGCCGCTGACCACCTGGCCGCCGCCGAAGACCTTGGCTTCCATGGTCATGCGCTGCGCGCCGCGTTTCATCATCTCGTTGATGAGCAGTTCCATGGCGTAGGAGCCGTAGCGCCCCGAGTCGCCGCTGCCCTCGGGCAGCATGAAGTGGTTCATGCCGCCGACCTTGGCGTTGCGGTCGTAGAGGCAGGCCGCGATGCACGAGCCGAGGGTGGTCATGATGAGCATGTCCTCGTTGTGCACGAAGTACTCGCCCGGCAGGATCTTCACCGCGTCGTTCTTGAAATGCGCGTCGTAGAAGAAGAAGGAGGCTTCCCCCGGTTTGCGCGGCGCCGCCTTCAGGCGTTCGAGGCGCGAGCCGTTGGGCGGAGGGGTGGGGGTGACGACTGCCATGGTGGTTCGATATCGGCTTGGATGGAGGATCGCTTGAGCCGCAGGCTCAGGCACGCTCGTAGATCGTTTTGCCACGCAGGCGGAAAAGGTCCTTGGATTCGGTGAAGTTCTCGGAATGCCCGACGAAGAGCAGGCTCTTGGGTTTCATGACGCCGTGGATGCGTTCGAGCACCTTGCGCTGGGTGGGGCCGTCGAAGTAGATCATCACGTTGCGGCAGAACACGATGTCGAAGGGCTCGCCCAGCGACCAGCGCAGGTCCATCAGGTTGTGCGTGCGGAACTCGATCATGCGGGCCAGTTCGGGCTTGACGCGGATGGAGCCGCTGTTCTCGCCCTTGCCGCGCAGGAAGTGCGCACGCAGCCGCTCGGGCGACAGGCCGCGGGCGTCGCTCTTGTAGACGCCGCGGCTGGCCACGGCCAGCACCTTGGTATCGATGTCGCTGGCGATGATCTTGACCGGGGCCTGCGGGCCGAGGGCCTCGACGCAGGTCATGGCGATGGTGTACGGCTCCTCGCCGGTCGATGCTGCGTTGCACCAGATGCGCAGGTTCTGGCCCGCCCGCGCCTTCAGGTCGGCCAGCAGCGAATGGAAGTGATGTTCTTCGCGGAAGAACGAAGTGAGGTTGGTCGTGAGGCAGTTCACGAACTCCTGCCATTCCTGGTCGGCAGCGGCTCCTGAGGCGTTCTGCAGCCACTGCAGGTACTGGCCGAACGAGGTCTGGCCGGTTTCACGCAGGCGCCGCGACAGGCGGCTGTACACCATGGCCTGCTTGCCGGCGTGCAGGCTGATGCCGGCGCGCTGGTAGATGAGCTCGCGCACCCGGTTGAAGTCCTGGACCCCGAAGCTGAACTCCTGTTGCTCCGCGGGATCGGCGGCTGCGCCGCGCAAGGCGGCGGTTTCGACGGGAGAAACAGCGCTCATGAAGACTCCGATGGATGGCGACCGCCGGGTTCGCGGACTGCGGACACGGCTTTCCGGGTTATCGGCTGACAGTCTGATCGCCTTGAGCGTGGCATTAGCCCCGAAGATGAGACGGAATCGACGGGTATATCGGTGCCTGGAGTCGTAACCGCCTGGTAAACTCGTAGGTAACGATTACCTATTGCTGTGACGATTACCCGCCCCCCGGACCAGGCCACTCAGCTCAAGATGGGTGCCGCCTTGCAGTTGCTGGCCCAGTCGGGGCATGCCTTGCCAGCCCTGGAGGAGGTCGGCTCCACGGCCTGGCTGCAGGCGGTCATCGACACCTTGTGCGATCTGTCCTGCCGCGACCCGCTCACCGATCTGGTCAACCGCCGCCATTTCGAGACCATCCTGGCGCGCGAGGTCGACCGTGTCGCCCGCGCCGGCGAGCCCGCGCTGGTGCTGATGGTCGACATCGATCGTTTCAAGGCCGTCAACGACAGCCATGGCCATGCGGCCGGCGACCTGGTCATCCAGTCGGTGGCGCGCTCGCTGCTCGAATGCGTGCGCCCGATGGACACCGTCGCGCGCTTCGGCGGCGAGGAATACGCGATCATCCTGCCCAACTGTCCGCCGGCCTTCGGGCAGGCGGTGGCCGAGCGCATACGGCGCAAGGTCGAGGAGTCCATGGTCCAGATCTCCCTGCACCAGAGCCTGTCGATCACCATCAGCGTGGGCGGTGCCTACGCGCCCCAGTGGGTCCGCTCGTCGGCCTCGCTGTGGATAGAGCGCGCGGACAGGCAGCTCTACCGCGCCAAGTCGGAAGGACGCAACCGCGCCTGCCTGGAACAACCCCCGGTGTCCATGGTCAGCGCCGAGGAAAAGGGCATGCTGTTCGGATCGTCCCAGTTCCAGGATCTCGAGTAAGCTTCCATGACCGTGCCGACCCCCTCTTCCCAGCCCTCCGCGCCGAACGGCCGCCGGGCGCGCATTCTCGCCATCACCAGCGGCAAGGGCGGCGTGGGCAAGACCTTCATCTCCGCCAACCTGGCGGCGGCCCTGGCCCGGCAGGGCGAACGTGTGCTGGTGCTCGATGCCGACCTCGGCCTGGCCAATCTCGACGTGGTGCTGAACCTGTTCCCCAAGATCACCCTGCATGATGTGTTCACCGGCAAGGCCGAGCTGGAGCAGGCCATCCTGCCGGCGCCGGGCGGGTTCTCGGTGCTGCTGGCGGGCTCCGGCCTGGTCGAGTATTCGCGCCTCACGCCCGAGGTCCGCGACCAGCTGCAGAAGATCATCGACACGCTGGCGCCGCGCTACGACCGCATCCTGCTCGACACCGGGGCCGGCATCTCCGATGTCGTGCTGTATGCCGTGTCACTGGCCGACGAGGTCATGGTGGTGGCCACGCCCGAGCCCACTTCGCTGACCGACGCCTACGCCACCATCAAGGTCCTGGCCACGCAGCAGCAGCGCCGCGCCATCCTGATGACGGTCAACCAAGTCAACCGGGCGGGCGAGGGACGCGCCATCCGGGCCCAGCTGCAGCTGGTCATCGACCGCTTCGTCTCGCCGGGCCTGGATCAGCCGGGGGCCGGCTTGAAGCTGGAGCTGATGGGCGAGATCCCCATCGACCCCTCGGTGCGCGAGGCGGTGAAGAAACGCCAGCTGCTGGTGGAGGCCTTTCCCGGCAGCGCGGCGGCCCAGGGGGTGGCCGCCGTCGCCGCCAAGCTGACGCCTGTCCGATGAGCGAAGCGCCGTTCGATACCCCCTTCGCCTGGATGGGCGGCGAGGCCGCCGTGCGCGCGCTCAGCGATCGTTTCTACGACCTGATGGACCTCGAGCCCGCCTATGCCGGCATCCGCCGCCTGCATCCCGCCGCGCTCGACGGATCGCGCGACAAGTTCTTCTGGTTCCTGTGCGGCTGGCTGGGCGGGCCGCAGTATTTCGTGGAACGCTTCGGCCATCCGCGACTGCGCGCGCGCCACCTTCCCTTCGCCATCGGCATCCGCGAGCGCGACCAGTGGCTGGCTTGCATGCACCAGGCCATGACGGAGCTGGCGCTCGATCCGCAGCTCATCGAGCGGCTCGACGCCGCGTTCTTCAAGACCGCGGATTTCATGCGCAACCAGGGCGGCTGAGGCGCGGAGCCGCCGCGCCCCGCCGCCGGGCCGTCCACAAGCGCAAGGACAGGGTGCTCAGTCCCCAGCAGATCCAGGCCGTCCACAGGCTGTGGCTCGGATAGTGCGCGCCGCGCATCACCTGGGTCCAGCCGAACACCAAGCCCGTTGGCAGCACCAGCGCCAGCCAGCAGCGCGCGGCGCGCCCATGGCCCTGCAGGCGCAGGGCAAAGGTGCCGGCCAGCAGGGCGAAGGCGCTGCTGGCGTGGCCCGAGGGAAAACAATGGCCGTCGCCGCCGTCAGCCACGCCCCAGCGCCAATGCGATACGAAGTGGGCCGGGCCGCCGAACTCGGCCAGCGACCAGGGGCAGCTGGTGAGGCTGTAGCGCTTCATCCCGCTGATGACCAGCAGGCACAGCAGCACGGTGAACACGGTCCAGACCCGCAGCCCACGTGTTTCAAGCAAGCCCGCGCGCGCGGGCTGCCATGGCCTGGGGTGGAAGAGCCCCGCGATCATGCCTGCCAGCAGCCCCAGGCCCAGCCATCGTCCGCCCTGGTGCAACAGCTGCGAGGTGAACCAGTGGTCGCGCCAGCGGAATCCGCCTGCGTCGCCATACCAGCCGACGATCCGCTGGTCGAGCGTGCTGCTGTCCCAGGCGAGCAGCAGCACCAGGCCCAGCGCCAGCCAGAGCAGCTCGCGGCGCAGTGGCATCGGCTCGCCGGGCGCAGCGGGTCGGCAAGGGCAGGCGGGGCTGTCATCGTGCATGCGGGCAGTCTGGCAGCCGCTCCTGAAGCTGGACTGAAGCCGCGCTGAAGCCGGCCTGAAGGCCGGGCAGGCACGGCGCCGCCGCATGCGTTATGCTGTCTGCGTGAACGCCACCTCTGTCCTCCGCCAGCTCCGGGCCCTGTCCCGACGATCCTCCCGATCTCGCTGTTGAGAGGTTTCGTCTCACCCGAACGCTGACTCCGCGCGTTCACCAGTGAAGGCCACGAGACCCCTCGTGGCCTTCACTGCTTTGGCGCTGCCGTCCGCATCCCGCGGGCCGGGGCCAGGGCTTCGTTGCCTCGAGGCGGCCCGTGTCCTTCGTTTCCTCCACTTGTCCCAGGAACGAAATCATGTCCGTCGCCATCCCCTTGCCGCCCTCGGCATCCGCTCCCACGCCCTTCGACCGTCGTGCGGTCGACGCCCTGATGCATGTCAACGTCCGCCCGCCCGCCATGTTCACCCACGGCCGCGGCAGCTGGCTGCACGACTCGGAGGGCCGCGCCTACCTCGACCTGGTGCAGGGCTGGGCCGTCAACACCCTGGGGCATGCGCCGCCCGCCATCGCCGCCGCGCTGGCCGAGCAGAGCGGTCGCCTGCTGCATGCCGGACCGGGCTTCTACAACGACCGCGCCGCCGGCCTGGCGGCGCGCCTGGCCGCCCTCAGCGGCCTGCAGCGGTGTTTCTTCACCAACAGCGGGGCCGAGTCGAACGAGGGGGCGATCAAGCTCGCACGCAAGTTCGGCCGGGTGCGGCGCGGCGGGGCCTTCGAGATCATCTGTTTCGAGCACAGCTTCCACGGCCGCACGCTGGCCACCATGAGCGCGAGCGGCAAGCCGGGTTTCGACACCTTGTTCGCCCCCTCGGTGGCGGGGTTCCCGAAGGCTCGGTTGAACGACATCGACAGCGTGCGGCGCCTGGTCGGGCCGGGCACGGTGGCGGTGATGGTCGAGCCGATCCAGGGCGAGGCGGGCGTGATCGAGGCCGAGCCCGCCTTCCTGCAGGCCCTGCGCTCGCTGTGCGACACCCATGGCCTGCTGCTGATCTTCGACGAGGTGCAGACGGGCATAGGCCGTACCGGTTCCTTGTGGGGCCACGACGCCGCCGGCGTGCGGCCTGATGTGATGAGCCTGGGCAAGGGCCTGGGCGGCGGCGTGCCCATCGGCGCCGTGCTGGCGCGCGAGGAGGCCTGTTGTTTCGAGCCCGGCGACCAGGGCGGCACCTTCAACGGCAATGCCCTGGTCTGTGCGGCGGCCTCAGCGGTGCTGGAGGCGGTGACGGCGCCCGGTTTCCTGGCCGCTGTGCAGGCGCGCAGCGCGCAATGGCGCGAGGGGCTGCAGGCCCTGGGCGCACGCATCGGCAGCCCCGCCGTCAGGGGGCGCGGCCTGCTGCTGGCGCTGGAGCTGCCCGGTGCCGCCCGGGCTCAGGCCGTGGCCGACGCCCTGCGCGAACAGGCGCGTCGCGACGGCAGTGCCGCCGGCGTCCTGGTCAACGCGGTGCGGCCGCACTGCCTGCGCCTGATGCCGGCCTTGACCATCGAGGAGGCGGAAGTCGCATTCGCGCTGGCGCAGCTGGGCGAGGCGATCGCGGCCTAAACCCCTTGCAGAGGGATGGTCTCGCCATCCCGCGCCCCTCATCCTGAGGGAGGATGGGCGCCCCGGGGGCGATGCGCCTGCGCCCGAAGTTCCCCCCGGTGCAGCTCCGGCCTGCCGGCGGCCGCCCTGTCGCAGTCCCGCCGACCGCGTCATCCGACACCCGGCAACGAGGCGACCGTCCGTTCCATCGTGGTTCAAACAACAAAGAGGTTTGCATGAAGACATTTCGTTCCCGGGCCGCCCTGGCCCTGGCCACGGCGCTGCTCGTCGCCTGCGGCGGCGACGACGACAGCGTGGAGGAAACCGGCCGCGGCGCGCCCTCCGGCGCTCCGAGCACCCGCGGCAGCTTCACCTCGGTGGTCTCGTTCGGCGACAGCCTCAGCGACGTCGGCTCCTACGCCCCGGCCACCTCCTTGAGCGGCGACGGCCAGGCACCCTACTTCGGCGGCAAGTTCACCACCAACAGCCAGCCCGCCAGCGCCAGTGCCACGGTGTGGGTGGAAAACGTGGCGGCCCTGCTGGGCATCGTCGTGACGCCGCACGAGGTCGGCTTCGACGGCCGATCGGTCAAGTGCCCGGCGGCGGCCGACGCGGCGCTGGCCGCCAGCTGCACCGGCTATGCGCAGGGCGGCGCCCGGGTGACGAACCCGGCCGGCATTGGCAAGACCGCCGACGGCGGCGCGCTCACCGTGCCGATGGCGACGCAGATCGCCAACCACCTGGCGCGTTTCGGCAGCTTCAAGCCGAGCGATCTGATCTTCGTCTACGGCGGCAGCAACGACGTGCTCGTCCAATTCGAGACCTTCGCCGCCGGCGCCGCGCAGATCCAGGCCCAGCGCGGCGCCGGGGCCCTCTCGGCCGAGCAGGCCGACGCGCAGCTGTCCGCGGCCCAGGCCGGCGCCCGCGAGCAGATGAAGCAGGCGGCGCTCGAACTGAGCGGCTACGTGCGCAGCGAGATCCTTGCCAAGGGAGGGCGTTACGTGGCGGTCCTGAACCTGCCCGACTCGGCGATGACACCTTTCGGCAGCACGCTGGACGGCAGCCTCAGGCCGGTGCTGACCGACCTGGTCGACACCTTCAACCTGTGGCTGCGCGAAGGGCTGGGAGGCCAGCCGGTGCTGTGGGTCGATGCCAACGCGGTCACCCGGGCGGTGTACCAGAACCCCTCGGCCCATGGCCTGGCCAACGTGGCTCTGCCGGCCTGCGATCCCGCCAAGATCTCGGTGCTCACCGGCGGCGCGGTGACGACCGGGTCCTCGCTGTTTTGCAACAGCACGCCGGGCGTGGCCTACAACGGCTTGCGCGCCGGGGCCGACGCGGGCACCTGGCTCTTCGCCGATGGCCTGCACCCGACCACGGGCGGGCACAGGCTCTTCAGCGACCAGGTTCTGCAGCAGTTGCGGACGGCCGGCTGGATCGAGTGAGTCCGTCCGGGCCGCGAGGCGATGCACCCGCATCCGGGGCATCGCTTCGAGCGCTGGCGGGGCGGCGCGGGTGACGGGGCTGCACCGGCATGGCGTGCGCCTTGCGGGACGACGCAGGACATGCCGGCGAGGGCCATCCGCCGCAGAGTAGGCTTCAGAAGCCGCCTTGTTTCCTGCGGCGGGCCGCGAACCCCACGGCGCCGATGCCGGCCAGCAGCAAGGCATAGGTCTCGGGCTCGGGCACGGCCAGGGTGAGGGAGATGTCGAGCGAGGAGTCGCGGATGCCGTTGCCGCTGGCGACCAGGGTGTAGGTGCCGGCCGCCAGGCCGCTGGCGAAGGTGGAATGCGCGAAGTCGGCCAGGACGCCGGCAAAGGTGTCGCTGGCCACCAGCGTGTTGCTGGCGTCGAACAGGTCGATGTTGACCCCGACCAGGCGCGGGCCCGCGCTCGCCGCCGGCGTGGCCAGCCAGGCGGCATTGCCGGTGACGGCCCCTACGCCAGGGCCGACGGTGAAGGTGGTGCGTTGATTGAGGGCGCCGGTCTCGGTGGTGAAGGTGTCGACGAACAAGGTGTCACCGACGCCCAGCGGCGTGAGCACGGTGGCCGAGTTGGTGAGGTGATCGTAGTCGACGTACTCGGTGGCGGCCTGGGCGCCCTGGCCCAGCAGGCTGCTGCCCAGCAGGGCCGCGGCGGCCCCCCATTTCGATAGCGCGTGTGAAGACATGCTTGGCTCCTTCTTGTTGGTGACGGTGCTCACGGTGGATCCATGAGCAAATCAGCATCGGCGGCGCACCGGACGAATGCAAGCCGTCGCCGAGGTTCCCTCGGCCTTTCCCCCACCCTAGGGGGAAACGGGCTTGGGAACTAGGGGGGCGTGGAGCGGAACTCGACCGGAAAGCCCCTGATCAGGGCATCCCCTACACTTTCATCCTGGGCTTCGCCGCCACGGCGAGCCCCACCTTTCCCGACGCTGCCGGCTTGTGCCCTTCTCCCCATGAACAACGAACTCCGCATCTTTGCATGCAACAGCAACCGCCCGCTGGCAACCGAGATCTGCGGGCACCTGGGCATCGGATTGAGCGCGCTGGAGATATCCCGCTTCTCCAACGACAACCTGCACGTGCAGGTGCAGGAGAACGTGCGCGAGCGCGATGTGTTCGTGGTGCAGTCGCTCACCGAACCCGTGAGCGACCACCTGATGGAGCTGCTGATCACGCTCGACGCCCTGCGCAGCGCCTCGGCGCGTCGTGTCACCGCGGTGATCCCGTATTACTCGTATGCCCGCTCCGACAAGAAGGATGCTCCGCGCATCTCCATCACCGGCCGGCTGGTCGCCGACATGCTGCAGACCGCCGGTGCGAACCGCATCCTCACCATGGACCTGCATGCCGACCAGGTGCATGGCTTCTTCAGCGTGCCGGTGGACCATCTGAGCGCCATCCCCACCATCGCCAACCATTTCGCCCGGCACTACGACCTGTCGCGCATGGTGGCGGTGGCGACCGACGCCGGCGGCGCCAAACGCGCCGGCCGCTTTTCCGAGCGCCTGGGCATTCCGCTGGCCATCATCGACAAGCGCCGCGTCAGCGACACGCAGGTGAAGCAGGGCGAGGTGGTGGGCGACGTGCTGGGCCGCGACGCGGTGATCTTCGAGGACGAGATCTCGACCGCCGGCACCCTGGTGGCGACCATCGAGACCTTGCAGCGCGCCGGTGCGCGCAGCGTCCATGCGGGCGCCGTGCACCCGGTGCTGTGCGGGCCGGCGATCGAGCGGCTGAGCCAGTCGCCGATCGAAAGTGTCGTGGTCACGAACACGGTCGACCTGCCGCCGCACAAGCGCCTGCCGAAGATCGCCTCGCTCACCGTGGCTCCGCTGCTGGCGGCCGCCATCGAACGCATCCACACCGGCGAAAGCGTGGGTGCCTTGTTCGAATAGGCCCGGCGCGCGGCAGGGCGCTCAGCGCACGGCCTGGCGCTTGCGCCGGCGCAGCCACAGCAGCCTGGCGAAGGCTGCCAGCATCGTCAGCGCCACGCCCGTGGCGGCGTAGATCCATGCCTTGTAGGGCCGGGCCTGCAGGCGCAGCAGCCGGGCCTGCTGGCGGATCTCCAGCCAGCGCGCGCGATTGAATTCCGGCTGCGGGCAGTGCTGCCCGAAGGGGGTGGCCCAGGGCAGCAACGCGCCTTCGCGCACGTAGCGTCTGTACAGCGCTTGAGCGGCCTCGGTGCGGCCCACGCCGTCCAGCCAGTGGGTGCCCCAGCACAGGCTGGCCGCGTAGGCCTGGGATCGCGGCGGCAGCCCGTCGGCCGCCTGCACCGCCAGCCGGGCGGCTTCCAGCCGGTAGTGGTAACGAATGTCCTCCTTGGGGGCCGAGGCTTTCCGCCGTTGCCCTTCCTCGCGTGTGGCGAGCGCGGCCGGCAGGGCCTCGGGCGTCGCCATCTCGTATCCGCCGGACGACGCATTGCCGTCCGGCCCCAGTTCGTAGCCGAGCAGCTCCATGCCGTGGCGGCGCACCAGGGTCGCGGCCTCGAAGGCCGCCTCGGCGCGCCCGATGGCGGTCCAGGCATCGCGGGCACGTGCCAGGGCCGCGCTGTAGTCGCGTGCATGTTCGCGCACCCGGGGGTCGGCGAAACGCTTGTCGCCGGGCGCCGGGAAGTAGGCATAGGCCTCGGCCGCCCGGCCCTCGCGCATCAGCCGGCGCGCCAGCAGGTCGCGCAGCTGGGCGGCCGCGTTGCGGGCCGGCAGCAGGCTGCCGGGCTCCGGCACGGCGACCTCCTCCTTGCCCTGCCGCTCCAGCCTGGGCAGCGGCGGCTCGGGCACGTGGGCGTCGACGAAGGCCTTGAGCTCGTCCGCCGTCAGCACCCTCTCCGCCAGGTAGGCCAGGTCCAGCCAGTACACCTGGCCGACCGCATACAGCTGCGCCAGGGCCTGCACGAAGTCGCCGCGGGCGAGCGAGAGAAAGCCTTGCTCGCTGCGCAGCGTCTGTTCGAGGGTGCCGCCCGGGCCCTCTTCGGTGACGAAGGAGAAACCGGCCGGCAGCGCCGGGCCTTCGTGTTGCTGCACCATGCGGATGGCGGCGGCGTAGTGGGCCGCCGCCGCCTGCAGCCGGCCGGCGCGCAGGGCCAGCTTGGCCTGCACCCATTCGGACAAGGCGCTGCGCGAGCGTTGCGCCAGCTGCCGGGCCTGCGCGTCGCGGCCCAAGGCATAGGCCAGCGCGGCCAGGGCGTCGGCCTGCTCGACCTGGGCGGTGTCGCGCCGGCTCAGCAGGTCGAGCAATCTTCCCACGCCCGCGCCCAGGGACAGGGCGGAGCCCGGGGGCGCGGTGGTCCGGGCGGCGGCGGAACGGGCCTCCAGGCCGGCGCTGTCGGCGAGCGACAAGGCATAGCGGACCACCAGCTTCTGGACCAGCGGGTCGTGCAGCCAGGGTTGGAGCTTGTCGGGATGGCCCAGCAGGTACGCGGCCAGTTCGGACAGGGAGTTGCGCCCGCTCAGCGAGCCGCGCGCGGCCTGTTCGGCGTACAGCGCGATGGCCGGGCCCACCTGGCCGTCCGTCCACTGGGCCCGGGCCTCCTCGCCCAGGCTGGCCTCGGCCAGGAACAGGGGGTCGGCGGCACCGTCGCGCACCAGCTGCCGGGTGGCCTGGAACCAGGGCAGGGCCGCGGCGCGCCGGCAGTGCTCGGCATGCGCCCGTCCGAGCGAGTAGGCGGCCCAGGCCGCGCGGCTGCGTCTGTCCTTGTCCGGCAGGGCCAGCACGGCGCGCATCCGCCGGGCCATGCGCTCGAAGACGGCCTCCGGCGGCGCGGCGTTGGCCGAGGCCTGTGCCGCGGACGCGCCCTCGCCGGGCGCACTGGCGGCGCTGGCCGGGGCCGAGGCGGGCAGCGCCGCCAGCGGCGCGGAGGCGCTGGAGGCGGCCGTTTCGCCCGCCGTGGCGCCGGCGTCGCTGGCTGCGGGGGCTTCGGCCTCCGCGGTGTCGTCGGGCGGCTCGGCCATCCGGCCCGGCAGCTCGCGGCTGCAGGCCCCGGGAGAGAGGGCGAAATCGACCGCCGCGGCGGTGTACAGCCGCAGGCCCTCGGGCAGGCCGGCACCGAGGGCGTAGGCCTGGTCGCCGTCCGGCGCCGCGCGCATGGCATGCAGCTTGGCCGCGTCGGCGGCGCCCAGGCCGGCGGCTTCGGCGCTTTCGCGCTGCTTGCGGTTCGACTCGGCGTCGACCACCGCTCCGCCGTTGGACGGCAGCGGCTTGCCCGTCGGCTTGACCAGCGCGGCGGCTTCGCTGTCGAAGTCGCTCACGATCACGCTTTTCAGCGCGGCGCCGCGGTCCAGCAGCATCTGCTTGAACTCCGGGCCGCAGGCCCAGGCGGTCATGCCGGCGGCCAGCCCGGCCAGGCACAGGCCGCCGGTCCAGGCGCCGAGGCGCGGCCGGCGCGATCGCGGTGTCTCAGGACACCTGCGTCGGAAGAAAAACATCGTCCATCCTTTGTGTACAACGAACCCAGCCTATCGCCAGCGCGCGGCCGGGCCGCAGCCATCCGGCCTGGCGCCGCACCAGCCGCGGCGGACCCGACAGCAGGTCCAGCGCATAACCCTGGCGTCCGTCCGCCACGCAGCGGGCGGGCAGGCCGACGCTGGCCGGCAAGTCGACATCGACCGGGGATGCATTGTCGATCACCACGTCGAAGAGCCCGGGCTCCCCGGTCTCGCGCAGGTAGGCCAGCGGCGTGCGCGGCAAGGCCCTGTGCCTGACGACGGCGCGCCAGGTGGCGAGTCGCCAGGCCCGCTGGTCGGACAGCGTCGGCAGGCGGAACCAGACGGCGCCCGCCAGCCCGGCCAGGCTGGTTTCGCGCAGCCACGCCAGCAGGGCGGCCACCTGGTGGGGCGAGGCGCTCAGCTCGCGTTCCTGGCGCGAGCGAAGGCCGACCGGTGTTTCGCTCTCCACGGCCACCAGTTCGCCCCATTCGTTGAAGCCGGCGCGGCTCGAATAGCACGGCAGGGCGATGCGGAACGGATGCGGCGACAGCGCCGCGAAGGCTTCGGTCCAGCGGCGCGCGGAGGCGTTGTCGAACAGCCCGCCGGAAGGGCGCTGCACGGCATGCACCTGCAGCACCGCCTCGTCCGCCGCCGCCAGCAGGCCGGGCAGCTCCCGGGCCTGCAGCCAGGTGGGCAGGGCGGTGATCGACAGCCGTGTGCCGGGCAGCCGGGCACGCAGGCGCGCCAGCCATTGCATGTAGGCGGCCAGCCTGGCCGTGGGGCAGTCGTGGTCGATCTCCAGCCCTTCGACGCGCAGCCCGTGCGCCGTCCAGCGGCGCAGCAGCGCCTGGATCTGCACCGGCAGCTCCACCTCGTCGAGCCGTTGCAAGCCGGCCTCGATGCGCACCACCAGCACCACCGGCCGGCCGATGGCGCGCAGCGTCTCCAGGCGCACGCCGGAGGCCAACGCCGGCCCGGTGGCCTGCAGGTGCAGCCCCAGGATGCGCCAGGCGCGCACATCGGGCGCGGCCTCCGTCAGGGCCTGGTCGAGCGGGTCTTTCCAGGCGCGCTGCCAGACATAGAAGTCGTGGGCCAGCGGCGGCGGGTCCCGGCCGCAGGCGGCGAGCAGGCCCAGGGTCGTGGCGGCGGCGGGCCCCGCGGCCAGGAAGTCGCGGCGGATCACCGGCAGCCCGCGTGTTCCACGCCGGCACCGACCAGTTTCCGTAACGCACGCTGTTCCATGGGCAAGCCGCTTCAACGATTCCACGCGGCGTGCAGTGTAGGGCTCCCCGGCCGGGACCGCTCGCGTCTGCCGGGAAGACCTGGCCGCGGCAGGCTGTCGCGAGGGCGCGGGCAAGGCCGCCGGGTCGACGCTAACATCGCCGCCGATCTCAACTTCAGGGCCCTTGGCATGACATTCCCATCCTGGCTTCGTTCCACCGCATTGGTGGCCGCGCTCTCCTCCAGCCTGCTGTCCGTCCCCTTGGCGCAAGCCGCCGCGCCGCAGGTTCGGACCAACCCGCCCGGCTACGCCCGCATGATGCTCGGCGACTTCGAGGTGACGGCCTTGTCCGACGGTACGGTCGACCTGCCCATCGACCAGCTGCTGACCAACACCAGCCCCGGCAAGGTGGACGCGGCGCTGGGCAAGTCCTTCCTGAAGGCGCCGGTGGAAACCTCGGTCAACGCCTACCTCATCAACACCGGCTCCAAGCTGGTGCTGGTGGATGCGGGCGCGGCCGGCCTGTTCGGCCCGACGCTGGGCAAGCTGCTCGACAACCTGAAGGCGGCGGGCTACCAGCCCGAACAGGTGGACGCGGTGCTGATCACCCACTTGCATCCCGACCATGTAGGCGGCCTGATGGCCGGCAACCAGCTCGCCTTCCCGAACGCCACCGTGCATGTGGACAAGCACGAGGCCGGCTTCTGGCTCAGCCAGGACCAGCTGGACAAGGCTCCCGCCGAAGCGAAAGGCTTTTTCCAGGGTGCGATGGCCTCCTTGAACCCGTACGCCCAGGCCGGCCGCCTCAAGACCTTCGAGGGCGCTGCCGAGATCGTGCCGGGCGTGCGTGCCCAGCCCAGCCATGGCCACACGCCGGGCCACAGTACCTTCGTGGTCGAAAGCAAGGGCCAGACCCTGGTGCTGTGGGGCGACCTGATGCATGCCGCGGCGGTGCAGTTCGCCGATCCGTCGGTCACCATCAAGTTCGACAGCGACCCCAAGGCGGCCATGGCCGAGCGCAAGAAGGCCTATGCCGACGCGGCGGACAAGGGCTACTGGGTGGCCGCCTCCCACTTGTCCTTCCCCGGTCTCGGGCACCTGCGGCGCGATGGCAAGGGTTACGTGTTCGTGCCGGCGAACTACAGCGTGATTCGTCCTTGAGCGGGATCCCCGGGACACCGCGCTGTCCGGCGCGGCGGCCCGGGGGCACTCTTCGGCCGGGGTGCTGCGCGGTCGCAGCAGGGCCCGGCCTGCATCGCGGCAGCGGCGCCGGGACGGCGCCCGCACCGCGGCATGAACTTCCCATGCAGGGCAGGCACGCTGATTGCCTCCTTGCTCGTTCCGCCGGCCGGCGTCTGCCGTGCCGGCGGACAAGGGGAGGGCACGCAAGTGCCCGGCTGTTGTGAATCAAGGGGAAGGTGAAAAGGTCCGGATGTCGCTTCCATCCGTCGCCCGGGATCCTTCCCGTCGGATCCATTCATGCACCCACCTTGTTCCCTGCCGCCGCGCAGGGCTGGTGGCGACTGAAACCGAACTTACAGGCCGAAACTTGGGTATCTCGAAAAGAGATGCTATCAAGCAGCCCCTTGCCGATCAAAACAAGAACCAATCATCCGGAGGGTCGCAGAGACCCTTCTTTCCCTGCCATCGAGGACACGCATGCGAATCAACCAGGCTCGAATTATCGAAACCGATGGAAAGGTGCGCTTGACTGCACAGGTCAGCCATGAATCCATCCAGAAGCCGGATCAGGAAATATTCTTCGAGGTCAATGCGGAACACCGTGATTACCTGCGCGAGATCAACGAGCCCTTCTTTCTCGCATGCTTCCCGGCTGCGCTTTACCATGGCGAGGAGCGGATATCGGTGGAGGGGCCGCTGTGTCCCGAGCTGGCGTCCAACGTCAAGGCCGCACTGCTGCTGCAGAAAAGCTGGTGGAAAGACTCGAAGCCGGTTCCCCGGATCGAATCCGCCGGCTACAAGATCCTGGACACGAAACGGGGCAACACGGCGTGTTTCATGTCCGGAGGCGTCGACTCCCTGTCGACCTTCTGCAGAAACGTCTCCCTGTACGAGCGCGGCGATCCGAGGCGGATCAAGTCCGCCCTGTTCGTCTACGGCATGGACGTCGGCGATCCCAACAAGATGGAGCGCAAGGACGTTTTCGAAAGCGGCACGGAGAAACTGCGTGCCTTCCTGGAAAGCGAAGGCTGCGAGCTGATCCCCGTGTACACGAATGCACGCAACGTGGAACCTTTCTGGCAGTTCTACGAGGAGCGGCATTTCGGGGCCTTGCTGGGGGGCATCGCCCATGCCTTGAGCAACGGGTTCGATCGATGCCAGGTGGCACTCGACCTGCGGTCCGACTTCAGCGATGAATGGGGTTCCCATCCCTGGCTCAACAAGTATTTCTCGAGTTCGGGCCTGGTGGTGAATTCGATGATGGATTCCTACACCCGCATCGAGAAATACGACTTCCTGGCGAAGGTGCCGGCGTCCCTGGACGTGCTGCGTGTCTGCTACACCATGGACCGGATTCCGCAGGGCGGGTTGAACTGCGGCCAATGCGCCAAGTGCATCCGCACCAAGGTCGAGTTGCTGGCCCAGGGGCTGCTGGAGCGGGCGACGACCTTCGCCGACAAGGCCATCCGTCCCGAGGCGCTGCGCGGCTTGAAGATCGCCCACCGCCACGACCTCGAATTCCTGCGCGAGCCGATCGGCCGCCTGCGCAGCCGCGGGCAGGACGGTGTCGCCGACTACCTGCAGAAACAGGTGGACCAGTACCTGAACCCGTCCTTCAAGCGCAGGGTCATCAAGACCATCAAGCAGGCCGACCAGAAGTACCTTGCCAGCCGCTTGAATTCGGCGGTCATCCGCATGAAAAAGGCGGTGTAGGCGAGGTCTCGGAATTCCGCCTGCGTCCGCAGGCGCCGGCTTCGATGCCGGAGCGCGTCTCCGCGCGCGGGATTGCCGGTCGCCCGGGTCGGGCCGTGCCCGGCGCTCCCGCGCCATTTTTCTTGTCACACCACGTTGGAGAATTTTTTGAACAGGCTCGCCATTCCTTTATCGATCTTGTGCTCGGGGCTTTTCCTCGCGGCTTGCGGT
This sequence comes from uncultured Rhizobacter sp., assembly GCA_966211755.1. Taxonomy (GTDB): domain Bacteria; phylum Pseudomonadota; class Gammaproteobacteria; order Burkholderiales; family Burkholderiaceae_C; genus Rhizobacter. Next base: position 18,024 of record CBIHOH010000010.1, on the reverse strand, counting down.
GGCTCGGGCGCGGAGGACTCGCGGTCCGACAGCGAGGGAGCCGCCTCCACGAGCCTGGACAGTGCCGACGCACAGGAGTCCCCGGCTGCAGCGACCCCGCCGACGGCCACGGCCGTCACCTGGACGAAGTGCGCCGACGAAGGCGGCACCTGCCGAGTGGCCGGTACCCGGCAGGTGCGCTACGGTCGCAATGGCAGCTATGCATACCGTACCGTGACCGGGTCCGTCGCCTGCAACAACACCGTCTTCGGTGACCCTTTGCCGACCATCCGCAAGGTCTGCGAAGCGGCCGGCACGGTGGCGCAGGTCGCCACGCGCGATCCGCTGAAGTGGCCCTTCGCCAGCAGAAGCATCTGGAACATGCCCATCGGCAGCGGTGCCGTCTACGTTCCTGCCAACTTTCCCGCCGTCCCCGGCGGGTCCGCCTGGGCCCCCATGCCGCAGATCGACGACGAGATCATCGTTCTCCGTCCGACGGCGACGCTCACGCCGGTCTACAAGAACACTGTGGGCTGGGACGGGGGTGACCGCTGCGTCCCGATGGGAAAGGCCTTGGTCCAGGTGCCGGTACCGGGCGACTACGTGATCCCGAACAGCAAGAACAACAACTCCGCCGCTTTCCTGGCCGCCGACCGGCGCACCATCGTCCAGGTGCAGCCGTTCACCCGCTGCGCCGCGGGCGGGCCGGCCACTTCCATGGTGAAGTTCCCGGATGTCGATCTGTACGGCAACGGCGAGTCCGGAGCGCACGGCGGTTCCGGGCTGTCCACCCTCGGCGGCTCGCTGCGCCTGGGCGAGTTGCGTCCCGGCACCGAGCAGGGGCCGCGGCACGTGCTGAAGGTCAATGTCTATGCCAAGGAGATGTTGTTCCGCTGCACGGTGCGCAGCGATTGCTTCCGCTGGCCCGCGACCACGGCGGACCGCTATGCCGTCGGGCATTACGGCGTGGCGTCGTCGTCGACGAACCGGGCGATGAAGATGGGCGCCTTGCTGGCGATTCCCGCGTCGCGCCCCCTGTCCTCCCTGGGGCTGGAGACGGTGCCGGGGCGGCAACTCGCCTGGACCCTGCAGAACTATGGCGCAATCATCGTGGACGACACCTGGGGCCCCTCGTTCATGTTCAACGTCGAGACCGGGCCGGACGGTTCCTTCCGCCAGCAGTTCAAGGCCGACTGGGGCATGGAGCTGGAGCAGCGGGTGCGCGACGACACGCCGTGGTCGCGCGATGTGCAGCGGCTGATGCAGGCGCTGCATGTGGTCGACAACAACACGCCCACCAGCATCGGCGGCGGCGGCGTGCCGCGCCAGCCGTTGGCACCGGAGCTCCCGCTCCCCTGAGCGTGCGGCCGGCCGCGCTTCGGCGCATTCAGTAGCTGCGGCCGGCCCTGTACTGCGACTTGGTCGTGCGCACCCGCTGCGTCGCCTTGTCGATCGCGGCGAAGGAGCTGGCCGCGTGGGCATGGCAGACGGCCAGCCCGAGCGCGTCGGCCGCGTCCTTGCCCGGCAGGCCGGGCAGCTTGAGCAGGCGCATGACCATTTCCTGGATCTGTTCCTTGCGCGCGTGGCCGTTGCCCACCACCGCCTTCTTCATCTGCAGGGCGGTGTACTCGGAGACCTCCACCTGGTTGAACATCAGCCCGGTGAGCGCCGCTCCGCGCGCCTGCCCCAGCAGCAGCGTGCTCTGCGGGTTGACGTTGACGAACACGATCTCCACCGCGGCGCAGTGCGGCTGGTAGCGGGCGGCGATCTCCCTCACGCCGTCGAAGATGACCTTCAGGCGCAGCGGCAGGTGCCCGCTGTCGACGCCGTCGGTCTTGATGGTGCCGCTTGCCACGTAGTGCAGATGCGGGCCGTCGGTATCGATGACACCGAAGCCGGTTGTCCGCAACGCGGGGTCTATGCCGAGGATGCGCATGCGCTTTCAGGCTCCGAAATACCAGCGGACCGAATGGAAGAACACCGGGGCCGCGAAACACAGCGGGGCGACCCGGTCGAGCAGGCCCACCGCGCCGGTGACCGAGGCCCGGTTGCCCCAGCGCCGCACGCCGGCATCGCGCTTGAGGGCTTTCATGACCAGTTCACCGAGGGTGCCGCAGCCGGCGGCCAGGGCGCCGATGAGCGCGGACTGGGGCAGCTTGAACGGCGTGATCCAGTACAGGCCCAGCCCGACCACGGCGCCGGCGAGCACGCCCAGCCACCAGGCATGCCAGGAAAAACTCCGGCTGATGCGGCGTGCGACCGGGCGGCGGCGCAGCCGGCGGCTGGCCAGCTCCTGGGCGATCTGCGCGCAGGCGACGACCAGTACCAGGTAGAGCACCAGGAAGGCGCCGCGTCCCTCGTAGCCCTTGAAGTCGAGCAGCAGCAGGGCCGGCGCATGGCTCATGCCGTAGACGCAGACCATCGTGCCCCACTGGATCTTCGAGGTGCGCTCGAGGAAACGGGTGGCATCGTTGCCCAGCGCTGCCAGGATGGGCAGCGCGGCGAAGGCATAGACCGGGATGAACACCGAGAACAGGTCGAAGGCACGGCCGGCGGCCAGCGAGTACTGGACGGGCAGCACCAGGAAGAAGGCCGCCAGCAGCGCGCGGTGGTCGCCCCGGCGGGTCTGGGTGAGGGTGATGAACTCGCGCAGGGCCAGGAAGGACAGCACCGCGAACAGCAGCGTGGCGACGAAGGCGCCGAGCACCCACGAGACCCAGAACAGCACCGTGCCGACCCAGACCGCGCGCAGGTCGCGTACCAGCCGTTCGTGCATGGCCAGCTGTTCGGGGCGCAGGTCGCGCAGGCTGCGCATGAAGGCCGCGGCCGTGGCCAGCGAGAGCGCGCCGAAGATGAGGACGAAGAGCAGGCCGACCTGCCGGGTGACGCTGAGCTGGCTGAGCGCGTCCATCAGGCTGCCACCTTCTGCAGCGCGATCACCGCGTCGCGTGCCCGGCCGAGAAAGGCCCGCTTGTCCTCTCCCTCGGCCAGCTGCATGGGCGCACCGAAGGTCACCGAACAGAGGATGGGCACGGGCAGGACCTCGCCCTTGGGCATCACGCGCTGCACGTTGTCGATCCAGGTGGGGATGAGCTGGACCTGAGGGAATTGTTCGGCCAGGTGGTACAGGCCGGTCTTGAAGGCCTGCGGGTCGCCCTTGTTGCCGCGTGTGCCTTCGGGGAAGATCACCAGCGAGTCCCCGTGGCGCAGTGCCTCGGCCAGGGGCTCGAGCGGGTCTTCGTCATCGCTGCGCACCCGGCTCACATAGACGGCGTTGAAGACCTCGCGGGTGAGCCAGTGCTTGAAGGGGCTGGCGGTCCAGTAGTCGCGCGCGGCGATGGGGCGGGTCTGCGCCCGCAGCTCGCGCGGCAGCGAGGCCCAGATCAGCACCCAGTCGAAGTGGCTCTGGTGGTTGGCGAAGTAGATGCGCTGCTCGGCCTTGGGCGGGCAGCCGTACCAGTGGCCTTGCGCGCCGGTGATCAGGCGGGCGAGCGTGGAGAGGAAAAGGCCAGCGGCTTCGGCTCTTGTCATGGGGGAATGGTAGCCCGCCGGAGGGCCGGCGGGGGGCGGGTCGTCCCCCAGGGGCGCCTCAGTGGCGGAAGTGGCGCACGCCGGTCAGCACCATCGCGATGCCGCGTTCGTCGGCGGCCTTGATGACTTCGTCGTCACGCATGCTGCCGCCCGGCTGGATGACGCAGGAGGCCCCGGCGTCGACCACCACGTCGAGCCCGTCGCGGAACGGGAAGAAGGCGTCGCTGGCCACGGCCGAACCCTGCAGCGTGAGGCCGGCGTTCTCGGCCTTGATGCTGGCGATGCGCGCCGAGTCGATGCGGCTCATCTGGCCGGCGCCCACGCCCAGCGTCATGCCGCCGGCGCAGAAGACGATGGCATTGCTCTTCACGTACTTGGCGACCTTCCAGGCGAACAGCATGTCGTTCATCTCCTGGGCGTTCGGCTGCCTGGCGCTGACCACCTTCAGGTCGGCCAGCGACATCTCGTGGTTGTCGGCGGTCTGGATCAGCAGGCCGGAGCCGATGCGCTTGATGTCCTGCGCGTTGCGGCCCTGCTGCCAGGGGGTGGCGCCGCCGGGCGGCAGCGCGATCTGCAGCACGCGGATGTTGGGCTTGGCGGCGAACACGGCCAGGGCCTCGGGCGTGAAGCCGGGGGCGATCAGCACTTCGAGGAACTGCTTGGCCACCAGGGCGGCGCCGGCCGCGTCGAGTTCGGTGTTGAAGGCGATGATGCCGCCGAAGGCCGAGGTCGGATCGGTCTTGAGGGCCTTGCCGTAGGCCTCGGCCGCATCCGCACCGAGCGCTACACCGCAGGGGTTGGCGTGCTTGACGATCACGCAGGCCGGGGTGTCGAAGCTCTTCACGCATTCCCAGGCGGCGTCGGCGTCGGCGATGTTGTTGTACGACAGTTCCTTGCCCTGCAGCTGCCTGGCGGTGACCAGCGAACCCGGGGCCGGGTCCAGGTCGCGGTAGAACGCGGCGCTCTGGTGCGGGTTCTCGCCGTAGCGCAGGTCCTGCAGCTTGACGAAGCGGCCATTGGCCTGGGCCGGGTACTCCTGGCGCACATGGCCCCGGTCGGCGTCGAGCTGCACCGAGGAGAGGTAGTCGCTGATGGCGGCGTCGTAGTTCGAGATGCGGTTGAACGCGGCGACCGACAGCGCGAAGCGCGTGGCCCGGCTCACCGCCTTGTCGGCCTTCAGTTCGGCCAGCACGCCGGCGTATTGCGAGGCGTCGGTCAGCACGGCCACGTCCTGCCAGTTCTTCGCGGCCGAGCGCACCATGGCCGGCCCGCCGATGTCGATGTTCTCGATCGCGTCCTCGAGGGTGCAGCCGGGCTTGGCCACCGTCGCCTCGAACGGGTAGAGGTTGACGACGAGCAGGTCGATGGTGGCGATGCCGTGGGTCTCGAGCGCCGCCATATGTTCGGGCAGGTCGCGGCGGGCCAGCAAGCCGCCGTGGATGGTGGGATGCAGGGTCTTCACCCGGCCGTCCAGCATTTCGGGGAACCCGGTGTGGGCGGCCACCTCGGTCACCGGCAGGCCGGCATCGGCCAGCAGCTTGGCCGTGCCGCCGGTGGACAGCAGCGTCACTCCCAGGGCGTGCAGTTCGCGCGCGAAATCGAGCACGCCGGTTTTGTCGGATACGGAGAGGAGGGCTTGCATGACGAGGCTTTCGTGAGGGAAATGAGGGTGCGTGGGGACGGGACGGTCGGCGTGTCCGGGGCGGCTACTTGACCAGCTTGTGGTCCAGCAGCTTGCGCCGCAGCGTGTTGCGGTTGATGCCCAGCCATTCGGCGGCCTTGCTCTGGTTGCCGTCGGCGTGTTTCATGACCACGTCGAGCAGGGGCTTCTCGACCACCTTGAGCATCATGTCGTACATGGCGGCGGGTTCGACGCCGTGCAGGTCCTTGAAGTAGAGCTCGAGACTCTCCCGCACGCATTCTTCGATGTGTTTCTTGCTCATGCGTGCCCCCGGGGCGCTCGGCGATGGCGGGCGGACGCCGCGGCAGGAGGGTGGAGGAGGATCTGTTTCATGCGGCTAGGGAATGGGTCGTGTCGTCGTCGGTTGCGGTCGCGCGGGGCGCCGGCAGGCGGTGGTGGGTCTCGGCCAACTGGTCGAACCAGTGGCCGACCGCGCGGATCTGGGTGTCGCAACTTTCCAGCGTGTTCATGAAGTCGCGGAAGTCTTCGCCGCCCGGCAGCGCGCGCACCGCCCAGCCGATGTGCTTGCGCGCGCTGCGCATGCCGGTGAGCTCGCCGTACAGCGCGTAGTGGTCGTGCAGGTGCTCGACCAGCCAGCGCTTGGCGTCGGCGACGCGGGGCGCGGGCAGTTCCTCGCCGGTGGCCAGGAAGTGCGCGATCTCCGCGAAGATCCAGGGCCGCCCCTGCGCCGCGCGGCCGACCATGATCGCGTCGGCGCCGGTGGCGGCCAGCACTTCGCGGGCCTTGCGCGGGGTGTCGATGTCGCCGTTGGCGACGACCGGGATGCGCAGCGCGGCCTTGACCGCGGCGATGGTGTCGTATTCGGCCTGGCCGGTGTAGCCCTGCTCGCGGGTGCGGCCGTGCACCGTGACCATCGCCACGCCGGCCTGCTCGGCGGCGCGGGCGATCGCCACCGCGTTCTTTTCGCCCTGGCACCAGCCGGTACGCATCTTCAGGGTCACCGGCACGCCACGCGGCGCGCAGGCGGCGACCACCGCCTCGATGATCTGCAGCGCCAGCGGCTCGTCCTGCATGAGGGCGGAGCCGGCCCATTTGCTGCAGACCTTCTTGGCCGGGCAGCCCATGTTGATGTCGATGATCTGCGCCCCGTTGTCGATGTTGTAGGCGGCCGCCTCGGACATCATGCCGGGCTCGGTGCCGGCGATCTGCACCGCGATCGGGGCGACCTCGCCGTCGTGGTTGGCGCGCCGCGAGGTCTTCAGGCTTTTCCAGAGATCCTTGCGGGACGTCACCATTTCGCTCACCGCATAGCCCGCGCCCAGCCGTTTGCACAGCTGGCGGAACGGCCGGTCGGTGACCCCCGCCATGGGGGCCGCGAACAGCTGGTTCGGCAGGGAAATGGGGCCGATGTTCATGCGATGGAGAGTGCCGGGCGGCGGGCGGGGGGGTGCCGAAAAAGGAGGCAGAGTATAGCCGTTGGGCGCCTGCCGCGGCCGCCGCGAAGCTGTGCGCATAATCCGCCGCCATGGATACATGGATGGTGGCCCTCATGGCCATGCTGGCCTTGCCCCAGGTCGGCCTGAGCAGTATTTTCGTGGTCTGCCTGCTGTCGGCCACGCTGTTGCCGGTCGGTTCGGAGGCCGCGGTGTACGGCTTCCTGAGGCTCAACCCCGCGATGTTCTGGCCGGCGGTGCTGGTCGCCACGGCCGGCAACACGCTGGGCGGCATCATCACCTGGTGGATGGGCTATGGCGCCGAAAAAGCCTACGAGCACCATGCGCACCACAAGCCGCACGAGGCGCGGGTGCTGGTCTGGCTCAAGCGTTTCGGGGCCAAGACCTGCCTGCTGTCCTGGCTGCCGTTCGTCGGCGACCCCTTGTGCGCGGTGGCCGGCTGGCTGCGCCTGCCGTTCTGGCCCTGCGTGATGTACATGGCGATCGGCAAGTTCGGCCGCTATCTGGTGATGTCGGCGGCGCTGCTCTGGGTATTCCCCGGATAGTGTGGATAGGGGGGGTGCATTGCGGACCAGGCTGTGGCACGATGGGCGCTTACGGCAATGCTCGCGGGGCGGTGTGTATTGAAGCTGAAACTGAAACGGTCCTCTGTCGACAAGCAAACCGGCCGTCCGATGGCCCGGGCGCTGGTTCGCGCCATGGGTTGGGTGCGCCAGCGCTGGGGTCGGCCAGCCCGCAAGGCGTTGCCCTTGGCGTGCGCGCCGGGCAAGGCATCCACCCTCTCCGCGACCGAGCTCCCGATGGTGCGGCGCGACCTCTCCGCCGTGCTCGACCAGCATCCCGACGCCCGCACGGTGATGCGTTTCGTGCGCGCGCTGGAACATGGCCTGCGCAAGAAGGGCCGCCATGCGCTGGACGAGCTCCCGGTCGAGGTCGTGCGCCGGGCGATGGGCCAGCTGGATGCGGTCGTGGTCGACTGGTCTCCCGAAGGTTTGTGCACACTGCGCTCGAAGGCCGCGCTGGCCATCGCCGAACGTGAGCGCATCGCCAACATCCGCCAGGCCGCCCTCAAGCTGGACGCCTACGAGCAGGTCGAGGTCGAGGAAGCCAGCGTGACGACCTTCATGGCGGCGAGCGAGGAGTGGGAGCGCTCCTTCACCGGCCAGTCCGGCACGACCTCGCACAATGCCGAGGCGGTCCACGCCCCGGCCGAGCGGCTCGAAGCGCAGCCGGCCTGAACCGGCCGCCGCCCCGAAGCGGCTGCGGTTCAGGCTGAGAGATCAAAACCGGGGCGCCCAAGGCGCCCTTTTCAGTGCCCGTGTCGTCCGGTTCAGGCCGCCCGCTTGGCCGGAGCGCGCTTGGCAGCGGTTGCCGGCTTGGTCGCCGATGTGGCGGACGCCGGCTTGGCGCTGCGTTTGGCGCCCGTCTTGGTGGCCGTCTTGGTGGCCGTCGTTTTGGCGGCCGTTTTCGCGCCTGCCTTGACCGCCGGTCCGGCCGCCGCCTTCGCCCCGCCCGCCTTGGTCGGCGTGGCCTGGCTCAGCTCGGCCACTTGCGCGCTCAGGGCCTCGACACGCTCGAGCAGGGCGGCCACGTCCTTGGCGCTGGGCACTCCCAGCCTGGCCAGGGCGCGTGCGGTGCGCTCCTCGAAGATCGACTCGAGCTTGTCCCAGTGCTGGCCGGCCTTGGCGCTCACCTCGCTGGCCATGCCGCTCATGCGGCTGCTCACCTCGGAGAGTTTTTCTTCGGCCGCCGTCTGGGTCTTGCGCTGGATGTTCGTGCCTTCCTTGACCAGGCTGTCGAAGACCTTGCCGCCTTCGGCCTGGGCACGCGAGAAGGCGCCCAGGCCGGCCAGCCAGATCTGCTGCGCGGACTCCTTCACCGTGCTGGCGAACTGGCTGTCGAGCAGGCCGGCAGCCGCGTTGCTTTTCTTGTCAGCCATCTGTTGCAGTTTCTTGACCATGGGGCGGGTTCTCCGAGTGATTCCGAATCAGGGTGCCGGTCGACCGGCGTGATGCACTATAGAAGCCCGGTGCGGCCGTCGCACGGCAAATCTCTAGAGAGGGCTGTCTACCACCAGCGCGCGCATGCCTGGGGAAAGCGTGCAGGAGCGCACGATCCGCTTTGGTCAAGAATGGCGCGAATCATTTTCCAGGAGGAGTGCGCATGCAGTATTTCGTCACCGGCGCTACCGGGTTCATTGGCAAGCGTCTGGTCAAGGCACTGCTGCAGCGGCGCGGCGCCACCGTGCATTTCCTCCTGCGGCGCGAAAGCGAAGGCAAGCTGGCCGAGCTGCTCGGCTTCTGGGGCGTTTCCGCCGCGCGGGCGGTTCCGGTGTACGGCGACCTGACCAGCCGCAGGCTCGGGGTCGGTGCCGAGGACATCAGGCGGCTCAAGGGCCGGATCGACCATGTCTACCACCTGGCCGCGGTCTACGACCTGGCGGCGGACGAAGCGGCCCAGGTCGAGGTCAACATCGAGGGCACGCGCAACACGGTCGAGTTCGTGCGCGCGATCGAGGCCGGCCACCTGCACCATGTGAGCAGCATCGCCGCCGCCGGCCTGTACGAAGGGGTGTTCCGCGAGGACATGTTCGAGGAGGCCGAGGGACTGGAGCATCCGTACTTCATGACCAAGCACGAGAGCGAGAAGATCGTGCGCAAGGAGTCGCGCACGCCGTGGACGGTCTACCGCCCGGCCATGGTGGCGGGCGACTCGAAGACCGGCGAGATGGACAAGGTCGACGGTCCGTACTATTTCTTCAAGCTGATCCAGCGCATGCGCCAGCTGCTGCCGCCCTGGATGCCGAGCATCGGGCTGGAGGGCGGGCGGGTCAACATCGTGCCGGTGGACTACGTGGTGGCGGCGCTCGATCACATCAGCCACCGCAAGACCGATCTGGACAAGAAGTGTTTCCATCTCGTCGATCCGCAGGGCTACCGGGTCGGCGACGTGCTCGACATCTTCAGCCGGGCCGCCCATGCGCCGAAGATGAACCTGTTCGTCAATGCCGCCCTGCTGGGTTTCGTGCCCAAGGCGGTGAAGAAGGGCTTGATGGCCCTGGCCCCGGTGCGCCGCGTGCGCAACGCGGTCATGAAGGACCTGGGCCTGCCGGAAGACATCTTCACCTTCGTCAACTACCCGACCCGCTTCGACTGCCGGGAGACCGAGGCCGCGCTCAAGGGCTCGGGCATCGCCTGCCCGCGCCTGGACGACTACGCCTGGCGCCTGTGGGATTACTGGGAACGCCACCTCGACCCGGCACTGCAGATCGACCGCTCGCTGCGCGGCACCGTCGGCGGCAAGGTGGTGCTGGTCACCGGAGGCTCGTCGGGCATCGGACTGGCGGCGGCCGTCAAGTTCGCCGAGGCCGGCGCCATCACGCTGATCTGCGCGCGCGATGAGAACAAGCTCGCCGAGGCCAGGAAGCAGATCCTCGCCGCCGCGGGCAAGGGCGCGGTCGTCGAGACCTTCGCGGCCGACATCGCCGACGAGGCCAGCTGCCGGCAGATGATCGAGCGGATCATCGGCGAACATGGCGGGGTCGATTTCCTCATCAACAATGCCGGGCGTTCGATCCGCCGCGCCATCGAGGCGAGCTACGACCGCTTCCACGACTTCGAGCGCACCATGCAGCTCAACTACTTCGGCTGCCTGCGGGTCACCATGGGTCTGCTGCCCGGCATGGTGGCGAAGAAGAAGGGCCATGTGGTCAACATCAGCTCGATCGGCGTGCTCACCAACGCCCCGCGTTTTTCTGCCTATGTGGCCAGCAAGGCCGCTCTCGATGCCTGGACGCGCTGCGCCTCGAGCGAGTACGCCGACACCGGGGTCAGCTTCACCACCATCAACATGCCGCTGGTGCGCACCCCCATGATCGCGCCGACCAAGATCTACAACAACGTGCCGACGCTGGAACCCGAGGAGGCGGCCGACATGATCGCGCAGGCCTGCGTGCACAAGCCGGTGCGCATCGCGACCCGGCTCGGCATGGCGGGGCAGGTGCTGCATGCGCTGGTGCCGCGCGTGGCGCAGATCGTCATGAACACCAGCTTCCGCATGTTCCCCGACTCCAGCGCGGCCAAGGGCGAAAAATCCACCAGGCCGAACCTGTCGCCGGAAGCCATGGCCTTGCAGCAGATGATGCGGGGCATCCATTTCTGAGCGGGAGCTCCGTCCGGGCCCGGGGCGCCTCGTGTGGGACGATGCCGACACGCCGACGCGTCCTTAGCGGGGTGACGCGGGCCGGGCCACGGCCTAACTTTGGGGGGACTCGGGCACCTCGCCCGGCAGGAGCATCCGATGAGCAACCCCTGGACCAAGAAAAACCCGTGGATGAGCATGTGGCTGAGCGGCGTGCACAAGGCCGCGGGCTCGGCGCGTGGCCTGGTGGCCGCCGAAACCAAGCGGCAGGCGAACACCGCGACCCGGCAGGGCACGCGGCAGGTGCTTGATTTCTGGGCCGGGCTGATGACGCCGCCAGCGGCGGCCAGACGCAGGAAGAAGTCCCGCTGAGGACCGTCCCCCCCGTTTGCGGGACCGCGGAGGGGGGATGTTCAGCGGTGTGCGGTTGGCGAACAATCCCGCCATCGAAACACACGACTTGCCAGACTGGACCCGCTCATGACCACCCCCGGAACCACGGCCCCCGGCCAGCAGAAGCTGGCTGCCCTGGATACGCTGCTGCGCAACTGGGGCTGCACGGTGGACGATTTCGAGATCCACGAGGACCGCAGTTCCGATCTCGCCCAGCTGTTCGGCCTGGCAGGCGGCATCCTGGTGGTGCGTCGCCGCGGGAGCGGCGAAGAGCGCATCTACGCCACCGGCATCGGTTCGGCCTGGGCCAGTGCCCTGATCATGGATTTGTCACGCGGCCTGCTGGGGCCTTGCGGCAAGCTGCGCCAGCCCGAAACCGTCGCCTGAACCGAGCGCCGGGGTGAATGCCTTCACCCCGGACTGGCGGGTAGGCGGGGAGCCCCGGACGGGGGCTCCGTGCTTCTTCAGTCCGGAATGTTCAGCACACCCGACACGAAGCTGATGCTGTCGGCAGGCGCCGGCGTGCTTGCGATCCCGGGCACGTTGCCGGGCGCCAATGCGGGCGCCGACCCGGCGCTGCCTCCGCGCGGCACGGTGCGCACCACCTGACTGCCCGGCAACGGGGTGCCGTTCTTCAGGTGCGCCCACATCGCATCGTTGGCGCGGATGAGGTAGAGATGCAGCGGCACGAAGCGCGTGTCGAAACCCGGCAACGCCTGGATGAAGGCATCGAAGTGCTGCGCGTTTTCCACCTCGACATAGGACAGCTTGCTGGCGCTGCCCTCGACCGTCTTGTTGAGCGCGGTGTACGGGCGGGAGTTGTGGTTCACCACGATATGGGCGTCGGCGCGACCGTGGACGATCAGTGCCGGCTTGCCGCGCAGGTTGCCGTTGCGGCGCGCTTCGTCGACGCCGCGCTGGAAGGCCCTGGCGGTGGCGTCCGCGCCCGTCCACAGGCCGCGCACGCAGAGCGCCCCGTCGAGGTTGGCGTCCATCACACCGGTGCTCGCGCTGACCGACAGGATGCTGCGCAGCGGGCCGCCGACGGAGGTGTTGTTGATGAGGGTGGAGCCGGTGGACGGCGGCACGCCGTTGCCGGTGGCGAAGCTCTGGGCCAGCGTATTGGCGGGCATGGGCACCACCGCACCGCTGCTGTTGACCGAGGCGAAGCTGAAGTTGCAGAGATTGTCTTCGACGCTGGAGCGGGTATAGGCGTTGGCGTAGGTCACGCCGACCGAGGCGGGGATTTCGAGGGCCGCATGCGAAGCCTGCAGCGGCCCCGACTCGGCTTCGTAGCCGTGCTCGCGCAGCTTCTGCCAGGCCTCGTCCGCCTGTTCGGCCAGGGTGGTGCCGGCCAGCAGTCCCTTGGCGTGCAGCGAGGCGCAGCGGTTGGCGGCCGTGGCGGCGGGGACCAGGGAGAGCGCCGGCGCTCCCGCCAGTTGCGCCGACTGGGTGGCGCACAGCTGGTACAGATTGGTGTAGGTCAGGTAGTCGGCCAGCGGCCGGGCGACGGGTTGCATCGTGGCCCCCCGGCGCACTTGCACGACCGGGGCCGCGGGCATTTGCAGGGCCGGCTCGGAGATCGAGATGCCGTCGATCAGTCCGAGGGTGTCGAGCTCGGCGGCCGCGAGCGAAGAGGCGGCGCCGTTGGACACGCTGGAGGCGATCACCAATGTGTTGGCCGGCACCAGCTTCTGCAGGCGGATTCCGGAGAAGGCGCGTTCACCGTAGCGTTCGTTGAGCACGTAGAAGGCGAACTCGATGGCCTGCAGCGTGAACTTGCCCCAGTCCTTTTCGGGGTTGCGTTGCGAGTGCGCATGCTTGAAGGCGAGGCGGTTCGGGTAGGCGGCATTGAAGGCAGCCAGCTTCGCCGGATTCAGCCCGGCATCGAACAGGGCCGCCTTGTCTGCGGCCGCGCTGGTCGTGCGGGTGCCGTCGATGAGGGCCACCGTGTCGGTCGCCAGGTCGTGTGGCGCGGAGCCCGTGCCCTTGTCGGTGTAGGCGACGGCGCACCGGCGCTTGAGGCCCCATTCGCCGACGCTGATGGCACCGTACACCCCCCGCGATCCGGAGGAGGTGGCGGTCACGATGCAGGGGTTGTCCGGGTCGAAGCCGTCAGGGATCTGCACCATCAGCGTCACGTTCCGGCGCCCGCTGCCGTCGTCGCTGTAGGCGATGGTCTCGGTGCCGGCGATCTTGCCTTCGCCCGCCTCGGGCACGCCGGCGGTGCTGACGTTCGGGCCGTAGAAAACGCCGTAGCCGCCATTGGCGGTCATGTCGACCAGCGCGCGGTAGTTGACGTAGATGGCGTGGCGGCGCAGCTCGGCCGCCGTGGGCGCGGCGGGGTCGGCATAGGTGGGCGGGGTCGCGCTGGCGAGGCCCGTCTTGCCCAGGCCGGCGGTGAGCAGGTCGTCGCTCGTGCCGTCGTAGGTGGTGGTGCGGATTTCGCCGCGGATGTAGTGCGGGCGGACATTGAGTTCGTCACCGCCGCCGCAGCCGGCCAGCAAGCCGCCGGCGAGCATCAACGTGGTGCCCCAGGCGACGGGGGGGATCAGACTGTGCATCGGGGTAACTCCTTGATGAATCGAACAGGACCGGACATGACGGGCGTGCCACCGGGCGCCTGCCCGGCGAGGCCCCCGGTTCTACAGATCTTCTTCCCGCATTGAAAGCAGGGATGGCTCGGTTCGCCCCCCTAGTTCGTGGTCTTTGTTCAGCCCGCTGCACAAAGTTCAGAAATAGGGCGAGACGGCGCACAGCCCGCTGAACAGGTCGCCCGAAGGGCCGGTGGACGCCGGACATCCGCGCCTTGGCCAGCCTCGGTGCCGGCCGGGTCGCCGCTGGACTGGCAAGCCTGATGCCCGGGCTTTGGCGGGCACGCCGCCCGGCGGGCCGAGCGGCGGCGGTGATCGCCGCGCGCCGTGGACGAGGCTCAATCGGGCACGTTGAGCGTGCCGGCGCTGTAGGTGATGCCGTCGGCCGGCAGCGGCGTGGTGAGGATGGGCGGCACGTTGGCCGGCGTCAGCGGTGGTGCGGCCCCCGGTGCCCCGCCGCGTGGCACGGCGCGTATCACCTGGCTGGCGGGCAGCGGGCTGCCGGTGGTCAGGTGGGACCACATTGCGTTGCTGGCGCGGATGAGGTACAGGTGCAGGGGCACGTTGCGCGTGTCGACGCCCGGCAGCAGGTAGGCGAAGGCGTCGTAGTGCTGGGCGTTCTCGACCTCGATGTACGACAGCCGGCTGCGCGGCCCTTCGACCAGCTTGTTCAGGGCGGTGTAGGGACGCGAGTGATGGTTCACCAGGATGAAGGCGTCGGAGCGCCCGTGCACGATCAGCGCCGGCTTGCCGCGCAGGTTGCCGTTGCGCCGCGCTTCGTCGATGCCCTGGCGCAGGGCGAAGGCGGCCGGGCCGGTGCCGCTCAGCAGCTGGCGCAGGCAGATCGCGCCGTCGAGATTGCCGTCGGCTGCCCCGGTGCTGGGCGACACCGACAGCAGGCTGCGCAGCGGCCTGCCGGGCGAGGCATCGTTGATGATCTGCACCCCGCTGGAAGGCGGCGTGCCGGTGCCGGTGGCGAAACTGCTGGCGAGCGCGGCCGGCGGCATGGGGATGACGGCTCCGGTGGCATCGGTGGCCGCGTAGCTGAAGTCGCAGAGCCGGTCGCTCACCCTGGCGCGCGAGTAGGCGCTGGCATAGCCGACCGATGTCGCCGTCACGACCTCGGTGGCCACGTGCGAGGGCACGAGGTAGTCCGTCTCCTGCTCCCAGCCGTAGTCGCGCAGCTTCTGCAGGGACTCGGTCGCCTGCTCGGCCAGGCTGTTACCGCTCAGCAGGCCCTTGGCGCGCAGCGAGGCGCAGCGGTTCGCCGCGATGGGGGCGGGCACCAGCGTCAGCGCGGGCGCGGCGCTCAGTGCCGGGGCCTGGCTTGCGCACAGCTGGTACAGGTTGCCGTAACTCATGTGGTCGTACAGGGGGCGGCCGGTGACGGGCAGCAGGCTGCTGCCGCGCCGGATGTTCACCACCGGCAGGGCCGGCATCTGCAAGGCCGGCTCGGAGATGGCGATGCCGTCGATCAGGCCCAGCGTGTCGAGCTCGGCGGCGGCCAGGGCCGTGCCGCCGCCGTTGGACAGGCCGGTGGCGATGACCAGGGTGTTGCTCGGCAGCAGCGTGCGCAGCCGGCCTCCGCCCGGCGCCGCTTCGCCATAGCGTTCGTTCAGCACATAGAAGGCGAACTCGATCGACTGCAGCATGAAGCGGCCCCAGTCCCTCTCGGGGTTGCGCTGCGAGTGTGCGTGCTTGAAGGCGAGGCGGTTGGGGTGGCTGGCGTTGAAGGCGGCGATCTCGGCGTCGCTCAGCCCCGCGTCGAAGGCCGCGGCCCGGCCGGCGGCGTGGCGCGGGCTGCGGGTGCCGTCGATCAGGGGCACGGTGTCGGTCGCCAGGTCGTGCGGGCTCGAGTGGGTGCCCTTGTCGGTATAGACCACGGCGCAGCCGCGCTTGAGCCCCCATTCGCCGACGCCGATCGGGCCGTAGATGCTGCGCGAACCCGAGGAGGCGGTGGCGGCGATGCAGGGGCGGCGCGGATCGAAGCTGGCCGGGATCTGCACCATCAGGGTCACGTTCCAGCGGCCGCTGCCGTCGTCGCTGAAGGCCAGCGACTCGGTGCCGGCGATCTTGCCTTCGCCCGTGCCGGGCACGCCGTTGACGTCCACATTGGGGCCGTAGAAGGTGCCGTAGCCGCCGGCGGCCGTGATGTCGGACAGCGCGCGGTAGTTGTTGTAGATGGCATGGCGGCGCAGCTCGGCGGCGGTGGGGGCGAGCGGGTTGGCGTAGCCCGGCACGGTCGGGCTGGCCAGGCCGGTCTTGCCCAGGCCGGCGGTCAGCAGGTCGTCGCTCACGCCGTCGTAGGTGGTGGTGCGCACCGGGCCGTGGAGGAAGGCGGGCCGCTGGTTGAGCCCGGGGGGCGTTGCGCAGCCGGCGAGCAGCGCGGCGGCAAGCAGGGCGGACAGGCAGGCGGGGAGGGGGCTGGATCGGCGAGTGCGCATCGGGGTTCTCCTTGGCAAGGATGAATCGAAGGTACTGCGTGAGCCGGGCGCACTGGGCGCGGGGTGTGCGTGTGGTTGTACCGTGCTTCGCCCCGCTTGAGAAGTGGGGATGGCCGTTTCCGACCCCCCCTGTTTCGATCAGGCCGCGAGGGCCGGCTGGACGAAGGCGAACCATGCGCCCACGGCATACAGGAGCGCGCTGGCGGCGAGCACGCGCCGCGAGGCGCCGCGGGCGCGCTCGCAATCGCGGCGCCGCACCGGGTCGATGGGGCAGGGCGCGGCACGCTGGCGCCATTGCAGCGCGGCGTTCAGCGCGAGCATCAGGCCGGCGGCCAGGAACAGGCCCGCCTTGTGCTCGCTCAGCCACACCAGCTGCGGCACGGCCGACACCAGGGACGACAGCGCGGCGCCGGCGCCCAGGCCGACCAGCAGCGCCGGCAAGGCGCAGCACACCAGCGTGCTGCCGCTGGCGAACAGGCTGGCCAGCGCGGCGAGCAAACCGGCGCGCGGCAGGGACGGCTCCGCGTGGCTCATCGCTTGCCCGCCCGCGCCTGGGCCTTCACCTCGTCCAGCGACAGCGGCAGGGTCTCGACCGCGACCACCGCGTAGCCGGCCTCCTTGATTTCCGCGCCGACGGTGGCGGGGTCCAGGGTCTGGCCGTCCTTGACTTCCACCGCCACCAGGCGCTGCTTGAGATCGACGAAGACGGCCCGGGTCTGCGGCAGTTGGCCCAGGCGCTTTTCGATGCCCTGGGCGCAGAAGGCGCAGACCATGCCGTTGACCTGGACCTTGAGGGTGGTGGCCGCCAAGGCCTGGCCGCCCAGGGTGGCCAGCACTAGGGGGAGAAGCATCTTTTTCATCGGGATGTCTTTCAGAAGATGTACATGAAGTTGAAGCGCGCCTGGCCTTCGGTGCCCAGGCCCAGCTCGACGAAGTAGCGCTGGTGGATCAGGCGCAGCAGGGGGGTGATTTCGGTCTTGGCCGACAAGTCCCGCATGCGCCGCGCCTCGACGATCAGCCAGGGCTGGGTCTGGTCGTAGTCGGCCTCGTAGAACGAGAAACCGGCGCGCACGGATGCGTAGTCGTGCTTCAGGTCCCGGGCGCGGAACAGCCTGCCGCTGGCAGCGAGGTACAGGCGCGTGGTTTCGAAGTCGAGCTGCAGCCCCGGCGACCAGAGCGCGCGGCTGCCGGCGAAGTCGTTGCCGCGCACGGCGCCCAGCCCGGTGACGAACCAGATGTTGGCTTGTGCATGGGGCAGGTTCCAGCGCTGCAGCAGCCGCGTGTAGGTCAGCTCGCCCAGCTCGCGCCGGCGGCTGCCGTCGTGCGAGCGCATCCACAGCGCCCCGGCCCCGAAGGCGTCGCGCGCGGTGAAGGCATGGTTGACCCAGGTTTCGCGCCAGTCCGGGCCGGCGTCGCCCATCGCCATCCAGCTGTCCTTGAAACCCATCGGACCGGCCTGGGCGGACGAAGCTGCGGCGAGCGCAAGGGCGGCGGCGGCCGGACGCCATCGCCGCGTGCATGTCGTGGTCATGATCGACTCTCCATTGAAGCGGCCTGGCCGCTGCCTGCGAAGGCGCGGCCGGGTGGCCGCGCCGGACGATGTCCGCCCGTTGAAGGACGGAGTTCGGGGCCGGAAGGTCAGGAAATGGGCGGTTCGAGGCCGGGCCTGGCGGTGGCGCTGGCGAAGCGCGCCGTGTGCCCGGCTGGGCGCGCGCCGGGCAGGCCGTCGCCGGCCAGCCGCGGCCCGGCCGGCAGGGCGGCCAGCGGCACGCACAGGTCGCAGGCGCTGCAGGAGGAGACGCTGGCGTCGCGGCCGTCGGCGGCCTCGTCGGCGGGCAGCGCGGCCA
>CBIHOH010000009.1:0-87190 GCA_966211755.1 uncultured Rhizobacter sp. | reverse complement strand
GGGGGGGGGGGGCCCCCCCCCGCCGCGCCGCGGGTCGCCGGGGCAATGGCCCCCCTCGGACCCGCCCCACGGGCCGCCGCCCCCCGCGGCCAGGAGGCTGCAGGCGAGGTGGATCCATCTCGGCTTGCCTGGTACACCCCGGGGCCCCTGAGTCCTTGATGGTTGTTTCATCTTCGAAGCTTCATGCGTTGGAATGGCATGCAGTGTGAAGAGGTCCAACTTTTGAAATCCTTAAGACAGCCCCAAGGACAATGCGTCCATGCATCTCCTCATCATCGAAGACGACATCGACCTCGGGCGTGCACTACAGCGTGCACTGAACACCGAAGGGTTCACCAGCATCTGGCACCGGCGCGCGGCAGATGCGAAGTGCGTTGGCGCCGACGCGCATGCCGACTGCATCCTGCTCGACCTGTCGCTGCCGGACGGCACGGGTTTCGACCTGCTCCACCATTGGCGTCACGGCGGGCTCGACGTGCCCATCATCATCATGACGGCCCGCTCCGCACTCGAAGACCGCTTGACAGGGCTGGACAGCGGGGCCGACGACTTCGTCATCAAGCCCTTCGCGATCCCCGAACTGGCATCGCGCATCCGCGCCGTGACGCGGCGCTATGCGCGGCAGGCCACAGAGGTGTGGGACGTCGGCGGCCTGCAAATCCATCCCAGGCGCCACATGGCATGCCTCGGCGGCCAGCCGCTGCCGCTGTCACCCAGTGAATTCCGGCTGCTGCTCGAACTGAGCCGCGAGCCCGGCACCACGGTGTCCAAGGAAACCTTGTCCCACAAGCTGTCTCCGCTGAACGAGCCCATGGAGTACGGTGCGCTGGAAGTGCACGTGTCTAACCTGAGACGCAAGATCGGTCGCCGTCGCATCACGACCGTGCGAGGCGTGGGCTACACGATGACGCCATGATCAAGGGCCTGTTCCGCCGATCGCTGCTCAACCGCATCCTGCTGGCCTTGCTGATCGCCTTCGCCGTGCTCTATGTCGTGTTGATCGCCTATCGCGTGGTGGAGATCCGGCTCGACGTGGCGTCCGGCTCGGTACGGGACATCATGGGGAAGTCCGTGCTGGCATCCCTCGCTGCGGCGTCTGACGCGGCGCAGGCTCGGGCCGTGGGACGGACCGCCGACGAACTGATCAACGGCCTGCGCCGCGTGGACGGCATGCCAGGCAAGCAGTTCGTGCAGATCCGGGACAGGCTGCATGGCGAGTGGGTGTACGGCGCTCCCTCGACCGGTGCGCCACCCTGGTCCGCATCCGCCACGGGCGTCCCGCACGAAGAAGCGGGACTTTCCATCTTCTTTGCCGAGACCCCGCGTTGGTCCTTGCGCATGGTCGAGCCGCAGTTGCCGCTGGGATGGCTGCTGGAAACCATGGGCGAGGCCGTGCCGATCTACCTGCTGGTGTCCTTCCCCGTCATCTTCCTGCCGCTCTGGCTGGCCGTGGCGGGGGGCTTGCGCCCCTTGCGTCGCCTGAGCGAGCAGATCGCGCGCCGCAGCGACGACGACCTCGACCCGGTGCAGCTGAAGCTGCCGTACCACGAACTCGTTCCGCTCGTGTCATCGCTCAACGGGCTGCTCGCCCGGTTGCGCAGGAAAATCGATCGCGAGCATGCCTTCGTGCAGAACGCCGCCCACGAGCTGCGCACCCCGATGGCGGTGATCCTCGCCCAGGCCCACGTCCTCGCCAAGGCACGGGACGAAGCGGATCGCGATGAAGCGGCCGCGCAGCTGCACCAGGCCTTGTCGAGAAGCTCTCACCTGGTCGAACAGATGCTCCAGCTGGCCACGGTGGATCAGGAGCGGGCGGGCGCCCGCCGGCGGGCGGACCTGGTGCGGCTGGCGCGTCATGTGCTCGACGACCTGCGGGACTCGGCCGCGCATCGTGGCGTCACAGTGGTCCTGGACGCCCCAGCCGCCCTGCCATGCCACACAGACCTCGAGGCATGGCGCTCCATCGTTCAGAACCTGGTGGGCAACGCGATCCGATACGGTCGGGAGGGCGGCCGCGTCGTGGTCGAGATGGCCCATGTGGGCGACACCCTGCGCCTGTCGGTGGTGGACGACGGGCCGGGCATCGCCGAATCGGAACGTCCACGCATCTTCGAGCGCTTCTACCGCGGCGCGGGCCATGACCTGCCCGGCTCAGGCTTGGGCCTGGCGATCGTGAAGCAGGCCGTGCTGCGGCTGGACGGCAAGGTGAGCCTGGGCACGGGCCTGGCCGGCCGAGGGTGTTGCTTCACCGTCGAGTGGCCCGTGGATGTAGGGGATGTCCCGACGCTGACCTGACGGGCTTGCGCTCTTGCGGCCATGACGACTGCGCCACGCGGCGACCTGGATTTCGGCGGGGCGCCTGCGCCCCCTCTACTCGGCGGAGCCCGACTGGAACTCGTGGCAGGCTATGGCGCCCGACCCCGCAGCCCATGCATCACCTCGACCAGGTCCGCCGCACGCAACGGCCCATCGGGTGCCGCTTCCGCGGCACGTCCATGCCACCAAGTGCTGCACAGCGCGGCGTCGAGCCCGCCGCCCCCGTGCGCCGACCAATGCCCGCCCATCCATCCAGCCAGCACATCCCCGGTGCCGGCGGTGGCCAGGGCAGCGTTGCCGGTGGGGTTGATCGACGCCACGGTGTCCGGCGCAGCGATCACGCTGCCCGATCCCTTGAGCACGACCACGGTGCCGAAGCGCTCGGCCAGCCACTGGGCGGCGGTGAGCCGGTCCGCCTGCACGCCGGCGGTGTCCAGGCCCAGCAGGCGCGCGGCTTCGAGGGGGTGCGGGGTGAGCACGCTCTCCAGTCCGCGGGCGCGCCGCGCGATCAGCAGCTGTTGCAGCGAGGCATCCGTGGCCACGGCGTTCAGGGCGTCCGCATCGAGCACCAGTCGCGCGGCGCCACTCAGCAGTCGCGGAAGGACGGCACGCACGGCCTGCCCGCCGCCGCAGCCGGCCACGACGGTCGTGCCGTGCAACGCATCGCCGCTGTCGCGCGCCCAGCCGCGCCTGATCATCAGTTCGGGACGGTCCGGATCGAGGGCGGGGGCCGCCGGATCGAGCAGGTCGACGTAGACGCGGCCTGCGCCGGCGGCATGCGCAGCACGCGCCGCCAGCAGTGCAGCCCCGGCCATGCCGCTCGCCCCGCCGACGACCGCCACGTCGCCGAAGCTGCCTTTGTGTTGCGCATGCTGGCGAGGCCGCAGGCCGGTGGGCGCAGGCGACAGGCGCGCGCTCGGCGCGATGCCGGGCGGGCCGATGTCCAGATCGTCGAACCACAGTTCGCCGGTCAGGTCGCGCCCCTCGTTGGTGAACAGGCCGGGCTTGAGCGTCAACAGACTGAGGGTGTGGGTGGCCTGAACACAGCTGCCACCGTGAGCACGGCCGGTGTCGCTGTCCAGGCCCGAGGGCAGGTCGATGGACAGCAGCCGGCAGGGCAGGTCGGCGAGGCTGCCGATCAGCGCGGCCGTCCGGCCTTCGGGCGGGCGATTGGCACCGAGGCCGAGCACCGCGTCGATGGCGATGTCCTGAGCCTGCAGCCCGGGCCTGGCCGCGCTGTCGGTGACGATGGCGACGCCGGCCGCGCATGCGCGCGACCAGGCTTGAAGCGCATCCGCTGGCAGCCGCGCCGGATCGCCGCCGAGACACACGGTGACGGCCAGGCCGGCTTGGTGGAGCAGCACCGCAGCCTCCAGGCCGTCGCCGCCGTTGTTGCCCGGCCCGGAGGCGATCCACACCCGGCCGGCATGCGGCGCCACGGCCCTGGCCAGGCGCGCGACGGCCGCGCCGGCGCGGCTCATCAGGGTGAACGGGGGCAGGGCGGCCAAGGCCTCGCGTTCGATCGCCCGGGTGGCGGCCGTGCCGTGCAGCGCCCTGGCGATGGTGTCGGTGGACCGGATGCGCTGCAGCATGGGGTTCGGCTCCGCCTTCAGTGGCGCAGGCGTTCGATGCCCAGCCCGTCGGTGTCGATGCCGGGCGGGCGGCCGGTGAGGGTGTCGGCGAGCACCCGCGCCGAGCCGCAGGCCATGGCCCAGCCCGCCGCGCCGTGGCCCAGGTTGAGCCAGATGCCCGGCACGCCGCTGGCTCCCATCACGGGCGGGCCGTCGGGCAGGCTGGGGCGGGCGCCTTTCCAGCGCTGTGCCTGGCTCAGCCGCGCGGCGCCCGGGAACCAGTCGTCCAGCACCTGGTACAGCTGGGCCAGTTCGTCGGGGTCGCGGCCTTGCGCCGTGCCGCCGAGCTGGCTGCCGCCGCTGACGCGGATGCGCGAGCCGAGCCGGCTGATGTTGACCTGGCGCGCCTGGTCGGTCACCGTCGAGCGCGGGCCGAGGTCGGGGTGAGCCTCGTGCTGGCGCAGCGGGGTGGTCACCGAGTAGCCGTGCACGGCGGCCAGCGGCAGCTTCAGGCCGATGGGCCCCAGCAGGGCCGGCGCGCCCATCGCGGCGCAGACGAGCACGGCGTCGAAGCTCTCGGTCTCGGGGCCGTTGAGCGGCTCGGTGACCTGGAAGGCCGGCGTGCGCTGGGCGTCGCTGGCGCTCAGCAGGGTGCTTTCCTCGTGCGGTGAATGCAGGTAGGTCACGCGGGGCTGCCTGCCCGGTTCGATGCGCTGGACCGTCGCATGGAACTTGAACTCGGCGCCCAGTTTTTCGGCCTCGCCGCGCAGCAGCAGGGCGAACTGGCGGCAGTTGCCGACTTCGTCCTGCTGGAAGTGCACGCCGCCGTGCAGCCCGGTCGCCTGGTTGAGCCCGGGCTCCACGCGCAGGCAGCCGGCGGCATCGAGTTGGGTGAAACGTTGTCCTTGCTCGCCCAGCAGCGCCAGGGCGGGCTCCATCAGGGCCTGGTCGCGCGGCGTGCGCCACAGCACCAGGTGGCCGTCGGCTCGCTCGTAGTCGAGCTTCAGGCGGCGCGTGAGCTGCTGCAGGCGCTCGCGGCTGTACAGCGCCAGGCGCTGCATGCGGGCGCGGTTGAGCCGGTGCGCGGGCGCGGCGCAGGCGCGCCACCAGCGCCACAGCCAGCGCGGCGAGGCCGCAGCGCCGCCGGGGCGCAGATGGAGCATGGGCTGGCGGCCGAACAGGCTGCGCAGCAGCTGCGCCGGCCGGCCGGGCGCCGCCCAGGGCTCGAGCAGGCCCGGGGCGATCAGGCCGCCGTGGGCGAAGCTGGCCTCGACCGCCACGCTGCCTCGCCGCTCGAACACCGTCACCTGGTGGCCGTCGGCCGCCAGTTCATAGGCCGAGGTGACCCCGATCACGCCGGCTCCGATCACGGCTATCCGCATCGACGCGCTCCCGCGGAGGGGACGGTGCCGCGGCCGGCCCGCCCGCGGCAGGAGGGCAGGGCCGGGGCGGCGGCAGGGATGCCGGGGCTGCGCGGACGCTCGCTTCGGGCGGCGGCGCCGCAGGCGCTCAGGTGCTGGGTCATCGAGGACTGGGATTGGAGAAATGGGAGCGGCTCGTGCCGTGCTACACTCTACGGGTTTATCTGAGGGCATTCATGTCGAACCGCCCCGGACAGACGAATCGCGAATCCGGCCAGTAAAGGTGTTGCGACGCTTCGGCGCTACAGGGGTCCCCGTCTCGGCGGCCCGGTGGAACAAAGCGTTGCGATTCAGGCTTGATTCTAGAACCAACCTTTGGAGTTCACATGGCAGTCACTATGCGCGAGATGCTGGAAGCCGGCGTCCACTTCGGTCACCAAACCCGCTTCTGGAACCCGAAGATGGCCCCGTACATCTACGGCCATCGCAACAAGATCCACATCATCAACCTCGAGAAGACGCAGCCGCTCTTCAACGACGCGATGAAGTTCATCCGCCAGCTGGCAGCGCGCCGCGGCACCATCCTCATGATCGGCACCAAGCGCCAGGCGCGCGAGGTCATCGCCGCTGAAGCCCAGCGCGCCGGCATGCCTTATGTCGACCAGCGCTGGCTGGGCGGCATGCTGACCAACTTCAAGACCGTCAAGGGTTCGCTGAAGAAGCTCAAGGACATGCAGGCCCAGGTCGAGGCCGGCACCGAGATCCGCATCAAGAAGGAAGCGCTGATGTTCCAGCGCGACCTGGCCAAGCTCGAGAAGGACATCGGCGGCATCCAGAACATGAATGCCCTGCCCGATGCCATGTTCGTGATCGACGTCGGCTACCACAAGATCGCCGTGCTCGAAGCCAAGAAGCTGGGCATCCCGGTCATCGGCGTCGTCGACTCGAACCACTCGCCCGAAGGCATCGACTACGTCATCCCCGGCAACGACGACTCCTCCAAGGCCGTGGCGCTGTACGCCAAGGCCGTGGCCGATGCCGTCCTCGAAGGCAAGGCCAACGCGACCAACGAAGTGGTGCAAGCCATCGCCGCCGAAGGCGACGAATTCGTGGAAGTCAACGAAGCCGCCTGAGGGCCCGCGCCCCGGCCCGCCTGAGAAGGCGGGCAGAGAAAGGGGCTGCTTCAGCCCCTTTTTTTCCACCCCACATGATTCAACGGTGCGCGCCCACTGGCGGCGTCGCGCCGAACCCAACGGAGATCGATATGAGCACAATCACCGCAAGCATGGTCGCTGAACTGCGCGCCAAGACCGACGCCCCCATGATGGAGTGCAAGAAGGCACTGACCGAAGCCGCCGGCGACATGGAAAAGGCCGAGGAGTTGCTGCGCGTCAAGCTCGGTACCAAGGCTGGCAAGGCCGCGTCGCGTGTCACGGCCGAGGGTGTCGTGGCCGCCTCCGTCACCGGCTCGGTCGGTGCCCTGGTCGAAGTGAACTGCGAAACCGACTTCGTCTCGAAGAACGACGACTTCCTCGCCTTCGCGAACGCCGTCGCTGCGCTGATCGCCGAGAAGAACCCGGCCGACGTGGCCGCCGTGGCCGGGCTGCCGCTGTCGCAAGCCACCTTCGGCCCGACGGTCGAGGACGTGCGCAAGGGCCTGATCGGCAAGATCGGCGAGAACATCGCGATCCGCCGCTTCAAGCGCTATGCCGAAGGCGGCAAGCTGGCCAGCTACCTGCACGGCACCCGCATCGGCGTGCTGGTCGAGTACGTCGGTGACGACACCGCCGCCAAGGACGTCGCCATGCACGTGGCCGCCATGAAGCCGGTGTCGCTGTCATCGGCCGAAGTGCCCGCCGACCTGATCGAGAAGGAGCGTTCGGTGGCCACCCTGAAGGCGGCCGAGTCGGGCAAGCCGGCCGACATCGTCGCCAAGATGGTTGAAGGCTCGGTGCAGAAGTTCCTGAAGGAAGTCAGCCTGTTCAACCAGACCTTCGTCAAGAACGACAAGCAGACCGTCGAGCAGATGCTCAAGGGCATCAATACCACCGTGAAGGGCTTCACCCTCTACGTGGTCGGCGAAGGCATCGAGAAGAAGGTCGACGACTTCGCCGCCGAAGTCGCCGCCCAAGTGGCTGCCGCCAAGAGCGCCTGAGCCAGGCCGGGCCCCCTCCGCGGCGGCCCGGCAATTGCTTGACGGACGGCGCCGGGCGCCGGCCGTTCCACCCGCGAGCCGGCTCGCCGGGCAAGCCAGGAAAGCCCCGGGCCTCGGTCGCCCGGGCAGGAATGACAAAGCGGAGTCTTCGGACTCTGCCGAATGACAGATTCAGGGCGGCACCCGCTGCCCTTATATTGCGCGACCACAGGGAGAAAATCGCATGCCGGCGTACAAACGCATCCTGCTCAAGCTCTCGGGCGAAGCCCTGATGGGCGATGACGCCTACGGGATCAACCGGGCGACCATCGTGCGCATGGTGCGCGAGATCCAGGAAGTGACCCGCATGGGTTGCGAAGTCGCCGTGGTGATCGGCGGCGGCAACATCTTTCGCGGCGTCGCGGGCGGTGCGGTCGGCATGGACCGCGCCACCGCGGACTACATGGGCATGCTGGCCACGGTGATGAACTCCCTGGCCCTGGCCGACACAATGCGCCAGGAAGGCATGACGGCGCGGGTGATGTCCGCCATCGCCATCGACCAGGTGGTCGAGCCCTATGTGCGCCCGAAGGCGCTGCAGTACCTCGAGGAAGGCAAGATCATCGTCTTCGCCGGCGGTACCGGCAATCCGTTCTTCACCACCGATACCGCCGCCGCGCTGCGCGGCGCCGAGATCGGTGCCGAGGTGGTGCTCAAGGCGACCAAGGTCGATGGCGTCTACACCGCCGACCCCAAGAAGGACCCGAGCGCCACCCGCTACACCCAGATCACCTTCGACGAAGCCATCGCCCGCAACCTGCAGGTGCTGGACGCCACGGCCTTCGCCCTGTGCCGCGACCAGAAGCTGCCGATCAAGGTCTTCAGCATCTTCAAGGAAGGTGCGCTCAAGCGCGTGGTGAAAGGCGAGGACGAAGGCACTCTCGTCCACGTTTGAAGCTTGAAAGGAGATTCACATGAGCACCGCTGACATCAAGAAGAACGCCGAGCAGAAGATGGCCCGGTCGGTCGAGGCCTTCAAGGTCGAGCTGCAGAAGATCCGCACCGGCCGTGCCCATCCCGGCATCCTGGACCAGGTGCAGGTCGACTACTACGGCTCCATGCTGCCGATCAGCCAAGTGGCCAATGTGACCTTGCTCGACGCACGCACCATCACCGTGCAGCCTTGGGAGAAGGGCATGGGCGCCAAGATCGAACGCGCCATCCGCGAGTCCGACCTGGGCCTGAACCCGTCCTCGCAGGGCGATTTGCTGCGCGTGCCCATGCCGGCCCTGACCGAGGAGCGTCGCCGCGATCTGACCAAGGTGGTCCGCAACGCCGGTGAAGATGCCAAGATCGCCGTGCGCAACCTGCGCCGCGACGGCAACGAACAGGCCAAGAAGCTCATGAAGGACAAGGAGATCAGCGAGGACGACGAGCGCCGTTCGCTGGAAGAGCTGCAGAAACTCACCGACCGCACCATCGCCGAGATCGACCGCCTGATCGCCGCGAAGGAAGCGGAAATCATGGCCGTCTGACGCGGGTCGAAGAGCCAATGATTTGTCCCTACACCGTCTCGGCATCCTGACGTGGTGGAGTCCGTCTCTCGCATTCCGCGCCATGTGGCCATCGTCATGGATGGCAACGGGCGCTGGGCCAAGAAGCGTTTCATGCCCCGCGTGTTCGGGCACAAGCAAGGGGTCGATGCGCTGGTGCGCACCGTCCAGGCCTGTGCCGATCGCGGCATCGAGTTCATCACGGTGTTCGCGTTCTCGTCCGAGAACTGGAAGCGGCCCGACGAGGAAGTGTCCGGCCTGATGAACCTGGTGCTGGCGGCCGTTTCCAAGTACCTGGCCAAGATGGCGGGCGCGGGGGTGCGCATCCGCATCGTCGGCGATCGCTCGAAGGTGTCCGACAAGGTCCGCGCCGCCTGGGCCCAGGCCGAGCAGGCCACGGAACACAACACCCGCATCACGCTGTCGGTGGCCTTCAACTACGGCGGCCGCTGGGACGTGGTGCAGGCCTGCCGCCAGGCCATCGATGCCGGCATTCCATCTGCTGAGCTGGACGAGGCCACGTTGTCGCGTTTCATGGCGCTCAACTACGCCCCCGATCCCGACCTGTTCATCCGCACCGGGGGCGAGATCCGCATCAGCAATTTCCTGCTCTGGCAGGCCGCCTATTCGGAGCTGGTGTTCACCGATTGCCTCTGGCCCGAATTCGATGAAACCCAGCTCGACAAGGCGCTGGCCGATTTCGCCAGCCGCGACCGGCGTTTCGGCGGCGTGAAATCTCCCGCCGCGGCTCCGTCCGCCCTTTCCGCCGCGTCCCTGACCGAATCCAAGGCCTGACCATGCTCAAGCAGCGAGTCATCACCGCAGTCGTCCTGCTGGCTGTGCTGCTGCCGGCCTTGTTCGTCCAGTCGCCCTGGCCGTTCTCGGTGCTCACGCTGCTGATGATTGCGGCCGCCGGCTGGGAGTGGGGCCGGCTCAACCAGTTCGGCGACACGCTCGCCGTCGCCATGGGCACGCTGCTGGCAGGGGCTTGCGCGGCGGCGCTGTGGTTCGGCCTGGTCGGGGTCGGCCCGCGCCCGGCCTGGTGGCTGGCCTGCGGGGTGTGGGTGCTGGGCGGGGCGCTGGCCTTGCGTGGCGGCCCGGCTGCCTGGCCCTTGCTGCCCCGGGCGGCACGTGGTTTGCTCGGCCTGGCCCTGCTGTGGACCGCCTGGCTGGCCCTGGCCAGCGCCAAGGTCAGCGGCACCAACTTTCTGCTGTCGGTCTTCTGCCTCGTCTGGGCAGCGGACAGTTTCGCCTATTTCGGCGGCAAGGCCTTCGGCCGCCGCAAGCTGGCCCCCGCCATCAGCCCGGGCAAGAGCTGGGAGGGGGTCTGGAGCGGCATGCTGGGTGTGCTGGTGCTCGGCGTGGCCTGGATCTTCCTCGACAAGACCTGGTCTCTCGGCTCGGCCAGCCTGTTCACCTTGTTGTGGCAGCGTTTCGGCCCGTTCGGGCTGCTGCTGTCGCTGGTGTTCCTGAGCACGATGAGCGTGCTCGGAGATCTCGTGGAATCGCTGGTCAAGCGCGCCGCCGGCGCCAAGGACAGCAGCGGGCTGCTGCCCGGCCATGGCGGGGTGCTCGATCGCGTCGACGCGCTGCTGCCGGTGTTCCCCATCGCGATGGCCTTGTGTTCGCTCTGAGCTGTCGCCCGTCGTTCTCCTGAACTTCCCCTGACCGGTCCGCCTCCATGTCGCAGTCATTTCCGACCCGCCAGCGGGTCTGCATTCTCGGTGCCACCGGCAGTGTGGGAACCAGCACGCTCGACGTGCTCGCCCGCCACCCGGAACGTTTCGAGGTGTACGCCCTTACCGCCCACGGGCGCGTGCAGGAGCTGCAGGCCCAGTGCCTGCAATGGCAACCGGCCTTCGCCGTGGTGGCCGAGGCCGGGCCGGCGCGCAGGCTGCAGGAGGCGCTGTCGGCCGAAGGCCTGCGCACCCGGGTGCTGCACGGCAGCGAGGCGCTCGCGCAGGTCGCGGCCCACCCCGAGGTCGACGTGGTGATGGGTGCCATCGTCGGTGCCGCGGGCCTGGAGCCCTGCCTGGCCGCAGCCCGCGCCGGCAAGCGCCTGTTGCTGGCCAACAAGGAGGCCCTGGTGGTCGGCGGTGCGCTGTTCATGCAGGCGGTGGAGGAGGGCGGGGCGACCCTGCTGCCGATCGACAGCGAGCATTCGGCCATCTTCCAGTGCCTGCCGGAGGACCGCGGCAGCTGGGGCCGGCGCATCGACCACATCCTGCTCACCGCCTCCGGAGGCCCGTTCCGCCGGCGCGACCCGGCCAGCCTGAGGGAGGTGCGGCCGGAGGAGGCCTGCGCCCATCCCAACTGGGTGATGGGCCGCAAGATCTCCGTCGATTCGGCCACCATGATGAACAAGGCCCTCGAGGTGATCGAGGCGCGCTGGCTGTTCAACCTGGCGCCCGAGCAGATCCGGGTCGTGATCCACCCGCAGAGCATCATCCACTCCATGGTGGTGTGCCGCGACAATTCGGTGCTGGCCCAGCTGGGCACGCCCGACATGCGGGTGCCGATCGCTTACGGCCTGTCGTTCCCCGAGCGCATCGAGTCGGGCGCCGGCCAGCTCGATTTCATGCAGCTGAAAGACCTGAGCTTCGAACCGGTCGATGCGGCGCGTTTTCCAGGCCTGCAGCTGGCCTGGGACACCTTGCGCGGCCCCGAGGGCAGTACCGCCGTGCTGAACGCGGCCAATGAAGTGGCCGTGGCCGCCTTCCTGGCGGGAACCATCCGCTTCGATCAGATTCACAGTGTCAATGCACGCACGCTCGAGCTCATGACACCTTCAGCCGACGCCACCCGTTCGGTCGCCGGCCTGCTGGCGCTCGATGCCGAGGCGCGGCAGGGCGCCGCCCGCATCGTCAAGGCCTTGGCCTCATGAGCACGCTGCTGGCCTTCGTGCTCACCCTGGGTGTGCTGATCGTGATCCACGAGTACGCGCACTACCGTGTGGCGGTGGCGTGCGGGGTCAAGGTGCTGCGTTTCTCGCTCGGTTTCGGGCCGGTGCTCTGGCGCTACCAGCGCAGCCCAGGCTCGACCGAGGTGGTGCTGTCGGCCCTGCCTCTGGGTGGCTACGTCGCCATGCTGGACGATCCGGGCCACCCCGGCGAGGCGGGCCAGGCCTTCAACCTCAAGCCGCTGTGGCAGCGCGCGGCGGTGGTCGCGGCGGGGCCGCTGTCCAATCTGCTGCTGGCCGTGGCGCTCTATGCCGGCGCCCACTGGATCGGCATGGAGGAGCCGCGGGCGCGCCTGGGCACGCCGGTGGCCGAAAGTCTTGCCGAGAAGGCCGGACTGCGCACGGGCGACGTGGTCGAGGCCGCTTCGTCCGACGGGCAACAATGGGACGACATCCGCTCGATGACCGATCTGCGCTGGAGGGTCACCCTCGCCGTGCTGAACGAAGAGCGCCTGCACCTGCTGGTCTCGCACGGCCCGGGCTACGGCCAGCGCAGCGTGGCGCTCGACCTCGACCAGCTCGGCACGCGCGACATCGATGCCCAGGCCATGCGCCGCATCGGCCTGGGCGCCCCCGCCGTCGAGCCGCTCATCGGCCAGGTGCTCGAAGGCGGCGCGGCGGACAGGGCGGGGCTGCGGCCCGGCGACCGGGTGATCGACATCGACGAGCTGCCCGTGCAGGACGCCGCCCAGTTGCTCGAACGGATCCGCCGCCATGCCAGCGGCACCCCGATGTCCTGGCGGGTGATGCGTGCCGGCCAGATGGTGGAACTCAGTGTGCGGCCGGACGTGGTCACGCAGAATGGCCAGACCATCGGCCGCATCCAGGCCGGGCTCGGTGGGCCGCCCGAGATGGTGCATGTGGCCTATGGTGCCTGGGACGGCCTGTCCACGGCGGTCCAGCGCACCTGGGAGGTCTCCGGGCTGACGCTCAAGATGCTGTGGCGCATCGTCACCTTCCAGGCCTCGGTGAAGAACATCAGCGGCCCGCTGACCATGGCCGACTACGCCGGCCAGTCGGCGCGCATGGGCCTGGCGTTTTTCCTGGGCTACCTCGCGGTGGTGAGCGTGAGCCTGGGCGTGCTCAACCTGTTGCCGTTGCCCATGCTCGATGGCGGGCACCTGATGTATTATCTTTTCGAGGCAGTGACGGGGCGCCCGCCCTCCGACGCTTGGCGCGACCGCCTTCAACGCGGCGGTTTCGCCATCCTCGTCATGATGATGTCGCTCGCTTTCTACAACGACGTGGTCCGCTATCTGGGCCCGCAATGATCATCGCATGCGAACTCTCCCCGCTTTGTCCTCCTCCCGCCTGAAATTTCTGCGTCCGACGCTGGTGTCCCTTGCGGTGGCGGCTTCGCTGCAGGCAGGCTCCGCCTGGGCGGTCGAGCCCTTCGTGCTGAAGGACATCCGTGTCGAGGGCCTGCAGCGCTCCGATGCCGGCACGGTGTTCGCCTCGCTGCCGTTCCGGGTCGGCGACAGCTATACCGACTCCAAGGGGGCGGCCGCCTTGCGCGCCTTGTTCGCCACCGGCCTGTTCAAGGACGTGCGCATCGAGCTCGAGGGCGAGGTGGTGGTGGTCATCGTCGAGGAGCGCGCCGTCATCGGCAACATCGACTTCGTCGGGCTCAAGGAATTCGACAAGGAAGTCCTCAACAAGTCGCTCAAGGACTTCGGCATCGCCGAGGGCATGCCCTTCGACAAGGCCCTGGCCGACCGCGCCGAGCAGGAACTCAAGCGCCAGTACCTCACGCGCAGCCTGTACGGCGCCGAGGTGGTGACCACCGTCACGCCGCAGGAGCGCAACCGGGTCAACGTCACCTTCACCATCACCGAGGGCGCGCCGGCCAAGATCCGCGAGATCCGCATCGTCGGCAACAAGGCCTTCTCCGAAGGCACGCTGAAGAGCCTGTTCGACCTGAACGACGGCAGCTGGCTGAATTTCTACAGCAAGGGCGACCGCTATTCGCGTTCCAAGCTGACGGCCGACCTCGAGACCCTGCGCGCCTACTACCTCAACCGCGGCTACCTCGAGTTCGCGGTCGAGTCGACCCAGGTCGCCATCTCGCCGGACAAGCAGGACATCACCGTCACCATCAACGTCAAGGAGGGGCAGCGCTACACCGTGACGGCGGTCAAGCTCGAGGGCGACTACCTCGGCAAGGAAGAGGACTTCAAGACCCTGGTGACGATCAAGCCCGGCCAGCCCTACGAGGCCGAGGCCGTGGCGGCCACCACCAAGGCCTTCTCCGAACGTTTCGGCAGTTTCGGCTACGCGTTCGCCCGCGTCGACGCCCGCCCGGACATCGACCGCGAGACCGGCCGCGTCGCCATCGTCCTCGCCAGCGATCCGCAGCGCCGCGTCTACGTGCGCCGCATCAACGTGGCCGGCAACAGCCGCACCCGTGACGAAGTGGTGCGCCGCGAGTTCCGCCAGTTCGAGGCCTCCTGGTACGACGGCCGCCGCATCAAGCTTTCGCGCGACCGTGTCGACCGCCTGGGCTATTTCAAGGACGTCAGCATCGAGACCACCGAGGTGCCGGGCACGGCCGACCAGGTCGACCTGAACCTGAACGTGGTCGAGAAGCCCACCGGCAACCTGATGCTGGGCCTGGGTTTCTCCAGCGCCGACAAGCTCTCCCTGACAGGCTCCATCAGGCAGGACAACGTCTTCGGCTCCGGGACCTATCTCGGCATCGACATCAACACCAGCCGCTCCAACAAGAACCTGGTGGTGAGCGCCTCCGATCCGTACTTCACCATCGACGGGGTGTCGCGCTCCTACGAAATCGCCTATCGCACGGCACGCCCGCTGAACAGCCAGGGTGAAGACTACGAGACCGCCACACCC
Organism: uncultured Rhizobacter sp.; assembly: GCA_966211755.1. Classification (GTDB taxonomy): domain Bacteria; phylum Pseudomonadota; class Gammaproteobacteria; order Burkholderiales; family Burkholderiaceae_C; genus Rhizobacter. The sequence continues at coordinate 72,446 of CBIHOH010000009.1, read as the reverse complement.
AGTGCGTCGATCCGTTTCGGTGTGCCCTTCAGCGAGGTCGACACGGTTTATCTCGGCCTGGGCGTCGAGCAGACGAAGATCAAGGGCGACACCGGCCTGCCGCTGTCGTACCGCAACTACCGCACGACCTACGGCGACAAGGCCACCTCGGTGCCCCTGACCCTGGGCTGGTCGCGCGACGGCCGCGACAGCGCCCTGGTGCCCAACGAAGGTCGCTACCAGCGCATCAACGCCGACTGGGGCGTGGCCGGCGACACCCGCTACCTGCGCACCAACCTGCAGTTCCAGCAGTACATCCCGCTCACCAAGCAGTACACCTTCGCCGTCAATGCCGAGGTGGGCTACGGCAAGGGGCTGAACGGGCGGGAGTATCCGGTCTTCAAGAACTTCTACGGCGGCGGCCTCGGCACGGTGCGTGCCTTCGACCAGGGCTCGCTCGGCCCGGTCGACTTTACCGGGGCCTACATCGGCGGGGCCCGCCGCCTGAACATCAACAGCGAACTCTATCTGCCGGTCCCCGGCACCGGCAACGACCGCACGCTGCGGCTGTTCTCGTACGTGGACGTCGGCAACGTCTGGGGCGAGAAGGTGAAGATCACCGCCGACAGCCTGCGTGCATCGATCGGCCTGGGCCTGAGCTGGGTCTCGCCGATCGGGCCGCTGAAGTTCAGCTACGGCCGGCCCATCAAGTCGAAGAGCAACGATAGAATCAGCCCCATCCAATTCCAAATCGGGACCGCGTTCTAATGAAAAGCGCTTTGTTGAAGTCCATGCTGGCTGCGCTCGGCCTGGCCTTGGCCGCGGCGTCGGCGCAGGCGCAGGAATTGAAGATCGGCTACGTCAACAGCGACGTGGTGCTGCGCGATGCCGCACCGGCCAAGGCCGCCCTGAACAAGCTCCAGGCCGAGTTCTCGAAACGCGAGAAGGAGCTCGCCGAGATGGGCAACCGCCTCAAGGCGGCCGGCGACAAGTTCGACCGCGACCAGCCGACCCTGGCCGAATCCGACAAGGTGCGCCGCCAGCGCGAGCTGGTCGAGCAGGACCGCGAGTTCCAGCGCAAGCGCCGCGAGTTCCAGGAAGACCTGAGCCAGCGCCGCAACGAAGAGCTCGCCTCGGTGGTCGAACGCGCCACCAAGGCCATCAAGCAGATTGCCGAACAGGAACGCTTCGACCTCATCGTGCAAGAGGTCATCTACGCCAGCCCGCGCATCGACATCACCGACAAGGTGATCAAGGCGCTCAACGCACAAGGCGGCAAGTAAGCGGTGGCCGGGACTACATTGGGTGAGATTGCCGCCCAGCTGGGTGGCGAGCTGATCGGCGATGCCGAGCAGCCCATCACCCGCATCGGCCCCCTGGAGGCAGCCACCCCCTCCACGATCTCCTTCCTGGTCAACCCGCGCTACCAGTCGCAGCTGAGCGGCTCGCGGGCGGGCTGTGTCATCGTCGCCCCGGCGCTGCGCGAGGTCGCGCTGGCACGCGGCGCCACCCTGGTGACGGACGAGCCCTACCTCTACTTCGCCCGCCTCACCCAGTGGTGGGCGGCGCGCGAGCGCGTGCAGGCGCCTGCCGGCATCCATCCCAGCGCGGTGGTCGATCCCCTGGCCAGCGTCGCGCCGAGCGCCAGCGTGGGGCCCCTCGCGGTCATCGAGGCCGGCGCGGTGGTGGGCGAGGGCGCCGTGATCGGGGCCCATTGCTTCATCGGTGCTGGCAGCAGCGTCGGCAGCGGCACCCGCTTCGCGCCCCGTGTCACCTTCAGCGCCGGTTGCCACATCGGCGAGCGCGGCGTCGTGCAGAGCGGCGCGGTCATCGGCGGCGACGGCTTCGGTTTCGCGCCCACGCAGGGCCGCTGGGAGAAGATCGAGCAGCTCGGCGGCGTGCGCATCGGCAACGATGTCGAGATCGGCTCCAACACCTGCATCGACCGGGGAGCACTCGGCGACACCATCATCGAAGACGGCGTCAAGCTCGACAACCTCATCCAGATCGCCCACAACGTGCGCATCGGGGCGCATACCGCCATGGCGGGCTGCTCCGGCGTGGCGGGCAGCGCGATCATCGGCAAGGGCTGCCAGATCGGAGGCTCCGCCAACATCGTCGGCCATCTCACGATCGCCGATGGCACCATCATCTCCGCCGCCAGCGTGGTCTCGCGCTCCATCCACCAGCGCGGCGTCTACAGCGGCTTCTTCCCCATCGACGACAATGCGAACTGGGAGAAAAACGCCGCCACCCTGCGGCACCTGCACAGCCTGCGGGACCGACTCCGCGCCCTAGAAAAAAAACTCGCATGACGACGACCATGGATATCTACGAAGTTCTCAAGAAGCTGCCGCACCGGTACCCCATCCTGCTGGTGGACCGTGTGCTGGAGCTCGAAAAGGGCGTGCGCATCAAGGCCTTGAAGAACGTCAGCGTCAACGAACCCTATTTCGTCGGACACTTCCCCCATCGCCCGGTGATGCCCGGCGTGCTCATGCTCGAAGCACTGGCCCAGAGTGCCGCGCTGCTGTCGTTCGCGACCGAGGGCGAGTCGCCCGACCCGAACACGGTGTACTACTTCGCCGGCATCGACAACGCGCGCTTCAAGCGGCCGGTCGAGCCGGGCGACCAGCTCATCCTCGATGTCGAGGTCGACCGGGTGAAGGCCGGCATCTACAAGTACCGGGCCAAGGCGAGCGTCGACGGCGAACTCGCCGTCGAGGCCGGGCTGATGTGCACCATGCGGCGCGTGTCCTGATCCACGGAGTCACCACCTTGGCCACCATCCATCCCACCGCCATCATCGAGCCGGGCGCCTTGCTCGGCGAATCCGTCAGCATCGGCGCCTACACGCTGATCGGTGCGCAGGTGCGCATCGACGAAGGCACCAGCGTGGGCCCGCACTGCGTGATCGAGGGGCGCACGACCATCGGCCGCGACAACCGCATCTTCCAGTTCTCGTCGATCGGGGCCCAGCCGCAGGACAAGAAATACGCCGGCGAAGCCACCGAGCTGCAGATCGGCGACCGCAACACCATCCGCGAGTTCTGCACCTTCAACATCGGCACCGTGCAGGACGGCGGCGTCACCCGCCTGGGCAACGACAACTGGATCATGGCCTACGTGCACCTGGCGCACGACTGCCGGGTCGGCAACAACACCACCTTCGCCAACAACGCGGCGCTCGGCGGCCACGTGCACGTGGACGACTGGGCCACGCTGGGCGGGTTCACCCAGGTGCACCAGTTCGTCAAGATCGGCGCCTATGCCATGACCAGCATGGGCACCGCGCTGGGCCAGGACCTGCCGCCCTTCATGATGGTGTCCGGCAATCCGGCCCAGGCCCGCGGCCTGAACCTCGAGCGCCTCAAGCGCTGCGCGTTCTCGCCCGAGCGTGTGGCCGCCGTCAAGCAGATGCACCGGCTGGTGTACCGCCAGGGCCTGGCGCTCGAGGAGGCGCTCGCCTCCATCGACGCGATGCTCGCCTCGGCCCCCGAGGCCGCCGAGGACATCCGCATGATGTCCAGCTTCCTGAGGGCCTCCACCCGCGGCATCGTCCGATGACGGGCCTGCCGCGATGACGGGCGGAGCCTGGGCATGAGCGTTTCCTCACCCCGCCTGGCCCTGGTGGCCGGCGAGGCCTCGGGCGACCTGCTCGCCGGCCACCTGCTGCATGCGCTGAACGGCCGCTGGCCCGGGCTGCGCAGCGGCGGCATCGGCGGGCCGAGAATGGTCGCCCAGGGGTTCGACGCATGGTGGCCGCACCACAAGCTGGCCGTGCGCGGCTACATGGAGGTGCTGCGCCACTATCGCGAGATCGTCGGCATCCGGCGTCAACTGGCCGAACGCCTGTTGCGCGAGCGTCCCGATGCTTTCATCGGGGTCGATGCCCCGGATTTCAACCTCGACCTGGAAATGCGGCTCAAGGCCGCCGGCATCAAGAGCATCCACTTCATCAGCCCGTCCATCTGGGCCTGGCGCGGCGAGCGCATCCACAAGATCGGCCGCTCGGTCGACCATGTGCTGTGCGTGTTCCCTTTCGAGCCGGCCATCTATGCCCGGCACGGCATCGCCGCGACCTATGTCGGCTATCCCCTGGCCGACGCGATCCCGCTCGAGGTCCCGCGCGAGGCCTGCCGCGCCGCGCTCGGCCTGGGCGCGCACGAGACCGTGGTCGCGCTGCTGCCGGGCAGCCGCCGCAGCGAGCTGCGCTACATCGCCCCGCGCCTGCTCGGGGCGGCCGCCGAGATGGCGCGCCGCCGTCCGGGGCTGCGCTTCGTGCTGCCCATCGTGCCGGGGCTGCGCGAACTGGTGCAGCCGATGCTGGCCAAGGAGGCCCCCGGCGTGGCCATCGAGCTGCTCGACGGCCGCTCGCACGAGGTCCTGGCCGCCTGCGACGTCACCCTCGTGGCCAGCGGCACCGCCACGCTGGAGGCCGCGCTGTTCAAGCGGCCGATGGTCATCGCCTACAACATGCACTGGCTGGAGTGGCAGCGCCTGAAACGCATGCGCTACCAGGCCTGGGTCGGCCTGCCCAATATTTTGCTGAATGACTTTGCGGTGCCGGAACTTCTGCAGGAAAATGCCACGCCCGCCAAACTGGCGCAGGCGGCATTCGACTGGCTGGACAACCCGGCCGCTTGCGCCGACCTGAGCCAGCGTTTCCAGACCCTGCACCAGACGTTGCGGTGCAACACCGCCCAGGCAGCCACCGATGCCATCCAGAAAATCCTTGCCGCCTGAACAACTCGGCCTGCATTTCGAGGTCGCCGGCCTGCTCGCCGGTGTCGACGAAGCCGGGCGCGGGGGCCGGGGGGGGGGGGGGGGGGGGGGGGCCGGCCACCCCGGCGCACCCAAACCCCCCAACCGCCCGGCCCCCGCCCCCAAGCCAAAGGGGGCCCCCGCCGCCGTCATCCTCGACGACCTCAACCCCATCAAGGGCCTGAACGACTCCAAGAAGCTGAGCGCGGCCACGCGCGAGCGCCTGTTCGACGAGATCCGCGCCCGCGCCCTGTGCTGCAGCATCGCCGAGGCCTCGGTCGAGGAGATCGACGAACTCAACATCCTGCATGCCACCATGCTGGCGATGCGCCGGGCGGTCGAGGGGCTGCGGCTCAAGCCTGCGAAGGTGCTGGTCGACGGCAACCGCCTGCCGGTGCTGAAGATGGCCGCCGAGGCCATCGTGCAGGGCGATGCCAAGGTGCAGGCCATCTCGGCCGCCTCCATCCTGGCCAAGGTCCACCGCGACCGCCTGTGCCTGGCGCTGCACGAGCGGCACCCCGAATATGGGTTCGACGGGCACAAGGGCTACCCGACGCCCGACCATCTCGCCGCCCTGCGTGCCCATGGCGCCTGCGCGCACCACCGGCGCTCGTTCGCGCCGGTGCGCCAGGCGCTGGCCGCGGCGCCGGCGCGAGACATCCTGGTCGCCGCCTGAGATGGCGCAGGTCAAGGCCATCAGCTCCCGCGACAACCCGTTGCTGGTGCGCTTGCGCAAGCTGGCCAAGGATCCCGGCGCCTACCGCAAGCAGGGCGAGGTCTGCCTGGAAGGCGACCATTTGTGCAGCGCCTGGCTGCAGCGCGGCGGACGGGTGGCCCAGGCCTTGATCACCGAGCCCGCCTGGGAAGTGGCCGCCCTGCGCGGCCTGGCCGAAGCCGCGGATGCGGTGGCGGTGCTGCCGGTGTCGCTGATGGCCGGCATCAGCAGCCTCGGGACCGCGCCGCCCGTGGCCTTCGTGCTGCCCTGGGCCGCTGCGGCCGCGCTGCAGCCGCGGAGCCCGTCGGTGGTGCTGGATCGCCTGCAGGACGCCGGCAACGTGGGAGCCGTCCTGCGCAGCGCCGCCGCCTTCGGCATGACGCAGGTGATCGCCCTGAAGGGGACGGCTGCCCTGTGGTCGCCCAAGGTGCTGCGCGCCGGCATGGGTTCGCATTTCGGCCTGCACCTGGTCGAGGGCGCGGACGAGCAGGCCATCGCCTCGCTGGCCGTTCCCTTGCTCGCCACCAGTTCGCATGCCGCCCGCGCCATCCAGGAGACGGCGCTTCCCTGGCCGTGTGCCTGGGTGCTGGGGAACGAAGGGCAGGGCGTGGCCGACAGCCTGCTGTCCCGTTGCAGCATGGCCTTGCGCATTCCCCAGCCGGGGGGCGAGGAGTCGCTCAACGTGGCCGCCGCGGCCGCCGTCTGCCTGTACGAATCGGCGCGTCAGCGCCTGGGCGTGCGACCTGCCGAACCGGCGCTGTCCACGGGCCAGGGCCATCCCTAGGCGCTGCGCGATTTTTTACGCCCGCCGCGGAACGGTCTTCAGGAAGGCGGGCCGCATCGCGATAATGAGGGCGACACGCTTGTCCGGGATGCCGAATCCTCGGCGCTCCACTGCGTCCTTCCACCGTAGGAGGTATCGATGAAACTTGCTTTTTCCATGTTGGCGCTGGCTGCGATAGCCTGCAGCACACCTGTCCAGGCGGACGTCCTGGCGCGGGTGAAGGACTCGGGCGTGATCCGCATCGGCGTGCGCGCCGACACCGGGGCCCTGTCCTATTCGTACGGCGAGGGCAAGTACGGCGGCTTCCACCACGATCTCTGCCTGCTCGTCGTGCACGACCTCGAGAAGCAGCTCGGCCGCAAGATCGAGGTCCAACAGGTGGCGGTCACGTCGCAGACGCGCATCCCGAGCATCACCGGCGGGGCGATCGAGATGGAATGCGGCGCCACCACCAACAACGCCATGCGCCAGAAGGACGTGGCCTTCGCCGTGACCACCTACGTCGAGGAGGTGCGCGTGGTGGTGAAGGCCAACTCGGGCATCGCCTCGATCGCGCAGCTCAACGGCAAGACGGTGGCGACCACCAGCGGCACGACCACGGTCCAGTTGCTGCGCAAGCACGAACGCGCGGGCGGTGTCGAATTCAAGGAGACCTTCGCCAAGTCCGATGCGCAGAGCTTCGCCATGCTGGGCGAGGGCAAGGCCGACGCCTATGCCATGGACGGGCAGATCCTGGCGTCCTTCATCTCCGCCAGCAAGAACCCCGCCGACTACCGCATCCTGGGCGAGGTGCTGTCGGTCGAGCCGATCGCGATCATGCTGCCCAAGGACGAGCCCGCCTTCAAGAAGGCCGTCGACGAAACCCTCAAGGCCGCGATGCGCTCCGGCGAGATCCAGAAGATCTACAACAAGTGGTTCATGCAGCCGATTCCGCCGGCCCAGGCCAAGGTGGGGCTGCCGACCTCGGCCGCGACCAAGAAGGCCTGGGCCGAGCCCAACGACAAGCCGGTCGAACTCTACTGAGCCGCGGGTCGCCTGCGGGCCGGGGCGGGGCGCCCGGCTCGGGCGCCGCGGGGACTCAGTACATCAGCCGGTCGGGCCGGATGTCGCGCAGGATGGTGGTGGCGATCTCCTCGATCGACTTGTGCGTCGACGACAGCCAGGCGATGCCCTCGCGGCGCATCATGGCCTCGGCTTCGTTGACCTCCTGGCGGCAGTTCTCCAGGCTCGAATAGCGGCTGTTCGGGCGCCGTTCGTTGCGGATCTCGGCCAGGCGCTCGGGCGCGATGGTGAGCCCGAAGCACTTGGCCTTGTGCGGGATCAGGGCGGTCGGCAGGCTGCGGCGCTCGAAGTCCTCCGGGATCAGCGGGCAGTTGGCCGCCTTCACGCCGTGCTGCATCGCCAGGTAGAGCGAGGTCGGCGTCTTGCCGCTGCGGCTCACGCCCACCAGGATCACGTCGGCCGACTCGAGGTTGCGCGCCGACTGGCCGTCGTCGTGGGCCAGCGAGAAGTTGATGGCCTCGATGCGGTCGGTGTATTCCTGGCTCTTGGAGATGTCGGAGAAACGCCCCACCCGGTGGTTGGAGGTCATGCCGAACTCGCTCTCCAGCGGCTCGATGAAGGTGTTGAACATGTCCAGCACCAGGCCGCGGCATTCGTTCTTCACGATGGCGAGGATCTCGGCGTCGACCAGGGTGATGAACACGACGGAGCGACGGCCTTCGGTCTCGGTGGTGTGATTGATTTCACGAACCACCTGGCGCGCCTTGTCCGGCGTGTCGATGAACGGACGGCGGACATGGCGCGGCTTGACCGCGAACTGGTTCAGGATCGAATTGCCGAAGGTTTCGGCGGTGATGCCGGTGCCGTCCGAGACAAAGTAAACGGTGCGATTGATCATGTGGGGGGGCGGATGAGCGTTAGTGCGACATCATAGGCAAAAGCCCTTTAGAATCGGCGGCAATCTTTCCCCATCTCCTCCTGCCACGGTCCATGTGCCACTTACAACTCATCCAGCGCCGGGCCGCGCAGCACTCGCTTGAGCCCTCGATGCGATCACGCTCGGGTTCGCGGTTCGATCGGGGAACACCGGTTTTTTATCATCACGGAGCTTCCCCATGTCAACCCACAACCTGGCGACCGCCCTGGTCGTACCGTTTGAGCACCTGAGAATGACCGACGTCGAGTCGGTGGGCGGTAAGAACGCCTCCCTCGGCGAAATGATCAGCCAGCTGGCTGCGTCCGGCGTGCGTGTGCCCGGCGGTTTCGCGACCACCGCGCATGCGTTCCGCCAGTTCCTGGCGCACAACGGCCTGGCCGACAAGATCAGCGCGCGCCTGGCGAGCCTGAATACCGAAGACGTGAGGGCGCTGGCCGAGGCCGGCGCCGAGATCCGCCGTTGGGTGGAGGAAACCCCGTTCCCGGCCGACCTGCAGGCGGCCATCACCGCCGAGTTCGCCCGCCTCACCGCGGACAACCCGGGGGCTTCGTTCGCCGTGCGTTCGTCGGCCACGGCCGAGGACCTGCCCGACGCCAGCTTCGCCGGGCAGCAGGAGACCTTCCTGAACGTGGTCGGCATCGACGACGTGCTGCACAAGATGAAGGAGGTCTTCGCCAGCCTCTACAACGACCGCGCCATCAGCTACCGGGTGCACAAGGGCTTCGCCCACGACGACGTGGCGCTGTCGGCCGGCGTGCAGCGCATGGTGCGCTCCGACCTGGGCGCCGCCGGGGTCATGTTCACCATCGACACCGAAAGCGGCTTCAAGGACGTGGTGTTCATCACCTCCAGCTACGGCCTGGGCGAGACCGTGGTGCAGGGCGCGGTGAACCCGGACGAGTTCTACGTCCACAAGCCCTCGCTCAAGTCCGGCAAGCAGGCCGTGATCCGGCGCAACCTCGGCTCCAAGCTGATCAAGATGGAGTTCGCCACCCCGGAGGAGAAGAAGGCCTCGGGCAAGCTGGTCAAGATCGTCGACACCGCCACCGAGCAGCGCAACCGCTATTCGCTGAGCGACGCCGACGTCAGCGAGCTGGCCCGCTACGCGCTCATCATCGAGCAGCACTATGGCCGTGCCATGGACATCGAATGGGGCAAGGACGGCTCCGATGGCCTGCTCTACATCCTGCAGGCCCGCCCCGAGACGGTGAAGAGCCAGCAGGAAGGCAAGGCCGAGCAGCGCTACAAGCTCAAGAGCACGGGCACCGTGCTGGTCGAGGGCCGCGCCATCGGCCAGAAGATCGGTACCGGCCCGGTGCGCATCGTGCACAGCCTGGCCGAGATGGACACCGTGCAGCCCGGCGACGTGCTGGTCACCGACATGACCGACCCCAACTGGGAGCCGGTGATGAAGCGCGCCTCCGCCATCGTCACCAACCGCGGCGGGCGCACCTGCCATGCGGCCATCATCGCGCGCGAGCTGGGCATCCCGGCCGTGGTCGGCTGCGAGAACGCGACCGAGGTGCTGAAGGAGGGCGCGCTCGTCACCGTGGCCTGCTCCGAGGGCGACACCGGCTACATCTACGACGGCCTGCTCGAGACCGAGGTCAGCGAGGTGCAACGCGGCGAGCTGCCGTACTGCCCGGTCAAGATCATGATGAACGTCGGCAACCCGCAGCTGGCCTTCGACTTCGCCCAGATGCCCAACAGCGGCGTGGGCCTGGCCCGTCTCGAGTTCATCATCAACAACAACATCGGCGTCCATCCGAAGGCCATCCTCGACTATCCGAACATCGACCTGGACCTGAAGAAGGCGGTCGAGTCGGTGGCCCGCGGCCATGCCTCGCCGCGCGCCTTCTATGTCGACAAGCTGGTCGAGGGCATCGCCACCATCGCCGCCGCGTTCTGGCCGAAACCGGTGATCGTGCGCTTGAGCGACTTCAAGAGCAACGAATACCGCAAGCTCATCGGCGGTTCGCGCTACGAGCCCGAGGAAGAAAACCCGATGCTCGGTTTCCGCGGCGCCTCGCGTTATGTCAGCGAGGCCTTCGGCGAGGCCTTCGCCATGGAGTGCGATGCGCTCAGGCGCGTGCGCAACGACATGGGCCTCGACAACGTCGAGATCATGGTGCCTTTCGTGCGCACCCTCGACCAGGCCCGGCGCGTGACCGACATGCTGGCCGAGCGCGGCCTGAAACGCGGGCAGGACGGCCTGCGCATCATCATGATGTGCGAGGTGCCGAGCAATGCCATCCTGGCCGAGCAGTTCCTCGAGTACTTCGACGGCATGTCGATCGGCTCGAACGACCTGACTCAGCTCACGCTGGGCCTGGACCGCGATTCGGGCATGGAGATCCTGGCGCGTGACTTCGACGAGCGCGATCCGGCCGTCAAGGCGATGATCTCGCGTGCCATCGCGGCCTGCCGTGCCGTCGGCAAGTACGTCGGCATCTGCGGTCAGGGCCCCAGCGACCACCCCGACTTCGCCGACTGGCTGGCGCAGGAAGGCATCGTGTCCATCTCGCTCAACCCGGACACCGTGGTCGAGACCTGGGGTCGCCTGGCCAAGCGCTGAAGCCGGCACGGGTGGCGGCGATGGGCGAACCCGCTCTGCTGCTGCTGGCCCGTGCACTCAAGTTGCTGGCCGAGATCGCCTTGCTGGCGGGCCTCGGCCAGTGGCTGCTCGGCCGGATGCTCGGGCCCGGCCGCGAGCGCAATCCGGTCTACGGCCTGTTCCGGGTCATCACCGGGCCGAACCGCTGGCTGGCCGGCCGCCTCTCGCCCCGTTCGGTGCGCGGCAGGCGGGCCGCCGCCATCCTGCTGCCCCTGGGCGTGTGGATCGCGGCGCTGCTCTGGAAGCTCTCGCTGTGTCTCCCGTCGGGCGTGCTGCTCTGCCGTTGAACGCGCGCCGACATTCCGCCGGCGAGGCCGGGTTGTTCGGGATCGACAAGCCGCGCCAAGGCGTTCGAGAATGCCCCACCCGCAGCGACAGGCGCTGCCCTGTCCAGGGGCGGCCGTCGTGCGTTCCGAGACCCAGGCGTGCAAGCAACCGACCGAGACATCCGCTACTGGCGCGCGGCCCGTCGCATCACCGCGGCGCTGCTGTTGGTCTGGGGTGTCGTCACCTTCGGCGCCACCTTTTTCGCACGCGAGCTCGACTTCCAGTGTTTCGGGTTTCCCTTCGGCTACTGGGTGGCCGCCCAGGGGGTGCTGTGGGTCTACCTGGTGCTGATCGCCGCCTATGCCTGGACCATGCACCGGCTCGATGTGGCCGCCGGCGGCGGCGTGCCGGGCGGCTGACATGTCCGGCAGCTCCCTCTCCAGCTTCACCGCTCGCCTGAACCGGGTCTACGCCTGGTACACGCTGGCTTTCCTGGCGTTCATCGCCGGCGTGGCCGGGCTGGAGCAGATGGGGCTGGGAAAACGCGGCGTCGGCCTGATCTTCCTGCTGGCCACGGTGCTGGTGTATGCCGTCATCGGCATGCTGTGCCGCACCGCCGATGCCGACGCGTACTATGTGGCGGGACGGCGCGTGCCGGCCGCCTACAACGGCATGGCCACCGCGGCCGACTGGATGTCGGCCGCCTCGTTCATCAGCCTGGCCGGCACCCTCTACCTGCAGGGCTATGCCGGCCTCGCCTTCATCCTCGGCTGGACCGGCGGCTACTGCCTGGTGGCCTTGCTGCTCGCGCCCTATCTGCGGCGCTTCGCCGGCTTCACCATCCCCGACTTCCTGGCCGAGCGCTACGGCGGCCACCTGGCCCGGCTGGTCGCGGTGGTGGCGGTGATCTGCTGCTCCTTCCTCTATGTGGTGGCGCAGATCTACGGGGTCGGCCTGATCACGACCCGGCTCACCGGCGTGACCTTCGAGATCGGCATCTTCCTCGGGCTCGGCGGCGTGCTGGTGTGTTCCTTCCTGGGCGGCATGCATGCCGTCACCTGGACCCAGGTGGCCCAGTACATCGTGCTCATCCTGGCCTACTTGGTGCCGGTGGTGTGGCTGTCGGTGCAGCAGACCGGTGTGCCGGTGCCGCAGGCCGTCTACGGCACGCAACTGCAGCAGGTCGGGCTGCGCGAGCAGCAGCTCAAGCAGGATCCGAAGGAGCTCGAGGTGAGGGCGCTGTTCAAGGCCCGGGCGGAGCTGTATGCGGCCAAGCTGAAGGACGTGCCGGCCGCGCTCGCGGCCGACCGGGCGGGAGCCCGGCAGCAACTGGAGGCCTTGCAGGCCATCGATGCGCCCTGGGCCGAGCGCCAGGCGGCCGCCCGCGTGCTCGCCCAGCTGCCGCCCGACGAAAGCTCGGCGCGCCAGCAATGGACCTTGGCGCAGGCCGGCAACGAGGCCCGCTCGCGGCCGTTGGGCGGTTTGCCCGACCACGCCCTGCCATATGCCGGCGACCCGGCCGGCACGGCGGCCGAACGCGGCGCTTTCCATGATTCACGCAACAATTTCCTCGCCCTGGTGTTCTGCCTCATGGTCGGCACCGCCGCCTTGCCCCACGTGCTGATGCGCTGCTACACCACCCCCTCGGTGCGCACGGCCCGGCAGTCGGTCACCTGGTCGCTGGTGTTCATGCTGCTTTTGTACCTGTCGGCGCCGGCGCTGGCCGTGATGGTCAAGTACGAGGTCTTCCACACCCTGGTGGGCACGCCCTTCGATCGCCTGCCGGCCTGGATCGGCCATTGGTCGAAGGTGGAGCCGACGCTGCTCTCCGTCATCGACATCAACCTCGACGGGCTGCTGCAGCTGGGCGAGCTGCACATCGGCGCCGACATCGTCACGCTGGCCACCCCGGAGATCGCCGGGCTGCCCTACGTGGTCTCGGGCATGGTGGCGGCAGGCGGGCTGGCGGCGGCCCTGTCCACGGCCGACGGCCTGCTGCTGACCATCGCCAACTCGCTGTCGCACGACGTCTATTTCAAGGTCGTCGACCCGCAGGCGACGGCGGGGCGGCGGGTGATGATCTCCAAGCTGCTGCTCCTGGTGGTGGCCGTGGCCGCTGCCGCGGTCGCCGTGCAACGCCCGACCGACATCGTGTTCCTGGTGGCGGCGGCTTTCTCGATGGCCGCCTCCGCCTTTTTCCCGGCCCTGGTGCTGGGCATCTTCTGGAAACGCGCCAACAAATGGGGCGCGGTGCTGGGCATGTCGGGCGGGCTGGCGGTGGCCGTCTGGTACATGGTGCGCAACGAACCCTGGCTGCGCGGCGTGTTCGGCATCGACACGCCGGTGTCGCTCTGGTTCGGCATCCAGGCGATCTCGGCCGGGGTGTTCGGCGTCCCGGTCGGTTTCGCCATCGTGGTGGTGGCGAGCCTGCTGACGGGGCGTCCGGACAGCCGCGGCCAGGCCCTGGCCGAGTTCCTGCGCACGCCCGAACGGGCCGGCGAAACGCCGCGTTGGACCTCTGCATGAGGTTTCGGCCCGGGAGGCCGAAATTCGAAGTACAATCGCGGGCTAACCTTGCCACACCCGGCTGACTATTCGTACAGACGCTTCGGGGTGGCTTCCAATCACGGAAATCAGAAGGAGTATCAATGCGTCATTACGAAATCATCTTGCTCATCCATCCGGATCAGAGCGAACAGGTTCCGGCCATGCTGGAGCGCTACAAGGGTGTGGTCACCGCCGGCGGTGGCAAGGTTCACCGCGTCGAGGACTGGGGCCGCCGTCAAATGGCTTACCTGATCCAGAAGCTGGCCAAGGCGCACTACCTGTGCGTCAACATCGAATGCAGCAAGGAAGTCCTGGCCGAGCTCGAGACCGGCTTCCGCTTCAACGACGCCGTGTTGCGCCACCTGACCGTCGTGCAGGACAAGGCCCCCGTCGGCCCGTCGATCATGATGAAGTCGGTGGAACGAGATGACGCCCGCAAGGCGCCTCAGGAGGCTTCGGCCTGACGAACATCCCGTCTCGTCCGCTTTCCCCCTGCGCGCCATGAACCGCCTGGTTCTTTTCGCGCAACTGGTGGAGCGGGGTGCGACGCGCTACACCCCGGCCGGTTTGCCGGCTTGCGATCTGGGCCTCAGGCACGAATCGCAGGTCACCGAGGCAGGCCACCCCCGCAAGGTCTCGATGGAGATCCGCGCGGTCGGCATCGGGGAGATCGCCAAGCGCCTGCTGGCCCTGGACATCGGAACCGAAGGCACGTTCGCCGGGTTCCTGACCAACCAGCGCAATGGGCGAGGCACGGTGTTCCATGTGACTGAATTCGAGTGAGCGTACGCGCTCATGGGCTATCCGGATAGATATTCAAAGAGGTGAAAAATGGCACCACCACGTGGTAAAGGCCGGTTCTCCAAGGACCGCAAACCCAAACGCAACCAACAGTCCCTGCTGTTCCGCCGCAAGCGCTTCTGCCGCTTCACGGTGACCGGCGTCGAACAGATCGACTACAAGGACATCGACACGCTGCGCGACTTCATCGGCGAAAACGGCAAGATCACGCCGGCCCGCCTGACCGGCACGCGCGCGTTCTTCCAGCGCCAGCTGACCACCTGCATCAAGCGTGCACGCTTCCTGGCCATGCTGCCGTACAGCGACCAGCACAAGGTCTGAAGGAGCCCATCCCATGCAAATCATCTTGCTTGAAAAAGTGGCCAACCTCGGCAACCTCGGCGACGTCGTCAAGGTCAAGGACGGCTATGCCCGCAACTTCCTGATCCCGACCCGCCAGGCACGCCGTGCCACCGAGGCCGCGATCAAGGAATTCGAAACCAAACGCGCCGAGCTGGAGAAGGCCGCCGCCGAAAAGCTGGCCAGCGCACAAGCCCTGGGCGAGAAGATGAGCGGCCGTACCGTTCACATCACCCAGAAGGCCGGTGTCGATGGCCGTCTGTTCGGTTCGGTCACCAACCAGGACATCGCCGATGCGCTCACCCGCATCGACTTCAAGACCGCCAAGTCGCAGGTCCGCCTGCCCAACGGTCCGCTGAAGACGGTGGGCGAGCACACCGTGTCGGTGGCTCCGCACACCGACGTGGTCGTCGAAGTGAAGGTGGTGGTGGTCGGCGAGACCGACTGACCCTTCCTGCATTTCCAAAAACGGGGTCGGCATTGCCGGCCCTTTTTTGTGGGCGCGGCGGCTTGGGCGGGACGGCGCGGGATCGGGCCCGGGAGGGCTTTTGTTCGCCGCAGCCACGTCCCGCCGGTTGCGCCGTCGCGGCGAATGCGGCCGCGGCGGCGCGGTCCGGCGCGGGCGGCTCGCATTTCCACCGCTTGCCCCCTGGATCTCCACAGACTTACCCACAGGCCGCTTTCGTCCTCGCACGTATCATTCACCGATGGCTGCAGTCTCTTCCAACCCTGGTTTTTCCGCGGGCTCCTCCGCCACCGACGACGAGGTCGCGCGCCTGCGCATCCCGCCGCACTCGAACGAGGCCGAGCAAAGCATCCTCGGCGGCCTGCTGCTCGACAACAGCGCCTGGGACCGCGCCGGCGACATGCTCACCGCCGAGGACTTCTACCGGCACGAGCATCAGCTCATCTACGGTGCGATCGGCTCGATGATCAACGCCGCCAAGCCGGCCGACGTGATCACCGTCTTCGAGCACCTGCAGGGGCTGGGCAAGGCGGAGGACTGCGGCGGCCTGGTCTACCTGAACGACCTGGCCCAAAGCGTGCCGAGCGCGGCCAACCTGCGCCGTTATGCGGAGATCGTGCGCGAGCGCTCGGTGCTGCGCAAGCTGGTGGCGACCAGCGACGAGATCGCCACCGCCGCCTTCAACCCGCAGGGCCGGCCGGTGGCCCAGATCCTCGACGAGGCCGAAAGCAAGATCTTCAAGATCGGCGAGGAGGGTTCGCGCTCGCGCGAGGGCTTCCTGAGCATGGACACCCTGGTGGTGGACCTCATCGACCGGGTCAACGAGCTGCACGAGAACGGTGCCGAGGAAGTGACCGGTGTACGCACCGGGTTCTATGACCTCGACCGCATGACCTCCGGCCTGCAGCCGGGCGACCTCATCATCCTCGCGGCCCGCCCTTCGATGGGCAAGACGGCCTTCGCACTCAACATCGGCGAGCACGTGGCGGTCAACGAGGGCCTGCCGGTGGTGGTGTTCTCGATGGAAATGGGCGCGGCCCAGCTCGCCTTGCGGATGGTCGGTTCGCTGGGGCGCATCGACCAGGGGCACCTGCGCACCGGCGCCCTGCGCGACGACGAATGGGGCCGGCTGTCGGAGGCCGTCGAGAAGCTCGGCAAGGTCAGCATGTACATCGACGAGGGCTCTGCCCTGAGCCCGAGCGAGCTGCGCGCGCGCTCGCGGCGCCAGGCGCGCCAGTGCGGTCAGCTCGGCCTCATCATCGTCGACTACCTGCAGCTGATGAGCGGTAGCGGCGGGGGCAGCGAGGAGAACCGCGCCACCGTCATCGGCGAGATCTCGCGCGGCCTGAAGTCGCTGGCCAAGGAACTCAAGTGCCCGGTGATCGCGCTGTCGCAGCTCAACCGAAGCGTGGAGCAGCGGCCCGACAAGCGTCCGATGATGAGCGACTTGCGCGAGTCCGGCGCCATCGAGCAGGATGCCGACGTCATCATGTTCATCTACCGCGACGACTACTACCTGAAGGACCAGTCCAAGGACCCCGGCGTGGCCGAGATCATCATCGGCAAGCAGCGTAACGGGCCGACCGGCACGGTGCGCCTGGCGTTCCTGAAGCCGATGACGAAGTTCGACAACCTGGCGCCCGGCAGCGGCGGCGGCGGGGGCGACGAGTACTGAACCGGCGGGCGGGCTGGCGCGAGGCCGCGGGCCGGCCTTCGCCGTGCGAGGCCGTGCCCGGCCTCAGCCGCGTCGCGGCGCCGCCGACGCCGACGCCGACGCCGACGCCAGGCCGCAGGCGGCGACGAATGGGCTCGGCGAATCCTGGTGCGGGTACAGCGTGAGCTGCTGCCGCGCGCGTGTCGCGCCCACGTAGAACAGGTTGTTTTCATCGCAGGCCGGCTCGGCCGGGTCGGGGAAGCTGCCGCGCCGCAGGTACGGCATCAGCACGTGCTCGAACTCCAGCCCCTTCACCGACTCGATGCTGGCCAGCAGGATGCTGTCGGCGCTGCGCAGTTCGCGTTGCCGGCATTCGGCCTCGTTCAAACTGAGGAAAAAGGCCTGCGCCGACTCGTGCGATGAGGCCGATCGCTGCAGCCCGGCGAGGTGGTGCTCGACCGCATGCAAGGGGGCGGCGCCCACCACCACCCGCGAGGCCAGCGCACGCAGCTGCAGGGCCGCGAGGAAGCGCTCCAGCAGGCCGGGCCCCGGTTGGTCGCGGGCCACGGCGACGGCCGCCTGCAGCCGCCGGCGTACCTCGGGGACGGCATTGCGCAACACCTGGTTCTCGAAGAAGGCCGGCAGGATGCCGGGGTTCTCCTCGACCGCCCGGCAGGCCTCGGCCAGCAGGCCGGCCTGGGTCTCGGGGTCGGCACCGCCGACCTCGATGCGCACGTCGCCGAAAAAGACGAAGGCCTCGATGATGCGGCGCCGCGTCTCGGGGTCGGCGACGCTGGAGAAATCGTTGGTGGCCACCGCCAGCAGGCCGCGCACCAGCAGGATCTCCGGCCGCAGGAGGTAGCTGTCGAAGCCGTTGGTCGTGTACGGGATGCCTTCCTGCAGCAAGGTGTTTTCGAGTGCCACCGATTGATGGGCGTGCCGCAGCAGCACCACCAGCTCCGACATCCTGCGTCGGCTCTGCGCATGGCGTCGAACCGCCTCCACCATCGCGGCGTCGCACTCGGCGGGCTCCCGGTAGGGGGACAGCACCACCACGGTGTCGACATCGGCCTGGGAGGTGTAGGGTTTGCCGGCGAAGCGCCCCATGGCCTGGGCGAGCAGCGGGCCGAAGCGGTAGCTACCGGTCAGCGGCAGCCGGGTGAGCTTGCGTCTGCCGTCCCGGCCCAGGGCGTCGCCCATGAAACGGACATCGGCGCCCGCGGTCTGGTGGATGACCTGGTCGCGGTCTCCGGCGCCGCAGAAGAAGGCCTGCTGGTTGGTGGCCAGGATGTGGTCGAGCAGCACGTACATGCTGTGGTTCATGTCGTGCATCTCGTCCACCACCACGGTGCGGATGTCCACCGGCCAGCCGGGAGCCTTGGGCTCCAGCAGGTCGTTCCAGATCAGCTGGGCCAGGTCGTAGGTGGCGTCCGCCGGGCCGCGGAACAGCGGATGGTCGTCGCCGCCGCGCCGGCGCGCGTTCTCGAAGGCGCGGAAGGTCTTGAGCAGCGCGTAGTTGCGGCCCAGGCTGTCGGCGGTTTCGGGGGTGATGCCGCGGCCGTCGAGCTCGACCTCGAGTTGCATCGTGCCCTTGAGGTGAAGCGCTTGCCGAAGGAACTCGATCACCAGTGCGTCGCCGGCCCCCGGGAAGACGAGTTCCTCCGGCCAGCGTTCTTCGGCGTTGCCCTCCACGGTGTGCAGGGCGCGCAGGGCATGCGGCTTGAGGGCCTCGTCGCTGAGCAGCAGCGGCGGAACGCTGCCTTCCAGGCGCCGCAGCACGGCGCGGGCGAAAGCCTCGAAGGTGCCGATCCGCACGCGCCGGGCCAGCTCGTGGCGTACGCCGATCTTCCTGAGCGCGGCGCGCATGGCCTCGCAGGCCGGTTCGGTGTAGGTGAGGGCGAGGATCTTCTCGGGCGGCGTGCCGTGGTCCAGCGATTCGGCGATGCGCAGCGCCAGCGTGGTGGTCTTGGCCGCCCCGGCATTGGCCTCGATGATGATGAACTTCGCGCTGGCGGTCTGGATGGCGGTCTGCTCATCCGTGCGTTGGATGTGTTTGGGGGAAAAGACGGGGGCGTTCACTGGGGACCTTGGGGCAATGCGGCTGACCCGGAAGTGTCTCTTGTCCGGGCCCGTCTGCCCAGGGGCGGGCCGTCATGGGCACGGCCGGCCAGCATATTTTTGGTACGCCGATTGCCCCCCCGCCCCCAGCCAGGTCGACGGACCGGTCCGCTGCGGTCGGTCCGATCCCGGCTTGCAGAGGTGCCCCGGCCGGCGGCTTGTCCATCCCATTCGATCACAGGAGGTTCCCATGACCCAGGTTGCAGAAGTGATGACCCGAGGCGTGCGCTCGATGTCCCCCACCGACAGCTTGCAGCTGGCGGCGCAGGCCATGGACGAGCTCGACGTCGGCGTGATTCCGGTGGTGCAGGACGAGCGCCTCGTCGGCATGGTGACCGACCGCGACATCACCGTGCGCGGCGTCGCCCAGGGCCGGCCCGTCGACAGCACGCCGCTGAGCGAGGTGATGAGCAAGGACGTGCTCACCTGTTTCGAGGACCAGTCGCTGGACGAGGCGACCCGGCAGATGCAGGACGCGCAGATTCGCCGGTTGCCGGTGGTCGACCGCGAAGCCCATCTGGTCGGCATCCTCGCCCTGGGCGATGTGGCGGTGAAGGCCGGCGGTGAGAACGTGGCCGATACCCTGGGCGAGATCTCCGAACCGGCCACCCCCGACCGGTCCGGGCAATCGGCGGCAAGCGGTTCCGCTGGGGGCGGTACGGGCACCGGGGAGGACCCGGGCAGTCCCTGATCCGGCCGTGGTGGGCGAAGGCCGGTGCGGCCCTCCGGGGCTGCGCCGGCAGCTGCAAGGGAGTCCTCATGAGACACACGCTGTTCACCGACCGACGGCACGCAGGGCGTGTGCTGGCCGCGGCCTTGCACGCGTATGCCGGCCGGCCCGACCTGCTCGTGCTGGCGATTCCGCGCGGCGGTGTGCCGGTCGCTTTCGAGGTGGCACGTGCGTTGCGGGCGCCCCTCGAGGTGCTGGTGGTGCGCAAGCTCGGCCTGCCCGGCCAGGAGGAGTACGCGATGGGGGCCATCGCCTCGGGCGGGCTGCAGGTCCTCAACCAGGAGGCGCTGAGGCGGCTGGCCCTTCCCGAGGCCGCGATCGCGGCCGTGGCCGACGTGGAGCAGCGCGAGTTGGAAAGGCGCGAGCGCCTGTACCGTGCCGGCAGGCGTGCGGCCGACGTCCGTGGCCGCACGGTGATCCTGGTCGATGACGGGTTGGCCACCGGGTCGAGCATGTTGGCGGCGCTGCGCTCGGTGCGGGCCCGGCATCCGGCGCGTCTGGTGGTGGCCGTGCCCACCGCCTCGGCCGACAGCTGCGAGCGCCTGCGTCGCGAAGCCGACGAGCTCGTCTGTGCCAGCACGCCGGAGCCGTTCGGCGCCGTGGGCCAGTGGTACGAAGATTTTTCGCAGACCGGCGACAAGGAGGTGTGCGCCTTGCTGCGCGAGGCCCACCGATACGTGCAGCGGGAGCCGTGATGAGACTGGGCACCGATACCGAACGGCTGGATGCCGTCCGAGCCATCGCCCACCCCTTGAGCGGGAGGGCGGATGAACACGACGGCCTGCTGGCCTTGATCGGCGGCGCCCATTTCATGCTGCTCGGCGAGGCCTCCCATGGCACGCATGAGTTCTACCGGGAGCGTGCCCGCATCACCCGCCGCCTGATCGTGGAAAAGGGCTTCGAGGCGGTGACGATAGAAGGCGACTGGCCGGATGCCTGGCGCGTCCACCGCTTCGTCAGGGGGCAGGGCAGCGATGCTCACGCGCTGCAGGCGCTGGGCGACTTCCGGCGTTTCCCGGCCTGGATGTGGCGCAACACCGAAGTGCTCGACTTCATCGACTGGCTGCGCGCGTTCAACGACACCCGCCCGCTGTCGGCGCGGGTCGGCTTCTACGGCCTGGACCTCTACAGCATGCACGCGTCGATGGCCGCCGTGTCACAGTACCTGGAGCGCAGCGATCCGGCCGCCGCGCGGCGCGCGCGCGAACGTTACGCCTGTTTCGACCGCTTCGGCGACGACGCCCGGGTCTATGGGCTGCTGGCGGGTGTGGCAGCCGAGGTCTCGTGCGAAAACGAAGTGCTGGAGATGCTGCTGGACTTGCGGCGGCGTGCCGCCGACACGGCCCGTGCGGGCCATGAAGAAGATGAGGAGTCGCTGTTCAATGCCGAGCAGAACGCCCGCCTGGTCAAAAGTGCCGAAGCCTATTACCGGTCGATGGTGCTGAACGAAGTCTCGTCCTGGAACCTGCGCGACATGCACATGTTCGAGACGCTCGAGTGTGTGCATCGCCAGCTGACGCGGCGCAGCCGGCGGCCGAAGATCGTCGTGTGGGCGCACAACTCGCACCTCGGCGATGCGCGCGCGACGGAAATGGGCCAGCGCCGCGGTGAATTGAACCTGGGGCAGTTGATGCGTGAAGCGCACGGCCGCGATGCGGTGCTGGTCGGCTTCAGCACCCATTCGGGCACGGTGACCGCGGCCCGCGACTGGGACGGGCCCGCCGAGCGCATGCAGCTCGTGCCTTCCCTCCCGGGCAGCCACGAGGCCTTGATGCACGCCAGCGGCCTGGGGCGTTTCCTGCTCCCGCTGCGCCATGCCGGTGCCTCGCGACGGCGCCTGCTGGAAGAAGCTCGCCTGCAAAGGGCCGTCGGGGTGATCTACCGTCCGTTGTCCGAGCGCCAGAGCCACTACCTTTTTGCGCAGCTGGCCCAGCAGTTCGATGCGCTGCTGCACATCGACACCACCCGGGCCCTGCGGCCGCTGGACCTTCATGGCGCCTGGCTGGGCGGCGAGGAAGTGCCCGAGACCTTTCCTTCCGGCATGTAGCCTCGCGCTGGCGTGGCTTCGTCGGCCCCCAAGCCGGTCGATCGGCGAAATCGAACTACCCACCGGGCGCAGGCCCGGCAACGACGGGGCGGCCGGGCCTGCTGCACGCTGCCATGGCCCGCCCTGGGGCATCTTCTTCGGTGGCGTTTCTTCAGGGAGCGGCCGCCGCCAGCCCCTGCTTCTCCTGGCGGCGGCCGGCTCGCCGGGCCGGCGGCGCGGCTCCGTTGTGCGCGGGCCGCCGGCCGTCGATGCCTGCCTGCCAGCTGAAAATGCGCGGCCACAGATCGCGGTGGGCGCTGGTGCCGATCAAGGCGCCGACATGCCTCAAGGCCACGCCGACGTCACCCTGGTAGTGCAGCAGCAGCTTGTCGGTGACCGGGACCGCGTCCAGGAAACCGGTGACCGAGTCGGCCGGCAAGATGCGGCTCGTCGGATCCACGACTGCGGCAAGGGGTACTGCCACGTCGCGCGGGGAGACCGGCCTGTCCTGCACGACCAGTGTGCCCTGCATGAAGCGGTCTTCGCGGTACAGATGGTCCACGACCTGGCTGAACAGCTTGCCGGGCATGGGAAATTCGTCGAGGCTCCAGCGCATCGCGCGCAGGTGGGTCTGCAGGGCATCGCCGCCCTGCAAGGCGGCGGAGACGGCATCGCGCTGGCGGTCCCACATGAACTCCTTGGGCGAGGCCAGCACGGAGGCGAGGTTGAGCAGCGTGCCCGGGATGCTGCCGAAGTCGTCGCCCAGCGAGGCGCCCGCCGGGGCACGCTCCAGGAGGGGGGCGAAGGCGCCGGTCGAGCGGCCGAAGTTCAGTGGCGATTCGATGAGCGTCAAGGAGGCAGGCTCGCCGGGATGGCGCGCCGCATACAAGGCACTGAGCGTGCCCCCCAGGGAATGGCCGACCAGGTGCGGCGCCTGGCCGGTCTGCTCGCGGATGTGCTCGACGGCCCGGTCGATGGCCGCGACGGCATGGTCGAGCGACCAGTCGGGCGTGGCGGGCAGCCATTCGAGCAAGTGGGTCCGGCAACCGCGGGCGAGGGCATGTGCCACCACGCTGCGGGGTGGGGGAAAGTCCCAGATGTGATGGCGTTTGATCGGCGCCGGCACGAGCAGCAGCGCCGGCCCGGTGGACTCGGGGGCCGGATAGTGCCTCAGCCGCATGCCGTGCCCGGTGAGGCAGGCTTCGCTGGGAGTCTCCACCGGCGCCAGGCCCGCCAGGTCTGCCCAGGCGGCATGGCGGCGGCGTGACGCGTCGAGGTGGCGGAAGAAGGCGACGTTCAGTGCGGCTGGCATGGGGTGTCGCCCGGCAAGAGGAAGGGGCGGGCGTCGGCCCGTAAGCTGCCAGAGGGCTGGCCGATCGAGGAAAAGGAGGAGGGCACGGTGTTCTCCACGGTGGGCGGATGGTGTCCAGCAGGTAGCAAGCGTCGCGCCTGCCCTTGGCCGACGGGGGCTCGCAGGGGACGTCAGCGGTCGGGAGCGGAGGGCAGCGAAATCGCCCGCAGCGTGCGCTCCGTCGGCTCGTCCAGCCGCGCGGCCAGGTCGCCGAGGGAGACGATGCCGACCAGCTCGTGTGCGTCGTTGAGCACCGGAATGCGCCGGATCTGGGTCTCGGCCATGCGTTGCATCACCGAGGCCGTGTTCTCGCGCTCGAAGCACCAGCGCACGGCTTCGGTCATCACATCGGACACGGCCGTCTCGGTGGGCACGCAACCTACCGCCGTCGCGCGTACGGTGATGTCGCGGTCGGTGATGATGCCGACCAGCTTCTTGCCCCGGCAGACCGGCAGCGCACCGACGTTCAGTTCATCCATCAGCTGGGCCGCGTGCTGCAGGGAATCTTCGGGTGCGATGACTTCCACGTCGCGGGTCATGAGTTCGGAAACGAGGGTGTGCATGGCATGACTCCCGTCTGGACGAAGGAGGCCGCTCATGCAGCGGTGTACCCCTTTTTTCCGCTCCACCTGTGCAGCGGTTTCTTCGGTTGTTTCGGCAACCCGTATGCCATTCGCCTGGGGAAATCCGATGGCGGCGGCGCCTGCTTTCGGGGGCGGTCGGCCCGCGGCGCGCCGCCGTCGAGGTGTCGTGAATGAGTTCGAACGAGGCGTGGCGGTACGGGCCGAGGCGGCGCCGTCAGGGCGAGGGATGCATGGTTCCATGGATGCGGCCGGTGACCCCCGGCCGGTAGAGCGTGCCGAGCGGGTCTTGCGGCGGCAAGGCCCATTGCTGGCGTTCGGCCTGCCTGGCCGACAGCTTGTCTCCCAGGCTGGGCATCAGCTTGAACACGGCCGTGTTCATCACCGCCATGGCGCCCACGCGCACGTCGCGGCCGCCGTCCGTGGCGGCCTTCAGGATGGCTTCGGCCACATCCTTGGGGTCGATCTGCGGCGTCGGTAGTTTGGGCTCCTGGTCCATGTAATTCCGGGCGTGCTGCGGAAAAGGCGTGTTGACCGCCGTGGGCTGGATCAGCGTGATCGAGACCGGCGCACCTTCGAGTTCGACCACCTCCACCCGCAAGGCGTCGGTGAACCCCTTCACCGCATGCTTGGAGCTGGTGTACATGCCTTGCAGCGGTATCACCGCCTCGGACATTTCGCTGCCGATGTTGATGAGGGCGCCGCCTTGTTCGCGCAGGTAGGGCAGGGCCGCGAGCGAGCCGTTGACCACGCCCCAGAAATTGGTGTCGAACAGCCTGCGGCTGTCTGATTCGCTGACCTCCTGCAGCCGGCCGTAGATGCTCACGCCGGCATTGTTGATCCAGGTGTCGATGCGCCCGAAGTGCGCGCTGGCCCGCTGGGCGGTGGCCAGCATGGCGTTGCGGTCGCCCACGTCGGCCACGATGGCGATGGCCTCGCTGCCGCCTTTGACGACTTGGGCGACGAGCGCCTCCAGGGTCTCCTCGCTGCGCGCCACCAGCGCCAGCCGGGCGCCTCGGGCCGCCGCCAACTGCGCCGTGCACAGACCGATGCCGCTCGACGCGCCGGTGATCACGATGACTTGCCGATCGAGGGGAAGATGCGAAGCTGACATGGGAGCCTCCAGGGGTTGTCGGGAATCCGCATGTCGAGCAAACGAAATGCCGCCGGGCCCCGTGCCAGGTGCCGCGCAAGGAATGGCATTTGCTGTCGGATCGGGCTGGCCCCGTCGGGCCGGATGTCTCCGAGGAGTACCGTATGAAGGACCCGCGATCGAAAAAATCCGAGGACGAGAGGCTCGAAAGCAAGGCCACCCAGCCGGCCGAAAAGGTGCCGAGCTACCAGGAGTTGCTGGACGAAGCCCTGGAGCAGACCTTTCCGGCGAGCGACCCGATCTCGCCCTCTGCCGCCATGCATGCCGAGCAAAGGATTTGCACCCCCAGGGACAGCACCGACTGGACGCTCAAGCCGGGTGCCGACAAGGGGCACCCGCCGCAGCACGCCCAGCCGCCCGCAGCCGCTGGCGCCAGGGCGCCGGCCGGGGGCCGGGGTCGGCGGCCCAAGGCCGCTGCCAAGACGGGCAACTGAGCGGGCAACTGAGCGGGCAACTGAGCCGCTGGCGGGCGCCCGCCGTCAGGGAGGCGGAACGACGCCGAGCAGCTGATGCAGGCGTGTGCTCGTGGTCGTGTATTGCAGTTGCACACGCTGCTCGGGCAACACCCTGGCGGCGGCCGCGAAGGCGGCCCGCGTGGCTTCGTGGAAGCCCGACAGGATGAGTTTTTTCTTGCCCGGGTAGGTGTTGACGTCGCCGACGGCAAAGATGCCTGGGATGCTGGTCTCGAACTTCTCGGTGTCGACCACGATCTGCTTGCGTTCGAGCGCCAGGCCCCACTCGGCGATCGGCCCGAGCTTGGGGCTCAGGCCCAGGAACACCAGCAAGGTGTCGACGGGAAACGGGCGGGTGACGGCGTCGGGCCCGGTGATGGCGACCGCACTGAGGCGTCCGTCGCGTTCCTCGATGCCGGTGACCTGGCCGGCGAGGAACTCCAGCTGCCCGCTGGCGCAGCGCGCACGCAGCGCGGCCACGGTGTCGGGATGGGCCTGGAACACATCGCGGCGGTGCAGCAGGACCACCCGTCGCGGGCGCTGCGGGCCCTCGGCCGACAGGGCGAGGGCTTGTTCGAGGGCACTGTCTCCGCCCCCCACCACCAGCACGTCGTGCCCTTCGAGCGACGCGGCGGGCCGGGGGCTGTAGAAGAGCTGCTTGCCGGCATGCCGTTCGAGCCCGTCGACCTTCAGCTGGCGCGGCTGGAACGAACCGACACCGCCGGCGATGAACAAGGCCTTGGTCAGCAGGCGGGTGCCGGCCGTGGTGGCTACCAGGAAGCGGCCGTCGGCCTGCGGCTGCACGACCGAGACTTCCTGGCCGAGATGGAAGCGGGCCTGGAACGGGGCGATCTGCCGCTGCAGGTTCGCCACCAGCTCGCGGCCGGTGCACACTGGCAAGGCGGGAATGTCGTAGATCGGCTTGTCCGGATAGAGCTCGATGCACTGCCCGCCCACGTAGGGCAGCGAATCGATCACATGGGCGCCGATCTCGAGCAGGCCGAGTTCGAACACCTGGAACAGGCCGGCCGGACCCGCGCCCACGACGACGGCATCGGTCTCGAGCGGGCCGGTGCCATCTTGCGCGGGCAGGGCTGGCGCGACCAATCTGGTTTACCTGATCAGCTCGGCCAGCTTGTCGCTGCGATCCTTCCAGTCGTCGGCATCGGGCAGCGCCGGCTTGCGCTTGGTGATGCTCGGCCACGACTTGGCCAGCTCGGCGTTGATCTGGATCATGTGCTGCTGCTGTTGCGGCACATCCTCCTCGGGCATGATCGCGTTGACCGGGCACTCGGGGATGCAGACCGCGCAGTCGATGCACTCATCGGGATCGATGGTGAGGAAATTAGGCCCCTCGCGGAAGCAATCCACGGGGCAGACATCGACGCAGTCGGTGTATTTGCAACGGATGCAGGCTTCGGTGACGACGTGGGTCATGGCGTAGGCTTTGGTTAGGCTTGGGAAGGGGAGTCGCCATCGGGCGAATCCGTTAATTTTAGCTGCTCGTGATTTGCCGAGCCGGCTTCAGATTGGGGGGCACTAAAAAGGTGCACCGGACGCGCTCCGGCGCCCACCGTGACCACCGCCGGCTGGCCCGCATGCTGCCGGCTCGCTTCGGCCAGGCTGGCCACGGTGTGGTCGCTGTGCCGGCTGTCGGGCCAGCCTGCGCGCGACACCACGCTGACCGGTGTGTCGGCGGCCCAGCCGGCGTCGATCAGGCGCGCCGACAACTCGGCCAGCAGCTTGCCGGCCATGTAGAACACCTCGGTATCGGCGGTGCGTGTCGCATGCAGGTCTCCGGTGCGGGTCATCGCGGTGGTGAGGCTCAGGCTGCGGCCGACGCCGCGCCGGGTGAGGGGGCGCTGGATGGCAGCGGCCGCGGCGAGGGCCGCGGTCACGCCGGGCACCACTTCGCAGCTGATGCCGGCCTGCCGCAGGGCATCGAGTTCTTCTTCTAGCCGGCCGAAGGTGCTGGGGTCGCCGCCCTTCAGGCGCACCACCAGGTCGACCTGGCGGGCGCAGTCGACCAGCAGGGCGTTGATGGCCTCCTGGCCGGTGCTGTCGCGGTAACCCCGTTTGCCCACATGGGTCCAGCGGGCCTGCGGCGCGAAGTCGCGCAGTGCCGGGTCGGTCAAGGCGTCGAACAAGACCACGTCGGCTTCGGCCAGGCGGCGCGAGCCGCGCAGCGTGATCAGGTCGGCCGCTCCCGGGCCGGCACCGATGAAGACGACGTGGCCCATGGCTGCTCCGATCAGGCCGCGGCCTTGACCAGCAGGGCGCCGCTGGTGCGGTTGCTGGCCGGGTCGACGATGATGAGCGCGCCGCCTACCCGGTTCTCGAGGTAGGGCTCGACCGGCAGGGCTTGCTGGGTCTCGATGGTCACATGGCCGATCTCGTTGACGGCGAGTTCATGCGCGTCGATGGCGCTCAGCGTGTGGATGTCGAGCCGGCTTTCGATGCCGGCGATGCGTGCCTGCACCCAGCGGTTGCCGTGGCGCACCCAGTACTTGCGGCCGATCACCGCCGGCTCGGTGTCGAGCCAGGCCAGCGTGGCCGAGAAGCGGGTGGTCTCGCGCACCGTGCCGGGCGAGGCGATCCAATCGCCGCGCGACACGTCGAGCTGCCGGTCGAGCACCACGCCGGCCGACTGCCCGGCGAGTGCGCTGTCGACGATGGAGCCCGCCACGCGCACTTCGGCGACGGTGGCGGCCTGGCCGCTGGGGAACAGCTGCACCTGGTCGCCGGCCTTGACCTGGCCGTGGGCGATGCGGCCCCACAAGGTGCGCGGCTGGTTGCCGGTGCCTTCGCCTTCGCGGGCCACGTACTGCACCGGAATGAGCAGGGCGCCGTCGGTGCGCTCCTGGGAGGCCGGCAGGCTCTCCAGCAGCTGCAGCAGTGACGGGCCGTCGTACCAGTCGGCGTCCAGCGGCTGGGTGACGTTGTCGCCGCGCAGGGCCGACACCGGGATGATGCCCGCCACGCTGATGCCCGCCTGTTCGGCGAAGGCGAGCAAGGCGTCGCGCACGGTGGCGAAGGCCTGGCCCGGCTGTTCGACGGCGTCCAGCTTGTTCACCGCGAACACGATGCTGGGCACGCGCAGCAGGTGGGCCAGCAGGGCGTGGCGGCGCGTCTGCGGCAGCAGCGCCAGCGGCTTGGCGGCGACGTCGATCTTGGTGATGTCGACCAGCACCACGGCGGCGTCGCTGCCGGCGGCGGCGGTGACCATGTTGCGGGTGTACTGCTCATGCCCCGGGGCATCGGCGATGATGAACTTGCGCTGCTTGGTGGCGAAGTAGCGGTAGGCCACATCGATGGTGATGCCTTGCTCGCGTTCGGCCTCCAGGCCGTCGGTCAGCAGCGACAGGTCGATCGGTGCGCCGGCGGCACGTTTCTCGAGGGTGTCGAGCTGGTCGGCCAGGATGGCCCGGCTGTCGTACAGCAGGCGGCCGATCAGCGTGCTCTTGCCGTCGTCGACGCTGCCGGCGGTCAGGAAGCGCAGTGCGCGGTGGTCTTTGAGAGGGGTGGCCACAGCAGTCATCAGAAATATCCTTCTTTTTTGCGACGCTCCATCGAGGCTTCGGAGGTGCGGTCGTCCATACGTGTCGCGCCGCGTTCGCTGATGGTGACCTTCAGCGTCTCGGCCACGATCTCGGTGGCGTTGGTGGCCGGGCTTTCGACCGGGCAGGTGCAGGTCATGTCGCCCACGGTGCGGAAACGCACCTCGGCCGTCTCCACCACTTCGCCGGCTTCGGGCGGGGTGACCTCGGTCAGCGGCACCAGCAGGCCCTTGCGGCGGATGATCTGGCGGTCGTGCGCGAAGTACAGGCTGGGCAGCGGGATGTTCTCGCGCGCCAGGTAGAGCCACACGTCGAGCTCGGTCCAGTTGCTGATGGGGAAGGCGCGCATGTGCTCGCCCGGCTTGATGCGGGTGTTGAACAGGGTCCAGAGCTCGGGCCGCTGCTCCTTGGGCTGCCATTGGCCGAAGCTGTCGCGGTGCGAGAAGATGCGTTCCTTGGCTCGTGCCTTTTCCTCGTCGCGGCGGGCACCGCCCATCAGCACGTCGAAGCGGTGCTCCTCGATGGCTTCGAGCAGGGCCACGGTCTGGTGGCCGTTGCGCGACTCGAGCGGATGCGACAGGCGCACCGTGCCGCGCTTGATCGAGTCCTCGAGGTGCCCGACCACCAGGCGTTCGCCCATTTCCGCCACGCGGCGGTCGCGGAACTCGATCACCTCGGGGAAGTTGTGCCCCGTGTCCACGTGCAGCAGCGGGAAGGGCAGGCGGCCCTTGAACTGGCCGTCGGCCCCCCGCGTCTTGAAGGCCTTTTCCGCCAGGCGCAGCACCACGCAGGAATCCTTGCCGCCCGAGAACAGCAGGGCGGGGCGCTCGAACGCGGCCACGGTCTCACGCAGGATGAAGATGGCTTCCTCTTCTAGCCAGTCGAGATGGGTATGGTCCAGCTCGGGGAGCAGCTGCTCCACGGTCAAGGCGGCGGTCATGAACGGTCTCCAATCATTGATACAGCGGGCTCGTGCACGTGCAGCCCGCACTCCTTTGCTTTTTCGTCTTCCCACCACCAGCGGCCGGCGCGGAACTCCTCGCCCACGGCGATGGCCCGGGTGCACGGCGCGCAGCCGATGCTGGGCATGAACTCGTCGTGCAGCGGGTTGTAGGGCACCTGGTGGGCGGCGATGTAGTGCCAGACGTCGTTCCAGGTCCAGTCGGCGAGCGGGCTGAACTTGATCCGGCCCTTGTCGTCGGTCTCGCTGAACGGCACCTCGCCGCGGTTGTCCGATTGCTCGCGGCGCAGGCCGGTGACCCAGGCGCTGCGCTCGGCCAGCATGCGCGACAGCGGCTCGAGCTTGCGGATGCCGCAGCAGCCCTTGCGCAGCTCGATGCTCTCGTACATCGCCTTTTCGCCATGCGACTTGACGAAATGGACCACGGCCTCGGCCTGCGGGCGGTAGACCTCGACCTGCAGGCCGTAGTGCGCCTCGATGCGCGGGATCAGCGCCGCCGTCTCGGCGTGCAGCATGCCGGTCTCCAGGGTGCCGATGGCGATGCCGATGCGGTGGCGGGCGATCAGGTCGGTGATCACCATGTCTTCGGCCCCCAGGCTGGTGGCCTGCACGATGCGGTCCGGATGGGCGGCGGCGGCCGCCTGCAGCACCGCGACCGCATTGGCCACGCGGCTGTCGAAGCCGGGCGCCAGCCGGTCGTAGAGATCGATCGCGGACATGCTCATCGCGGACTCCGTTCGGCGAAGATGGGGCGGTTGTCGAGCGCGTCGCCCTGGTAGTACCCGGGGAAGAAACCGAGGGCGCGCTCGGCCGCCTGCCGGTCCTGGTCGTGGCGCAGCACCACGCTGTCGAAGCCGGTGCGCTTGAGCAGGTTCATCATGTCGACCAGCACTTCGCCGGTCGCCCGAACCTCGCCGGCGTAGCGGTAGCGCGAGCGCAGCAGGCGTGCCTGGGTGTAGGCGCGGCCGTCGACCCATTTCGGGAAGTGCAGGGCCACCAGCTGCAGCCGCGGCAGGTCGGCGACGATGTCCTCGACCGCGTCGTCATTGCCGAGCGCCACGCCCACCGGCATGCCCTGCGGCCAGCTGTGGCGCACCGCGTGCCATTGCAGCAGGCTGAGCAGGCTGTAGGGGGCGGGCGTGAGCGTGACCATCGGGCCGTCCTCGCCGGTGATGGTGTGCCACTGGTCGTGGTGGGTGTCGATGAATTTCATGGTCAGGCCGCCTTTGCGGTGCTGCGCCGGGCTGCATTGGCGGCGCTTTTGAAGGAGTCGAGGCCGATGCGCTTGACGGTGTCGATGAAACGCTCGTTGGCGGCGCGCTGGCTGCGGTACGTGTCGATGACGGCTTCGATCACGTCGGGCACTTCATCGGCCGCGAACGAGGGGCCGATGACCTTGCCGGCGACCGCCTGACCGCTGAAGCGCGACCCGTCGGAGCCGCCGAGCGACACCTGGTACCACTCCATGCCGTCCTTGTCGACGCCGAGGATGCCGATGTGGCCGCTGTGGTGATGGCCGCAGGAGTTGATGCAGCCGCTCATGTGGAGGTCGATGTCGCCGATGTCGTACAGCTCGTCGAGATCGTCGAAACGCTCGGCGATGGCTTCGGCGATGGGGATCGAGCGTGCATTGGCCAGCGCGCAGAAGTCGCCGCCCGGGCAGGCGATCATGTCGCTCAGCAGGCCGATGTTGGGCGAGGCGTAGCCGCCGGCCTTGGCCGCTTCCCAGAGGGCGAACAGCTCGCTTTCGAGCACCCAGGGCAGCACCAGGTTCTGGTCGTGCGAGACCCGCAGCTCGCCGTGGCTGAAGCGGTCGGCCAGGTCGGCGGCGAGTTCCATCTGCACGTCGGTGGCGTCCCCCGGGGCCTGGCCCAGGCGCTTGAGCGACAGGGTCACGGCGCGGTAGCCGCTGAGCTTGTGGCCGTGCACGTTGCGTTCCAGCCAGCGCTTGTAGGCGGCGGGAGCGTCGGCCGGCACCTCGAAGCTGGACGGCCGCGCAGCCACGCCTGCCGGCAGCACGAAACTGGCTGCCACGCGGTCGAGCTCGGCCTGGGGGATCAGGTGGGCATCGCCATCGACATCGTGTGCGAGGATGGCCTTGAATTCGCGCTCGACGTCGTCGATGAAGCGCTGACCTTCGGCCTTCACCAGGATCTTGATGCGCGCCTTGTACATGTTGTCGCGGCGGCCGTGCTGGTTGTAGACCCGCACGATGGCTTCGATGAAGACCAGGATCTGCTGCCAGGGCAGGAATTCGCGGATGACGGTCCCGACGATCGGGGTACGCCCCATGCCGCCGCCCACCAGCACCTTGAAGCCGACCTCGCCGGCCTCGTTCTTCAGCAGCTGCAGGCCGATGTCGTGCCAGCCGATGGCGGCGCGGTCTTCGAGCGCGCCGCTGACGGCGATCTTGAACTTGCGCGGCAGGAAGGCGAACTCGGGGTGCAGCGTGCTCCACTGGCGCAGCACTTCGCAGTACGGGCGCGGGTCGACGATTTCATCCGGCGCCACGCCGGCGAAGCAGTCGCTGGTGGTGTTGCGGATGCAGTTGCCGCTGGTCTGGATGCCGTGCAGGCCGACTTCGGCCAGCGCGTCCATGACATCGGCGCTGCGGTTCAGCGGGATCCAGTTGAACTGGACGTTCTGGCGTGTGGTGAGGTGGGCATAGCCGCGGTCGAACTCGCGGGCGATGCGGCCCAGGGCGCGCAGCTGCGCGGAGCTCAGGTCGCCGTAGGGCACGGCCACCCGCAGCATGGGCGCATGGCGCTGCACATACCAGCCGTTTTGCAGCCGCAGCGGGCGGAACTCGTCGTCGCCCAGGGTGCCGGCGAGGTTGCGCTCGAGCTGGTCGCGGTACTGTGCCGCGCGCTGCTTGACGAACTGGCGGTCGAAGGAGGTGTACTGGTACATCGTGATGTCTCTTGAATGTCAGTAGATGACTTTGAGTCCGGCGGTGACGAGCGAGATGCACAACAGGGCGCGCACCAGCTTGTCGGGCATTTTTCGGGTGAGCTGGGCGCCGAGCCAGATGCCGGGGATCGAGCCGACCAGCAGGGCCAGCAGCAGGCCCCAGTTCACATGGCCCATTGTCGCGTGTCCGATGCCTGCGACCAAGGTCAGCGGCACCGCATGCGCGATGTCGGTGCCCACCAGGCGGCGTGCTTCCATGCGGGGGTACAGCAGCAGGATCAGCGTGGCGCCGACCGCGCCGGCCCCGATCGAACTGAGCGTGACCAGCACGCCCAGGATGAGACCGGCGACCACGGTGAAGCTCGGCTTGCGCGAGGGCGGAATCCAGCGCTCGAGTTTCAACCCGACCGCGTACCAGACTTGCTTGAAGGCCACCGTCACGGCAGTGAGCAGCAGTGCGATGCCCAGCGAAAACGTCAGCGCGCTGGCCCAGCCTTTGGTGATGCCCGTGAAGTGCATCAGCGACAGGGTGGCGATGGATGCCGGAATGCTGCCGGCCAGCAGCAGCCAC
Source organism: uncultured Rhizobacter sp. (assembly GCA_966211755.1). Taxonomy (GTDB): domain Bacteria; phylum Pseudomonadota; class Gammaproteobacteria; order Burkholderiales; family Burkholderiaceae_C; genus Rhizobacter. Next base: position 39,167 of record CBIHOH010000009.1, on the reverse strand, counting down.
AGCACCTTGAAGTCGACATTGCCGTGCCGCTGGTGCGCCACCGAACCCGAGGTCTTGGTGATGGCGGCGAACCAGAGGTCGGTGCCGATGGCCACGGCGGGGTTCAGCTTGAACACGGTCAGCAGCAGGGGCGTCATCAACGATCCGCCCCCGACACCGGTCATGCCGACGATGGCGCCCACGCCAAACCCGGCCAGAATCGCAATCCAATCCATTGAACCCCTTTTTTGTTGGTGCACGAGCCCGGCCGGCATCAGCCCGCGCATCGATGAAGGGGAATGTACAAAGCATCTATATATATGCGAAGAACATTTTCGTTGATTGTTTATTCCTCCTGAATCTAAAGAAGGGCTGGCCCAAGCCTGGCCGCAGGGCTTTTACAATCCGCGCATGTCGAATTCCTCTGGTCTCGCACCGCGGTGGCTCGCGGTGCGGAACGTCGCGCTTGCCCTGTCCGTTTTCGTTCTGGCTGCTTGCCAGACGCTTCCCGAGGCGCCGCCTCAGCCCCCTGTCGTCACCCCGGCGGTTCCCGACACCCCTCCGCCGCCGGCGGTGGTGGTGACACCCAAGCCCCCGCCCAAGCCGCCGCGCATCGGCCTGGCGCTGGGGGGCGGGGCCGCGCGTGGTTTCGCCCACATCGGCATCATCCAGGTGCTCGAAGAAAACGGCATCAAGCCCGACCTCGTGGTCGGCACCTCGGCGGGCAGCGTCGTGGCGGCGCTTTATGCCGGAGGCAAAAACGGCGCTGCGCTGGCCGTGACCGCCGAAAGCATGGACGAGTCGGCCTTCGCCGACTGGTCCTTCCCCGGCCGCGGCATGATCCGCGGCGAGGCGCTGGCGAAGTTCGTGCGCGACAACACCGGCGGCCGCCAGATCGAAAACATGCGGTTGCCGCTGGGCATCGTGGCCACCGATCTCGACAACGGCCAGCCCATCCTCTTCCAGCGGGGTGACCCGGGGGTGGCGGTGCGGGCGTCGAGCGCGGTGCCGGCGGTGTTCCAGCCGGTGCGCATCGGTACCCGCGAGTATGTGGATGGCGGGCTGGTCTCGCCGGTACCGGTGCGCTTCGCACGCCAGATGGGGGCCGAGCTGGTGATTGCGGTCGACATCTCGGCCGTGCCGGACGGCGCCGTCACCAGCGATCCCATGCGCATGCTGCTGCAGACCTTCTCCATCATGGGGCGCAGCATCAACCAGTTCGAGTTGCGCGAGGCCGACATCGTCATGCGGCCCAAGCTGGCCGGTGTGTCGAGCGCTGATTTCACGGCCCGCAAGCGCTCCATCACCGCCGGCCGCCAGGTAGCGCTCGACATGCTTCCCGATCTGAAGGCGCGCATCGCCGCGAAGACCAAGTGACGGCCATGGTGGCCCGCCTCGCCTAGGCCTGGCGGGGCAGGCGCGCGGTGAAGCGTGTGCCGTCCTTGCGGCTGGACTTCGCCTCCAGCGTGCCTTGATGGGCCTTGGCGATCTGCGAGCAGATGTAGAGTCCGAGCCCCAGGCCCTCGCGGTGTCCGCCGGTCGAGCGACGCCAGAATGGACTGAACATCTGCTTGAGGGGGTGTCCGGCGGAATGGGCTCGCCGCGATTGGCGACCTCGATCACCAGGCTGACCGGGGTGGTCCTGACCTTGAGTTGCACCAGCCCCTCGGCGGCCCCGTGGGTCAGGGCATTGGCCAGCAGGTTGGAAACGAGCTGCTGCACCCGTTCCGGATCGCAGAACACCGGGCCATCGACCTGCAGGTCGGCTTCGATGCGACGGCCCGGTTGTGCGTCGAGCAGCTCGTGCACGACCGACATCAACGGGGGAGCGATGTCGGCGACTTTTTTTTCACCACGTCCATGCCCCCGCCAAGGCGTGCCCGGGCGAGGTCCATGGTGTCGTTGATCAGGGCGGACATGCGGCGCGTGCAGTAGGTGATCCGCTCGGCCAGGGTGCGGACCTGGGCGGGGTTGGTGGCCTGCCGCTTGAGCAACTGGGCAATGGCCGCGATGCCGGCCAGCGGGTTGCGCAGGTCGTGGCTGAGCACCGCGATGAATTGCTCGCGCAAGTCGCCGGCCGCCCGTTCATCCACCAGGGCTGCGCTCATCTTTTCACGCTCGCGCTGGGCGTCCAGCTGGAACGCGATCACCTTGGCGAACGAGGTGAACATCGCCACCACGCCCGGGTCGGCGACCTTGGCAGGCCGGCGATCGACGGCGCACAGGTTGCCGAAGTAGTGGCCGTCCGACAGGATGATGGGCACGGAGATATAGCTCTCGATGCCGTAGCGTTTCGGCGTGGGGTGCTTGCAGTAGGTGGGATCCAGGCTCGCATGCTCGATGAGCACCGGTTGCCGCGAAGCGCGGACCTCCTTGCACAGCGTGGTCGAGAGGTCGAGCTGCTCGCCGGCCTTGAGATTGAAGGCGATGCGGTCGTAGACGGCGCAGGCGGTCCAGGTGCCTGCGGTCACCCGAGCCACCGCCGCGAATCCCATTCCGGTGGTCTCGGCGATCACCCGCAACAACACGGGGACGGCTTCCATGTGGGCAATCGTCCGGAGGTCCTTCTCGATTTCCCCGGGGGTGTCGCCCATGTCGCTTGCTCCACTCATGTCTACAGCCCGGCCGCCAGCATGCCGTTACGTTCGGTAGGCCCTGGCCGCAGCATCCTCAGTCTATACACGGCACGGCGATCGAGCGTCGGGTGTCCCACAGCAAGCCTGGGTTTGCTGGCCAGCGATCGAAGGGCAAGGCGCGTGCGTACGCCGGCCGGCGACACGGTGCTCCCCCTGCATCCGTCCGATGCAGCAAGGTGGAGGGCGCTCCCGCTCAGGGGAGGGCCGGGACGCTCCGTCTGGGCGTCACCGATCAAAAGGTTTACCAAAACGACTTACTAAAACGAGTTGCAAAAAATCGATTGGCCAAAACAAAAGGCCCGGTGTCGCCACCGGGCCAAAACTTGATCGGAGAACCGTTCAGGTACCGAGCACATCAACATCAAACAGACCAAGCACCCGCTGAGGAAACCTGGAGGAAGAACGACCGCCCGGTTCAATCAACCCACAGGCACCCTTGGGTGCCGGTGTGGCTACTTCAGGCTGCAGCGCGCTTCGGCTGCTTGGCCGAGGCTGCCTGGGTGGCTTTGACCGCGGTGGTGGTGATGGCCTGGAAGTTGGCTTCGGCCACGTCGGCGGCTTGCTTGGCGGCCTTGTGCACGCTTTCGTAGGCGTTGTTGGCGGCGGCGACTGCCGACTTCACCAGGGCGACGGCGTTTTCGGTGCCGGCAGGTGCGTTCTTGACCGCCGTGTCGACCACCGACATGAACTTGCGCTGCGCGTCGGAAGCCTGGGCTTCGGCGGCACGGCTGATGTCGGCGTTGGTGCTGGCGGCGATGTCATACAGGTGACGGCTGTAGGCGGCGGCCTTTTCGGCGGCGGGCTGCAGCAGGCCGGCTTGCAGGGCCAGCAGTTCCTGCGCGTCCTTGACGGAGAGGGCGGCCTTGGTGGTCTCGGCCACTTCGGACATGGCGGCCTTGGCGACCTGCAGGTTCAGTTCGATCAGCTTTTCCACGCCTTCGAAGGCTTTGCCGGTCAGGCCGAAAAGGGTCTCAATGTTGGCTTTGTGGGCGGCTGCGAATTGTTCTGCGGTCAGCATGTTAAATCTCCAATATGTGGGTGGACTTGATACAGCTTTTTTTGCTGCGCTGCACCATAGGTCCGAAGTATACGGAAGCGTTTGTATAGATCAAGCCCTTTTTGTTGCGTTGCACAAGATTAGGGGGCATGCTCTAGCACCTACGCGTCGTCTTCGCTCTGCCGGCGACGGAACAATGGCATCCCTAGCAATCGGGCCTTGCTTGTGGCAGGGGCCGGTATTCGTGATGAAATTGGTCTTTTTGCCTTTGGCGAGGTCGAGACCATACAGCCAAGAGGCGTTTTGTGCCAGTTCATGTACATCTTGAAACCCCCTGCAGTGCCGAGCCGCGGCGCGATTCGGTCCAGGTCGGTCGGGCGGAGGTGGCCGCATGAGACCACGTGTCCTGGTCGCGCGGGCGGTGTTCCCCGAGGTGCTCGATCGCCTGCGAGCCCACTTCGAGGTCGAGGACAATCCGTCCGACACGGTGTTCAGCAAGGCCGAGCTCATCCAGCGGCTGCAGGGCAAGCAGGGTGCGTTCACCACCGGCAGCGAGCGCATCGACGCTGAGGTGCTGCAGGCGAATCCGCAGTTGCGTGCAGTCTGCAACATGGCCGTCGGATACAACAATTTCGATGTGCCGGCCTGTACCGCGCAAGGGGTGGTGTGCACCAATACCCCCGATGTGCTCACTGAAACCACGGCCGATTTCGGTTTCGCGCTGCTGATGGCCACGGCGCGCCGCATCACCGAGGCAGAGCATTACCTGCGCCGCGGCGAGTGGAGCAAATGGTCGGTCGACATGTTCACCGGCAGCGACGTGCACGGCTCGACGCTCGGCGTGCTGGGCATGGGGCGCATCGGCCAGGCCATCGCCCGGCGCGGTGCCCTCGGCTTCGGCATGAAGGTCATCTATCACAACCGCTCGCGGCTGGCGCCCGCGCTCGAGGCGGCCTGCGGCGCCTCGTACGTCGACAAGTCCGCCTTGCTGCGGCAGGCCGACCACCTGGTGCTGGCACTGCCTTATTCGGCGGCCTCGCACCACGTCATAGGGGAAGCCGAACTGGCGCAGATGAAACCCACGGCCACCTTGATCAACGTCGCCCGCGGCGGCGTGGTGGACGATGCGGCCCTGGCCCGGGTCCTGGCCGCGGGGGGCATCAAGGCGGCGGGGCTGGATGTCTTCGAGGGCGAGCCGAGCGTGCATCCGGCACTGTTGGGTCTGAACAACGTGGTACTGACGCCGCACATCGCCAGTGCCACCGTCCGTACCCGGCGCGCCATGGCCGACCTGGCGGCCGACAACCTCATTGCCGCCCTGGGCTGCGGACCCTGTGCCGGGCGGCCCCCGTCGGTGCTCAACCCGGAGGTCCTGGCGGCGCACCGGCCCTGAGGGCCGGGGTCTGCCCGGGGCGATGGCATGCCGATGGCGGCGACTCCCGCGGGCCGAAGCCGGGTACAGTGGTCCCCGACCCGCCGGGTCTGCTCGCGCCGCGATGCCGTCACGGCATCGGCAATGCCGCCGACCCGGGTTCCCTCCTTCTTCCAGACGACCGGACACCCAGCCATGCGACCACCTGCCCGATACCTCGTCCTGATCGATGCGGGCGGTGCCCGCACCGCCTTGCTCTTCACGGCCGACCGGCAGCTGGTGGCCGAGTTCGATGCATCGTCCGAAGAGGTGGTGGTGATGTCGAAGGGACTGCCGGCCCGCTCGGACGCCGGCTCGCACGAGTGGGACCGCGCCCTGGCGGGGAGCAGCGCCGACGAGCGGGCCGCCGCGACGGTGTACACCCTGGACGTCTGACCGGGCGGCACACGGTCCCGGTGCGTTTTCAGCGCTGGGAGCCGCGCTTGGACTCGATCGCTTTTCCGCGGCCGGAGTCGGGCTGCCGGGTGGGTTCCAGGTCGCCGAGCGGCACGCCCGGCGGGGCCGTGGCGGCCGGCTCCAGCGGCAGCCAGCCTTCGCCTGGGGGGGAGCCGGAGGAGGAGGGGCGAGCAGCCTCTGCCGGTCTGCGCCTGCGCAATCGGAGGAACATGGTGCTCTCCTTATGAAACAAGGGGTGGATGGGCCGCCAGCAGGCTGGCAAAGTCCGTTCCCGCCCAGGCCGTGCGGTGGGGGCGTATCGATCGGTCGGGGCTCGGCCGCCGGCCGGGCCGTAGCAACGCTTCTTTACCAGCTGCCCCGTCCCGCCGGTCAACTCCCGTTGCGCGGGGATCGTTCTCGGAGCACCCGGGAAATTCATCCTCATCACCTACACGAGGCAGGACCCTCCATCATGAAACGCCACCTCCTTCTTTCGAGCCTGCTGCTGGCCGCCAGCTTCGGCGCCCATGCGCAGCACGCGGCCGAACTGGTGCAGAGCGATCTGAATCACCAGCGGCAGATCGAACAAGGCTTGCTCAACGGCAGCATCACCGGCCGCGAAGCCGCGGTGCTGCAGCGCCAGCAGGGCCGGCTAGACCACCTCGAGGCCCGCGCGCTGAGGGACGGCTGGCTGAGCGATCGCGACCGCGCCCGCCTGGCCGAGGCCCATCGCGAAGCCAGCCTCGACATCCGCGCCGCGGCGCGCAACGACGAGATCGCCAACCCGCGCTCGGCGGCGTCGCGGCGGGCCCTGGCCGACGTCCGGCGCAACCTGCGTCACGAGCACCGCATCCGCGCCGGCATCCGCGACGGTTCCTTGACCGACCGTGAGGTGGCGGCGCTGGAGCGCGGCCAGGCACGTGTCCATCGCGAGGAGTACGCCGCTGGCCGCGATGGCTATGTGAGCGATCGGGAACAGTCGCGCATCGACCGGGTCGAGGATCGCCAGAGCCAGCGTATCCATCAGCAGAAGAACGACGACCAGCGCCGCGGCGACTACTGATCTTCGCGGAGCCGGCTCGCGTGCCGCGTTCGCCTTCGCCTTCGCCTTCGCGCGTCAGCGCGCCGAAGACACCTCGAGCGTAGGGCCCCGATCGGGCCGCGGCCTCGCCGCGCGGGCGAATCTTCCTTCCAGGGCGGCCGGACCTCCGGCAGGGGGTTCGTGACCGGCACACGCCCTGCGTTCCGGCGCCAGGTGGTGACGGCGGGAGGCGGTTCAGTCCGCCACCACGGCGACCGGGCCACGGACCATGCGCCGATAGTCCATGACCCGGGCGCGCCGCCAGTCCTCGTCCGTCTGGCAGCCCGCGCTGCGGGCGCGCCGGCAGGCCGCGACCGATTCGCTCGCCGCATCATCGGTCCAGGGCCGCAGGTCGGCCGGAGTGTCTCGCAGCACCAGGTCCGGCGGAGGTGGCGGGCCATCGCGCAGCCAGGTTTCGGCCTGCTCGAAGCCGTCGCGGCACATCAGGCCGATCATGTAGTCGCAGGCCGACTGCAGCCCGGGCATCAGCTTGCCCGGGCTGACCGAGACCATGGGCAGCAAGGGGGCCAGCGAGGGCACCAGGTGATTCGCATACAGCGTGGCGCCCCAATAGCGTTCCGCCGTCCGGCGGAAATGGGCCAGGTCGCTCACGTTGACCAGGCCGGAGGCCTCGATCGGCAGGATCTCCACCTTCGGCTTGCTCACCACCACCGTGTCGTTCGATACATCGACATACAAGCTGCCGAACTGAATGGCGTTCTGGAAATACTGCTCGCGCAGCACGCCCCAGACCGTGCGCACCAGGCCGCCTTGCTTGATGAAACCGTGCAGGACCTGCTCCATCGGCTCGGCGGGCTGGCGCAGGCGCCGGGCCAGACGGGCATGCAGCTCCCGGGTGATTTCCTCGCAGCGCCCATAGGGGTAGGCCCTACCGGCGGCATAGGGCAGCCGTGGCGCCAGGCAGGCATCGGTCTCGGCCCGCAGGGCCAGGAAATAGGCCATGAGCGCCTCGGCACGGCCGCTCAGCCAGCGCTCGGTCAGTTCGGCCTGCAGCGCATTGACGGGGGCGATTTGCTGGGGCAGCAGGTTCATCGGCGGACGTGGCGGCGCGCAGGCAGACTGTGACTTTTCCGGATTGGGATAATACGTCGTGCACCGTGTGGTGGACGACAGCGTTTCAGGTCATGGATCACCTTGGATAAACCTTCAGCTTTCAGCCCTTGGCGCCTGTCCGTCGCACCCATGATGGACTGGACGGAGGCCTCGCCAAGTAAGCGCCACACACCGCTTTTTCTCGATGCCTCGTTCGGATTTGCACTTCAGTTGCACCTTGAGGGTTGAGAGCAAGAACTTGTGAGGCTGTTGTTGCACCGCTGCAGTTGCGCTGTGTGATCGCCACCCGAAGGTGTGAAATTGCTCTCCGGGTGCTCAGGGCATGGATTGAGCACAGTTGGACGCGACGTTGTTCAGCGATGTCGATGCAGAGTCCAGGCTGTGGTTGTGATCAACGGACGACGTAGCATGCGTGGCTACGAGGATGTCCCGTCACATGGACCCGATCTCGATCGTGTTCGACGGAATGTTTCTAACGACCGCGACAACCGCCCCACGTGCCGACGAAGTTACATCGGTGCTTGATCAGCTGGTGAATGACTCGCGCGTGAGCATGTTCGTTGATCCGCTGATGGACACTTCCACATTTGCGCCAGAGGATGTGGTCAAACGATTTTCCTCCACTGATAGCACGCCACTGATCGACGCAACCCGGCAGACTTTAGACGGTCTGCTTCGGGCCTTCAGGACCGGCGTCTGAATCCCGAAAAGGGAGACGGGATGGACTGGATCGATTTGATGCACCAGCTCGATTCGCCGAGTTGCTGAAGGGCCGGGGCACGATGACCACTGACACCCGCAACAGCGAAGCAGGAGATGGCCTTGTGGCCGAGGTGGAGGGATCGGCCAAGCGCCCGCGTTCTTTGGTGGCTGGGAGGCCATGCAAACGATTTCGACAAGGCCGTGTCGGCAGTGGCGCTTGGATCGCCTGACACCTCGGAAAGGACTGGTGCCCCAGCGGCTCGCCGGCCGCCCTTGGCCCTTGGGCCATCACACTGCTCAGCGGTCGCAAGCCGGAGCGTAGGCGACCGGGTCAAAGCTGCCATTGCCACGCGACACATAGGCGCGCGGTGGCCCTGACAGCGGAAGCCAGCCCATGTAGGACCAGGGACCACTGGAACTGCATACATCGACAATCCCATCGCCATTGACATCGCGCAGCTTCGGGGGTGAACCATTTTGCGAATAGGCGTAGATCGGCAGGACCATGTTCGTCGCAATTTCGGTGTAGGTGCCGTTGCCGTTGTTGTGGAAAATGCGCGTGCAAGGCGCAGCGGCCGAGCATTGCTGCGCGTCGATGCACACCTTTCCGCCGCAGTTTAACGGCCGCTCTCTCTAGTTTTGCCACGAGGTGGTGCTTGGAAAGATGGTGGTCACGATGTCTGGCCTTCCGTCACGGTTCACGTCCATCGAGAAGTTGTAGCGGCCTTCTGACCACATCGCCACGTACTGGGTGTAGCACGCTGAATTGCTGCTGGGGTAGCTTGGCCACATCGAGGCGCACGGGCGGGCCGTGGTCGTCATCGGTACCGTGGTCATGTCCTGGGCGTGCAGCGCCGGTGTAGCGAGAAGCAGTGCAAGCACGGCGCAGGGTGCGACGCGGGTTGGCAGCGGCTTGGGCGAGGCGGCCTGGCAGATCGCTGCAGCATTCTTCCGAATGGATGTCATCGTTGGTTCTCCTCAGGGTTGGATTCGGATGGACGACGGTGCACGGCCCGCTGTGCAGGCCGAAGGCCCATGTCGGCACCTGACCCGTAGGGGCAGGAAATTCACCCCCAGGGCGCGGGTGTCGCGAAAGAATAGGGGCCGAGATGCAGTGGGGCAACCCCACATTTGGCGATGCAGAGGCGAGATCCGGCAAGCGCTGCGCGATCATGAATTGCACGGCTTGCAGGTCTCCTCCCTGGTTCTTGCATTGCAAAGGCTCGCTTTATTTGCACCGAACACGGCAAGGCGCATGGAAGGCGGGGCTCGCAATTCCGCTGCATGCGCGCCATCTGAATGACCAGGACAAACAACCCATGTGTCTAAGAGCTTTGACTCTGAGAAAATGAGCTCCCCGCCTTGCTTGATGCGGACCTGGGCAAGGAATTTGTCGCCGCGCGGCGTGATGGAACGCCATGTGAACCCTCGGTGCCACTGGATGAACTCGGACGGTGCAACTGACTGTCCAGTTGCACAGACTGGTTGCATTTCGGGCGCTTGGATACCCGGAAATCCGTCGAAATGAACACAGGTAGCGGACTTCGGAAAAAATGAAGAACTATAAGAATCAATCACTTGCGGCTGATACTTCACGTTGGCGTTTAAGTATTGCGCCCATGATGGACTGGACGGACCGGCATTGCCGCTATTTCCACCGTCTTCTGAGCCGCCACACCTTGCTGTACACCGAGATGGTGACCACCGGGGCGTTGCTGCATGGCGATGTGCCTCGCCATCTCGACTTCAACGAGCAGGAGCACCCGGTGGCGCTGCAGCTGGGCGGCAGCGAACCCGAGGACCTGGCCGCCTGCGCGAAGCTGGCCCAGCAGTGGGGTTACGACGAGGTCAACCTCAACTGCGGGTGCCCGAGCGAGCGGGTGCAGCGCGGCGCCTTCGGCGCCTGCCTCATGGCCGAGCCGGCGCTGGTGGCCGACGGGGTCAAGGCGATGCGCGACGCGGTGTCGATTCCGGTGACGGTCAAGCACCGCATCGGCATCGACAAGACCGAAAGCTACGACTTCGTGCGCGATTTCATCGGCAGCGTGGCCGAGGCCGGCTGCGAGGTGTTCATCGTGCATGCCCGCAACGCCTGGCTGAAGGGCTTGAGCCCGAAGGAGAACCGGGAGGTGCCGCCCCTGCGCTACGAGGTGGTCTACCGGCTCAAGCGCGATTTTCCCGGGCTCACCATCGTGCTCAACGGCGGGGTGTCGAGCAGCGACCAGGTCGCCGCGCACCTGGCCCATGTGGACGGGGTGATGCTGGGCCGCGAGCCCTATCACCAGCCCTGGCTGATGGCCGATTGGGACGAGCGCTTTTTCGGCGCTGCGCCGTCGGGGGCCAGCCGCGCGTCGATCGAGGACGAGATGGTGGCCTACATGGAGCGGGTGGTGGCCGCCGGTGGTTCCTGGACCCATGTGGCGCGGCACATGCTCGGCTTGTGGAACGGCTTGCCGGGTGCGCGCAAGCGGCGCCAGGTCTGGTCCGACCATCGCCACAAGTCGGACAGCCCGCGCACGGTGGCCCGCCTGGCGCGGGAGGCCGTGCTGGCGGGGGCGGCCGAGCGCCCGGACGCCGCCGCCGCCGCCTGACCGGCCGCCGCCCACATCCGGGGCGGGGCGGGATCGCCCATGTGCCTGCCGGCGGACCGCGCGAAAAAACTACAGAAACGGCAGTTCCTGGCGATAAAAGGGGCTACGCGCGGCCGGAGAAGCTTCCATCCCGGACCATCCGTCCGCGCATCTCACCTTGAAGGATGGCGTTCATGGGATTGGCGAGCGAGATGTCTCTGATGGGCCGGCTGCGACTGATCGGCCTGATGATGGTCGGGGGCATGTTGCTCCTGGCGGCCTGGTTGTGCTGGGTGCAGTACCAGCGCAGCTACGACGAGCGCAAGCTGGCGACCCGGCAGGCGGTCGAGGTCGCGCGCGGGGTGCTCGACTGGGCGCACGGCCTGGAGAAGTCCGGTGCGCTCAGCCGCGAGCAGGCGCAGAAGCTGGCCGGCAGCGCGATCGCCAAGCTGCGCTACGCCGGCGGCAACTACTTCTCGATCTACGACATGGGCGCGACGATCGTCATGCATCCGATCAAGCCCGAGCTGGTGGGCAAGGGACGCGACACCAAGGATGCCAACGGCAAGCTCATCGTGCAGCTGATGGTGGATGAGGCGCGCCAGCACAAGGAGGGTTATGTCGACTATGTGTGGCCCAAGCCCGGCGAGCAGCATCCGAGCGAGAAGCTGGCCTTCGCGCAAGGCTTCGAGCCCTGGGGCTGGGTGGTGTCGTCCGGCCTGTACGTGGATGACCTGAGGCGCGATTTCGCCTCCTACGCCTGGCGCGCCGGGCTGATCGCCTGCGTCGCGGCCAGCCTGCTGTGGCTGCTGCTGCGCCGCATCGGCCGCGGCATCGTAGGCGGTGTGCAGGATGCCATGCGCACGGCCGACGCCATCGCCGGCGGCGACCTGTCGGTCCAGGTGCCGAGCGGGCGCAGCGGTGAAGTCGGCCGGCTGCTGGATGCGCTGCGCCGGATGGCCGGCAGCCTCCAGGCCATGGTGGGGGAGGTGCGCACCAGCGCACAGACCATGCAGGCCGCGGTGGCCGGCATCGCGGCGGGCAACACCGACCTGTCCGACCGCACCCAGCGCACGGCGGCCAACCTGCAGTCCACCGTCGCGGCGGTCGAGCAGATCAAGCGCTCGCTGGCCGAGGGCGCGCTCGCCACCGACACCGCCAGCGAGACGGTGCTGGGCGCGGCCGACAGCGCCACCCGCGGCGGAGCGGTGGTGTCGGACGTGGTGACGGCCATGAGCGACATCAACGCATCGTCGAAGCGGATCAACGAGATCATCGGCGTCATCGACGGCATCGCCTTCCAGACCAACATCCTGGCGCTCAATGCGGCGGTCGAGGCGGCGCGCGCGGGTGAGCAGGGCCGTGGCTTCGCGGTGGTGGCCGCCGAGGTGCGGCAGCTCGCCCAGCGATCGGCCCAGGCGGCGCGGGAGATCAAGGGCTTGATCGGCAGTTCGGCCGAGCGGGTGGAGCAAGGCACGCTGCTCGTCGGCAATGCCGGCCAGACCATGAAGGAACTGGTGACCGCGGTGCAGCGCACCAACGAGATCATGAACGGCATGCGCGCGCTCAGCGGGGAGCAGTCCAGCGGCATCGCGCTGGTGAGCGCCTCGGTGACCGAACTCGACCGCATGACCAGCCAGAATGCCGTGCTGGTGCAGCAATCCAGCGAGGGCGCGGGCAGCCTGCAGGTGCAGGCCGAGAGGCTGCTGAACGCGGTGCAGGCGTTCAAGCTCGCAGCGTCCACCTAGTCTCGCGTCCCGGCCTGCAAGCCGGGTGTTCAGCGGTTGCGGCGCCGGGTGGTGAAGGCGTCGCACCACCCTTTGCCCGCGACCACCCGGCGCGGGAACAGCGTGCAAACCGCCCAGGCCTCGGCCGGGCGGGTGTACAGGTCACAACTGGCGCAGTCCTGTCCGGGGGCGTACTTGGGATAGCGCCGCCTGTCGACACGTGCCGCGTCCTCGACGTAACCCAGGGCCTGGGCCTGTGGATCCTGCTCGCTCAGGCGGGGCAGTTGTGCCTCGGCCTGCGTGGCCAGCAGCGCGGCGGCCCCGGCGGGCAGAAGGCGGATGAATTGACGGCGCGAATGCATGGGGATCCTTCTCGATCGAGGCAGGGCGATCGATCGTAGGCGCGGCCCGTGCGCGGCGAATTGATGCCCGTCAAGGCCGCGGCGTTGTCCGCCCCCGCCGCGGCGCTGCTGCTTCGCCGGCCACCGGGCCCGGCTCAACCGTTGATGCGGATCCAGGTGGTTTTCAGCTCGGTGTATTTCTCGAAGGCATGCAGCGACTTGTCGCGTCCGTTGCCGCTTTGCTTGAACCCGCCGAAAGGCACGGTCATGTCGTCCTCGTCGTACTGGTTGACGTGCACCGTGCCGGCCCGCAGCGCGCGTGCCACGCGGTGCGCCCGGTCGATGTGGCTGCTCCAGACGCTGGCTTGCAGGCCGTAGGGGCTGTCGTTGGCCAGCGCGACGGCTTCTTCCTCGGTCTTGAAGCGGATGATGGACATCACGGGTCCGAAGATCTCCTCGCGCGCGATGCGCATGCCATGGGTCACGTCGGCGAAGACGGTCGGTTCGACGAAATAGCCGCCGCTGGCCTCGCGCGCCTGCCGCGCACCGGCCACCACCCGCGCGCCCTCGGCCTTGCCGGACTCGATGTAGCCCATCACGGTGTTGAGCTGGCTGGCATCGACGAGCGCGCCCATCTCGGTGCTTCCCGACAAGGGATCGCCCGGCTGGTAGTGCGAGGTCTCGCCGGCGACGATCTTGGTGAGCCGGTCGGCCACGCTCTCGTGCACCAGCACCCGCGAGGGGGCGTTGCAGGATTCGCCCTGGTTGAAGAACATCGCTGCGGCCACCGTCTTGGCTGCGCGCTCCAGGTCGTCGAAGTCGGGAAACACGATGAAGGCCGATTTGCCCCCGAGTTCGTTGTAGACCCGTTTGAGGTTGCTGCGCCCGGCATAGTCGAGCATGCGCCGCCCGACCCGGGTCGAACCGGTGAAGCCGATGGCGTCCACGTCCATGTGCAGGGCCAGCGCCTCGCCGGCTTCGTTGCCATAACCCGGCACGACGTTGAACACCCCTTCGGGCAGGCCGGCCTCGATGGCCAGTTCGGCCAGGCGCAGCGCGCTCAGGGGCGATTTCTCGCTGGGCTTGAGCACCACCGAATTGCCGGCCGCGAGTGCCGGCCCGAGCTTCCAGGCCGACACGATCAGCGGGTAGTTCCAGGGCACCACCGCGCCGATCACCCCCATGGGTTCGTGGGTCACCAGCGCCAGCGCGGAAGGCCCGGTCGGGGCGATCTCGTCGTAGATCTTGTCGATGGCCTCGGCGTACCAGCCGATGCAGCGTGCCGCCGCGGGCACGTCGACCGACACGCTGTAGCGGATCGGCTTGCCCATGTCGAGCGTCTCGAGCAGGGCGAGCTCGTTCCTGGCCTCGAGGATGCGTTCGGCGAAACGCGTCAGGATCTTCTTGCGCGCCGCGGGCGGCATGCGGGCCCAGCGGCCGTCGTCGAAAGCCTGCCGGGCGGAGGCCACGGCGGCGTCGACGTCGGCCGTGCGGCAGCGGGCGATGTCGGCCAGCACCCGGCCGTCGATGGGCGAGGTCTTGGCGAAGCTGTCGCCGTCGGCGGCCAGCACGCGCCGGCCGTTGACGAAGGCGCGGCCGTCGATGTCGAGTGCGGAGGCATGGGCATGCCAGTCGGAGGGCAGGGTCATGGCGTTCTCCTTGTCAGATCAACCGGCGCTGCCGCAGTTCTTCCAGCGTCAGGTCGAGGCAGTGGCGGATCAGGTCGACCATTTCATCGATCTGGGCCAGGGTCATGACGAGCGGGGGCGCGACGATCATGCGGTCGCCCACCGCGCGCATCACCAGGCCGTTGGCAAAGCAGTGGCGGCGGCACATCATGCCGACTTCGAGCTTCGGCTCGAAGAGCGTCGAGTTCGCCTTGTCGCGCACGATCTGCAGCGCACCCATCAGCCCGCAGGTCTGTGTCTCGTCGATCAGGGGATGATCGGCGAGCGCGGCGAAATGCCAGGCGAGGTGAGGCGCGAGCTCGTCACGCACCTTGTCGACCAGGCCCAGCTGCCGGATGAGGCGGACGTTGGCCAGCGCCACGGCGCAGGCGACCGGATGGCCCGAATAGGTGTAGCCGTGGTTGAATTCTCCGCCCTGGTCGATCAGCACGTCGGCCACGCGGTCGGACACCATCACCCCGCCCAGCGGAATGTAGCCCGAGGTGACGCCCTTGGCGAAGGTCATCATGTCGGGCCGGAAGCCGAAGGTCTCGCAGCCGAACCACCGGCCGGTGCGGCCGAAGCCGCAGATGACCTCGTCGGACACCAGCAGGATGCCGTAGCGGTCGCAGATGCGCTGGATTTCCGGCCAGTAGGTGGCCGGCGGCACGATCACGCCGCCCGCGCCCTGCACCGGCTCGCCGATGAAGGCCGCGACCTTGTCGGCCCCGAGTTCGAGGATGCGCGTCTCGAGCCAGCGCGCGGCGGAGACACCGAAATCCTCGCGCGGGCTGCCCTGCCCGTGCTCGAACCAGAACGGCTGGCCGATGTGGCTGATGCCGGGCAGCATCGGTCCGCCCTGCTGGTGCATGCCCGGCATGCCGCCGAGCGAGGCGCCGGCCACGGTCGAGCCGTGATAGGCGTTGCGGCGGCTGATGATGATGTGGCGTTCGGGCTGGCCGAGCAGCTCCCAATAGCGGCGCACCATGCGCACCACCGTGTCGTTGCCCTCCGAGCCCGACCCGGAGAAAAAGACGTGCTTGAACTGAGGCGGGGTGATCTCGGACAGCAGCTCCGCCAGTTCGACGGCGGGCGGGGTGGTGGTCTGGAAGAACGAGTTGTAGAACGGCAGTTTTTTCAGTTGCTCGGTGGCCGCGTCGATCAGCGCCGGCTGGCCGTAGCCGACGTTGACGCACCACAGCCCCGACATCGCGTCGAGCAGCCTGCGGCCCTCGGTGTCCCAGAGGTAGATGTTGTCGCCCCGCTCGATGATGCGCGCGCCGCTGGCCGCGAGGGACTTGTGGTCGGTGAAGGGGTGCAGGTAGTGGGCCGCGTCGGCGGCCTGCCAGTCGGCGGTGGATCGGGTCATGGGGTTTCCTCGGCGCTCGGGCTCGGTCGGGTGGACGTCAACTCGGGTCACACATGCAGCAGGAGGTGTTCCCGCTCCCAGGGCGAGATCACCTGCATGAATTCGTTGTGTTCGATCTCCTTCACCTCGGAGTAGACGGTGATGAAATCCTTGCCCAGCACATCGTGCAGGTCGCGCTCGTCGGCCAGCCAGCCGAGCGCCTCGCTGAGCGAGCGCGGCAGCTGGTATTCGGACAGGTAGGCATCGCCCTTGCACTCGGGCGACGGGTCGATCTTGTTCTTCATGCCCAGGTAGCCGCAGGCCAGGGTCGCGGCCAGGGCGACGTAGGGGTTGGCGTCGGCGCCGATCACGCGGTTCTCGATGCGCCGCGCCGCCGGTGTCGCGATGGGCGAGCGGATGCCGACGGTGCGGTTGTCGGTCCCCCACTGGATGTTGATGGGGGCGGCGGTGGAGCGCGCCAGGCGGCGATAGGAATTGACGTAGGGCGCGAACAGCGCCATCGCCGCCGGCGTGTACTTCTGCAGCCCGCCGATATACCAATAGAACTCCTTGGAAGGCGAACCATCCTCGTTGCTGAAGAGGTTCTTGCCGGTCAGGCTGTTGACCACGCTCTGGTGCACGTGCATCGCGCTGCCGGGTTCGTGGGCCATGGGCTTGGCCATGAAGGTCGCGTACATCTCGTGGCGCAGCGCCGCCTCGCGGATGGTGCGCTTGAAGAAGAACACCTCGTCGGCCAGGCCCAGCGGATGGTCGTGGAAGAAGTTGATCTCCATCTGGCCCGCGCCGACCTCGTGGATCAGCGTGTCCACGTTGAGTTCCATCTTCTGGCAGTACTCGTAGATGTCCTCGAACAAGGGGTCGAACTCGTTCACCGCGTCGATGGAGTAGGCCTGGCGCGAGGTCTCGGCCCGTCCGCTGCGGCCGCGCGGCGGACGCAGCGGCTGGTTGGGGTCGGTGCTGCGCTCGATCAGGTAGAACTCGAGCTCGGGGGCGACGACCGGGCTCCAGTCCTCGGCGGCGTAGAGCTCGCAGATGCGCCGCAGCACGGAGCGCGGCGCGTAGGGGATCATGTGGCCGTGGCGATCGAAGCAGTCGTGGATGACCTGCGCCGTCGGGTCGGTGGCCCAGGGCACGATGCGCACGGTCGAGGGGTCGGGCCGCAGGTGCATGTCGCGGTCGGTCGCGTGGATCACGTCGTAGTAGGGCCCTTCGGCCGGGAATTCGCCGGTCACCCCGATGGCCACGATGGCCTCGGGCAGCCGCATGCCGCGGTCCTCGGTGAATTTCTCGCGCGGCAGGATCTTGCCGCGGGCCACGCCGGTCAGGTCGGGCACCAGGCATTCGATCTCGGTCACGCGGCGGTCATTGAGCCATTGTTCGAGGTCGGCAAAGCTGAAATTGTTGTTGTGTTCCACCGTAGTCACCTGTTCGTGTTCTTGAGCCAGAAAGGGCCTGGCGTGCAGCGCGGATCGGACGGGTGGAGACGCTATCGATCGGGCTCGGGCTGCAAGCGCCGGTGTTGTTGATGGTAGTGACGGCAGGCATTCCCGAATGCCTTGAAAAGCCGGGTCGAGATCGGATTGATGGCTGCCTGCCACTCCGGGTGCCACTGCACGCACAGGTTGAAGCCGCCGCCCGGCATGGAGAAGGCCTCGACCAGGCCGTCGGGCGCGCGTGCCTCGACACGCAGGCCCGGTGCCAGGCGTTTCACCCCCTGGCCATGCACCGAGTTGACCTGGAAGCGCGGCTGCTGGACGATGGCCTCCAGCGTACCGCCGGGCACCACGTCGACCGCATGGGCGAAGTCGTAGGTCAGCTCGGCCGGACTGTCGAGCGGCCCGCGGTGGTCGTGCTGGCCCGGGACTTCCTGCACGGCCTGGTGCAGGCTGCCGCCGAGGGCCACGTTGGTTTCCTGGAAACCGCGGCAGATCGCGAACAGCGGCATGCCGCGCTGCAGCGAGCGAGGGATCAGCGGCAGGGTCCAGCCGTCGCGTTCGGGGTCCAGTGGCAGGCTGGGGTCGTGCACCTCCTCGCCGAAGTGGCTGGGATGCACGTTCGAGGGCGAGCCGGTGAGCAGCACGCCGTCGGCCATGTCGAGCAGGGCGTCGAGGTCCTCGATGTCCGCGGCCGGCACCACGAGGGGGGTGCAGCCCGCGAGACGGACGGCGTCGATGTATTTCTTGCCCGCCACGAAGAAGGCGTGGTCCCCCAGCATGCGGTTGCAGGCGGGAACGAGAACCAGCGGCTTGCGGTTCGGACGGACACCGGCGGGAGCACCAACGGGGGCATCGACAGGGGCATTCATTCGGCGGGCCGAGTCTCGGTTATTGGCCGATCTCGCAGGGGCTTGGCTTGTGACCAACACTCGGGTCCAAGTGTGCCTGCTTGCGGCGCCAAGTTCAACTCAGGCGACACGCTGCAGGGCGCTGCGCAGGGTGCCGACGATGTGATCGATCTGGGCCGGCTCGATGATGAGCGGCGGCGACAGCGCGATGGTGTCGCCGGTCGTACGGATGAGCAAGCCCTTTTCCCAACAGTCGAGGAAGACCGAAAATCCTCGCTTGCCGGGCTCTCCGGCCATGGGCGCCAGCTCGATGCCGGCCACCAGCCCGAGGTTGCGTACGTCGACGACGTGCGGCAGCCCGCGCAGCGAATGGACGGCGTTCTCGAAGTGGCCGGCCAGGGCCGCGCCGCGGGTCAGCAGGCCTTCCTCTGCGTAGGTGTCGAGGGTGGCGATTGCGGCGGCACAGGCGAGCGGATGGCCCGAATAGGTGTAGCCATGGAAAAACTCGATCAGGTGTTCGGGGCCGCTCATGAACGCGTCGTGCAGCTGCCGGCGGACCAGCACCGCGCCCATCGGCACGGCGCCGTTGGTGAGCCCCTTGGCCACGGTCATCAGGTCGGGCGTGACGCCGAAGAGCTTGGCGGCGAACGGGGCGCCCAGGCGGCCGAAGCCGGTGATGACCTCGTCGAAGATGAGCAGGATGCCGTGCCGGTCGCACAGCGCGCGCAGGCGCTCGAGATAGCCCTTGGGCGGCAGCAGCACCCCGGTGGAGCCGGCCACCGGCTCGACGATCACCGCCGCGATGGTGGAGGCATCGTGCAGGGCGACCAGGCGTTCCAGGTCGTCCGCCAGGTCGGCGCCGTGTTCGGGCTGGCCTCTGGAGAAGGCGTTGCGCTGCGGATCGTGGGTGTGGCGCAGGTGGTCGACGCCGGGCAGCAGGGGGCCGAACATCTTGCGGTTGGCGACCATGCCGCCGACCGAGACGCCGCCGAAGTTCACGCCGTGGTAGCCGCGCTCGCGGCCGATCAGGCGGGTGCGCTGGCCTTCGCCACGAATGCGGTGGTAGGCGAGCGCCATCTTGAGCGCGGTGTCGACCGCCTCGGACCCCGAGTTGGTATAGAAGACCTTGTCCAGGCCGGCCGGCGCCAGCCCGGCCAGCCGGTTCGCCAGCTCGAAGGCCCGGGGGTGCGACATGTTGAAGGGCGGGGCGAAATCGAGTTCTTCCGCCTGGGCACGGATGGCCTCGACGATGCGGGGACGGGCATGCCCGGCATTCACGCACCAGAGCCCGGCCGCGGCGTCGAGCACCTGGCGCT
The DNA here is from genome assembly GCA_966211755.1 of uncultured Rhizobacter sp. Classification (GTDB taxonomy): domain Bacteria; phylum Pseudomonadota; class Gammaproteobacteria; order Burkholderiales; family Burkholderiaceae_C; genus Rhizobacter. The sequence continues at coordinate 19,617 of CBIHOH010000009.1, read as the reverse complement.
GCTCCGGGGTCCACAGGTGCATGCCTTGCGCCCGCGAGATCAGGCGCGGCGCCTGCTTGAACTGCCGGTTGGCGGTGAATGGCATCCAGTAGGCGTCCAGGGAGTCAAGGTCGAGCGGGATGCTGCCTGAGAGATTCATGAAGGCTCCGGGTCGGGAACAGGGGGCGGGAGAAAGGGGGATGAGCGTGCAACCAGTCTAGGCGGACTTGGGCCCTTTGACTGTCGGACGGGGCCGGCGTGCCGCAGCGTGTCGCGAAAAAGCACGGGTGGGCAGCGTGGATCTCATGGTTTTCCACATGCAGAAATTCCGGTTTCATGATGCGAGAATCGGTCATGGTGCATTGCGTCAATTTCTGCAATGTGAAGCGGTAAGATTCTGTAATGCAAAAAATCGACGCTAAGTGCTTGATTTTATTGGCGTGGTTTTCTGGTCTTATATAAGACATAAGTCTTTCCCAAACCTGCCATCTTCTCTATGCTTGAGTCACGAGATCGCAGCCTTTCAACCTGTCCCGCCACACTCCCAGGAGGATTCACCATGACCATGCTGACGCGCGAACAACAAATTGCCGCCCTCGAGAAAGACTGGGCTGAAAACCCCCGCTGGAAGGGCATCACCCGCGGCTACTCCGCCGCCGATGTCGTGCGCCTGCGCGGTTCGCTGGTGGTCGAGCACACGCTGGCCAAGCTGGGTGCCGAAAAGCTGTGGAAGCTGATCAACACCGAACCCTTCATCAACGCCCTGGGCGCGCTCACCGGCAACCAGGCCATGCAGCAGGTCAAGGCCGGGCTGAAGGCCATCTACCTGTCGGGCTGGCAAGTCGCCGGCGACGCCAACAGCAATGGCGAGATGTACCCCGACCAGTCGCTCTATTCGGTGGACTCGGTGCCCAAGGTCGTCAAGAAGATCAACGCCACCTTCACCCGCGCCGACCAGATCCAGTGGAGCGAGGGCAAGGGCGACATCGACTTCTTCGCCCCGATCGTGGCCGATGCCGAGGCCGGTTTCGGTGGCGTGCTGAACGCCTTCGAACTGATGAAGGCCATGATCGAGGCCGGCGCCGCGGGCGTGCACTTCGAAGACCAGCTGGCCGCCGCCAAGAAGTGCGGCCACATGGGCGGCAAGGTGCTGGTGCCGACGCGCGAGGCCGTCTCCAAGCTGGTGGCCGCGCGCCTGGCCGCCGACGTCATGGGCACCCCCACCATCCTGCTGGCGCGCACCGATGCCGAAGCCGGGGACCTGGTCACCAGCGACATCGACGACAACGACAAGCCGTTCTGCACCGGCGAGCGCACGGTCGAAGGTTTCTATCGCACGGCCAACGGCCTCGAGCAGGCCATCAGCCGCGGCCTGGCCTATGCGCCCTATGCCGACCTGATCTGGTGCGAGACCGGCAAGCCCGACCTGGCGTTCGCCAAGGCCTTCGCCGATGCCATCCACGCCAAGTTCCCCGGCAAGCTGCTGGCGTACAACTGCTCGCCTTCCTTCAACTGGAAGAAGAACCTGGACGACGCCACCATCGCCAAGTTCCAGCGCGAGCTGGGGGCCATGGGCTACAAGTTCCAGTTCATCACCCTGGCCGGCTTCCACAGCCTGAACTACTCGATGTTCGACCTGGCCTACGGCTACGCGCGCAACAACATGAGCGCCTTCGTCGAGCTGCAGGAGAAGGAATTCGCCGCGGCGGAACGCGGCTTCACCGCGGTGAAGCACCAGCGCGAAGTCGGCACCGGTTATTTCGATGCCGTCACCACGACGATCGAGCGGGAGGCTTCGACGGCCGCCCTGAAGGGTTCCACCGAGAACGAGCAGTTCTTCGACAACAAGCACTGAGATCCGGCGACACCCCTGCGAGGCGCGCCCGCCGGCCGCCTCGTTCCGCAAGGCCCGGATGCCAGAAGCATCCGGGTTTTTTGTTTTTGGGCCGGCGCTGCGCCTGCACCCGCAGGCCGGGCGCGCAGGCGCAGCTCAGTTCGGCTTGGTGACCGCCGAGAGGCTGCGCGGGTCGTCGACCTTGCTGAGGTGCACCTGGGTGCCGTAGCTGCGGTAGCGGTCGTGCATGGCCTTGGCTCGTGCCATCAGGCCCACGGCATCCTGGATGCGGTCCTTGTGGCGGGTCAGGGTGTGCATGGCCAGGTCGATCAGCTTGGCGTTCAGGTTCTGCTCGGCCTTGCTCAGCAGCAGCAGCACCGCCTGGGTGGGTGAACCCGCGACGGTGTGCGAAACCGCTTCTTCGGCGCTGGCGCAGATGGCGGCGTAGCGTTCGTGGATCACTTTTTCGAAGGTGGCCTGGCCGTTGGCCGCCTTGACCAGCAGTTCGGCCGTGACCCGCGACACGGCGAAGCGCGAGGCGAGGGTGCCGACGTCGTCATCCAGCCCTTCGAGCTTGAGCTCGACCGTGGTCAGGCGCGCCAGCACCGTCAGCAGGTTGCAGGCCGCCTCGAACTCGAAGTCGGGATCGGTGAGTTCGCGGATCAGCGAGCGTCCGTCCTCCACCGCCTCGGCCACGCGGCGTTCGGAGAGGGCCTTGAAGATGCGGATCACGGTCTCGAAACGCCGCAGACGCGCGCTCTTCGGGGCATTGTTGCGCGCCGAGGTGATGCTCGACAGCGACTGCGTCAGCCCGCGCCGGTCGCCGTTGTCGAACTGCAGTGAGGCCAGCAGCACCAGGCCCTGCAAGTCGAAGACCCGGGAATTCAGCCCCAGCCGGGTGGCCTTGGCCAGCACCTCGGCGGCTTCCTTGGGGTCGCCGTAGTAGAACGCGAGCAGGCCGTGCTTGACCAGGCGCGACACGCTGCCCGGCGTCAGCGTGGTCGACAGGCGCAGGGCTTCGAGGGCCTTGTCGGGATCGCCCTGGTCGAGCAGCACCCGGCCCAGCACGTCGTAGGCGTCGGCATAGCCGGGCTGCTCGTTGAGCAGGCTCTCCAGCGTGCGCCGGGCCTGGACGGTGCTGCCGCCCTCGTATTGCGAACGGGCGAGCCCGAGGCGGGCCCAGGGCACGGCACCCAAGAGCAGGATGGCGTCGAACATCTGCTGCGCCGCATGGGCATTGCCCAGGCGCAGCCACAGCTCGGCGCCGATGCGCGCCGCCGGCATCCAGGCCGGGCCGCGGGTGTCGAAGCGGATCTGGCACAACTCGGCGGCTTCGAGGAACTGGCCTTTCTCGACCTTGTCGATGATGTCCTTCAGGGCCTTCTTGCGCTTGCGGGCGTCGCCCAGGCGCTGGCGCAGCGCATCCTCGGTGTGCGGCTTGACCAGGTAGGCGTCGAGTGCGGCTTCGGCCGCTTCCGCCACCTTGGCGTAGGCGGCTTCGCCGGAGATCATGACCACCACGGTGGACAGGGGCACCGAACGCGTGAGCCGCAGGTCGTCCATCAGGTCCTGGCCGCTGACCGGTTCGCCTTCGAAGTGGTATTCGCACAGGATGATGTCGTAGCGGTTGACCTCGATCAGGCGGCGCGCGTCCTGCGGCCGGTTGGCCTGCGAGATGTTGCTGACTCCGAACTCGCGCAACATGCCGCACAGGCTGCTGCGCGAACTGGGGTTGGCGTCGATCACCAGGGCGTTGGCGCGTGTGATGTCGGCATCAAGCGGCAGCATGTCTGAGGCCTTTCGCGGTCGTGTTCATGGGGAGGTGGTGGCGGATTGAAGTCGCTTGCCCTCCAGCAAGGCCTTGGTGCAATCGGCCTCCGGCATGGGCTTGGCAAAATAATAGCCCTGCATCTCGTCGCACTGGTGCGCGCGCAGGAAATTCAGCTGGGCCTCGGTCTCGACGCCTTCGGCCACCACCTTCAGCTTGAGGCTGTGGGCCAGGCTGATGATGGCCAGGGCGATCGAGGCGTCGTCCGCGTCGGTGGTCACGTCGCGGATGAACGCGCGGTCGATCTTCAGCGCGTCGAGCGGGAAGCGCTTGAGATGCGCCAGGCTGGAGTAGCCCGTGCCGAAGTCGTCCACCGAGAGCCGGATGCCCTGGGCGCGCAGGTTCTTGAGCATGCGCACCGCCTCTTGCGGGTCGTTCATCAGCATCGATTCGGTGAGCTCGAACTCGATCAACGCCGGATCGATGCCGGCGTTCTTCAGGATCGCGCCCATCGCCGTGTCGACGTCGCGCTGCAGGAACTGCCGCGCCGAGATGTTGACGGCGATCGGGTGGAGCGCGACGCCGGCGGCCTGCCAGCGCAGCAGCTGTTCGCAGGCGGTCTGGACCACCCACTCGCCCACCGGGATGATCAGGCCGGTGTCTTCGAGGATGGAGATGAACTGCAGCGGAGGCACCAGCCCGCGCACCGGGTGCTGCCAGCGGAGCAGGGCCTCGAAGCCGCTGATCTCGCCGCTGGCGAGGTTCACCTTGGGCTGGAAGTGCAGCAGGAACTCGCCGCGTTCGAGGGCGCCGCGCAGCTGTGTCTCCATCTGCAGGCGTTCGAGGGTGCGCGCATTCATCTCCGGCAGGTAGAACTGGTAGGAGTTGCGGCCTCGCTCCTTGGCCAGGTACAGGGCGGTGTCGGCGTTCTTGAGCAGCACGACGGCGTCGTCGCCGTCGTCCGGGTAGATGGCCATGCCGAGGCTGGCCGAGACATAGACCTCGACACCCGCCAGCTGGAACGGTTGGGCCAGGGCCGTGATCACCTTCTGGGCGACCAGCGCGGCGTCGTCGGCCTTGGCCAGGTCGGTCAGCACGAAGGCGAACTCGTCCCCGCCCAGGCGGCCCACGGTGTCGGCCGATCGCAGGCAGGTCTGCAGGCGGGCGGCCACGGCCGACAGCAGTTCGTCGCCCACGGCATGGCCGAGGGTGTCGTTGACCGTCTTGAAACGGTCGAGATCGATGGACACCGCGCCGACGCGCCACTGGTTGCGCTGGGCCAGCGTGATGCCCTGGCTCAGGCGGTCCAGGAAGAGGGTGCGGTTGGGCAGCCCGGTGAGCGGGTCGAACTGCGCCAGATAGGTCAAGCGGTCCTCCGCCGCCTTGCGGTCGATGGCGGTGGCCAGGGTATTGGCCAGGCTGCGCAGGAAGTGCACGTTGTCGGCGGAGAACCGCTGCGGCTCGGGCGAATAGGCGCCCAGCACGCCATAGGGGCCCGCCGCCCCCGCGATCGGGACGTCGACCGCGCTGCGGATGCGGTGGCCGAGCAGGAGCAGCGAAGGCGCGAACTCGGACGCCAGCTCGTAGTCGTTCACCACGATGGGCTCGTTGCTCTCGACGACATGGCACAGGCCGGCCTGGTCGCTGGGGTCGGGAAGCTGGTGGTCGACCCAGTCGGGATCCCAGCCGATGCCGCACTTGAGCAGCAGGGTGCTTTTGTCCGGGCTCAGTTGCAGCAGCCGGCTGAAACGGACTTCCAGCCCGTCCGCGGCCGCCAGCACGGCGGCATTGAGCAGCTCGTCGATGTCGCTGTTGGCCAGCGCCTTCTGCCCGAAGGCGGCAATCAGGCTTTGCTGCACGGCGCGCCGGCGGATGTCCTGTTCGATGGTCTTCTGGTCGTCGATGTCGGTCGAGGTGCCCAGCCATTTGTCGATGCTGCCGTCGGCCGCGCGCGCCGGCAGTGCGCGGGCGAGGAACCAGCGATAGACGCCGTCGGCGCGGCGCAGGCGGTACTCGGGCTGGTGGGTTTCGCCGGTGGCCGCGGCCTGCAGCCAGCCCTCGGTGATGCGTTGGCGGTCGTCCGGATGCACCCAGTCGAGCCAGCCGCTGCCGTAGAGGTCGTCCAGGTGGGCGCCGGTGTATTCCATCCACTTCTGGTTGAAGTAGCTGTGCGCCCCGTCGGGCAGGGCGATCCAGACCAGTTGCGGCATCGACTCGGCCAGCGTGCGCAGGCCTTCCTCGCTGTGCTTCAGGGCCGCCTCGGCCACCTTGCGCGCGGTGATGTCGATGATCGAGCCGGTCATGCGGTAGGGGCGGCCCTGGTCGTCCCATTCGGCCTCGCCCTGGGCGCTGAACCAGCGGTAGTCGCCGGGCCGGGTGAGGAGCCGGTATTCCACCTCGTAGGTCGAGCCCGGTGTCGCCAGATGGTGCTGGAGCGCGGCACGGGCCTGCGCCGCGTCGTCGGGATGCAGGGCGTCGAAGAACGAGGCCATGGGCTCGACCGACTCGCGGGCGGGATAGCCGAGCAGATCCTTGTAGCGCGAGGAATAGAAGACCAGGTCGGTGAGGATGTCCCATTCCCACAGCGCGGCGCTCAGGCTGCGCAAGGCACGGCGGTAGCGCTCCTGGCTGGCGCGCAGGTCGTGTTCGGCCCGGGCGCGCTCGATCGTGGCCCAGCAGCGCTCCACGACTTCCTGTACCAGGCTGACCTCGTTGGCCGTCCAGTCGCGCGGCTGCGCTTGCTGGACGGCGATCATCGCGCGCAGCCGGCCGCCCTTGACGAGCGGACAGCAGATGAGTGCCCGCGCCTCGATGGCCCGGAACATCTCGAGGCCGTCCTGGCAGGCGGGTTCGGTTTCGACGTCGCGGATCACCAGCGTCTGCGCTGCCTTCAGGCGAGCCACCGAACTTTCGCCGAACAGCGACAAACGGTGCTCGCCTTCGCCGCTCGGGCCGCCCTGGTGGTAGGCGTGGTGCATGGTGACGAGGTCGGCCTCGGTGTCGACCTCGGCATAGGCGCAGCGCGAGACCTGCATGTGTTCGCCCAGCAGGCGGCCGACGCTGCCCATGATGTCGGCCGCATCAGATTGGGCGCGGGTCACTTCGCCCAGGGCGTTCAGGAAACGGAAGCGCCGCTCGCTCTCGAGCAGCGTGGCTTCGGCCTGCTTGCGTTCGGTGATGTCGCGCGTGGCGCCGGCGACCAGTTCGACCGTGCCGTCGCTGCCGAACACCGGCTGGAAGACGTATTCGTAGAACACCCGGTTGCCGGCTGCCGTGGTGTGCGGTGTCTCGTCGCGCACCAGGCGGCCGGTGCGGAACACGGCCTCGAGCTGCTGTTGCAGGCGGTTGGCCAGGGTGTCGTTGAAACCCAGCTCCCGGTAATTCCTGCCGATCAGTTGATGGGACTTGATGCCGAAGGCGTCGAGCAAGGCCTTGTTCGCATAGACGAAGCGTCCTTCGCGGTCATAGATGTAGGTGAGATCGCTGATCGACGACAGGGCGGTGTCGAAGATGTGGAATTGCCGCTGCGCCTGCTCGGTCACCTCGCGCAGCGCCGACTGCTGCATCTTGCGCTCGGTGATGTCGCGCACCACCGTGACGATCAGCCATTGCCCGTCGACGCAGCGGGCCTGGCGGCGCCATTCGAAGCAGGCCTGCGGGCCCTGCGGCGGCGTGGTCTCCACCTCGAGCCGGTCTTCGGCTCCCGCCGTGCCCGCGATCAGGGCGTCGTAGACGGCCGGCAGGTCCTCCTGGGGGGCCGACAGCAGGGTGCCGGGGTCGCAGGCGAGAAGCCGATCGCGCGTGAGCCGGTGCAGGCGGCAGGCGGACTCGTTCGCATCCAGTATGCGCATGGAGGCGCGCTCGACCACGAAGATCGCATCCTCGCTGGCATCGAGCGCTGCCTGGAACCGCCGGGACGGGTCGGATTCGCGGTGCAATGTTTCCTCTGCGGTAGGGGCGGCGACGGGATGGCCGGAGGACCGACTTTTTGCGGCCTCGTCGGGCTCCTGCCTGAGCGGCAGTGGCGCATGGAAGTGGCTGGTCAAAGAGGCTTCCCCGGCAGTTGGATTCCCTATGGAGCAATGCATTGCTGCAGTGCGATCATCCTCTCATACGGCATGCCGCGCCGGTGAACATTTCAACACTTGCGGGCGTTTTGGATGTTCATGGCGAGATTTGCAGGCAGTGGACCGACGCGCACAAGGTCCAGCTGTCGACCGCCATGGTCCGCCGATGGGGGGTTTGGACAAGTCGGTGTAACCCGCATGGGCGCCCGCCGCCGCCGGCCGGGAGCATTCGCGGGGAGGTGGCACCCCGGAGCGGGCGGGCGCATGAGGCAGGCCCATGCCTCTTCGGGGTGATGTGACATGTCCGGTGGGGGGCTTCCCTGATCCTGCTGGCATGGCAGCCAGTATGCTCCGTCTGAACGCTTTTCGGCCTACCACATGCCTGCTGACCCTCCTGTCAATTCTTCCGGCTTGACACCCACCATGCAAGCCCTGCTTGATCGCATCCGGCGTGCACGCCAGCCGGCCCTGCACACGCTCGGCGTGGCCGAAGCCCGCGCCGCCTACCTGCGCGGGGCGGAGGTGCTCGACCTGCCGCGCGCGGTGCTCGAGCGGGTCGAGACGCTCCAACTGCCCGCCGCCGATGGGACTCCGTTGGCGGCCAGGCTGTATGCGCCCAGCCGTGGACGTTTGCCGGTCATGTTGTACCTGCATGGAGGTGGGTTCACCATCGGCGGGCTGGACACCCATGACAGCCTGTGCCGGCAGCTGGCCCTGCGCAGCGGGGCGGCGCTGCTCTCTCTCGACTACCGGCTGGCGCCGGAGCATCGTTTCCCTACGGCGGTGCATGACAGCTGGGCGGCTTTGCGCTGGCTGGCGGAGCAGGGCGACCGCCTGGGGCTGGATCCGGGCCGCCTCGCCGTGGGCGGCGACAGCGCCGGCGGCACGCTGGCGGCGGGGTGTGCGTTGCACGCACGCGACACAGGTGTGCCGCTGGCCCTGCAACTGCTGATCACCCCCGGCACGGCTGCCGACCCTGACAGCCCCTCGCACCGGCGCTTCGCCGACGGCTACTTGCTGGATGCCCGTACCATCGCCTGGTTCTTCGACCATTACATCGATCGCGCCGACCGCTACGATTGGCGTTTCGCACCGTTGCAGGCCGAGGATCTGGACGGTGTGGCGCCGGCCTGCGTGCTGCTGGCCGAATGCGACCCGCTGGTGGACGAGGGCCTGGCCTACGCCGACCGCCTGCGCGCCGCCGGGGTGGCGGTGGAACTCGATCTCTACCGGGGTGTCACGCACGATTTCATCAAGATGGGGCGCGCCCTGAAAGAGGCCGGCGCGGCCCAGGACGCCGCGGCCACGGCCCTCAGAAAGGCTTTCGAGACATGAAACGAGACGAGTTCCGCTTCACCGACCGGCTGCGCGTGCGCTGGGCCGAGGTCGATCTGCAGAAGATCGTTTTCAACGGCCACTACCTGATGTACTTCGATACCGCCGTGGCCGGCTACTGGCGGGCGCTGGCCCTGCCGTACGAAGACACCCTCAGGTACCTGGAGGGGGAGCTGTTCGTGCGCAAGGCCACGCTCGAGTACGAGGGGGCGGCGCATTATGACGACGTGCTCGACATCGGGGTGCGCTGCAGCCGCATCGGCAATTCATCCCTGGTGTTCAGCGGCGCGGTGTTCCGGCAGGACGAGGGCCTGGCCAGTGCCGAACTGGTCTATGTGTTCGCCACGCCCGGCACTCGACAACCCAAGCCCGTGCCCCAGGAGCTGCGCGAAGTGCTGCAGGGTTTCGAGGCCGGCAAGCCGATGGTCCAGGTCCGGGTCGGCCCCTGGGAGCAGATGGAGGCCGACGCGCGCAGCATCCGCACGGTGGTGTTCATCGCCGAACAGGGCATCCCGGCCGAGATGGAATGGGACCAGGCCGATCCGGGCTGCCTGCACGCCGTGGCCTACAACCACTTCGGCGCGCCGCTGGCCACCGGCCGTCTTCTCGAACACGTGCCGGGCGTGGCCAAGATCGGGCGCATGGCGGTCACCCAGGCCATGCGCGGCAGCGGGGTGGGGCGGGCGGTGCTCGATGCCTTGATGCAGGCCGCGCGCGAGCGCGGCTACCGCGAGGCGGTGCTGCATGCGCAGGTCTCGGCCTCGCCGTTCTACAGCCGGGCCGGTTTCGTGTCGCGTGGCCAGGTCTTCGACGAAGTCGGCATTCCGCACATCGAGATGGTGTGCGCGCTCTGAGCGCCGCGGCTGGGGTTCAGGCCGGGTTCGCCGAGGGCCGCTTGCGGCGCGAAGGCTCGGGTTTGAGCAGGGTGCGCGCGCGGGTCTTGCGCGCCACCGGGGGGGCGGGGGCGTGCTGTGCCTCGTCGGTTTCGGTCACCGCCTGCTGGACGGGCGGCTCCAGGGCCTCGCCCTGGGTGTAGCGCGGCGGCCAGTCCTTCAGCACCGAACGGCGCAACAGCGCCATGCCGCCGGTGAGGCTGAAGGTTCGTTCCAGCACATGGGTGATGAGCCGCTTGTTCACCCGCTCGGTGATCACCAGCGTCGAACAACGTGTGCCGTAGCCGTGCTCAGGCGCGCGGATGAAGGCGGGCGACAGGAGCCTCTCCCATTCGTGCGACACCCCGGTGTTGGGCAGTTCGTCGTCGCGGGCCGGGCTGCGGTCGGCCAGGGCCTCGAACAGGCGGCTGGCCAGCAGTTCGGCCGAATCGCTGTCGTCGATGGCGTCCTGCAGGCGTGACTTGATCTGCCTGACCTTGGGCCAGGGCGTATCGAGCGAGGCGTTCGACAAGCCATACAGTCCGCGTTCCAGCCGGGTCGGGTGGGCGTTGTGGTTCGAGGCCCAGAAACACTCCCCGCGCAGGAAATCGGCGGCGATCAGGTTGAAGCCGTTGTAGCCGCTGAGCGCCGTGCGCATCCAGAAGCGGTCGGTGGCGAGGTCGCCGGCCAGCCAATGCTGCACGATCCGGCCGCGCGACGGGGCGGCGGGGTCGCGGCGCGACGGATCGCGCACGTTGGTGACCAGGGCCAGCCGGCCCACGGCGGTCAGGCCCAGCCAGGTGCCGTGGCCCTCCAGGTCGCGGCCTCCCAGGATGTCGGGCAGGCCCGGGCCGGGCGACCACCAGCTCAGCCGGGCGGCGGGGCGTTGGAAGAATTCATCGCGGTTGGCCGCCAGCACCAGCGGAAAGCGCCGCGACTGGTCGATGGCGAGGGCTACGAGGCACATGGTACGAACACCTCCACATGGCGCGGCGAGGTCCGCCACGGGGCCAGCAACGCACCGGCTGCCGCTTCAATGTCATCTTGCAGCGCCATCGGGACGCCGTCGGGGCTTTGCGGCAGCGAGTAGGTTTCCATCCAGGTATGCCATCCATCAGCCGGTTCGGGGCGGCGCAGCAACCGGGTCTGCAGGCCGGGGTGGCGCGCCTGCAGGTCCGCCTGCCACGCCAGCACCCGGGCTTGCAGCGCCGAGGCGTCTGCGGGGTTGGCACGATAGTAGATGAACAATTCGCGCATGGCGGCGGGTCTTCGGTGGGGGTGTGAACTAGTCGCGTGAACTGTTGAAGCTCACGGGGGATTTTCAGGGCGCGGGCTTTTCGGTCGAAGCCTGCGCCACAGGGGCGACCGGGTCATGCAGCCGGCGATTTTCCGGCCCGGGAGGCACGTCGCCACAGGGCCGGCGGGCCGACCCGGCAAGGCACGGGCGCGACCGAGCGGCCGCTCGGAGCCATGCCCCGACCTGTTGCCGGGAAGCGGAAAACCCTGCCGGCCGGCGGGCGGCGAGGTGGTCCGTCCCCCCGCGTGAAAGAACCGGGCTTCGAGCAGGCACCGGTATTCCCCGATCAAGGAACGAGGGTGTCTTCAATCATGGACCTGCCGGCAACGGGGTCAGGGATGCCCGGGCCCTCCCGCTGTTCCCGGCAGCCGGCCGCGAGGGGCGGTCCGCCCGCGGCACCCACGGGCCCGGTGCGATGCGGCGGGACTGTCGCTCAGACGCGGTTGAACTCGTTGCCGATGCTCTTCATCAGGGTTCGCACCCACAGTTCATAGTAGGGATGGATCAAGCCCTTGCGGCGTACGGCGTAGGTGGTGTAGGGGTCGCCGGCGAACTGGCTGACCTGGGCTTCCCTGGCGTGCTTGTAGGTGGCATTGGGCAGGTCATGGGCGTCTTCGCTGTATTTCATGTTCTCGCTGCTGACATAGGTCACCGAGTACTGGGTCGCCGAATAGCGGATGCGCGTCACCACGGTATGCTTGAAATTCTTGAAGTAGGTGGCCTCGATGACACCGGGCTCCACGTCTTTCGAGGTCCATTCGCGCAGGGTGCAGGCGCTCATGATGGCTTGGCGGACCTGCTCGGTCGTCAGCTCCTTGGCCCCGGAGGTCGGGACGGGCACGTTGACGAAATTCATCACCGGAACCGGCGTGCGTTGAGCGCTGGCCCACGACGCGAAAGTGATGCCCAGGACGAGGGCGACGATCTTGGCGATGTTCTTCATGGCAGGTCGGAGGCGGGCTGTGAATGGCTGCGGAAACCGGGATCGGTGCAAGAGCGTACCGCATCGGCCGCAGCCGTTTCCATCGGATGGCGGCGGATACGGGCTTCTTGCGCCAGATGCGCCGGCGGCGCGGCTCAGGCGGTGACGTCGCGGTCGATCTCGTAGGGCATGGGCCGGGGCGACAGGAGGGGGCCGTCCGGCGCGCCCAGGTGCAGGCTGCCGCTCTTCAGGGCGGCGAGCTTGACCTCGGCCAGCAGGCCGCTGCCGGCCCCGTTGGGCAGGGGGGCGGCGTTGACGACCATGCCGGCCGGCTGGCCCGGGTCCTCGCTGTGGAAGATGTCCTCGCCGCTGCGGGCGGGGAGCGGGCAGTCGAAGACGAAGCTGCGGCGTTTGGTGGTGCCCCGGTACTGGCTGCGCGCCACCACCTCCTGGCCGGGGTAGCAGCCCTTCTTGAAGTCGACCCCGCCCAGCAGCTCGAAGTTGAGCATCTGCGGCACGAAACGATCGACCGTGACCGCCTCGATGCTGGGCACGGCGCAGAGGATGTCGCCCAGTCGCCATGCATCGAGCGGGACGGCGGGCAGGGCCGGTGCCTGCGCACCCGGGCCGGCGGCCCACAGGAAACGGGGCTGGCCCGCCAGGTCCGGCAGGCGGATCAGGCTGCCGCCCGCGTGTTCGCTGCGCTCCCATGCCTGCGCCGGCGCGGCCGATCCGATCCAGGCCTGGGCACTGGGCCCCGACAGGCCGAACAGGCGCCACTCGCTGCTGGCGTCGGCCAGCTTGCATTTGGCGCGCAGCACGAACATGGACAGGCGTTTCAGGGTCGGTGCGAGCAGGTCGGCGCTGCAGGCGAGCAGGACCTCTTCGGGGCTGTTCTTCCAGCCGATGAAGCTCGCCAGCAGCCGGCCCTTGGCCGAGCAGTAGCCGGCCAGCCGCGCGTGCGACGGATCGAGCAGGTTGAAGTCGTTGGTGAGCTGGCCGTGCAGGAAGGAGGCGGCCTCCGCGCCTTGCGCGCGAATGACGCCCCAGTGGGCGAGGACGGTGATGCCGTCGGAGGAGGAGGTGATGGTCATCCGCCGATTATGATCATGACCCGATCCAGCCACTTGCCCGGGGGTTTCAGTCCCGCTGAAGCATCCGGTCCTTCCTCCCCGTGAAGTTCCTGCGCCGTTTACTGTTGCTGACCCTGCTCGCCGCCCTCGGGCTGGGCGGTGCCGCCGCCTGGTGGCTGAACCAGCCGCTGCCCCTGGCCGCCGAGTCGGTGGAGGTGTCCATCGAGCCGGGGACCTCCCCGCGCGACATCGCCCAGGCCTGGGTGCAGTCCGGCGTGAAGGCCGACGCCTTCCTGTTGTACGAGTGGTTCCGCTGGTCCGGGCAGGCGCGCAACATCCGCGCCGGCAGCTACCAGATCGGCCGGGGCACCACGCCGCGCGCCTTGCTCGACAAGATGGTGCTCGGCAAGGAGGTGCTGTCGACGGTGCGCCTCATCGAGGGCTGGACCTTCCGCCAGTTCCGGGCCGAGCTCGCGCGTGCGCCCCACCTCAAGCAGTCCACCGCCGCCATGAGCGAGGCCGAGCTCATGAGCGCCATCGGCGCGCCGGGCATGGCCGCCGAGGGGCGCTTTTATCCCGACACCTACGCCTTCAGCAAGGGCGCGAGCGACCTGGCGGTGCTCAAGCGCGCCCACCGCGCCATGCAGCGGCAACTGGCCCTGGTGTGGGCCGAGCGGGCGGCCGACACCCCGCTGCGCAGTCCCGACGATGCGCTGACGCTGGCGTCCATCGTCGAGAAGGAGACCGGCGCGGCTTCCGAGCGCGGGCTGGTGGCGGGGGTGTTCGTCAACCGGCTGCGCGTCGGCATGCCGCTGCAGACGGATCCCAGCGTGATCTACGGCCTGGGTGAGCGTTTCGACGGCAACCTGCGCAAACGCGACCTGCTGGCCGACACCCCATACAACAGCTATACCCGCACCGGGCTGCCGCCCACGCCCATCTCCATGCCGGGCCGGGCTTCGCTGCTGGCGGCGGTGCGGCCGGCGAACACCAAGGCGCTGTATTTCGTCGCGCGCGGCAATGGCAGCAGCCAGTTCAGCGACAACCTGGCCGATCACAATCGCGCCGTCAACCAGTTCCAGCGTTGAAGCATCGAGAGCATTCCACGTGAGCCCACGTTTCATCACTTTTGAAGGCATCGACGGTGCCGGCAAGTCGAGCCATATCGACACGCTGGCCGCCCGCCTGCGCGAGCGGGGCCGCGAGGTGGTGTGCACGCGCGAACCGGGCGGCACGCCCGTGGCGGAGCGCCTGCGCGAGCTGATGCTGCACCAGTCCATGGATGCGCTGACCGAGGCGCTGGTGGTGTTCGCGGCACGCCGCGACCACCTGCAGCAGGTGATCCTGCCCGCGCTGGCGGCCGGCCGGACGGTGCTGTGCGATCGTTTCACCGACGCCACCTTCGCCTACCAGGGCGCCGGACGCGGTTTCGACGGCGCCGTGCTGCAAACCCTGGAAGACTGGGTGCAGCAAGGGCTGCAGCCCGACCTGACCTTCTGGTTCGACCTGCCGGCCGGGATGGCCGCCGCCCGCCGCGCGGCCGCCCGTGCCCCCGACCGCTTCGAGCAGCAGGACACCGATTTCTTCGACCGCGTGCGCGCCGGCTACCAGCGCCGCATGCAGGCCCATCCGGCGCGTTTCGCCCGCCTCGATGCCTCCGTCCCGATGGCCGAGGTGTGGGCCCAGCTGGCGGCCGCGATGGAGAGCCGCGGATGGTAGGCGCGGACGGCCAGCTCCCCTTGCCGTGGCTGGCGCAGCCGCTGCGCGACATCCTGCACACCCAGCGCGGGCACGCCTTGCTGGTCCACGGCCCGCAGGGCATCGGCCAGTTCGAGCTGGCGTTCTCGGTGGCGCAGGCCTGGCTGTGCGAGGGCCTGGCGCCGGGCGCGCCTGTGGACAAGGCCTGCGGCGGCTGTGCCGGCTGCCGGCTGGTGCAGGCGCATTCGCATCCCGACCTGCTGGTGCTGGCACCCGAGGCCTTGCGCGAGGCACTCGGCCTGGGCGCCGACGAGTCCGCCGCCGACACCGACAAGGCCTCGAAGGCCAAGCCCAGCAAGGAGATCAAGGTCGAGGCGGTGCGCGCGGCCGTGCAGTTCGCGCAGACCACCTCGGCACGCGGGCGGGGCAAGGTGGTGCTCATCCACCCGGCCGAGCGCATGAATGCGATCTCGGCCAACACCTTGCTGAAAACACTCGAGGAACCGCCGGGCGAGGCCCGTTTCATCCTCAGTTGCGGCGCCGCGGACGAGCTGCTGCCCACCATCCGCAGCCGCTGCCAGGCCGTGCCGCTCAAGCTGCCCGATGCGGCCGTGGCGCGCGACTGGCTGGCGGCCCAGCAGGTGGCCCAGCCCGAGGTGCTGCTCGCCGGTGCGGGTGGACAGCCGCTGGAGGCCTTGCAGTGGGCGCGCGAAGGCCTGGACGCCGTGACCTGGACGCGCCTGCCCAAGCAGCTGGCCGCGGGCGAGGTGGGGTCGCTGGCCTCCTGGCCGCTGCCGCGCCTGCTCGACGCGCTGCACAAGCTCTGCCATGATGCCTTGTGCGTGGCCTGCGGCGCCGCGCCGCGCTACTTTCCACCCGCGGCCATGCCGCGCCCGGCCGGCGTGCCGGCGCTCAATGCCTGGTCGCGCGCGCTCACCCGCACCCTGCGCCACGCCGAGCATCCGTGGAGCATGCCCGTCATGGTCGAGTCCTTGGTGCAGCAGGCGAAAACGGCCCTTTTGCCGGGAGCGGATTCCAGGGCGGCTTAGGTACACTGCGGACGATGAGCGAAGCCCCAGCCACTCCCCGTCCCATCGGCAACCTGTCCGCCGCCGCCACGGCGCCGCGTCCCAGCGTGATCCAGCTGGTGTTTCGCGAGAAGGGCGCCCTCTATGCGGCCTACATCCCGCTGTTCACCGACGGCGGCCTGTTCGTGCCGACCACCCGCGAATACCGGCTCGGCGAGGACATCTACCTGCTGCTGTCGCTGCCGGACGACCCGCAGCGCTACCCGGTGGCCGGCAAGGTCGCCTGGATCACGCCGCTGAACGCCTCGGGTGGCCGCACCCAGGGGGTGGGGGTGCGTTTCCCCGGCGACGACAAGACCCGGCTGCTGAAGATCAAGATCGAGGAAATCCTGGGGACTTCGATCGCCTCGGCCAAGCCCACGCAGACCATTTGAGCCGGCCGGCGGGCGGGAATGCCGCCGCCCGCGCACCGAGGCCGCCGCCGGCTTGCCCGGCCTTCACCCGCATGTCCGTAGCATGTTCGTAGATTCCCATTGCCACCTGGCCTTTCCTGAACTGCGCGAGCGGCTGGACGACATCCGCCTGGCCATGGCCGAGGCGCAGGTCGACCGCGCGCTGTGCATCTGCACCACGCTGGAGGAGTTCGACCAGGTGCATGCCCTGGCGCTGGCGCATGACAATTTCTGGTCCACCGTGGGCGTCCACCCGGACAACGAAGGCGTGCGGGAGCCCGATGTCGACACCCTGGTGGCGCTGGCGCAGCGGCCGCGCGTGGTGGGCATCGGCGAGACCGGGCTCGACTACTACCGCCTGGACGGCCGCTCGGTCGACGACATGGCGTGGCAGCGCGAGCGCTTCCGGGTGCACATCCGTGCCGCCGCCCGGACCGACCTGCCGCTGGTGATCCACACCCGCAGCTCGTCGGCCGACACCCTGGCCATCCTGCGCGACGAAGGGGCGGGCAGGGCGCGTGGGGTGTTCCACTGTTTCACCGAAACCATGGAGGTGGCCCGTGCCGCGCTCGATCTCGGTTTCTACATTTCCTTTTCCGGCATCCTGACCTTCAAGAATGCCGCCGATCTGCGCGAGGTCGCCGGCTACGTGCCGCTCGACCGCTGCCTGATCGAGACCGACAGTCCCTACCTGGCTCCGGTGCCCCACCGCGGCAAGACCAACAACCCGTCGTATGTTCCGTACGTGGCGCGGCAGATCGCCGAGCTCAAGGGTTTACCCGTGGAAGAGATCGCACGTGCGACCACGGCCAACTTCGAGCAGTTGTTCCGCATTCCGTCCCGGCCGGTGCCTTGACTTGGCGTCTTGACCTGACGCGCCGATCCGGCGTCCGGCCAGGTCCCTCGAGGTCCGGTCGATCGTGTCAATTGCGGCGCTTCCCCTCCGTATTTCCACCGAGCGGCGCCGGCCATCTTGTCAGGCAACTTCTGACGTCGCTTATGGCGGCGGGACGACTTCTACCCGGCGGCCGACCTGCCTAAAGTGCATGCATCGATCTTCCCCGTTTGGAGAACTGACATGCAGACCAACGAGCTTCTTGCCAATCCCTTTGCGCTGATGATGAACCCGGCCGAGGTGTTCCAGGCGCTGGAGCGGTCTGACCGGCTGGAGCGGCTGCAACGCCGGGTCTGCCGTCCGCTGGACAAACCGCTGATCGCCAAGGTGCAGGCCGGTTTCAGCGACTACGACATGGCGATCGATGCAGAGGCCGAGTCCGACGACTGAGACACCCTCCGTCATCCGCTGCCCGCTTCGGGCGACGGCTATCGGGCCGGCCGCTCGTCAGTGGCATGCCACCGCGCGCTGAGCGCGGCGGAGGCGGCAGCCTTCCGAGTTTCTGAAGGCCGGGCCAGGCTTCGCGACGGCTGACTTACCGCGTTGGTTTCGAGGGCAGTCCCGGGCGGGCCGGCCTGATCATGGAGGCATGAAACACCGTGCCTGCGTCTCGATCGGTCTGAGCGGCGGCCTCTTCGGCTGGTTTTCCGTTTGGCTTTCCGGCTGCCTCTCCTCTTCTGTCGGCTCTTTCTCTCTCTTCGCCTTCTTCCGGCGTCACTCCTTCACGGCCTGGTCCCGGCGTCGCCCGGGCGGGGGCCGCCCATGACATCCGCTCCGCCCGGTCGCGACATCCAGCTCACCCTGGGTGTGCTCGCCTACACCGGGACCGGCCTGCCCGGCCGCCAGCTTGCCTTCGACAGAACCCGGGCGGGCTGGCGCGAATTCGCCGTGTCACGCCGCAAGCCGGGCTGGCGGGGTTTTCTCGTCGGCGTGCGGCGTTCACCGTTTCGCGTGCTTGCACTGGCGAGTGCGCTGGCCGTCCTCCTGTCGGGGGCGTTATGGCTGGGGCGGTCGTGGCCCGTCTCTGCGGCTCGGGCCACATCAGCAGCCTCGGCACACCCGGGGCGAGCGGCCACCTCGTTCATCCCTTCGGGAACGACTCCAGCGCATCAGGACGCGCCGCTCGCCTCCGTTCCCGCCAAGGCCGCGTCCAGGGCCATGGGGCCGCCGGCCCCGGAGCCCTCGACTCCTGCCCTCGTGCCGGTGGTTCCCGCGCAGGTGCTGGCTGTGGCGACACCGGCTTGGCCGGCTGCTCCAGCGGTGTCCGCTGCGACCGAGCCGGTACCGAAGGCTACCGGGTCTCGCCGTTGGCCGGAGCAGGCCATGCGGCCGGTGCCGCAGCCGCGCCGGCTGGCCGACCGCAGCCTGCGGCCCGGCATGCGGCGGCCGTCGCGGGCGGTGCTTGCATCTCCATCCTCCCGGGTTCGTGAGAGCCCTCCCGGGAGCGGCCGTGCGCCGGGCTTGCCCGGGGCGCCACTGGCCCGCTCTCCGCCCGAGAAGAAAGATGTGCTGGTGGCCATCCAGGATGCCGCCACGGTCATCGTCGCGAACCGGCGAGGCTTGCCCACCCCGTTCCGCCTTGGCGAGCAACTGCCGTCGGGGGCGGTGCTGATCTCGGTCGATCCCGGCCGTGAATCCGTCGAAACCGACCGGGGCCCACTCAGACTGGAGTAGCTGGCATGAAATTCGATCTGGCGCTCGATGTGTCCCGGGATGTGTTCCGCGATGTGTTCAGGACCGGCGAGGCCTCGCCGTCGCCGCCCCCGAGCGGGAGCGCAGCGGGAGGGCGATCAGGCGCATTGCCCGTGCTGCGTGCGGTCGTGCCGCCAGGTGTCCTGGCCCCGCTGCTGGCACGCCCGGCCGCCCGAGGTCTCGACCCGGCTGGCCAGCAGAGGGACACCTTGTTCATCGCCACGCTGCCTCACCAGGACACCCTGGTCGTGCCCCATGGTGCGCGGGTGGTCGGTGACCTGGAGGCGCCTAGCGTGCATGTGCTGGGCTCGGTGCTGGGCCGGGTGACGGCGAGTCACGGCTGTCTCGTTGTCGACCGCAGGGCGCTGGTGCAGGGCAGCGTGTGGGGTGCCGGCACCGTGGTCATCGCCGGGCAGGTGCGGGCGGACAGGGGCAAGGTGGCTGCCGTGGTCCGCGGCAACCTGCGTCTGGCGGCGACCGCTCGCATCGAAGGCCGTGTGTATTACCGGCAGATCGAGATCTACGAGGGCGCGCAGGTGGCGGGCGCCCTGCTGAGCCTGGATCCTTGCTGAGTCTTCTGCCCCGGAAGCTTGCCGCCCTGGGGCACCGTGGGCGATTCCGGGATCGTGAACACGCCGACGGCCTGGACGTGGCGTGTACGTGGGGCGAGGCTGTGGGTGCAGGTGCAGGTGCAGGTGCAGGTGC
>CBIHOH010000008.1:0-90977 GCA_966211755.1 uncultured Rhizobacter sp. | reverse complement strand
TGCGGCCGGCGCCACCACGGGAGCGGAACCACCGGGCAGCAGCCGGAAGGCGCCGACCACCTGGGCGAGGCGACCGGCCTGGTCCTTCAGGCTTTCCGCGGCGGCGGCCGACTGCTCGACCAGCGTGGCGTTCTGCTGTGTCATCTGGTCGAGCTGGATGACCGAGGTGTTGACCTGTCCGATGCCGTCGGACTGTTCTGCCGCGGCGGCGGTGATCTCACCGATGATGTCCGACACCCGCTGGACCGAGCTGACGATCTCCGTCATCGTGGCGCCGGCGTCGGCCACCAGCCGCGAGCCGGCTTCCACGCGCTCGACGCTGGCGCCGATGAGGGTCTTGATTTCCTTGGCGGCCTGGGCCGACCGGCCGGCCAGGCTGCGCACTTCGCTCGCCACCACGGCGAAGCCCCGGCCTTGTTCGCCGGCCCGTGCCGCTTCCACCGCCGCATTGAGCGCGAGGATGTTGGTCTGGAAGGCGATGCCGTCGATCACGCTGATGATGTCGCCGATCTTCTTCGAGCTGGTGTTGATGTCGTCCATGGTGCTGACCACTTGCGACACCACGGCGCCGCCGCGTGCGGCGACCTCGGCTGCCGACATGGCGAGCTGGTTGGCCTGGGCGGCTGCATTCGCGCTTTGCTTGACCGTGCCGTTCAACTGCACCATCGAGGAGGCCGTGAGCTGCAGGTTCGACGCCGTCTGCTCGGTGCGCTGGCTGAGGTCCTGGTTGCCGCTGGCGATCTCGACGCTGGCTGCCTGGATGGAGACCGAGGACTGCAGCACCGTCTGCAGCGAGCCGCTGAGCTGGCGGGTCATGGCGCCCAGGGCGCGCATCAGGTCGCCGACTTCGTCGGCCCGCTCGGTCTTGGCATCGGCGGCGAGGTTGCCCGAGGCGACCTCGTGCGCCACGCCCGAGGCACGCACCAGGTCGCGCACGATCTTTCGCTGCATCCACCACGCCAGGGCCACCGCGCCGGCGGCCGCCAGGAAACCCAGCAGGCCCAGCCAGGCGGTGCTGGCGGCCGAGCGTTGCCGGGACTCCTCGATCAAGGCGCTGGCCTGGTGGTCCATCGTGGCGACCATGCCGCCCATGGCCTTGGACAGCACGGCGAAGCTGGCGTCGGCCTGCTGCAGCGCCGCGAGCCTGGGGGCGGTTTCGCTGGCCGGCAAGGCCAGCGCCTGGTCGGCGAGCCCGCGGTAGGCATCGACCTGGGCCACGGCGCCCTGGATGGCGGCCTTCAGGTCCGCCGCGCCCGTGGTCTCGCCGACAGCGCCCAGGGCGCGCTTGGTGCCCTCGAGCTGGGTGTTGAGCGAATCGCGGAAGCTCTTGCTGTCGGCTTCGTTGCCGGCCGCGGCCTGCGCCACGGCACGGTAGACCCCGACGTGGATCTGGCCCAGCTGGTCCTGCACGCTGGTGACGGTACGAAGGTTCTCGACGTGCGTGTCGGCACGCTGCTGATTCTCGCTGGCCTCTCCCCGCAGCAACAAGGTGTTGACCGTGGCGATCGAAAAGACGAGCGTGGCCGCCAGAAGCGGCGCTGCAAGCAGCTTGGCTCCGAGTTTCATGGGGAGAGTCCTTGGTGACGGGCTGCCGGCGGGCAGCCCGTGGCGTGAATCAGTGCCGCGAGCGGCGGACCAGGCTGCCGACGTCGAGGATCAGCGCGACCCGTCCGTCACCCATGATGGTGGCGCCGGAGACATCGGTGACCTTGCGATAGTTGGCTTCCAGGTTCTTCACCACCACCTGCTGCTGGCCGAGCAACTCGTCCACCAGCAGGGCGACACGTCCCCCCTCCGCCTCGACCACCACCATGATGCCGCTGACGTGCTCGAAGTCGAAGCGCGGCACGTCGAACACGCGCTCCATCTCGAGCACCGGCATGTATTCGTCGCGCACCTCGACCACCCGGCCCGAGCCGCCGATGGTCTTGACCATGTCGCCCTGCACCTGGAAGGATTCGACCACCGAGGACAGGGGGAGGATGTAGACCTCCTCGCCGACGCCGACCGACATGCCGTCCATGATGGCCAGGGTCAGCGGCAGCCGCACCGAGACCCGCATGCCGTAGCCCTCGGCCGAGTCGATGTCGACCGTGCCGCCGAGCGAGGCGATGTTCTTCTTGACCACGTCCATGCCCACGCCGCGTCCGGAGACGTCGGTGACCACGTCGGCGGTGGAGAAACCGGGCGCGAAGATCAGGCTCCAGACTTCCTGGTCGCTCATCGAGTCGGCCGCGGGGATGCCGCGTTCGCGTGCCTTCTGCAGCAGCTTGTCGCGCGACAGGCCGCGGCCGTCGTCGCGCACCTCGATGACGATCGAGCCGCCCTGGTGCGATGCCGACAGGGTGATGGTGCCGGTCTCGGGCTTGCCCTTGGCCAGGCGTTCGGCCGGTGTCTCGATGCCGTGGTCGCAGCTGTTGCGCACCAGGTGGGTGAGCGGATCGGTGATCTTCTCGACCAGGCCCTTGTCGAGTTCGGTCGCTTCGCCGAGGGTGACGAAGTCGACCTTCTTGCCCAGCTTGGCGGCCAGGTCGCGCAGCATGCGCGGGAAGCGGCTGAACACCATCGACATCGGGATCATGCGGATCGACATGACCGATTCCTGCAGGTCGCGGGTGTTGCGGTCGAGGTCGGCCAGGCCCGAGGCCAGTTGCTGGTACAGCGCGGGGTCCAGGCCCTGGCTGTTCTGCGCCAGCATGGCCTGGGTGATGACGAGCTCGCCGACCAGGTTGATCAGCTGGTCGACCTTTTCCACCGACACGCGCAGGGTCGACGCCTCGACCACGGCCGGGGCGGTCTTCTCCACCTTGGGCGGTGCCTTGACCGCCACCGGGGAGGCCGCCTCGGCCTCGGCGGCCACCGCGGCCGCGGCCGATGCCGCGGCGGCTTCCTCGGCGGGCAGGCCGGGGGCGTTCTCGAAGAAGCCGTAGCCCAGGTCGGGGGCGGTCGGTTCGGGCGCGCCGGGCGCGCCTTCGTGGAAGCCGAAGCCTTCCGTCATCGGCAGCAGGGCCACCTGCTCGCGGGTGACGTGGAAGGTGAACAGGTCGAGCAGGTCGCTGTCGGCGCTGGTGGTGCAGATCTTGAACCGGCGCATGCCGTCCGCCGGCATGCCGTTGTCCAGGGGTTCGATGGTGCCCAGGTCGGCGATTTCCTTGAACAGGTCGACCAGGTTGTCGGCCTGCTCCGGCAGCTCGAGCGGGCCGACGCGCAGCTCCAGCACGCGGGCACCGTTCTCGCTCACCGGCTCGGACAGCACCGAGGGGGCGACGATGGTCACGTGGGCGGCCGGCGGGGTCTTGACCGCCGGGGTATCGCCGGCCGACATGGCGCGGATGTTGAACAGCAGCTCGGTGGTGTCGAGTTCGGCGCTGTCGTTGCCCTGGTGGCGGGCGAGCTGGGCGCGCAGCGCATCGCCCGACTGCAGCAGCACGTCGACCATGGCGGCGGTGGGCGACAGCTCGTGGCGGCGCAGCTTGTCGAGCAGCGTTTCCATCTGGTGCGTCAGCTCGGCCACGTCCTTGAAGCCGAAGGTGGCGGCGCCGCCCTTGATCGAATGGGCGCAACGGAAAATGCCGTTCATTTCCTCGTCATCGGCCGCCTCGACGTTCAGGTCGAGCAGCAGCTTTTCCATGCGGTCGAGGTTCTCGCCCGCTTCCTCGAAGAAGACCTGATAGAACTGGCTCAGATCGATGCCGGCGCTCGACTGCGAGCCTTCGGAGGACATCTCGCCCATTGGGGTGCTCCTGGAATTCGGATTCGTTAGGTAGTGGGCGTGTCGGAGAGAACTCAGCGAACGACCTTCTTGATGACTTCGAGCAGCTTGGCCGGGTCGAACGGCTTGACCAGCCAGCCGGTGGCGCCGGCGGAGCGGCCCGCCTGCTTCATCTGGTCGCTGGACTCGGTGGTCAGGATCAGGATGGGCGTGGTCTTGAACTTCGGGTTGTCGCGAAGCTTCTTGGTCAGGCTGATGCCGTCCATGCGGGGCATGTTCTGGTCCGTCAGGACGAGGTCGAAGTCCCGGCCGTTGGATTTCTCGTAGGCGTCCTGGCCGTCCACGGCTTCGACGACGTTGTAGCCCGCGCTCTTCAGGGTGAACGACACCATTTGGCGCATGGAGGCTGAATCGTCCACCGCGAGGATTGAATGCATGGTTTTTCTCCGGATTTCTCGATTGATTTCGGTTGAATCGACGTATTCTTTAGAACAACTCGATGGAACCCACGTCCATTTCGGCCTGGGTCACCGGGTTGGGGCGAAGCGGCGCCTCTTCGGGGGCGGCGGCGCCGTCCTCGTCTTCGGCGAACGCTTCGCGCGCTAATCGATCCACGCAGCTGCGCAACCGTTTGTGGGTATGGTTGATGAGCTGCGACGCCATGTCCTGGAATTGCAGGGCGGTCACGGCGCCACCGAGGTCCTGCATCACCCCGCTGATGACCTCGTCGCTCTCTTCGCCCGTATGCGGATGCGAGCGCAAGGCGCGGATCTGTTCGGAGGCACCGTAGAAACGCTGCATCAGCGTGTCGCAGGCGTCCGACAGCAGCGTCTGCAGCCGATCCAGGTCGTTGCTGGCCGTCATCAGGTGGTCCTGCAAGTCGGCCGCCGCCTCCAGGGGCAGTGAACCGGAACCTCCCGGGGGCGCAGGCGAATCGTCGTTTGCGTCGTTCATGGGCATCAAAACTCCACTCGATGGTGAGAGGGGCGAGGCGTGCGGGCGGAGGCCGCGCACGGCAAGTCATCTGTCTGGATTTTTCGGCAGAACCGTCTTCGACATAAGCCCAATCACGGGCAATAAGTCCTTCCAATTCGTCAGACCCCCGGGGGGATGTGAGAAACGCCCGCTCCTGCGCCCGGCCGGTGTGGTTTTCCGGCTCGGGAATTCCGGAAAAACCCGCCCCCCGGCAGCCTGCGGCCGCCAGCTTGTGCATACTCCCGACATGTCTCCCTCCTTCGACGCCCCTGCGCTGCGGCTCCTGCACCTCGAGGATTCCGAAGCCGACCACGAGTTGACGCTCGCGCATCTGCAACGCGGCGGCCTGCGGGTGCAGGCGCTGCGGGTCGATTCCGAGGCCGATTTCCTGGCCGCCCTCGACCCGGCCAACGAGTGGGACGTGGTGGTCTCCGACTACAACCTGCCGGGGTTCTCGGGCCTGGTGGCGCTCGACCTGGTCAAGGCGAGCGGGCGGATGATCCCCTTCATCCTGGTGTCCGGCGAGATCGGCGAGGACACCGCGGTCGAGGCGATGCGCAACGGCGCGAGCGACTACCTGCTCAAGAACAACCTGGCGCGGCTGGTGCCGGCGGTGATGCATGCGGTGGAGGTGCACGAGATCTATGTCGCCCGGCAGCGGGCCGACCGCGAACTGGGCGAGTCCAAGCGCCGCGTGCAGGAGCTGGTGCAGCACTTGCAGACCAGCGTCGAGACCGAACGCGCGGCCATCGCCCGCGAGATCCACGACGATGTCGGCGGCTCGCTCACCGCGCTGAAGTTCGACCTGGCCTGGATCCAGCGCCACACCGACTCGGCCGAGGTGCAGCAGCGGGTCAATTCCGCGCTCGAGACCGTCACCTATGCGATCGAGGCCAGCCAGCGCATCATGCACAACCTGCGGCCGGCCATCCTCGAGCAAGGCCTGGTCGCGGCGCTGCAATGGATGGCCAGCCGATTCGACAAGCGCACCGGCATCACGTGCGAATTCCGCTCGCGCCACCAGCACCTGTCGCTGCCGGCCGGTGTGCCGCTGGTGGCCTATCGCGCCGCCCAGGAGGCGCTGACCAACGTCTCCAAGCACGCGCACGCCACCCACGTGCAGATCGACCTGTCGCTGGCGGGCGGCGTGTTGTCGCTCGAGGTCAGCGACAACGGCCGCGGCCTCAGCCCGGACGACCTGGCCAAGGCGCGCTCCTTCGGCATCCGCGGCCTGCACGAACGTGCCGGCACCGTCGGCGGCTGGGTCGACCTGAGCAGCGGCCCGAGCGGCACCACGCTCATCCTGTCGGTCCCGCTCGAGATCGTCGACGAGACCGGCAGCGAAGCGCATCTCGAACTGAGCGAACGGGGCGAGGCGTACGATCCGACCTCCTGGGGAGAGCTATGAGAACGCAAGGCGTCCGACCATGATCAAAGTCATTCTGTGCGATGACCACGCGCTGATCCGCCGCGGCATCCGCGACACCTTGTCCGACGCGCCGGACATCGAGGTCATCGGCGAAGCCGGCGACTACAGCGAGTTGCGCGGCCTGCTGCGCAAGTCCGGCGAATGCGACGTGCTGGTACTCGACATCAACCTGCCGGGCCGCAGCGGCCTGGACGTGCTGCACGTGCTGAAGGACGAAGGCACGACCATGCGGGTGCTGGTCGTTTCCATGTACCCGGAGGACCAATACGCCATCCGAGCCCTGCGGGCGGGGGCCTACGGCTATGTCAACAAGGGGGGCGACCCCGGGCTCATCGTCACGGCGGTGCGCACCGTCGGGCAGGGCCGCAAATACGTCACCCCCGAGATCGCGCAAATGCTGGTCGAAAGCCTGACCACCCCGGCCAGCGAGATGGCGCACGAAAAACTCTCCGACCGCGAACTCCAGACCCTGGTCATGATCGCCTCCGGCAAGCGCCTGTCCGACATCGCCGAAGAACTCACCCTCAGCCCCAAGACCGTCAGCGTCTACCGAGCCCGCGTGCTGGAAAAGCTGGGCCTGTCCAACAACTCGGAGATGACCGTCTACGCCATCCGCAACGGCCTGGTCGGAGAGTAGGGCACCCAGGCGCAGTGCGCTCCAGCAGTGTCAAGAGCGCAAGCGAAGTGGACATGGCTGTTCGAGCAAGGCCGGAGTCTCCCGTTCAGCGCCAGGAGCACGACGCGAAGCGAGCGCAACCGATCAAGCAACTCCCAAAGGACGGGTTCCCCGGACCGATGGGAAAGCTCGCGATCGCCTGTTCAACGCCAGGAGCACGACGCGAAGCGAGTGCGACCGATCAAGCAACTCCCGAAGGACGGGTCCCCCGGCCCGATGGGAGGCGCCCCCCATGGGGGGGCAGGAGCGAGAGCGACGTGGGGGGCTAACTAGAATCCGAGGCTGGCCAACAGATCGTCCACCTCGCCCTGGTTCGTCACGATGTCGGTGCGCCCTTCCGGGTTCACGACCGGGCCGTTCAGCGCCATCGCGTGTTCCACCACCTTCTGGGCCTCCGGCGGGGCGGCCTGCACCAGCAGCTTCACCAGGCTGTCCTCCAGGTCCGAGGCCAGGGCCACGACCTTGGCGACCACCTGGCCGGTGAGGTCGTGGAAGTCCTGGGCCATCATGATGTCGGTCAGGTGCTGGTCGATGCGCGCGGTCGCGGCCTCGACATCGCCGACGAAGTTCATCACCGATCCGTTGGCCACGGCCTTCACAGGGTCGGCCACGATCGACTCGGCCATGCGGCGCGTGTCGGCCGAGATGCTGGCGTGTTCGGCCTTGGCCTGGTCGACCGAATTCAGCACCTTGTTGGCGGCGGCCCCGGTCTTTTCGGCAATGTAGTTCAGCCGGCTGCGCGCGTCCGGCAGGCCTTCGGCACAATTCTGCAGCTTGGGCATCACGCCCAGCTGGGTCAGGGCGTCGTGCAGCTGGCGGGTGATGACGCCCAGCTGCTGAAAGACTTCTGCGGAGGCCGCGGCTTGCGCCGGAGCCGGGGTTTGAGCGAGCACCGTGACGTCGTCCATCTTCATGTGCAGTTCCTTCAGGCCGTGGCCGACAGTTTTTGCATGATCTTGATCACCTTCTCTTCCAAGGTGGCCTTGGTGAAGGGCTTCACGATGTAGCCGGCCGCGCCGTCCTGCGCGGCACGGACGATGTCCTCCTTGCGTGCTTCGGCCGTCACCATCAGCACCGGCAGGTGCTTGAGGCCGGCATCGGCCTTGATGGCGGCCAGCAGGTCGAACCCGTTCATGTTCGGCATGTTGATGTCACTCACCACGAAGTCGAACTTCGCGTTCTTCAACATGGTCAAGGCCACGGCACCGTCCTCGGCCTCCTCGGCATTGACATAGCCGATCTCCTTGAGCAAGCCGCGCACGATGCGCCGCATGGTCGAGAAATCGTCGACGATCAAAAACTTCATATCGGTGCTCATGTGACAAACCTCGCTTGAATGCGCTCTGGCTGTTATCGGGAACTGGATGCGGAAGTTGAGGGCGTCGCCGCCCCCGGTTCCGCGCTTTTGTCTTCCGGCGTGACGGGTTGCTCAACCGTGCCGCGCTCGGTCTGGAACAAGCGGTCCTCGGCATCGCGGTTCATCACGATGATGCTGATGCGCCGGTTGGCCGGGCTGAGGGGGTCGTTACGGTCGAAGGGGGTGCTGGAGGCGAGCCCTTGCACACGCAGCACGCGTCCGTCGGGCAGGCCGCCCTGCAGCAGCTCGCGCCGCGAGGCGTTGGCCCGGTCGCTCGACAGCTCCCAGTTGCTGTAGCCGCGGTCGCCGGAGCCGAACGGGGCGGCGTCGGTGTGGCCCTCTAGCGTCAGCCGGTTGGGGACTTCGGCCAGCACGCCGCCGATCTCGCGCAGCAGTTCGCGCATGTAGGGTTTGACGACGGCGCTGCCGCTGTCGAACATCGGCCGGTTCTGTTCGTCGACGATCTGGATGCGCAAGCCGTCGCGGGTCATGTCGAGGCGGATCTGCGAGGACAGGGCGGCCAGCTTGGGACTGGCCGCGAGCACGTCCTCGACGCGTTTCTTCAGGCTCTCGAGCCGGGCCGCCTCGGCCCGGGCCTGCTCGGCCTTCATGGCCGCCAGGTTGACCGTGCTGCGCGCGGTGGCCGTTTCGCCCCGCTTGACCTGGCCGCCGCTGCGCGTGAGGTCGGTGCCGCCGCCCTTGATCACGTGCGACGAGTCGCCCGAGCCGCTGCCGCCGTTGAGCAGCGCCACCTTCAGCGGCGCTTGGAAATAATCGGCGATGCCCTTCTTGTCGCCCTCGGTGGTGGAGCCGAGCAGCCACATGAGCAGGAAGAAGGCCATCATGGCCGTGACGAAGTCGGCGTAGGCGATCTTCCAGGCGCCGCCGTGGGCGGCATGGCCGCCCCGCTTGACGCGCTTGATGATGATCGGCTGGAGCTTCTTGCTGTCACCCGCCATGCTGGCTCCCGGCGAGGGTGGGGTGCCTCATTTCTTGCCCTTCACATGGCTCTCCAGCTCGGAGAAGGTGGGGCGTTCGGTCGAGTACAGGACCTTGCGGCCGAATTCCACCGCCACCTGCGGGGCATAACCCTGCATGCTGGCCAGCAGCGTCGTCTTGATGCACTGCAGCTCTTTGCTCGACTCGTCGTTCTTCTGCTCGAGCAGGCCGCCGAGCGGTTCGACGATGCCGTAGGCCATGAGGATCCCGAGGAAGGTGCCGACCAGGGCCGAGCCGATCATGCCGCCCAGGATGGCCGGCGGCTGGCCGACCGAACCCATGGTGTTGACCACGCCCAGCACCGCCGCCACGATGCCGAAGGCCGGCAGGGCGCCGGCCAGGCGGCCGATCGCCGCCACCGGGGCGTGCGCCTCGTGGTGATGGGTGTCGATCTCGTTGTCCATCAGGCTCTCGATCTCGTGGGCGTTCAGGTTGCCCGACACCATCATGCGCAGATAGTCGGTGATGAACTCGACCACGTGGTGATCGCTGCCCACCGTCGTGTATTTCTTGAAGGTGGGCGACTCATGCGGGGCGTCGACGTCCTTTTCGATGGACATCAGGCCTTCCTTGCGCGCCTTCTGCAGGATGTCGTACAGCAGAGCGAGCAGTTCCATGTAGCGCGCCTTGGTGTACTTCGATCCCTTGAGCAGGGTCGGCAGCGCGGCCAGGGTCGCCTTGAGCACCTTGGGCTGGTTGTTCACCGCGAACGCCCCCAGGGCGCCGCCCAGGATGGCCATCAACTCGGTCGGCAGCGCGTGGATGATCACCGCGATATTGCCGCCGTGGAGGATGTAGGCGCCGAAGATGCACCCCAGCGCGACTGCGTAACCGATGAGAACAAACATGATGGAAGTGGTCCGTGTCCTTGGGGCCCCCAGGCCGCTGCCTGTGCGAACCTCTGCCGTTTATCGGCCTTCGCTCCAGGCGTCTTGAGTGTGCCCAGGCGGGAAGTTGGCGATCCCTTCAACAGCACGGTATTCCCGGCACAAAAAAAGAACGGGTCCCGAGGGACCCGCTTCAAAGCACTTTCAAGGGTGCCAGGAGGAGACAAGCAAGAAACCGTTTCCGGTCCACCCTGTCTTCGGCAGGCCGGAAAAAAACTTTAGCGATCAATGCATCTGGATGCCGCCGGAGGCCTTGCCCTTGCCGGCGCGTGCCGGCGGGTTGCACAGGCCGCAGACATAGTGTTTCGGGATTTCGTGCGGATGGCTGACGAAATGGCCGCCGCACTTGGAGCATTCGGTCATGGTCAGCATGCCGTTGTCGACGAACTTCACCAGGCGCCAGGCGCGTGTCACCGACAACAGCGCTTCCAGACCCTGGGCCTGGGTTTGTTCGGTATAGAGCTGGTAGGCCTTGATGACGACGTCGATCTCGTCCATCACCGCGACCTTGTTCAGGTACTCGTGGATGTTCAGGAACAGCGAGGCATGGATGTTCGGCTGCCAGGTCATGAACCAGTCGGTCGAGAAGGGAAGTTGGCCCTTGCTCGGCGACTTGCCCGAGACTTCCTTGTACAGACGCAGCAGGCGCTCATAGCTCAGGTCCGTCTCGGACTCCAGCACTTGCAGTCGCGCGCCGAGGTTGATCAGCGTGACGGCGCGTTCGATCTGCTTGGCTTCGCTGAGGATGCTTTTGGTGCGCATGATGGTCTGCTCCTGAATATTGGTATGGGTCTTGTCGGGTGGAACGGGGCTGGGCGAGGACTCAGGCCGCTTCCTGGTGGCGGCCGGCCAGCAGGATGCTGGCGTGCAGGCGGCTGGTGGTGTCGTTCGAGGCCGTCTTGCCGTGGTTGGTCAGCAGGCCCCAGACCAGGTCGTCGTCCATGCGGAAGCGGCACAGCAGGGTGTTGCCTGCGGCGACCTTCATCATCTGGGCGGGGGTCAGCAGGGCGATCATCGCCGCGCTTTCCTCGCTGATGCCCAGGCGGTAGAGGGCTTGTTCGCGGTCGCTGCGGATCAGGCTCTGGGCCAGCATGAGGTAGGACAGATTGGCTTCGCGGATTTCGGTGAGGATTTGGTCGGCGTTCATGCTGGGTCCTGTGCTGTTGTCGGTGGTGTCTGGTCGCTGAAAGTGTTTCAACGTGAAATGGATTGTGAAGTCGGGAATTGATCCGGAACATCAGGCCTGTTCTGTCACTTGAGTCCAGCTTCTTCCGTGCCCCGTGTCAGGCAAACACCTACAGGCTGTCATCCGCGCCGGTGGTCGAGGCGTCCCGCGGAGGGAGAATCCGTGAGGTTTTTCGCGGAAAACCGGCCCCGGGAGGGGGCGGCTGTTACAAATCCGCGGGCAGGTGCGCGGGTTTGTGCCCGGCGATCCGACGCTCGTGCATGCGCTCGAACAGCGCCTCGAGCCCGCGCGTGTAGGCCGGGCTGTCGAACAGGGGCAGCTGCATGCGCTGCTCGGCCAGGTGGGCCTGCAGGCCGCGCAGCCGGGGCAGGTCGTGGGCGAGCGCGACGGCGGTGGCGACGTAGGCGTCCACGTCGGCGCAGATCAGCTCTTCGGTGCGCGTGGCCCGCGCCAGGCTGGCCGCCACGCGCGAGGCGAAGGTGCTGCCCGGCAGGGTCAGCACCGGCACGCCGGCCCACAAGGCCTCGCTGGCGGTGGTGTGGGCATTGCAAGGCCAGGTGTCGAGGAACAGGTCGGCGCAGCGCAGCCGGGCGATGTGGTCGGTCAGCGACAGCTTGGGCGCGAACACCACCCGCGAGGCCTCGATGCCGCGCCGGGCGAGCTGGCCCAGCAGGTTGCGCTCGGCCTGGGGGTTCCAGGCCAGCATCCACAGCACCGCGCCGGGCGCCTGCAGCAGGATGCGGGCCCAGGCATCGAGTGCCGCCGGGGTGATCTTGTAGGCCTGGTTGAAGCAGCACAGCACCATCGCGTCGTCCGGCAGGCCGCAGGCGGCACGGCCGGGCGAGTCCGGCAGCACACGCTGGCGGTCGTTGGGCTGGTAGGACCAGGGCATCTGGGCGATCTTCTCGCTGAAATCGGCCTCGGCCGACAGCGGGGTGACGACCCGGTCGCCGATGATGTAGTCGATGTAGTCGGCCCCGGTGGTGCCGGGATAGCCGAGGTAGCTGACCTGCACCGGCGCCGGGCGCGCGGCCATGACCTCGAAGCGGCTGTCCCGCGTGTGGCCCTTCAGGTCGACCAGGATGTCGATGTTGTCGGCGCGGATGCGTTCGGCCAGGGCCAGGTTGTCCAGCGCAGAGACATCGACGAAGCGCTCGCACGCGGCCATGACACGATGGCGCAGGGCGGAGTCGTCATCGCGGCTGTGCGAATACAGCAGCACCTCGAAGCGGCTGGTGTCGCGCTGCTCGAGCAGCTCGGCCATCAGCACCGCGGTGGCGTGGTTGTAGAAGTCGCTCGACAGGTAGGCCAGCCGGATGCGGCCGGGCGCCCGCTTCTTCGGCAGCGGCGGCAGGCGCGGCACGCTGCGGCCCAGCGACATCGAGCGCAGCATGCCCACCTGCCGCTGCTCGGCCGGCGTACAGTCGATGGCGATGAAGGCGAAGGGCGACAGCAGCTTGCCGTCGGCCTCGTGCAGCGTGCGGATGCACTCGCGCAGCGACTGCGTCTCGGCGTCCAGCTGCTCCCATTGGCAGGCCTGCGCGCTTTCGTGCACGAGCAGGGCCAGGGCCATGGCACGGACACTGCCGGTGTCGAGCGCCACGGCGGTGCGGAAACACTCGGCGGCTTCCTCCTTCATCAGCAGGTCCTTGAAGGCCAGGCCGAGCCGGTAGTGCACCAGCGCGGCGTCGATCTTCAAGGAGAGTGCGAGAAAAAACACGTCGATGGCTTCGCGCAGCCGTCCGGCGCTGAAGAGCGCCACGCCCTGTGCCGAGAAGAAGTCATGGTCGCGCGGGGCCTCCGGGCTCAGCCGGGCGTAGCAGTCGGCCGCTTCCGCGTGGCGGTGCTGCTGGGTCAGGCAGTCCGCGAGCACGCGGCAGGCGAGGGGGGAGGCCGGATCGAGCTCGAAGGAGCGCCGGGCCGATTCTCCCGCCGCCTCGACGCGGTTCATCCGCAGCTGGGCACGCGCCAGGTTCAGCCAGTAGACCGCGTCGCCGGGTGCCAATGCGGTGGCGCGTTCGAATTCGGTCTGTGCCTGGGCCCAGCGGCGGGCCTGCAGATGGGCGACGCCGGTCTGCCAGTGCTTGTGTGCGCGGTGGCTGGTGCGGGGGGCGTCCATGCGGTGGCGGTCTCGGCGAAGAGGGGATGGCGCAGTCTAGTCAACACCCGGCGGCCTGCATGCGCGGAGATGGCACCTCAATGGAGGCCAGTTCGCCACGGCGGAGCGAGGCGCGCGGGGCCTGCCACGAGCCCCCCGGATTCGATCGATGGAAAAGAACCAAAGAAATAGCTCAAGTCAAGCGATCAATCGTCGAAATTCCAGGCACGGCCCCGGAAAACGTGATACGGGTCAGCAGTCCGGTAGTGAATGCCGCCGGGGTTCTACGAATCTGAAGGAGTTCTTCCATGTCTCAAGTCATCAACACCAACGTCGCGTCGTTGAATGCTCAGCGCAACCTCAGCTCCGCTCAGTTTTCCCTGGCGGCATCGATGCAGCGGCTGTCTTCGGGCCTGCGTATCAACTCGGCCAAGGACGACGCGGCCGGCCTGGCCATCGCCGAACGCATGAATGCCCAGGTGCGTGGCATGAACGTGGCCATCCGCAATTCGAACGACGGCATCTCGCTGTCGCAGACGGCCGAAGGCGCGCTCTCCAAGGTGGGCGACTCGCTGCAGCGCATGCGCGAGCTGGCCGTGCAGGCGCGCAACTCGACCAACAGCGACGACGACAAGGACTCGCTGAACAAGGAATTCGCCGAGCTGCAGAGTGAAATCACCCGGGTGCTGGGCGGCACCGCCTTCAACGGCAAGAAGATCCTCGGCGCCGATGCGACCGCGCTGAACTTCCAGGTCGGCGCGAACACCACCAGCGACGACACCATCACCGTCCAGACCAGCGACATGACGGCCGATTCGACCATCACCGCGGTGACGGGCAACACCACCGTGATCGACAACACCGCCACCTCGGGTGCCATCGCCACGGTGATCGACAACATCGACACCGCCATCGACACGGTCAACAACACGCGGGCCACCTTTGGCGCCACGCAGTCGCGCTTCGATGCGGTGATCTCCAACCTGCAGCAGTCGGTGGAGAACCAGTCGGCCGCGCGCAGCCGGATCATGGATGCCGACTTCGCGACGGAGACGGCGAACATGTCCCGAGCGCAGATCCTGCAGCAGGCGGGCAACGCGATGATCGCCCAGGCCAACCAACTGCCGCAGCAAGTGCTGTCCTTGCTTCGATGACCTCGGCATCCTCCCGGTGAAATGACGGGGGGTGTCGCATCAGGCCCGGTCCCTCGAGACCGGGTTGCTCGTCTCCCGTGACGCCCGCTGCCGCAGCGGGCGTTTTTCAACAAAGTGAAAAACTTTAGAACTATCTCTTGACAAGAGAGGAAATTGAGTGCCTCAAGTTTTTTGAGGATGGCTCCGATAAATGCTTCAACGCGATCGAACATTCGAGAACGTGGTCCGGTTAGCCGGCCGATGACGGGAACCCCATGGGGCCTTGATTCAGCGGTTGACTAGCGTCGGGCGATGCCGGCGGGCCTCCGGGCCGGTTGGCGACAGTCGCGGTCGGTGATCCGCTTCGGCGGCGACTGATAGCGTTCGGCGCTGTTGCCGGGATTTATCGGAAACCATAGGAGCCTCATATGTCTCAAGTCATCAACACCAACATCGCTTCGTTGAATGCGCAGCGCAACCTCAACTCGTCGCAGTCCTCGCTGGCCATGTCGATGCAGCGGCTGTCTTCGGGCCTGCGCATCAACTCGGCCAAGGACGACGCAGCCGGCCTGGCCATCGCCGAACGCATGAATGCCCAGGTGCGCGGCATGAACGTGGCCATCCGCAACTCGAACGATGGCATCTCGCTGGCGCAGACGGCGGAAGGCGCGCTCTCCAAGGTGGGCGACTCGCTGCAGCGCATGCGCGAATTGGCCGTGCAGGCGCGCAACTCGACCAACAGCGACGACGACAAGGACTCGCTGAACAAGGAATTCGCCGAGCTGCAGAGTGAAATCACCCGGGTGCTGGGCGGCACCGCCTTCAACGGCAAGAAGATCCTCGGCGCCGATGCGACCGCGCTGAACTTCCAGGTCGGCGCGAACACCACCAGCGACGACACCATCACCGTCCAGACCAGCGACATGACGGCCGATTCGACCATCACCGCGGTGACGGGCAACACCACCGTGATCGACAACACCGCCACCTCGGGTGCCATCGCCACGGTGATCGACAACATCGACACCGCCATCGACACGGTCAACAACACGCGGGCCACCTTTGGCGCCACGCAGTCGCGCTTCGATGCGGTGATCTCCAACCTGCAGCAGTCGGTGGAGAACCAGTCGGCCGCGCGCAGCCGGATCATGGATGCCGACTTCGCGACGGAGACGGCGAACATGTCCCGAGCGCAGATCCTGCAGCAGGCGGGCAACGCGATGATCGCGCAGGCCAACCAGGCGCCCCAGCAGGTGCTGACGCTGCTGCGCTAAAGCCTCGTCCGGCCCCTTCGCCGCGCGTCGCGGCGCTCGACCCGGTGGCGGAAATGATGGGCTGAAGCCTCTCATTTCCGCCTTTTGCATCACCGGGCGCTCTTTCAGAATTCATTCATCAGGTCAGCGGTTCGCCAGCCGGCCTTGTGAGACGCCACGAGGGAATCGTTTCCCTTCGCGGCGGAACGCAGCGCCGGCCCACGTGCCGGACCTACGGGATTCATGAAGGAGTGCAGTCATGCCACAGACGATCAACACGAACATCGCTTCGCTGAATGCACAGCGAAACCTGAACATGTCGCAGACATCGCTGGCGACGTCGATGCAGCGTCTGTCCTCCGGCCTGCGGGTCAACTCGGCCAAGGACGACGCGGCCGGCCTGGCCATCGCCGAACGGATGAACGCCCAGGTACGGGGCATGAACGTCGCCGTGCGCAATGCCAACGACGGCATCTCTCTTGCACAAACCGCCGAAGGCGCTTTGTCCAAGGTGGGTGACTCGCTGCAGCGCATGCGCGAACTGGCGGTGCAGGCCCGCAACTCCACCAACAGCAGCGACGACAAGGACTCGTTGAACAAGGAGTTCGTCGAGCTGCAGAACGAAATCTCTCGGGTGCTCCGCGGAACCACCTTCAACGGCCAGGCGATCCTCGGCACCGGGGCGACCGCGCTGACCTTCCAGATCGGGGCCAACACCACGGCCGACGACACCATCACCGTGACCACGGCCAACATGTCGGCCAATACCGAGATCGCCATCGTCACCGGCACGGCCTCGGCCATCGACAGCACCGCGACGGCGGGGGCGATCGCGACGGTGATCAACAGCATCGACGCGGCACTCGACGAGGTGAACAACACCCGGGCCACCTTCGGCGCCACCCAGTCGCGCTTCGACGCGGTGGTGTCCAACCTGCAGCAGGCGGTGGAAAACCAGTCGGCGGCCCGAAGTCGGATCATGGACGCCGATTTCGCCGCCGAAACCGCGGCGATGGCCCGAGCGCAGATCCTGCAGCAGGCGGGCACGGCCATGGTGGCGCAGGCGAACCAGCTGCCGCAGCAGGTGCTGTCGCTGCTGCGGGGCGGGTGAGGCCGTCGCGGCCGTTTCAAACTGATACGGTTGCCCGGAAAATTTCTCGCCGTTGCGCTCAAGTTCTTGGGCAGCGGGTCGAAAACGGATCATCGGGTAGACCCCCAATGGTCCGTTTTAGTCATTCTCGCTCTGAAAGGAGCCCACCATGGCGATCTCATCGACCGGTCTGGGTAGCGGCCTGGACGTTGAAAACATTGTCAAGTCACTGATGGCGGTGGAGCGGCGTCCGGCCGCCTTGCTGGAAACCGCCGCAACCGGTCTGAAGTCCCAGCTGTCCTCCTATGGGCAGCTGCAAAGCTACGTCTCGGCTTTCCAGGAGAAGTCGAACGCCTTGAATTCGCTCACCCTCTGGTCGCAGACGGTGGCCAGCTCGAGCGACGCCACGAGCGCGACCGTCAGCACCGGCAGCGGCGCCGCTGTCGGCAGCTACAGCCTGGAAGTGCAGGAGCTCGCCGCCGGGCAGACCGTCAGCAGCCAGGCTTTCTCGTCGAGCAGCCACTCGCTCGGCCAGGGCCAGCTCACCATCGAGCTGGGCAGCTGGACGGGCGACCCGGCCACCTTCGGGCTGAAGGCGGGCGCGAGTTCGGTCACGATCGAGATCGGCCCCGGGGAGAGCAGCCTGGCCGCCATCCGCGACAAGATCAACGCCGCCGGGGCCGGTGTCACGGCCACCATCATCAACGATGCGAACGGCGCGCGCCTGTCCATCCGCTCGACCAATACCGGGCAGGACAACGGCTTCAAGATCACGGCGACCGAAACCGTGCCGGGCGACGACGGCGGGCTGGGCCTGAACGCCTTGAACTACAACGGCGAAACCGAAGGCATGACGCTCAACCAGTCGGCCCGCAACGCGCAGGCCCGGCTCAACGGCATCGACATCAGCTCGGCCTCGAACACCCTCAGCGATGTCGCCGATGGCCTGACGGTCAAGCTGCTCAAGAAGACCAGCTCGCCGATCGACATCTCGGTGACGCAGGACACCGCCTCGATGAAGACGGCGGTGACCGACTTCGTCAGCGCCTACAACGACCTGAGCAAGTTCATCTCGGCGCAGACCAAGTACAACGCCGACAGCAAGGTCGCGGGCAAGCTGCAGGGCGACCGCACCGTGATCGCCCTGCAGGGGCAGATGCGCTCCATCCTGGGCGCCTCGAGCACGGCCTCCAGCACCTACACCCGGCTGAGCGACATCGGGATCGAAGTGCAGAAGGACGGCACGCTGCAGACGAAGTCGTCCAAGCTCGACGACGCGCTGGCCAACCAGACCGAGCTGCGCAAGCTGCTGGCGGGTTCGGACGAGTCGAGCGCCAGCTCCTCGGGCATCGTGTTCCGTTTCAAGAAGTTCGCCGCCCAGCTGCTCGGCAGCGAAGGGCCCATCGACTCGCGCACCACCGGCCTGCAGACCAGCATCAAGCGCAATGCCGACCGCATGGACGACATGGAGACCCGGCTGGCCCAGACCGAAAAGCGCCTGCGCGCCCAGTACCAGGCGCTGGACACCAACATGGCCAAGCTGAACGGCATCGGCAACTACGTGACGACCCAGCTGAATGCCCTGAACAAGTCGGGTTGACGGAGCCGGGGCGGCCCGAAGCCGACAACTGAGGCCGGCGGGCCCTGTACTTCCGGCTTTCCGCAGCCGCGCCGGACCCTACACTTTTCGTCAACCGGGTCGTGTCGGTCCGGCTTGCCAGGGTTGTCCAGAAGGGTCCCGCCATGCCAGGATTTTCGCCGGAGTTCAGCGCCGAGGGGCAGGACGACGACACGTTCATGATCGGGGTCCACGAGGACGGGCCGGTCGACGCGGCGGGCGTGGAGCCGGGTGAGGACCTGGCCGGCCGCCTGGCCCGCATGGAAGCCTTCACCACGCACATCAGCGGGGTGGTCGAATCGCTGGTCGACACCATCCTGCATGTGCGCAACCACGACATGGCGGCGCTGCAGGCCCGGGTGGGTGAACTCGAGCAACAGCTGCAACTCGAGCGCAGCAACCGCGACCTGGCCGAGGTGTCGCGCATGCATCCGAAGTCGCGCTGCGTCGTGTTCGTGGGCGGCACCTACTTCGGCGACAACATCAAGTACGCCTGGCTGGCCATGCAGGCGAGGGCGGCCGAGCTGCAGGTCGATTGCCGCTTCCTGCCGTTCAACGCCGAACAGGAGCAGCTGGTCAGCGGCATGGGCGGTCGCTGCCTGCCCCACACCCACCTGAACTGGAGCGCCGACGACCTGCACACGGCCTTGAGCGCGGCGGTGGTGGTCATCAGCGACCACCTGCTGGGCGCCAACCCCTATGCGGCGGCACTGCTGGCCGGAGCCCGCCAGGTGCAGATGTGGCACGGGGTGTCGATCAAGGAAATCGGCTTTCGCAACCTGGCTCCGATGAAGAACATGTCGCCGCAGTTCGCCCGCGTGCTCAGGACCTGCGGGCGCTTCAGCAGTTTCGTCGGCACCGCGGTCCACCAGGAGGCCGAATGGCGACGCTGGTTCGCCTTCGACCGCTATGCCGCCATCGGCTACGCCCGCAACGACGTGCTGCATCGCGAGCCCGCCGGGCACGACTTCCTGAACGTGGACAGGCAGGCCTATGAGCGGGCGCAGGATCATCTGCGGCGCGGCCGCCGCGTCTACCTGTACGCGCCGACCTTCCGCGACGCGAATCGCTCGCAGTGGATCCTGCAGGCCGGGCTCGAGCGCATCGCGCGTTGCATCGCCGGCGCCGGCGACTGCCTCATCGTCAACATGCACCCCGTCGAGCAGCCCACGGTGCCGGAGATCGCCAGGCAACTGCCGGACGTCGTCTTCGTCAAGCCGCGCACCGACGTGTATCCGCTGCTGACGCAGACCTCGGCCCTGATCACCGACTATTCGTCGATCATGTTCGACTACCTGCATCTGGATCGCCCGGTGATGCTGTTCCGCCCCGATCACGAGGCCTACACCACGCGCTCGCGCAAGCTGTTCGATGCCAAGCTGGAGACACCGCCCGGGCCGGTGCTGCACAGCGCCAATGCGCTGATCGATGTCCTGAAGAAGCCCGGCGAAAGCCCGGCACATGCCGCGGCAAGGCGGCAATTGCTGTCCCGCCTGTACGACCGCTGCGATGGCGACTCGGCCTCGCGCCTGGTGGCGCTGGTCACCGACGAGCTGAACCGTGCAAGCCCCGCCTGATCCCCCGCCACAGGAGCCGACATGAGATCCACATCGTTTTCGAGCGCCGCCACCGATCTGCGGGCGCGTGCCATGCAGGGCAGATGGTCCGAGGCGGCAGGCACGGCCCGGGTCCCCACGGTGGCCATCACCTACGGCACCTACGATCTGTTCCACATCGGGCATGTGAACCTGTTCCGCCGCATCAAGGAACGTTTCGATATCCTGGTGGTCGCCGTCTCCACCGACGAATTCAACGACATCAAGGGCAAGCGCTCGGCGGTGCCCTTCGCCGACCGCATCGAGATGGTGCGGGCCTGCCGTTATGTGGACCTGGCCATTCCCGAGGCCGGCTGGGGGCAGAAGGAAACCGACATCGTCGACTATGGCGCCGACGCCATGGTGATGGGCAGCGACTGGACCGGCCACTTCGACAGCCTGAAGACACTTTGCGAGGTCATCTACCTACCGCGCACCGAAGGGGTGTCGAGCAGCGACCTCAAGCAGCACATCAAGGGCACGCTGCGCTGAGCCCGGCGGGACCCGTCCGGGCGGGCCGCACACAAGGGGATCCCCATGCTTGACCCGTCCGGTGTTTTCAGCCATAACTTTGACGATCGCCGCTGCGGCCCGCCGGCATCCGGCGCCACGACCGCATGATCGGCTGTTTTTCGCCGCCTGGCCTGAACTTTCCACACGCCGGGCGAGGCCCCTACCAGGAGACTTTGCCAGATGGATATCCAAGCCCCCCAGCTGACTGCGGCCGAACGCACGCAACGCGCGATCACGCAGCTGGAAGAGCAGCAGCTGGCCCATGAGCTGGAATCGATGTCGCGGCGCACCGCCAAGCGCCGGCTGGTGCTGTTCTTCGGCCGCGCCACCTTCTCCGACAACACCAAGTACCTGTACCTGCAGGACGTCGCGCGCGAGAAGAACCACGAGGTGATCTGGTGCGGCTTCGACGAAGCCCTGATCGCCATGCTCAGCGCCAACGGCCTGCCGTGTGTCAATCTTTCGCTCAACATCGACCGCAGCATCGACCTGCTGATGCATGCCGCGGTGGCGGTGTTCTGCGTCAATCCGAACGAGAGCCTGAAGGGCTCGTACAGCCTCAATGCCTGCCTGGCCGGGGCGCGCAAGCTGCAGCTGTGGCACGGGGTGTCGGTCAAGCACCTGCTGCTGCGCCTGGTGCCGCACCTGGGCGTGCGCGAACTCGCCATCCGGCGGGCCTTCTACATGGCCTCGCAGGCCGACCACGTGCTGAGCACCGCATCGACCTTCGACCGCTTCTGGCGCGAGGTGTTCGGTTGCCGCCAGCTGGTGCGTGCCGGCTTCCCGCGCAACGAGGTGCTGGTGCGCCCGCCCAGCGCGCTCGAGCTGCTGGGCGCCGACGTCAGCGCCGAGGTCGAGGCCGGCCTCTCCTCGGGCCGCAGGAACGTGCTGGTGGTGCCGACCTGGCAGCGGGGCCACCAGACCTACCTCAACGATTCCGAGTTCTTCGCCAAGGTGATGTCCTTCGGGAAGAAGCAGAAGGTCAACTTCTTCTTCAAGATGCATCCCACCTATTTCAGCCAGAACATCGACACCACCAAGAAGGCCGAGGGTTTCTACCTGCTCAACCCGGGTACCGACACCTATCCGCTGCTGCA
This sequence comes from uncultured Rhizobacter sp., assembly GCA_966211755.1. Lineage (GTDB taxonomy): Bacteria > Pseudomonadota > Gammaproteobacteria > Burkholderiales > Burkholderiaceae_C > Rhizobacter. The sequence continues at coordinate 69,359 of CBIHOH010000008.1, read as the reverse complement.
CCGCTTCGACCTGCTGCTGACCGATTATTCGTCCATCATGTTCGACTTCCTGCTGACCGGAAAACCCGTGCTCAGCCTGGACCTGGCCCGCGACGAGCACCAGCGCTTCGAGCCCGACTTCTCCCTGGTGCCCGAGCTCGGGTTCCGCCACAAGTTCACCCGGGACGATTTCGAGTCCAAGCTCAGGCAGGCGCTGTACGAGGACGATCTGCGCCCGCAGCGCGACGAGATGGTGGCGCGCATCTTCGAGACCGACCCGGCGCGGGCAAGCGAGCAGTTGCTTCGCCTCATCGACCGGCTGGTCGAAACCGCCGTCGCCGACGACTACACGGTCGACCATTGCGCCTGAGGTGGCCTGCCGGCTCGCAGCGGGCGCCCTGGGGCGCCCGTTTTGCTTGCGTGGCCCGGCCGGCCTGGAAATTGGTGTCCAAACCCGGTCTTTCAGCCGATTCAAGTTCCCCCCGGCGGCGTCGATAACTTAGTCATCAGACGCAGCAACTTCGACACCACGCCATGTACGCAACCATGTCTTCACCGTTTGGTCGCCCCCGCTCAGCCGCCAGCACCTACCGACAAGTGGGTGTCGAGACCGGGGTCACCACCGGCTCGCCGCACCAGCTGGTCGCCATGTTGTTCGATGGCTACATGGACGCCTTGGCACAGGCCCGCGGCGCCCTGCGCCAGGGCCACATCGAAGCCAAGGGCCGGGCGATCGGCCGGGCCGTGCGCATCATCGAGGAAGGCCTGAAAGCCGGCCTGAACCTCAACAGCGGCGGCGAACTGGCTGCCGACATGCGCGATCTCTACGACTACGTCACGCTGCGCCTGACCCAGGCCAACCTGCACAACGACGAAAAACTTCTCGAAGAATGCCAAAAACTCATCGAACCGCTGCGAAGCGCCTGGGCCTCGATCGGACCGCAGGTGTCGGGGGTCTCCAAATGAGCCAGCACGACTTGCGACCACACACCTACATGCCCGGAGCGCCCATGAACTCAGCCCTCTTGAACTACTATGAGGCGATCGAACAAGCCAGCGCGGACATGCTGTCGGCCGCGCGCAGCGGCGACTGGGACCAGGTGGTCAAACTCGAAGGAGCCTGTGCCGTCCTGATTTCGCAACTCAAGCATGCCGCTTCGGCGCAGAATCTGGGGGCGGAAGAAGCGCAGCTCAAATCGCGCATCATGCAGCGCATCCTCGTCAACGATGCCGAGATCCGTCAGCTCGCCGAACCCTGGCTCGACGACCTCGACGGCCTGCTGGCGGGCCGTTCCAAGTCGGTTCACTGAACACGGCTTCCACGACATCCTCAAGGAGGCACGGTGGACTCTACGCAGCACCCGTCGTCCATGCAAGAAGACCCGGCGGGCGAGGGGTCCGTCAACCTGGACGACTTCCGCATCTCGCTTCCCGTCGAGGTGATGGGCATGCTCAAGGAGTTGATCGAGCAGCAGTCCTTGATCAACCTGAATGGCAGCGACGGCTGCGTCTATACCACCACCTTGTGGGCGGTCGATCCCGCCCGCGGCACCATCAGCTTCAGCGCGGACGGCGACAACAACCAGGTGCAGGCCCTGGTCGAGGCCGAGGACGCCGTGGCCGTCGCCTATCTCGACAGCATCAAGCTGCAGTTCGATGCCCAGGGCCTGGTGCTGGTGCGGGGAGGGCGCTCCTGCGCGCTCAACTGCGCACTGCCCCGCGAGATGTTCCGCTTTCAGCGGCGCAGCGGTTTCCGCGTGCGTCCGCTGCTGCGCGCCACGCCGACCGCCAAGGTGCGGCATCCCATGATTCCCGACATGTCGCTCACGCTGCGGGTGCTCGATGTGAGCATCGGAGGCTGTGCGCTGTTCCTGCCCGAGGACGTGCCGCCGCTTCAGCCCGGCGTCCTCATCAACGGCGTGCAGCTCGACCTCGACGTGGACACCCGCATCACCACCGCGCTGCGCTTGCAGCATGTCACGTCGATCAACCCCGATTCGCGGGGCGTGCGCCTGGGGTGCGAGATGGTCAACCCCGGCAGCGAGGTGTTGCGCGGGCTTCAGCGTTACATCGACCAGACACAGAAACGGCAGCGCATGCTGTCGATCTGAGCGGCGCGCTGCGCCGCGGCCTGCCGCCTCGGGCATGGTCGCCGCCCGAACCGGGGCTCCGGTTCCCGGCCACCTGGGACGCTTCTCTCCTCGACCTGCGCGGCGCGAAGCTGCGATTCCCCTGCCAAAACCTGCCGTCCCTTGCCGGGGCGGCGTACCTGTTCGCGGCGTATGGGTACGCGGCTTCGGGGCCGGGCGCCGGGTTCGCAATACTGTTCCTGAGCGCCGTGTCGGCGAGGTTTCCAGTTCAGGCGCAGCCGAGCCGGCGGACTGGGCCCGGCACGGAATTCCAGTCCTCGGGGCGGCATGACCACCCGGTCACTGCCGGTCCGGACGGCACAACCCGCATCGTCGGGCGGGCCCGTCGCAGTCCAGGGCCTGTCCCGCCGGTGTTCCCTGGAAGGAGGTCGTATGCGTCCCCTCTCAGCTCTTGCACTCGTGCTGGCCCTGTCGCCTTGCACGGCTCCCTATGCCGAGATGATCGGTGCCTGGGATCATGGCACCACCACGGACAAGATGTTCTATGCCGTGACCGCCAATGACGGCGGCAACGTCTTCGGACAGTTCTGCCTGGCGTCGGAAGGCGCTTGCCTGTACGTCCTGGGCTTGCCCGCCGATTGCGAGGACGGTGCCATCTATCCGGTGCTGGTCAACGCGGACGGTGGTTCCTTTCCCTCGGTGCTCGTCTGCCGGGGGCGGATGGAAGGCAGCGACCTGTACCGTTATGTGTTCAGTGCCTTCGGGCCGATCGACGAGGCGGTGAGGGCGTCGCGCAAGATCGGTTTCGCGATGCCGGTCGAGGGCGATGAGTTTCGATCCGCCAGTTTCTCGCTGGACGGCGCCACGGCCACCCTCGCCATCATGCGGGCGGCGGCGCAAGAGGCGCTGAAGCCGCCGATGCCAAGCTCCGGGGATGAGAAGACGCTGTGAAGTCGCCGGCAGGGTCGAAGCGGATGACGCCACGGGCGCCGGGAGCAGGCGGCTCGGGCGATCGGCCTGCCGCCGTCGGTGTGGAGCGGGCCTGCGGCCTGTCGGCCATGCTGCCGGATCAGGCCTGGATGGAGCCGCCGCGTGCGGACCGCTCGGGGCTTCCGGCGGCGGAATAGACCGACGCCGGCGCAGCGCGCGGCATGAGCACGTCGATGGCGCGGTCGAGGGCGGCGGTGGCGCGTGCGAGCGACTCGCGCTGCGAAGCCACCAGCCCGCTGGCACGCATCAGGCGCTGGCGCAGGGGCGGAGGCACCGGGCCGTTGCGGGCCGCATGGGTGAAATGGTCGACGGCGCGCGCCAGGGCACGGTGCAACTCGGACGCGTGGTGGTCCACGGCCGCCATGTCGTTGGCACGCAGGGACTCGCCCAGCGAAGTGAGGTGTGTCTCCACCGCGGCCAGCGTCGTTTCGAGCTCGAGGCTCGCGGGCGGCGAGCCTTGGGGACCCTGCGGTTTCACCGAGTTCGACATGATGCAGACCTGGGGCTGAACAAGGGGGGCGACGGACGAGGGGGTTCGGTGCCGGTGCAGTGCAGGGCTCAGTGCTGGGATTTGCCCAGGACCTCACGCGCGTTCGCCAGCAGCTTGTCGGCAATGGCGCCTGCATCGATCTCGAACTTGCCCTCGGTGATGGCCTGGGCCACGCGCGACACTTTTTCGGTGTCGAAATCGGCGGTCACGGCGCTGTCGCCGGCCAGCAGCCGGGTGGCGGCGGTGGACAGCTCGACGGTCGTGCTCGCCTCGGCAATGCCTGCGGGCGGCGCGGGATTGCCGGCGGTCTTGGCGGGTTCGTTGGGGGCCGTGCGGTTGCTGACCGGGGCCAGGGGCGGTTTGTCTGTAGGGTTGCCGATTTTCATGGTGTGCTCCTTGGGACGGGGTGTTGCGACCCCGAGCCTTTCAACATGAACGGTGTATCGACCCGTTCCGGGGCAACTTTAGGGTTTTCAGGCAGATTGTTACTGCTCGGCCGATTTTTCACAATGTGATTTCCAGTTGGCGCTCACCCACCGGCATGCCGCTGACCACTTTCCCCCCCTCGGTGCGCACCCGGGCCGGCTGGCCTTCCAGCCCGGTGGTGACCGCTTCGCCGCTGCCCAGGACGGCGAATCCCCCGCCGACGGCCCGCAGCTGGACGGTATCACCCGGGGCGAACCATTGTCGCGGTTTCAGTGCGGCCTGGCGCAGGCTCTCGCCGGCGCCCAGCGGCTGGGCCAGGCGGCGCCCGACCAGCGAGGCCGCGTCGCGCAGGGCCGGGCTGGGGTGTCCGGTGAGATCGACCTCGGTCTCGCGCAGGTCGGTGTCGGCCAGCACATGGCCCGCGGGCAGGGCGGCGACGGCCACCAGCCCGCGGCCGAAGTGGGTGACGGTGACCGGCAGGTAGACGTTCCAGGGGCGCTCGCCTTCGGCGCAGCGCAGGCCGACACGGGCGCGGCCCCAGAGGCGCGAGCCGGTGGGCAGGTAGGCGTCGATCCGGCGGCAGGGCGAGAGCCGCAGCCGCGGATCGAGTTGCCCGAGGGTGACTTCGACGCGGGGCGCATCGGCCGGGGCCGGGGCGCCGGCGGGCGCCAGCCTGTCGAGGATGAGCTGGCGCACCTGCAGGGCCAGCGGGGCGCCGAGCGGGTGCTCCGCCGGCGCGGCCGCGCCGGCCGGGCCGGCGGCCCCGAGCGCCGCCAGCAGCAGCGCCCCCGCCATGCTGGCCAGCCGCCGCCAGGCCGTGGAGGCGCCGGACAGGAACGCAACCGTCCCACACCCCCGGGAGAAGGGCGGACGCAGGGAAGGCAGGGTCTTGTTCACGTCACCAATGTAGGACCGCGGGTCCGCTGTGCAGGCTTCGAAAAGGGCGAGAAACGGGGCCTTATTCGCGCTTATGTTTTCCGATCTGCTGCCCACAATCCATTCGCATCGACCCCATGGGTTGTCGCCAGGCCAGTCCATCATGCTGAACCGACTCACCGAATCGCTCGATTTCCACGGCCAGGCGCTGGGCCTGCGCTCGGAGCGCCAGCGCCTGATCGCCAGCAACATCGCCAACGCCGACACCCCGGGCTACATCGCCCGCGACATGAATTTCAGCCAGGCGCTGCGCGAGGCCACCGGGCAGCAGCAGGCGGCGCCCGGGCTCACCGGCAGCCGCCCCGGCCACATCGTCAGCACGGTCGCCGGCGCGCGCTCCGAGGCCCACCTCGAGTACTCGCTGCCCAGCCAGACCAACCTCGACCGCAACACCGTCGACATGGACCGCGAGCGGGCCAACTTCGCCGACAACTCCGTGCGCTACGAAGCCACGCTGCGTTTCATCAACAGCAGCGTGCGCACCACGCTCGAAGCCATCAAGGGCCAATGATGAACCCGCTGCACGCCGCCACCTGCCCACGCCGGGTCCAGCCCGCCGGTGTGCATCAGGCGCTGCCGTTCGTCGCCGCGTTTGTTTCCGCGTTTGTCTCCGCATTTGTCTCCGCGTTCGTCGCGCGGTTGTTCCGTCGTTTCCCGTCCAGCGGCCCCGGCCGGGCCGACCGCGCTGCCGCAAGGAGGCCCGCATGAGCATGTTCCAGGTTTTCAACGTCTCGGGCAGCGCCATCAGCGCGCAGTCGCAGCGGCTCAACGTGGTCGCCTCCAACCTCGCCAATGCCGACAGCGTGGCCGGCCCCGACGGGCAGGCCTACAAGGCGCGGCAGGTCACCTTCCAGGCCGAGCTCATGTCGCAAGGCCTGGGCGACGTGGCCAGCACCGGCGTCAAGGTCAGCAACATCACCGAAGACCAGACCCCCGGCCGCCGCGTCCACGACCCCAAGCATCCCCAGGCCGATGCCGACGGCTACGTCACCTACAGCAATGTCAACGCGGTCGAGGAGATGGTCAACATGATCTCCGCCTCGCGCTCCTACCAGAACAACGTCGAAGTCATGAACACGGCCAAAAGCCTGCTGCTCAAGACCCTGCAAATGGGCCAGGGCTGAGCCGCCCGGCCTTGAGAAAGAAGCACCATGACAGTCAGCGGCATCAGCAGTTCCACCCTTGCCGACATCAACGGCAAGAAGGGCACGACCAGTGCCAACGAGGCCGGCGGCGCCGACCGCTTCCTGAAGCTTCTGGTCGCCCAGATGCAGAACCAGGACCCGCTCAGTCCGATGGACAACGCGCAGGTCACCAGCCAGATGGCCCAGATCAGCTCGGTCACCGGCATCGAGAAACTCAACGACGCGGTGCAAGGCCTGTCGGGCCAGTTCGTGCAGATGCAGGCGCTGCAGGGCGCCGCCATCATCGGCAAGGAAGTGGTGGTGCCCGGCAACAAGCTCCCCCTGGAGGCCGGCCTCGGCCAGGGCGGCTTCGAGCTGGCCAGCGCGGCCACCGCGGTCAAGATCGAGGTCCTCAACGGCGGGGGCCATGTGGTCGACACGCTGAACCTGGGCGCCCAGAGCGCCGGCATGCACAGTTTCGACTGGAAGGCGGTCGCCGGCGTCGATCCCGCCGCCCAGAACTACACCTTCCGCGTCAGTGCCACCAACGGCGGCACCAAGCTGTCCCCCACCGCCCTCATCAGTGACACGGTCACCGCGGTCAGCACCTCCGGCTCCAAGCTGAGGCTGGAGCTCGAGAAGTCCGGCAGCGTCGACTATGACGCCGTGCGCGAACTCAGCTGAGCCGTCCGCCCGGCCATCCGTCCACCCTCCGTCACCCCGCATCGCGTCGCCACCTCCCCGCGTCCAGCAAAGGATTTCCCATGAGCTTCCAGCAAGGTCTTTCCGGTCTGAATTCATCGAGCAAGAACCTCGAGATCATCGGCAACAACGTGGCCAATGCGAACACCTTCGGCGCCAAGACCTCGCGGGCCGAGTTCGCCGACATGTACGCCACCGCCATGGCCGGCGGCGGCGGCAACAACATCGGCATCGGCGTGCGCGTGGCGGCGGTGACGCAGCAGTTCACCCAGGGCAACCTCACGACGACCGCCAACTCGCTGGACCTGGCCATCAACGGCGCCGGCTTTTTCGAGGTGCTTTCCTCCGACGGCCAGACCCAGTATTCGCGCAACGGCCAGTTCCAGGTCAACAAGGACGGTTTCATCCAGAACAACGGCGGCCTGAAGCTGCTCGGCTATCCGGCCGACAACCAGGGTGTCATCCAGCCCGGGCTGGCCGTGCCGCTGCAGATCCCCACCGCCGGCATCGACCCCAATGCCACCACCGAGATCAGCATGGAGATGAACCTCGATTCCCGGTCGGCGACCACCTTGCCCGCCACCGCGCCGGCGATCGACTTCACCGACGCCAAGACCTACAACAACGCCACCTCCGTCACCGTCTACGACGACAAGGGCCAGGACGTCGCCCTGACCTACTACTTCCAGAAGTCGGCCACCGACACCTGGAACGTCTACGTCACCGCCAACGGCACCCCGGTCAATGTGGACGCGGCGGGCGATCCGGCCGCGCTCACCACCATCACCTTCCCGTCCAACGGCGGCAGCCCGACCTCTCCGACCGCGCCGGTCACGCTCAACGTCCCCGCCACGGTCAATGCGGTCGGGGCCGCCACGCTGGCCATCTCCGGCATCCAGTTCGACCTATCGGGTGCCAAGCAGCAGAGCGCCAGCTTCGGTGTCACCGACCTCGCGCAGGACGGCTATGCCCCGGGCCAGCTGGCAGGTCTGTCGATCGAGAAGACCGGCATCGTGATGGCCACCTATTCGAACGGCCAGTCGAAACCGGCCGGCCAGATCGAACTCGCCACCTTCCGCAACGTCCAGGGGCTCAAGCCGCTCGGCGGCAACCTGTGGGCCCGCACCTTCGAGTCCGGCGATCCGGTGCTGGGCACGCCGGGGCAGGGCAACCTGGGCGCGCTGCAGGCCGGCGCGCTCGAGGAGTCCAACGTCGACCTGACGGCCGAGCTGGTGAACATGATGACCGCACAGCGCATCTACCAGGCCAACTCCCAAACCATCAAGACGCAGGACCAGGTCATGCAGACCCTGGTCAACATGCGTTGATCCCCAGGACCCAGTCAGGTTGACCGTGATGTTCCATCCCGCCGAATCCACCCTGGCCGCCGCGCCTGCCGTTCCGCATGCGCGGGCCGCGCACGCCCGGCGCGGCCCGCCGGCGCAGGGGCGAGCCCCGGTGCCCGCCGCGGGTGGCCTGTGGCGTCAGGCCTGCTGGTCGCGCGGGCAGCCCGGCCGCACGCCGTCCGCCTGGAGCGGCCCGGGTCCGCGTCGCGGCGCCACGATGTCGAGGAGTTGCCCATGGACCGCATGATCTATCTCTCCATGTCCGGAGCCAAGGCGACGATGCAGCGCCAGGACACGCTCGCCAACAACCTGGCCAATGTGTCCACCGTCGGCTTTCGCGCCGAGCTGCAGGCCTTCCGGTCCGTGCCGGTCCAGGGCAGCGGAGCCAGTACCCGTGTCTATGCCCTCGAGACGACCCCGGGCTACGACAACTCGCCCGGCACCATCACCAACACGGGGCGCAACCTCGACGTGGCGGTCAAGGGCAACAGCTGGCTGTCGGTGCAGGCGCTCGACGGCACCGAGGCCTACACGCGCGGCGGCTCGCTCGACGTCTCGCCCGACGGCACGCTCACCACGCGCAGCGGCCTGCCGGTGCTGGGCGACGGCGGTCCCATCCAGATCCCGCCCAACACCGAGGTCAGCATCGGCGGCGACGGCACCGTCAGCGGCACCGCCCTCAACGGCAAGACCACGCCGCTCGGCAAGCTCAAGCTGGTCACTCCGGAAGAACCCTTGCAACGCGGCGAGGACGGCCTGTTCCGCGCGCCGGAGGGGGATCTGCAGGCCGATGCCACGGCGCGTGTCCAGGACGGGGCGCTCGAAGGTTCGAACGTCAGCCCGATCGAGACCATGGTCGCGATGATCGCGGCGGCGCGCCAGTTCGAGGCCCAGATGAAGATGCTGCAGACCGGCGAGGCGGACGACCGTGCCGCTTCCCAATTGTTGTCCAACGCGCCGCGTTGAGTCGTCCAAGGTGTGGCCTCGAGCCCGAAACGAAACTGAACCGGAGCACTCGCCATGATGCGTTCCCTGTGGATCTCGAAAACCGGCATGGAGGCCCAGCAGACCCAGCTGGACACCATCTCCCACAACCTGGCCAATGTCTCGACCAACGGTTTCAAGAAGTCGCATGCGGTCTTCGAGGACCTGATGTACCAGAACCTGCGCCAGGCGGGAGCCAACAGCACCGAGCAGACCACCTTGCCCACCGGGCTGCAGGCCGGGCTGGGGGTGCGCGCGGTGGCTACCTCGCGCAGCTTCACCCAGGGCAACCTGCAGCAAAGCGGCAACAACCTCGATGTGGCGGTGCGCGGCAACGGCTTCTTCGAGATCCAGATGCCCGACGGCACGGCCGGCTACACCCGCGACGGTTCGTTCCAGATCAGCTCGCAGGGCCAGATCGTCACCAACAACGGGTACACCCTGCAGCCGGGCCTGACCGTGCCGGCGGATGCGCAAAGCGTCACGATCGGGCAGGACGGCACGGTCAGCGTGGTCCTGCCCAACCAGGCGCAACCGCAGGTGATCGGCCAGCTGCAGCTCACCAATTTCATCAACCCGGCCGGCCTGGAGCCCAAGGGGCAGAACATCTACGTCGAGACGGCCGCCTCCGGCACGCCCACCACCGGCACGCCGGGGCAGGGCGGCCTCGGGGCGCTGCAGCAGGGTTTCGTCGAGACCTCGAACGTCAACGTGGTGGAGGAACTGGTCGGCATGATCCAGACCCAGCGCGCCTACGAGCTCAACTCCAAGGCCATCCAGACCTCCGACCAGATGCTGCAGCGCCTGTCCCAGCTGTGAACTCCGGGGGTGACCCCGGTCAGGGCGCTTGCGTGACGTCTTTCCCGAAGTGAGCACGACATGAAATACCTCTTCCTGGCCGCCGGCACGCTGGTGCTGTCCGGGTGTTCCACCCTGTATCCGACACCGCAGGTCGATGTCGCCGATGCGAACAAGACCCGGCCGCTGCCGGTGGCGGCGGCCACGGTCAACAACGGCTCGATCTACCAGTCCAGCCAGTACCGTCCGCTGTTCGAGGACCACCGCGCCCGCCTGGTAGGCGATACGCTCACGGTGCAGATCGTCGAGAAGGTCAGTGCCAGCCAGAAAAGTACCAGCTCGATCGACAAGAGCGGCCAGATCGAGGCCAGTGTCACGGCCTTGCCCGGCATCAGGCCGTCGGCCTTTGCCCGTGCCTCGGCGGCCGGTGGCTCGGCCAACACCTTCTCGGGCAAGGGCAGCACCGAGAACACGAACGATTTTTCAGGCGTGGTCACCACGGTGGTCACCGAGGTGCTGCCCAACGGACACCTGATGATCGCCGGCGAAAAGCAGATCGGGGTCAACCAGAACGTTGACGTCCTGCGCTTCTCCGGCCAGGTGGATCCGCGGGTGATCCAGCCCGGCAACAGTGTGGCCTCGGCCCAGATCGCCAACGTGCGCATCGAACATCGCGGCCGCGGCGCCCAGGCCGATGCCCAGGGAATTGGCTGGATCGGGCGCTTCTTTTTGAACGTTCTCCCGTTCTAAAGCTCTCCAGAATCGGTGCATGGGGTCTGTGGATGTGTTGGTCACATCCGAGGCCCTGGAGGCACCGCGATGGAAACCACGACCGACAAGCTCAACGCCGTTCTGATCCGGGCACTGATCGCCCTCACCGTGCTGGGCCTCAGCGCCATGCTGTGGTGGCCGCTGTCGGCGCAGGCGACGCGCATCAAGGAAGTCGCCTCCATCCAGGGCGTGCGCAGCAACCAGCTGGTCGGGTATGGGTTGGTGGTAGGTCTCGACGGCACCGGTGACCAGAGCACCTCGGCCCCCTTCACCGCCCAGAGCCTGAACGCCTTGCTGCAGCAGATGGGCGTCACCGTGCCGACGGGGACGAACATGCAGGTCAAGAACGTGGCCGCCGTGATGGTCACGGCGCAGCTGCCGGCTTTCGCACAGCCCGGCCAGGTCATCGACATCAACGTCTCGTCGATGGGCAACGCCAAGTCGTTGCGCGGCGGCACCCTGATCGCGACCCCGCTGAAGGGCGCCGACGGCCAGGTCTATGCCCTGGCGCAGGGCAACCTCATCGTCGGCGGGGCCGGGGCCGCCGCCGGGGGCTCGAAAGTGCAGATCAACCACCTGAGCGCCGGGCGCATCCCCGATGGGGCCACGGTGGAGCGTGCCGTGTCGACTCCGTTGAACGAGGGGCAGTTCCTGCAGTTCGACCTGAATGCCAGCGACTACACGACCGCGCGCGAGGTCGCCCGGGCGATCAACGACAAGATGGGCGCCGGCGTGGCCCAGGCCTTGAACGGGCGGGCCGTGCGGGTGCGCATGCCCGAGGCCATGGACGCCCGGGTGGCGTTCCTGGCCGATGTCGAGAACCTGCCGCTGGAGCTGGCCGCGCCTTCCGCCCGCGTCGTGATCAATGCCCGTACGGGTTCGGTGGTCATGAACCAGGCCGTCAGCCTGAGGGCCTGCGCGGTCGCGCACGGCAGCTTGTCGGTCACCATCAATTCCACGCCCGTGATCAGCCAGCCCGCTCCTTTGTCGAACGGGCAGACGGTGGTGAAGGAGAAGGCCGACATCACCATCCGGCAAGAGCCCGGAGCCCTGATCCAGATGCCCGCCAGCACCAAGCTCGCGGACGTGGTGAAGGCCCTCAGTGCGCTGGGGGCGACACCGCAGGATCTGCTGGCCATCCTGCAGGCGATGAAGAGCGCTGGTGCGTTGAATGCCGAGATCGAGGTAATTTAAGTTGGCCCCCCACGTCGCTTTCGCTCCTGCCCCCCCAAGGGGGGCGCCTCCCTTCGGGCCGGGAGACCCGTCCTTCGGGAGTTGCTTGATGGGGCACTTCGCTTCGCTCGTGCTGGGCTCGCTGCGCATTGCATCGCCGCGACCGCTCAGGCGCCTTGTGCGGCACTTCGCTTCGCTGGTGCTTGGCCTTTACATGACTGTGTTCATCGGCGCCGGGCTGTCTTTTGTCCGGCAGGAGTACTGACATGGCGATTTCTCCGACCGGCAACGGCAATGCCCTGGCGGGCGATATGGGTGCGATCGCGGCTTTGCGCAATCAGGCTTCGGGCGATCCGAAGGGGGTGGCCAAGCAGGCGGCCAGGCAGTTCGAGTCGCTTTTCATGAATGAGCTGATGAAGAGCATGCGGGCTTCATCCATGGCGTCGGGCTTGCTCGACAATGCGGGCACGAAGATGGGGACCGAGATGCTCGATTCGCAGTTCGCCAATCAGATGACCGGCCTGCCGGGGGGGCTGGCGGCGATGATTGAGCGTCAGTTGCAGCGCCAGATGGGCGAGCCGCTGGCGAATATCGCCGCCGAGGCCGCCGTCAAGGGTGCCGCCAATCCGGCCCGGCCGGCGGCCGCCGCAGGGCCCTTGCCCGCCTCGCTGCAGGGCAAGGAGCGCCAGATCGGTTTTCTGCGCCAGCATGAGGGCGCTGCCAAGGCGGCCGAGGCGAGTACCGGCATCCCGGCCGCGTTCATGATGGCCCAGGCCGCCCATGAGTCGGGCTGGGGCCGCCGCGAGATCAAGAATGCCGATGGTTCGACCGCCCACAACGTGTTCGGCATCAAGGCCGGCCCGGGCTGGAAGGGCCCGACCACCGAGATCACCACCACCGAGGTGATCGGCGGCCAGGCACGCAAGGTGACGGCCAGGTTCCGCGCCTACAGCAGCTACGAGGAGTCGTTCAAGGACTATGCGCAGATGATGAAGAACAATCCGCGCTATGCCAAGGTGGTGGAAAGCGGCACCTCGGCCCAGGGCTTCGCCCAGGGCCTGCAGCGGGCAGGCTATGCCACCGATCCCGACTATGCGGACAAGCTGACCCGCATGATCAACACCACGCTGCGCCTGCAGCGCAGCAGCGCGTAACCGGAGCGGCACATGGGTACCTCCACCCTGATGGGCCTGGGCACGCGGGCGATGTTCGCCAACTTCTCGGCCTTGCAGACCACCGGCAACAACATTTCCAATGCCAACACCGCCGGTTATTCGCGCCAGCAGACCGAGCTGGAGACCGCCGGCGGCCAGTTCACCGGCGCGGGCTTCTTCGGCCAGGGGGTCAACGTCAAGACGATCACCCGGGCCTACGACCGCTTCCTGACCACCCAGGCCGCCGTCTCCGCCTCGACCGCGGCCCACGACGAGGCCCGGATGACGCAGCTCAAGCTGCTCGAGGGGGTGTTCACCCTGGGCGAGTCGGGTGTCGGGTATGCCGCCGGCCAGTTGCTGAACTCGTTCGTCGACGTCGCCAACAATCCCAAGGACGGCTCGGCACGGCAGGTGGTGCTGACGCGGGCCAAGGAGCTGGCGTCGCGTTTCGTCAGTGCCGGCGAGCAGTTGTCCGCGCTGCAGAACGGGGTGTCGATGGACATGAAAAGCGCCGTCGACAGCGTCAATGAGCTGGCGCGGCAGGTGGCGGTGCTGAACCGGCAGATCTCGGGCCTGAACGGCAGCAGCCATACGCCCAACGACATGCTGGACCAGCGCGACTTGCTGGTCGGCCAGATCAGCAAGTTCATCAACGTCACCACCATCATGGCCGATGACGGCAGCATGGGCTTGTTCGTGGGCGGCGGCCAGTCGCTGGTGCTGGGCGCCAATACCAACGCCCTCAAGGCGACGGCGGATGTCTACGAGCCGTCCAAGTTGCAGCTGGCCATGAGCGAAGGCGGCGTCGACCGCTACGTGCCGGAGAACGCGATCGTCGGCGGCTCGATCGCCGGCCTCATGCGTTTCCAGAACGATGACCTCACCGATGCCCGCAACCTGCTGGGGCAGATGGCGGTCGCCATCTCCGGTGCCGTGAACCAGCAGCAGTCCCTCGGCCTCGACCTGGGCCAGCCCGCCGCCGCCGGGGGCCCCCTGTTTGCCGTCGGCGGGCCGCGTGTGCTGGGCGCCCAGGCCAACACCGGCAGTGCCAGCATCGGCTTGACGGTCAGTGATTTCACCCAGGTCCAGGCGAGCGACTACGAGCTGCGTTTCGACGGCAGCGACTTCTCCCTGACCCGGCTGTCGGACGGGAAGGAGAGCGCCGGCAGTCCGTTTTCAGGGGCCGCGCTGGCCGCGGGCGTGCAGGTCGAGGGCATGACGCTGCAGTGGAATGCCGGCGTGCCCGTCGCCGGCGACCGCTTCCGCCTGCAGGCCGTCGGCAATGCCCCGCAGGACATGCGGGCGGTGCTGGCCGACATCCGGGGGCTGGCGGCGGCTTCGCAGGTGACGGCGTCGCTCGCCGCCGGAAACACCGGCACGGCGAGCGTGGCCTCGGTGGGCGCGGTCGACGACACGCTGGACGGCACGCTCACCGCGCGCATCGATTTCACCTCCGGCAGCGGCGACTACGACTGGCAGCTGGTGGACGGCAGCGGTGCCGTCGCCTCCAGCGGCAGCGCCACCTGGAGCGCCGGCCAGCCGATCTCGCTCAATGGCTTCGAGCTGTATCTCGACGGGGTGCCGCGCAGCGGGGACGCCATCACCGTGACCCCCACCGTGTCGCCGGCCGGAAACAACGGCAATGCACTCGCCTTCGCCAACCTGGCGAAGGTGGCCTTTGTCGGCGCCGAGACGGCGGCCAATGGCAGCCTGATCCCCGGCCTGAGCATCACCGATGCTTATGCCCGGGCCCTGTCCGACATCGGCGTGCGGGTGCAAAGCAGCGAGTCGGCCGCGCTCATCTCCAGCTCGGCCGCCGCGGCGGCCGAAACCGCGCGCTCGAACAAGGCCGGCGTCAATCTGGATGAGGAAGCGGCCCGCCTGATCCAGTTCCAGCAGAGCTACCAGGCTTCGGCCAAGGTCTTGCAAGTGGCCCAGGCCGTGTTCGACACCTTGCTGGATGCGGCCGGCGCCTGAGGCCGGAGTTTTCGCAAGCGACTTGAGGATTACCCATGCGGATCAGCACTGCCAATTCCTATGATGCGTCCCTCGAGATCCTGACGCGTCGCCAGAACGACCTGTCCGAGATGCAGGAGCAGCTGTCGACGAACAGGCGCGTCAACCGCGCCAGCGACGATCCTTCCGCCGCGGCGCGCGCCGAACGCGCGCTGGCCTCCGAAATGCGCTCGGTCGCCAACCAGCGCGCGGTCGACGCCAGCCAGAACGCGATGATCCTGAGCGAAAGCGCGATGAGCGACGTCAGCGAGCTGCTGCAGCAGGCGCGCGAATCGCTGGTCAAGGCCGGCAATGCCAGCTATACCGACGCCGAGCGCAAAGGCCTGGGCGACGAGATCGCGGGCCTGCGCAAGCAGTTGCTCGCCGTGGCCAACCGCACCGACGGCGCCGGCAACTATCTCTTCGGCGGCCAGGGCTCCGACCAGATGCCCTTCGTCGACACCCCCTCGGGTGTGCAGTTCCGCGGCGGATCCGGCCAGACCGAGGCCGCCTCGGGCGAGGCCCTGCCGCTGACGGTGGACGGGCAAACCGCCTGGATGCGCGCCCGCACCGGCAACGGCGTGTTCCTCTCCGAAGCCGTCACCAGCACGGGCACGGCCTGGATCGACGGCGGGCGGGTGACCAATCCGCAGCTGCTCACCGGCTCCAGTTACAGCCTGCAGTTCAGCGTGTCCGGCGGCAGCACGACCTATGCGGTGCTGCAGGACGGCAACCCCACCGCCATCACCGCCGCGCCCTTCAAGCCCGGCCAGTCGATCGAGATCGACGGCCTGGCGGTGGTCATCTCGGGCCGGCCGGCCCAGGGCGACCAGTTCGACCTGACCCCATCCAGCCCGGACCAGAGCGTGTTCGACGTGCTCGACCGCGCCATCGGCGAACTCAAGACCCCCTCGCGCACCAGCGCGCAGATGGCCCAGTCGAACTCGTCCAACCTGGTGGCCCTCGATGCGTCGATGGCGCAGTTCCAGTCGATGCGCAGCCGCGTCGGGGAAACCTTGAATCGCATCGACAGTGTCACGGGGCGGCTCGGCGCGCTCGAGCTCTCGGCGCAGACCGAACGCGCGGCGGCGGAAGGATTGGACACCGTCAAGGCAATTTCTGCGTTCCAGGACAAGCAAACGGGATACGATGCAGCGCTCAAGAGTTATTCGTTGGTCCAGAAGATTTCATTGTTTAACTACATCAGTTGAGTCGCAGGCTCAATCGGGAGTGGCTGAGTGAACGAAAACACCATCTTGGGCCAGGTGGCCCTTGGTTATTCACCCTTCATCGACAAGACCCGAGCGGTCACCGCGACCCGCCTCACGGTTTTTCCGCTGCGCCCGGAATCGGCACCCGATGTCTCCCAGCTGCTGCAGGCCGTCGCCGGCGTCTGGCCGGCCAGCGGCGGCCGGGTCTCGCTCAATGTGCTGAACGAGAGCCTGCTGCAGGGCCTGCTGCAGGCCCAGCCCTCGAGCAACCTGATGGTCGAGGTGCCGGCCTTCATGGCCTCCGATCCGGCCAACATCGAAGCCTTGCAAAGCCTGCGCAAGGCCGGCAACAGCCTGCTGATCAAGGGCCGTCCGGTCACGGAGATTCCGCGCGAGGTGCTGCACTGCTTCACTTATTCGATCGTCGACCTGTCGGAGGATCGCCGGCTCAACGAAGCCGGCTCCGTCGGGCCCAACGGCGTGGTGCGCAGCATTCCCCACGTGCAGGCCGGCGTGCGCACCCTGGCCGACATGGAGGCCAGCTTCAGCCGCGGCGCCGCGGCGGTGCTCGGCTGGCCGATCGACGACGCCATCAACAGTTCGGTGGCCAAGGGCAAGCCGGGGCCGATGAACGACATGCAGGTGATCGTCGAGCTCATCCAGCGCGTCGATGCCCAGGAGCCGCTCGAGAAACTCGAGAACACCCTCAAGCGCGATCCGACCCTGGCGTTCAAGCTGATCCGCTACATCAACTCGCCTGCCTTCGGCCTGCGGGTCGAGATCAGCTCGTTCCGCCACGCCATCATGATGCTCGGCTACCAGCGGCTCAAGCGCTGGCTCGCCCTGCTGCTGTCCACCGCCGGCAAGGACAGCAACATGAAGCCCGTCATGTTCGCCGCGGTGCGCCGCGGCCTGCTGATGGAAGAGCTGGTGCGTTCGTCGGGCGACGAGGAGATGCGCAACGAAATGTTCATCTGCGGGGTGTTCTCGCTGCTCGACCGCATGTTCAAGCAACCGTTCTCCGAGCTCCTCAAGACCATCCCGGTGCCGGAGCGGGTCTACCAGGCCCTGGTCGACGAGAGCGGGCCTTACCAGCCGTACTTCAACCTGGTGCAGGCGGTCGAGAACGAATCGCTGTACGACGTGCGGGCGTCAGCCGAAACCCTGATGCTCAGTGTCGCGGAGATCAACCGGGCGGTGCTGACGGCACTGACCAACGCGTCCCAGGTGGAGTAGGGCGGGGCCACAAGGCCGCCACGCGCGGCGGCCCCGGCCGGCCATGCAGGCGGCTGCGGGGGGGCCTGCGCGGCATCGGCATTCGATGCCTGCGTTCATCCGGCGGAACCAGGCGTGCGTTTGCCGCCACGGTGCAGCCTCTTTCCGGTCGATCCGATGCGCCCGCGCCTCGCCCGGCTGGGCGCAAGCGCCGGCAGGCAATACACTCGTCCGATGTCCGATCCGAAAGCGTTGCGGCTTTTTCTCGATGTGCTCTCCGATGCCGTCCTGGTGCTGGACCGCAGCGGACGGGTCAATTTCGCCAATGCGGCCGCGGTGCGCCTGCTGGCGGCGCAAGCCGGGACACCGCTCGCCGAGCTGCTCCCGGTGCTGGGTCAGGCGCTGCTCACGGCCGTGATGCAGACGCTCACCCGCGGCGTGCCGCGTCTGGGCTCGCGGCTCCCGGCCGTGCCGGCCGAGCTGCACTGGGCCGACGGGCGGCGCTTTCACGTGGCCTTCACGCCGCTGGAGGGCGAGCGCTGGGCGCTGCGGCTCGCGGCCTTGAACGGCAGTCCGACGACCGAGCCTGGCGCCCTGGACCACCATCCGGCGCCTGCAGCGGCACCGGCGTTCGTGCCGCCGCCTCTGCCCGTGGCCGCCGAGGTGATCGGGCTGTTCTGGGATTCGCCTTTTCCCGCCACGCTGCAGGACAGCAATTTCCGCCTCACCGACGTCAACCAGGCCTACCTCGATTTCACCGGCTTTCGCCTCGAGCAGCTGGTCGGGCGCGATCCGGTCGACCTGCAGCCGGAGGAGGACCGCGCCGCCAACCGCGCCCACCGGCGCCATGTCAGCGAGGCGCAGCGCCTGCAGCCCACCGGCGAAGGCCTGATCGAACGCCGACTGCTGGATGCCCAGGGGCGCGAACGCTGGTACCGGGCGGCGCGCCGCACCTTGAAGAACGAGTCCGGCCAGGCCTACTACCTGACCATCCTGCAGGACAACACCGCCGAACACGTGGCCCGTGAACGGGCCGAGCGCTCGGTGCGCGAGCTGGACGACTGGTTCGACCTCAGTCCGGTGGGCATGATCCTGTTCGACGATCTCGGCCTGGTGGTGCGCACCAATCCCGCCTTCGAGGCGCTGGCCGGCCTGGTCCCGGTGCTGGTCTCCGAGGCCGACCCGAGCATCCAGCAGCTGCTCGGCTGGTCGCATGGCCGGGCCGATGCCACGCTGCGGCCGGGCATCAAGCCGGTCGAGATCCGTGCCTGGGTGCCGCATGCCGAGGGGCCGCCGCGCCGGCTGCGTTCCATCATCCGCTGCTACCAGAGCGCCACCGGCCAGTTGCGCTACATGGCCGTGGTGGAGGACCGCAGCATCGAGGAAGAGCGCGACCTGGCCCAGATGCAGATCGGCGCGCTGATGGACACCGCCGGGGTCGGCCTGGCGACCTTCCAGGAGTCCTCGGGCTGGGTCCAGCATGGCAGCGGGGGCTCCGGCGGGACGCATGCGCCGGGGGGCGCCGAGGCGGCGGCCTCGGCCGCGCTGCAGTCGATCCGGCGCGACGTGGTGATGCCCGATTCGCTGCCCGAATACGAGAAGCTGCAGCACGCCCTGCGCCACGCCCAGCGGGCGGAGGTGCGGTATGCGATCCGCCATCCCGAGCTGGGCCAGCGCTGGCTGCTCACCCGTGTCGAGCCCGCCACGCTGGCGTCCGGCAAACGGACCACCTCGGTGGTCACGCTCGACATCACCGAGCAGCACCAGTCGCAGCAGCGCGGCGAGCTGCTGTTGCGCGAGATGACCACCATCCTCGAAAGCGCGACCGTCGGCATCGCCTACCTGCGGGCCAACATGCTGGTCCGCTGCAACAGCCGCTTCGAGGGCCTGCTGGGTTTCAGCGCCGGCGAGGTGGCGGGCTGCGGCCTGCACGAATTGCTGGCCGGCCAGTCGGACGCACCCCGCCTGGTGGCGGAGATCACCGCAGCCATCGCGGCGGACCAAGCCTTCGAGACCGAGATCGCCACCGAGGTGCCGGGCCGGGGCCGGGTCTGGTGCGCGCTGGCGGTGCGCCGGGTCGGCAGCGCCGAGACGGCGCCGGAAGTGGTGGCGGTGCTCACCGACATCACGCGGCTGAAAGCCCAGCAGCTCGAGCGCGAGGCGCTGGCACGCGACCTGGAGCTGATGTTCAGCGTCTCCGAGGTGGGCATCGCCTTCATCCGCGGCGACCGCATCCAGCGCGCCAACGAGGCCCTGGGGCGCCTCACCGGCTACGAGCCCGGGCAGCTCGAGCTGTCGCACCTGTCGGAGCTGGTCGCCAACGCCTCCGAGTACAAGCGCCTGCGGGCCCTGTCCGACAAGGGCCTGCAGCTGGGCGGACGCTGGAGCGGCGAGCACCAGCTGCGCCGCCGCGACGGCACGCTGGTCTGGGTGCAGGTCGGGCAGCGGCGCGTCGACGAGGCCGACCCGGCGGCCGGTGTCATCGCCTCCTATGTCAACGTCGACGACCGCCACCGGGCGCAGCAGGCGGTCGCCCTGCAGGCCGACCGCACCCGTGCCATCCTCGACTCGGTGCTGGTCGGCATCGTGACGGTCGGGCCCTTGGGCATCGAGTGGATGAACCGCTCGGCGCGCCGCATGTTCGGCGGCGACCTGGCGGACTTCGTCAACCTGCCCATCAGCACCGTGGCCACGCCCGACCCGGTGCACCCGTTCCGCCGCACGCAGTACCTGAACGACCTGGTCGAAGGCCAGGCGGAGACCTTCGAATGCCGCGTGCAGGCGCGCGACGGCCGCGAGTTCTGGGTGGTCGGCAACGCCGTGGCGACGGGGCGCGAATCCACCGGTCGGCAGCTCACCTATGCCTTGCTCGACATCGAGCGGCGCCGCCAGGCCGAGGCCCGCATCGCCGAGGCCCAGTCGTCGCTGCAGCGCATCATTGAGGCCGCGCCGCTGGCGATCACGCTGTTCGACGCCCGCAGCCTGCGCATCCTGCAGGTCAACGAGGTGGCGGCCCAGAGCGCGGAGCAGGTGCCGCACCAGATGATCGGCCGCACGCCGGAAGACGTGTTCCCGCCCGAGGTGGCCGCCGAGCGCCGCCGCGACATGACACAGGCCCTGGTGGCCATGGACGTCACGCAGCGCGAGTACCTGGTGCACACCCATGGCGAGGCCCGGCTGTGGGATGCGCGCTACCTGCCGCTGGCCGCGCCCGGCCAGCCGCCCGACCAGCTGCTGCTGGTCGCGACCGACGTGACCGAGCAGCGTGCCGCCCAGGAAGCCCGTTTCGAGGCCGCCATCGCGCAGCGCGAAATGCTGGTCAAGGAAGTGCACCACCGCATCAAGAACAACCTGCAGGGCGTGGCCGGCCTGTTGCAGCAGATCGGGGCGCGCAAGCCCGAGATGGCCGACGCGATGTCCGAGGTGGTCGGCCAGGTGCAGGCCATCGCCCAGGTCTACGGCCTGCAGGTCGGCGTGGCCGGCCCGCTGCGGCTGCGCAGCGTGCTCGAAGCCATCACCGGGTCGGTGCAGCGCACCTTCGGGCGCAGCATCCTCTTCGAGGTCGACGGCCCGGCGCCGCACCAATGGGCGCTGCCGGAGGCCGAGTCGATTCCGATCGCCCTCACGGTCAACGAGCTGCTGACCAATGCGGTCAAGCACAGCACGCGCCTGGGCGGCGGGGGGCCGCCGCTCAGCTGCCGCCTGTGCTGCGCCGAGGACGGCGTGCAGATCGTGGTCAGCAATCCCGGCGAGTTGCCGCCGGGCTTCAACCTGGCGCGTTACCCCGGCGGGGTGTCGGGGCTGGGCTTGGTGAGGGCCTTGCTGCCCAGGCGCAGCGCCACCTTGCGTGTCGAGCCCGGCCTGGGCGGCGGCCAGGTGGTGGCCACCGTCGGGCTGGTGCCGCCGGGGGTCACCCGGCTCGAGCCGGCCTGACCCGCCGCGGCGCGGCGGCGCGTCTCAGTGCGCGCCGCGGCCTTGGTGCTGGGTGCTGGTGATGATGCGGTCGCTGTAGGCGATCGCCAGCGCCGACAGCAGGAACACCACGTGGATGCCGGTCTGCGCGATCAGCACCTTCGGGTCGTAGGCCGCTGCGTTGATGAAGGTCTTCAGCAGGTGGATCGACGAGATGCCGATGATGGCGGTGGCCAGCTTCACCTTCAGCACCGAGGCGTTCACGTGCGACAGCCATTCGGGCTGGTCCGGATGGGTCTCGAGCCTCATGCGCGAGACGAAGGTCTCGTAGCCGCCCACGATCACCATGATCAGCAGGTTGGAGATCATGACCACGTCGATCAGGCCCAGCACGACCAGCATGATGGTCGACTCGTTCAGCTTGGTGGGACGCACCGCGCCATCGATCGCGACCGCGCTGAGGATGTGGTCCAGCGAGGCCTGGTTGCCCATGACGGCGCCGATCAGGTCGACCAGTTCGACCCAGAAGTGAAAGACATACACGCACTGCGCCAGGATCAGCCCGAGGTAGAGCGGCAGCTGCAGCCAGCGGCTCATGAAAATGAAGTTCGGCAGCGGGCGGATCGGCGAGTGCGCCGACAGGGAGGAAGATTCGTGGGCTTTCATGGTGTTGGATGCGAAGGCGCAGGTTGGACCGCGGATGGTACACGCGCCCGGGTGTCCGGCGGGGATGCCGGACACCGCCAATACCTGCAGGGGCGGCCCCGGGGGGCCTGTCATCAGTCGTAACCCCGCTTGAGGCGGCGCCCGGCGCATGAGATGCTCTGCCCTGCCGGGGGGCGACCGTCCCGCCGACCCGATACGCGAGAAGTCATGACCATGCAGTGCCCCAAATGCCGATATGCCCGCCGTGACACCGACACGGCGCCCGACTGGCAATGCCCGTCGTGCGGCGTGGCGTACAGCAAGGCGGCCGAGGCCGCGCGCGGCGTCCCCGGCACCGCCGCCGTCCCCTGGACACCCGCCCGTCGCGATGCCGGAGGGGCCCCTTGGGGCAAGGCCTTGCTGGTCGCGCTGCTGGTGGGGGGCGCCGGGTTCGCCTGGAAGGCGGCCGGCGAGCGTTTGCCGGGCCTGTCCGCCGCGGCGGCCGAGGACGTGGCGCTTCTCGCCGCCGGCGTGAAGCCGGGCGAGATCGTCATGTACTCGACCGAGTCCTGCACCTATTGCCATCAGGCCGCCGCCTGGATGTCGCAGAACGGCTTTGCCTTCACCGTCTGCGACCTCGACCGGCAACCGTCCTGCCTGGCGGCTTTCCGTTCCTACGGCGCCAACGGCACGCCGTACCTGGTGGTCAGGGGGCATCACATGAAGGACGGCTTCAACGACAGCGAGTTCTTCGCCGCCCTCAAGGGCTGATGGAGACCGGGGCCACCGCAGTGCAGCAAGCCGGCCCGCCGGGGTCGCTGTTCGCACAGCCCGGGTGCCATTTGTCCGGCTTTCGGCCACAATCCATACCGTGCGGCAGACATCCCCTTCGTTCTTTCAGAGATCCGGCGTGAGTTCCAAAGGAAAAATCCTCGTTGTCGACGACGACCGGCTGGTCCTGGCCACGTTGACGCACGGCCTGGCGCAGGCCGGCTACGAGATCATCGACGCCGACAACGGGGACGATGCCATCCTGCTGGCGCGCGAGCATCGCCCCGATCTGGCCTTGCTCGACATCCGCATGGAGGGCAAGAGCGGCTTCGACGTCGCCGCCTACCTGCGCGACTACTGCCAGACGCCCTTCATGTTCCTGTCGGCCTTTTCGGATGACAGCACGGTGGCCCAGGTCAAGGCGCTGGGGGCCGTGGCCTACCTCGTCAAGCCGCTCGACATCGGCCAGATCGTGCCGGCCGTCGAGGCCGCCTTTGCCCAGCTGCACCTTCGCCGGACGCAGGCCGCCTGGGCACCGGTGACCGACAGCGGCACCGCAGCCGCCCCCGCCGATCCGCTGTCGCAGCCGGTGGCCATTGCCGTGGGCGTGCTGATGCACCGCTATTCGCTCTCGCGAGGCGCCGCGCTCGAACGCCTGGAGCGCCTGGCGGCGCTTGAATCGCGGCCCCTGGTCCAGCAGGCCGAACGCCTGCTCGAGGCGGTCGAGCTGCTGTCGATGCCGGCCCATCCCTGAGCTCGGCGCGCCGCGGCGTTCAGCGCATCCCGTCCGAACCCAGCCAGAACTGGAAGCGCGCGCCCCGGTCGACCTCGCCTTCGGCCCAGATGTCGCCGCCGTGGCGGCGCACGATGCGGCGTACCGAGGCCAGCCCCACGCCCGTGCCCTGGAAATCGCTGGCGCTGTGCAGGCGCTGGAACACCCCGAACAGACGGTCGGCGAAACGCATGTCGAAGCCGGCGCCGTTGTCGCGCACCGTCACGGCCGGCCGGCCTTCGTGCTCGCTGCTCTCGAACCAGATGCGTGCCAAGCGGCACTTGCCGGTGTATTTCCAGGCGTTGCCGAGCAGGTTTTCCAGCACCACCCGCAGCAGGGTCGCATCGCCATGGGCCTGCAGCCCGGGTTCGATTTCGACCACCACCTCGCGCTCGGGGGCCTGCCGGCGCAGGTCGTCGATGATGTAGCCGGCCAGCTGCGACAGGTTCACGGGCTGGCGCGCCAGCGGGCGCGAGGACAGCTGCGACAGCGCCAGCAGCGAGTCGATCATGCTGTTCATGCGGGCGGTCGCGCCCAGCACCCGCTCGAGGTGGTCGTTGCCGACGCGGTCGAGCAGCCGGCCGTAGTCTTCCTGGACGATCTTCGTGAAGCCCTCGACCACCCGGATCGGCGCGCGCAGATCGTGCGACACGGTGTAGCAGAACGACTCCTGGTCGTCGCGCTGGGTGTCGGCGCAGGGGGTGCTCATCTCGACGCGGTGGAACAGCAGCAGCAGCTCGTCCGCGGGCGGTTGGACCTTGGCGAGCCGGTGGGCGCGCACCGCCCAGTTGTCGGCCGGCGCGCCCGTCGCGGTGCCCGGATGGGCCAGCGCGTGCTCGACCACCGGGCGCAGCGCCGCCGGCAGCCGCTCCAGCACCTGGTCCCAGGGCAGCTTGTCGGCGCGGGCGTCGCCCAGCCAGAGGCCGGCCGCCGCGTTGTGGCCGTTGAGCAGCGCGGCCCGGCCCGCCTGCGGCAGGCCGACCCGCAGCGCGGGGGTGGGCAGGGTGTCCAGCAGCTCGTTCAGCAGCTCGCCCCCGCGGTCGGCGAGTTCGCGCGCAGTGCCCAGGTAGCCTGCGAAACGGCCCGCATCGTCGTACTGGGCGATGCCCCGCAGCACGCCTTGCCCGCCGTCGGCCGACGGCATGCCGACCCGGACGTCGGCGAGGGCGGCGCGCTGCTCGAGGCACGAGCGCAGCCGGAGGGTGCCCTCGGTGTCGGCTTCGAAAGCCTCCCACAACAGGGGCCGGCCCTGCAGCAGCGGGCTGGCGAGCACAGGCATGCCGCGCGGCGGCTGCAGTTCGACCAGCCGGTGTGCGGCGTCGGTGCGCCACTGCCAGACGTCGAGCAGGCCGGCCAGGCCCTGCGCCTCGGCCCGGCTGCGCTGCAGCGCGGCCGACGCCTGCCGCAGCCGCCGGTCGCTGCGCCATGCCCATCCCAGCGCGAGCAGTGCCAGCGCCAGGGCCAGTGCCGACACCAGCCCGGAGATACCCAGCACCTGGGTCGGCGACATCTGGCCCCAGGCGGGTGAAGTGAGCACGCATCCGCCGGATAGTGCAAGGCCGGTGCGCCAGGGACGCCGGCGTGACGCAGCGGGGAGCAGGGGGGCACTGATCATCGCGACGATTGTACGGACCGATGGAGGTTTGTCCGGCCCGCGATCCGTTGCGCGGACGAGATGAAAGCTCAAGTTTTTCGCACATCGGCCGACATCCAGGGGGAACCCTACCCGTCGATGCGGATCGGCTGCAGCCGTGGCGGGTCGGGAGAGCGACCAGGCCGTCGCTCGACGCGTGCGCTCCGGCAGGAGCGGGTTCGTCCCGGGCGGCCCGGCGATCGGTTTGCGCGTCCGGTTTTCCCAGCCCGTTTCCGTCCATGTGCCGTCCACTCATCCGCCCGTGTCCACGTCCGGTTGTTCCCAGCCCGGGATCGACGCGGCACGCCGCGTGACGTCCTGCCCTTCGGCCGTCCCGCCATCGCCGCCGGACGCCGCGGCGGCCTGGCTGCTCCTGCGCGAAGTGGCCTGCCGCATCCGTGGCGACGCCCCGCTCGCCGTCACGCTGCAGTCGGTGCTTTTCCTGCTGGCCCGCGGGCTCGGCGCCGCCTCGTCCTCGGCGTGGCAAGTGGTGGCGATGGATGCCGACGGCGTCCGCCTGGCGCCGTACGGCCGGCCGGCCGGGCGCCTCGGCAGCGGCCATGACGAGCCGGCGCTGGGCCGCGCCGCCCTGGACCGGCGCCTGCTGCTGCTTCCCGGGACGCCGGACCTGTCGCTGCTCGACGTGGTGCTGCCGGTGGCGGACGGTGTCCGCACGGTGGCCGTGCTGCGCTGGCAGGGGCTCGGCCCGGCCCACGCCTCCACGCCGCTGGCAGGCCTGTTCGAAACCGTGCAGGTCCAGCTCGACCTGCTGGCCGAGCGCGAGCGGCTGAAGATGGCCGGCGGGGCGGCCTCGGGGCACGGATTCCCGCACGACCCGATGGACGTCGAGACCTCGCCGGCCCACCTCGCCTCGACCCACCCGCGGGACCAGTTCATGGCCAACATGAGCCACGAGATCCGCACACCGATGAACGGCATCCTCGGCATGACCGAACTGCTGCTGGCCACGCCACTGAGCGACAAGCAGCGCCGCTTCGCCCAGGCGGTCCGGCGTTCGGGCGAGGCCTTGCTGGAGATCGTCGACGACGTGCTCGACTTCTCCGAGGTCGAGGCCGGCCGGCTGGCCCTCGTCCACGTCGACTTTCCGCTGCGCGGCGTGGTCGAGGACGCGCTCGAGATGCTCGCCCCGCGCGCGCACGAAAAGGGACTGGAACTGAGCTGGCGCGAAGCCCCCGGCCTGCCCGCCCTGGTGAACGGCGACCCGATGCGCTTGCGGCAGGTGCTGGGCAAGCTGGTGGCCAACGCCATCAAGTTCACCGAACAGGGCGAGGTCGCGGTCGAATTGGCGCTGAAGCCGGCCGGGGAGGGGACTCCCGCGCTGTTCCAGTTCCAGGTGCGCGACACCGGCATCGGCATCGAGGCCGGCATGCTGCCTCGCTTGTTCGAGGCGTTCACGCAGTCCAGCGCGGGCATGTCGCGGCGCTACGGGGGAACCGGCCTCGGGCTGACCATCGCCAAGCAGCTGGTGGAATGGATGGGCGGTTCGATCCGCGTCGACAGCCGGCCCGGCATGGGCTCGTGCTTCACGGTCGAGCTGCCCCTGCTCCCCTGCACCGGCCCGGACCCGGAGGCCGCCGGCCCCGCCGCCATGCCGCCCCTGCGCGTGCTGCTGGTCGACGACCATCCGGGCAGCCGCGGCATGCTCGACGAGATGCTGCGCGACTGGGGCCTGCAGGTGACGCTGGCCGGCGACGGCCGCCAGGCCCTGGGCATCCTGCAGGGCAGGACGGGCGTCGACCCGCGCTTCGACCTCGCGCTGATCGACACCTACATGCCCCATCTCGACGGGCTCGGGCTGGCACGGGTGCTGCGGACCACGGGTTTGTACCCGGATCTGAAACTGATACTCCTGTCCTCCCTGGTCACCCCGGACGACGTGCGCGCCGCCCATGAAGCGGGTTTCGGCCGGTTTGTTCCCAAGCCGGTCAGAAAAGCCGAACTCCGGCAGGCGATTCTCGGGATTTCCGCCGCGCATTCTGATACACCTCAATTGACGGCTGCGCTGAACGCACACATCCTTGTCGTCGAAGACAATGTGATCAATCAGGAGGTGATCGGACAGATGCTGCGGTCGTTGGGGTGCCGGGTCAGGGTAAGCCCAGGGGGGCTTGCGGGGCTGAGGGCCTTGTGCGACAAACATTTCGATCTGGTGCTGATGGACATCCAGATGCCGGGCATGGACGGCGTCGAGGTCCTCCGGCGCTTTCGCCAAGCCAAGACGGGGAGGTTCAGTTTTGTCACACCCACCGACACGCCGGTGATCGCGGTCACGGCCAACGCCCCGGAAGGCGACGAACAACGTTTCCTGGAGCTAGGCTTCGATGGCCATCTCTCCAAACCCTTTCGACAAAGTCAACTGCTTGCCATGCTGACTCAACATCTGCAACTGTCGGCGCCGACCGAGCCTCGACAAGCCGGCGCAGGCAGCGCCGGCCCGGCGCCGCTGGGCGTCGCTGCCAGCTCCACGGCCGCCGCCGGCCTCGACGTGCTCGATGCGGGCGCGCTGGAACGGCTGCGCGAACTCGACCCCAACAACGAGAACCGGCTGATGGAGAGGGTGGTCAACGCCTTCGAAACCTCGGTCGGCCGACTGATGCCGCAGCTCCAGGATGCGCTGCTCGCCAACGAGCTCGCGGGCATACGGCATGTGTCGCACACCTTAAAATCTTCTTCGGCAAGCATAGGAGCCGTTAAGCTGTCGAAGATGTGTTCTGAAATCGAATCCATGGCTCGCCAGAATCAATCCGACGGCATGACGGAGCGGGTGGTCCTGCTCCAGGCCGAAGTGGAAATCGTCCGGGTCGCTCTGCAGCGCATGCTGAACACCTGAACAACATGACATCAAGTGCCGCGCTGGTTGACGAAGACTTGCTGATTCAGCCGCGAGTGTTGCTAGTCGATGACGACGAGGTGAACCTGCTCCTCACCGCGATCGCCTTGCGCGAGCGCGGCTTCGCCATCACCGAGGCCACCAGCGGGGAGCGCGCCATCCAGTTGCTGGCCGACTGGATGCCCGACGTGGTCGTGCTCGATGCCCTGATGCCCGGCCTCGACGGTTTCCAGACCTGCCACGAGATGCGCACGCTGCCGGGTTTCGAGTCCCTGCCGGTGCTCATGCTGACCGGCCTGGACGACGACGCCTCCATCACCCGGGCCTACGAGGCCGGCGCCACCGACTTTTTCGTCAAATCCACGCACTGGAGCCTGCTCGCCGGCCGGCTGCGCTATCTGTTGCGCTCCTCGCGCACCCGGCTCGAGCTCGAGCGCAGCAAATCCAAGCTGGCGCGTGCCCAGGATCTCGCCCGCATGGGCAGCTTCGACTGGCGCCACGGCCAGGGCAGCCCCATCTTCTCGGTGGAAGGGCTGCGCGTCTTCGGCATGGGCGCGGACGAGAAACCCGGCATGCGCCAGGTGCTGCGCATGATCCCCGCCGACGACCGCGAGGGTTTCCTGATGGTGCTGCACGAGGTGCTGCGCCACAGCTCGGTGCTGGCGACGGACATCCCGGTCACCCTGCCCGACGGGCGCCAGCAGCGCATCCTGCATGTCGAGGCCGAGCCCGAGTTCACCGAGCACGGCACCATGTCGGGCTACACCGGCATCGTGCAGGACGTGACCGACCGGCGCATGGCCGAGGACAAGATCCGCCACCTGGCCAACTTCGATGCCCTGACCGGCCTGCCCAACCGCCGCCAGCTGATCTGGCGCGCCGAGCGTGCCCTCGAGCACGCGCGCCGGCTGAACCACCCGGTCGCCCTGCTGCTGATCGACCTCGACCGCTTCAAGATCATCAACGACACCCTGGGCCACGGCGCCGGCGACGAGCTGCTGATGGAAGTCTCGCGGCGGCTGCGCTCCTGCGTGCGCCATTCCGACCAGGTCATGGAGAGCACCATCGAGTCCATGGGCTCGCGATCGCACCGCACCCTCGAGGCGGTGGGGCGCCTGGGGGGCGACGAATTCGTGGCGCTGCTGCCCGAGGTCACCGACGAAACCGATGCCGAGCGGGTGGCCGACCGCATCCTCGACGTGATGCGCGAGCCCATCTTCGTCGGCGGGCAGGAGTGTTTCGTCACCGCCAGCGTCGGCATCGCGATGTTCCCGCGCGACGGCACCTCGGTCGCCGACCTGATGCGCAATTCCGACGTGGCCATGTACTCGGTGAAGGCGCAGGGCCGCAACGCCGCCCTGTTGTACCGCCCGGCCCTGGCCGGCAAGGGCCGCGAGAAGCTCGAACTCGAAAGCGCGCTGCACAAGGCCATCGAGCGCAACGAACTGGTGCTGCACTACCAGCCCAAGATCGACGTGCGCGCCGCCCGCATGGTGGGGGTCGAGGCCCTGATGCGCTGGCAACGCGGCAACGTATTGGTCCCGCCGGGCGACTTCATTCCGCTGGCCGAGGAGACCGGGCTCATCATTCCCCTGAGCGAGTGGGCCATCCGCGAGGCCGCGCGCCAGGCGCGCATCTGGCAGGACAACTTCGGGTTTGCCGACTCCATCGCCGTCAACCTGCCGAACCGCCTGTTCGAGCGCACCGACCTGGTCGAGAACATCCACCAGGCCGTCACCTCCTACGGCGTGCCGCACCGGGTGATCGAGCTCGAGATCACCGAAACCGGCCTGATGAAGGACCTGCAGAACGTCATCCCGTCGCTGCATCGCCTGAACGAGATCGGCGTCGAGATCTCCATCGACGACTTCGGCACCGGCTATTCCTCGCTCGCCTACCTGACCACCCTGCCGATCAGCGAGCTCAAGATCGACCGCTCCTTCGTGCGCGACCTCGGCATGACCCCGCAGAGTTCGGCCGTGGTCACCGCCATCATCGCGCTGGCGCGTTCGCTGAGCCTGCGGGTGATCGCCGAGGGGGTCGAGAACATGCGGCAGATGGAGGTGCTGCACCGCCTCGGCTGCGGGGTGATGCAGGGCTTCCTGTTCAGCAAGGCCCAGCCGCCCGACCTGCTGGAGCAATGGCTGCACCAGACCGTGCTGCCGCGCAAGGCGCCCTGGATCGTCAATGCCGGCGAGGTCGACGCCGGCGATGCGCCGAGGGCGGTCACGGAAGCGCGCAGCGCACGCCTGAACCCGCAGGGCTGAGTCCTTTCCTTCCCGTCATCCCGTTCCCACCCGATGGATTCGCATTCCGCCCCCCGGGCCACGCCGCCTGAAACCCAGGCCCCCCAGCTGGCCAAGGCCGCGTTGCGCCGGCTGGCGCTCGAAAAACTCGAGCCCACGCCCGAGAACTACAGCCGCGCCTACCTGCAGGAGGCCGGAGGCGTGCAGCCGCCGGCCTTGCCCTCCGCGGCCCTGCCCATGCTCGATCGGCTGGTGGCGCGCGCCCTGGCCGATGCCGGGGCCGGCACCCAGGCCGAGCTCAAGGACGCCCTGGTCCATGGCGAGTGGAACCAGGCCGACAAGCTCCTGCAGGAGCAGGCCCTGCCGGACCATGCCGCGCAGGCGGTGGCCCTGGCCGACCTGATCGACCGGATCGTGCGCGGGGTGGAGCAGGGCGGGCGGCAGTGGACCAGCGCGCGCAAGAAAGAAAGCCTGCAGCGGGTGCTGTCCAGCACGCGCAGCGACGTGAAACGGCTGCAGCAGCGCCTCGGCCAGCTGGTGGCGGGCTGGGCCAGCGACACGCCCGACGAGGCGGTCGAGACCGATGCCGTGCCCTTCGACGACACCCCCCACACGCCCTACGCGGCGGCCCCGGCCCTCGCCACCATCACCCTGGACGCCATGCCCGTCGTGCAGGCCCGCGCGGCCGTCGACGACACGCCGGTCTGGCAGCGCATGGTCCAGCGCCTGGGCAGCACGGTGCAACTGGGCCTGCCGCCTCCGCCGGCGCCGAGTGCCGAGCTGGCCGAGGACCTCGCCGAGCTGGCCCGCCGGATCGCCGACGACGGACCCAGCCCGCTGCAGGCGGACGAACTCGACCAGCTCTGCCAGCGGGCCGGCAGGGCGCTGCAGCACCGCCACCACCTGATCGAGCAGCTCGGCGGCCTGTGCCGCCAGCTGAGCGCCAGCCTCACCGACCTGGCCGAGGACGACAGCTGGGCCCAGGGTCAGTGCGAGGCCATGCAGCAGGAGATCGAACACGGCCTGACCGCGCGCAGCGTGCGCTCGGTCAGCCAGCTGCTCGACAACACCCGCAAGCGCCAGCAGGCCTTGCGCATCGAGCGCGGCCAGGCGCGCGACGCCCTCAAGGCCCTGATCACCCAGATGCTGAGCGAACTCGGCGAACTCGGCTCGCAGACCGGCCGCTTCCATGAAAACCTGGGGCGCTACGCCGGGGTCATCGAAAAGGCCGACTCGCTCGAAAGCCTGGCCGGCGCGGTGCGTGAGATGGTGTCCGAAAGCCGGACCGTGCAGACCCTGGTGCAACAGGCCCAGGGCCGGCTGCAATACGAACACACCCGGGCCACCGGCCTGTCGGAGCGGGTGGTCGAGCTCGAGACCGAGCTGCGGCGCCTGTCCGAGGAGGTCTCGACCGACCAGCTCACCCAGATCGCCAACCGGCGGGGACTGATGCAGGCCTTCGACGCCGAACGCGCCCGCCAGGAGCGCGACGGCACCGAGCTGTCCATCGGCCTGCTCGACATCGACAACTTCAAGCGCCTCAACGACGAACTCGGCCACAATGCCGGGGACCAGGCGCTCAAGTCGCTGGCCGCCATGGTCAGCAAGACCTTGCGCCCCACCGATCTGGTGGCGCGTTACGGCGGCGAGGAGTTCGTCGTGCTCCTGCCCAACACCCCGCTGGAGGAGGGCGAGCAGATCCTCACCCGGCTGCAGCGTTCGCTCACCGGCGGGCTCTTCATGCACGAGCAACGCCAGGTGTTCGTCACCTTCTCGGCCGGCGTCACCGCCTACCGGCCCGGCGAACGCATCGAGGTGGCGCTGGAGCGGGCAGACGAAGCCTTGTACGAGGCCAAGCGCACGGGCAAGAACCGCACTTGCGTGGGCTGAGGGCCGCCTGGCGTATGGTGTTCTGCTCGGCAGATGCTGCCTGACGATGTGCGGCAACGGTTGCCGTGCGGGGGAGGAACTCTTGTCCGCGGCAATCGTTGCCGGAATCGCCTCATTGGCCGGCCGTTCCTAGGCCGTCAGTTCAAACCCGCACTCCCCCAGCACCGCCCCGTTGACCAGCACGCGGACCGCGTGGGCACCGGGATAGAGCGCACGTGTGGTACGCGGAATGAAGTCACGCTTGAAGGCAAGCTCGCGAGCCGCGCCCGGCGCCAGGCTGAAGCTGCTGCCCTTGAAGACCTTCCAGCGGATGGGGCCGCGAGCGCTTGCATAACCTACGGAGTAGTCCACGCAGGCCCGTACCGGCACGGGGCCGTCCAGCGTCAGGCTGGCCTGCAGCCGCAGCGTGTCGCCGATGGCCACGCGGGGGGCGCTCAAGGCCAGCCCGCTCAGCCGCAGCGCTGCCGCCACCTCGTAGCCGAGCAGGCCGAGCGCGCGGGGGTGGCCTTGCTTGACCAGCGTGCGCAGCCCATGCCGCACCGTGGGCAGGGCGGCCTCGCCCTGGGCCAGCCACAGCCGGGCATGTTCGAGCGCCAGCTCCGGCGCCAGCCGGCTGACGTCGTTCAGGTGGTTCGCCGCCGAGCGCCGCACCGTCTCGGACTCGTCGCTCGCCAGCGCGGCGATCTGGGCCAGCCCGGCGTGCGGCTCGCGCTTGAGCAGCGCGATGTGCCGGCCCCAGGGCAGCAGCGGCCGCGTTCCTTCGGAGGCGAGCCGGCGCACCCGCGGGTCGGCATCGACGACCCAGGCAGCGATGTGTCGGCGGCTCAGCTCGAGGTGCTGCTCCAGGAAGGGCCGGATGGCGAACTCGGCCGTGAAGTGCCGGGTGAGGCGCGACAGCGCGGGCAGCGAGCGCAGCGGGTCGGCGATGCCGGCGATGGCCACGAACTCCAGGAACGGCGCCCAGCGGAACGCGCTGATGCCTTCGCCCGGGCTCGACTCGGGCGGTGGGTCGCCGAGGGCGTCTTCGACGATGGCCAGCGCCTGCGGATAGTCGGCCGGCAGGGACACTGCCATGGCCTCGGCGACCCGCCGCACCCGGGCCATCAGGCTCAGGTCCTCGAAACCGGGCCGGCAGCGTTCCAGGAAAGCCGCGCCGTCGAAGCCGGGTGCCGCTGCGCGCAGGCGCTCGGCGATGGCGGCGACGGTGGTGGCCGAGAAGCCGTCCTTGAGGGCGGGGGAGGGGGCGTCCATGAGGCGCGACGTGTCTAGGGGAGGGCACGCACGGCCTGCTGCCCGTTGCTCCCTGCCCCGCCCCCCGTGTTCCCGGCGTTCGCCATCGGACGCCGCCTCGGCTCGTGAGTCCGGCACAGCTTCACCTCGACCCGGGTCTTCGCCTTGTGCTCCTCGGTGCCCAGCCACTGCAGATTGCCCAGCTCATCGCGCCCGCCGCAGATCAGCGCCTCGCGGTGGTCGACCTGGTAGCCGGGGCAGGCCCCGCTGGGCTTGCCGGTGCTGGGGCAGGGGTTCAGGCGCATGAACTCGGCGCGCAGGGTGCGGGAGCGTTCCGCGGCGGGTGCCGGCAGGGTCCCGAGCGCCAGGGCCGCTGCCAACAGCGGGGGCAAGCCTCGTATCAGCCACGCACACGGGCCCGTCATCCGGGACCGCGAGGACCCTCGGCCTCGCGCCGATGCACTCGCCGGCGGTCGCCGCCGCACACCGTGTCCGCGCGCCGGGCTCGCTGCCCCCACGCCTGCCTGTCGCTCCAGGCCTGGAGCCGACGGCTCGTCGGCTCGTCGCCGTTGCGCCCCGATGCTGTTCTGGAATGCCTGTCCGTCTCTTGCCACGTTTGTCCTTCATGGGCGCCCCGACTCCTGGGGCGCCGGTGATTCTGACGCAGGGGGCATGGCCTTTCATCCGGGCATCACGCCTTCTCGATCTCGATGTATTCTGCGCCAGGGTTCTCCCGGCCCGGAGACCTATGGAATGATGGATTCGGCTACCGGCTCGACGTATCTTGACTCTACAGCGACTTGATGACCTGCTCTTGCGTCGCGGCGCGGCGGCTCGCTCCCTTGCGCTGCCGAAGGGGGCGGGCTGCGCTGATGCCAGAACCCCTCTCCCCTAGGCGATGGCGACACCCGCCCAGGAATTCATCCAGGCCGTCCGGTGCGGCGATGCCGCCACGGTCCATGCGCTGCTGGCGGCGGATCCTCGGCTTTGCGACGTGAGCCAGAAGTCGGCGGGAGGTGCCAGCGCTCTGCACCTTGCCGCCCAACTGGGGCAGCTCTCCATCGTGCGCCTGCTCGCCGGCGGCGGCGCCAACGTGAACAAACGGAGCTTCGACGGGAGCACGCCCTTGCATGCGGCCGTGAGCTCCGGCTCGCTCGAGATCGTGCAAGCCTTGGTGCAGGCCGGTGCCGACGTGCAACTGGCTGCGAACAATGGCTACTCGCCCTTCGATGCGGCGAAGGCCCTGGATGCCAGGGAAATCCTGCTGTTGTTCAGGCGGCAGCTCTGGCCCGGCAGGTACGGGGACGCTTGACCGAGCCTTCGCCGCGAGGCGTTGGCGGCGGTGGGGCCAGTACGGTTGACTGGGGCTCGCGCCTTTGAAGTGCCGGCCGGCTGGCTTGCTGGCCGGTGCCGCAGCGGGCCGCGTCGATGCGCCACGGTCTTCGCGCCCGCGTCCGACTGTCGCCCCATGCCTTGCACCGACGCCTTGTCGGGCCGCCGCCCGTGCGCCGCGACGCCGTCCTCGAATGCCCGTCGGTCTCTTGCCACGTTCGTCCATCGCTGGCGCCCCAGCTGCTCGGGCGACAGCGATTTTGACGCAGGGGACAGGAACCTGGCTTCCGGCACCCCCCTAGTTTGTTCGATGGAGACGAAAAATATTCTTACGCGGGGGCCCCCCGAAAGAGGGGGGATAGGGGTTTTGAAAATGACTAGGATTTGCCTAACGGTGCCGAAGACACTACAGGGAGTATGAAATGAAAACCCATTTGTTTATTCATCGTCATTAGTGGCGATTTGAATTAATTACTCGATCGAACCCGCAATGAATTGTATTTATTGCCAGCTGTTTCGATTCGTGAATTGACCCCGTGATTCTATTGTTCGGTCCGCTTTTCGGGGGCCGAGGAATAGGTGTGCCTTGCGAGGCGCAGAGCGCGGTCTTGTCGTGTTTTTTGCGTCCATTTCACGTCGGTATTGCCAATTGCATGCCGCGTTCGCGGAGCTTTGCCCATCTGCGGAAAATGTTGTCCCGAATACTGGCAAAGGGCCAATTTCGGCCCCAATGAATCGGTTTCATCAAGAATGCTTAGAGAAGAAATCTCCGCTGCCGTTTTCGGCCGCCCGTCAATCCCTAAAGAGGTAATGGTGGGCGAGGTCTTTCGGTCGGCTCATCGAGTGACGTCCTTGATATCTTCGTCGATCCACGTGGCGGGGGGCGCACTCGCCCGGCTGTGCGGCATTGATCCCGGCTTGGTGGCCGTCGATGCGGGGCTGGCGGCCGAATGGTGCCGAACGTCCATTCAACCTTTGGGGTGGGACGTGCCGCCCGCGTGGGATTCGCTCGCCAAGATCTACGAGACCCGTGACGGGTGGATCAGGCTGCATACGAACGTGCCGGCACACAAGTTGGCCGCACTCTCGGTCCTCCGTTGTGGATCCGATCCGGCCGCCGTGCGAGAGGCCGTCTCGAGGCACTGCGCGGAAGAGCTGGAAAGCGCCATCGTCGAGGCTGGCGGATGCGCGGCCCGAATGCGATCGTCCGAGTCCTGGCAGGCACATCCGCAGGGGCAGGCCGTTGCGGGCGAGGCATTGGTCCAGTGGTCCTCCTATCGGCCGGCAGGGGCCTCCGTCGCGCTGCACGGCCGCAGCTTCGAGGGTCCGCGACCTTTGGAAGGTTTGCGGATCCTCGACCTGACCCGTGTGCTGGCCGGTCCAGTCGCCAGCCGGTTCCTGGCAGGGTTCGGCGCGACGGTCCTGCGGATCGACCCCCCCGACTGGGAAGAACCGGGCCTGCTGCCCGACGTGACCATCGGCAAGAACTGCGCGTGTCTGGACCTCACCTCGCACGGCGACAGGCTGGTCTTCGAAGGCCTGCTTGGCCAGGCGGACGTCCTCCTCCACGGTTATCGCCACGGTGCCCTGGACGCGCTCGGCTTCGCCGCCGGCTGGCGCCGCCAAGTGAACCCGCAACTGATCGACGTGACGCTTTCAGCCTATGGCTGGTCGGGTCCCTGGCAGCAACGCCGGGGCTTCGACAGCCTCGTGCAATTGAGCACCGGGATCGCGCATTCGGAAATGCAGATGGCGGGCACAACGGTGCCGGGGACCCTGCCTGTGCAGGCGCTTGACCATGCGACGGGCTACCTGATGGCCGCAGCCGTGCTGGAGGGGCTTCGCGCCGCCAGGGACGACGGCGATATCAGGACCGCCCGGTTGTCCCTTGCCCGCACGGCGCTGCTGCTGCAACGGGCGGGGCTTCGCTCGCCGGCCGACCCGGCCCCCAGGTCGCGCGAAGGCGACTTCTCCGAGGCGATCGAGCAGACCGAATGGGGTCCGGCACGACGGCTGAGGCCGCCGCTTTCGGTGGGATCGCTCCAGCAGCAATGGAGCAGGCCCGCCGGGTCGCTCAGGCGCGACCCGCCTTGCTGGCCGCCAACACCTTCGTCGCACCGGAGCCTCGGGCTCGCATGAGGTCTGGCCCCACGCCGCGCCAGTCGGCCGACTCACGAAACCCCCTATGAATGCCAAAGACTCGATGCCCACACATCTGACAGTCCGCGAGGCCTTGCTCGCTCATGCGGCACTTAAGCCGGACGAAGTTTTCCTGACGTTCTTTGAAAGCAAGGACTCCACCGAGCAGTCCTGGACATACGGCCAGACGCTGCAGGAGTCCTGGAGGATCGCTCACCTGATCCTGGCCGAGGGATTCCGGGAAGGGGACCGGCTGCTGCTGGTCTATCCCGCCTCGCCGGACTACATCTTTGCGTTGTTCGCCTGCCAGCTGATCGGTGTCGTGCCCGTGCCGGTCTATCCGCCGGGCAATCGCAAGCATCTCGATCGTCTGCACAAGATCATCGCCTCGTGCCGGGCGGAAGGGATCCTGACCAAGACCGAAGACAACGAGCGGCTGCGCTCCCTGATGGACGAGTTGATGGTGCAGAAGACCGTCCGCGTGATCATCCGCACGGACCAGGCGCGCTTGCAGGACGGGGACACGGTCGCGGTGGCGTTGGGAGACCGCGACCGGGTCTGCCTGCTGCAATACACGTCGGGATCCACGGGCGATCCCAAGGGCGTCGTGGTCACCGAGAGCAGCGTGCGCCACAACGCGGCGAACCAACACATCTCGATGGCTGGCCAGCTCAGCGGGCCCACGCTGGCCTGGCTACCGCTCTATCACGACTTCGGGCTGATCGGGGCGCTGTTCCAGTCGATCATCTGGGGCTACCCGTTCATCTGCTTCTCGTCCTACCTGTTCGTGCAGCGTCCGCACGTGTGGCTGAGGCTGATCGACAAGCACCGTGCGGTGCGCACCGGGGCGCCCAACTTCGCCTTTGAGCATTGCGTGCAGCGGATCCTCCCCTCGCAGATCGAGGGGCTGGACCTGTCGTGCCTGAAGCTGGCATTCTGCGGCGGCGAGCCCATCCGCAGCGCCACGCTCGACGCATTCTCCCGCAAGTTCTCTCCCTACGGGTTCGACCCCAAGGCATTCGTGCCGTGCTACGGGCTTGCCGAGGCCACGCTGCTCGTCAGCATGAACAGCGCGTTCACCGGCAAACGGAGCATGCCCCTGTCTCGCGAGGACCTCGCTGCCAGAAAGGTGACCCCGACCCGTGCCGATGCGGCGGACGCCCTCGAAGTCGTCAGCTGCGGCAGCGTGCCCGAGAACATGAGCCTTGCCATCGTCGACCCGGATTCGAAGCGGCGGTGTCCCCCGAACACGGTGGGCGAAATCTGGGTGTCGGGGCCCTCGCTGGCCAAGGGCTACTGGAATCGTCCCGACCTGACCGAACAGGTCTTCGCGGCCCGCATCCATGAAGAAGACGGTCCCGATCCTCGCGAATACCTGCGCACCGGCGACTTCGGAACTCTGATCGACGGGGAGTTGTTCGTCACCGGGCGGCTGAAGGAAGTGATCATCATCAACGGTCGGAACTTCTACCCGAACGACATCGAGGAATGCCTCGAGAGGGAGCAGGAGGCGCTCGAGCCGGCCAACAGCGTGGCCACGTCTTCCGTGGTGGACGGGCGCGAGCAACTGATGATCTTTGCCCAGCTCAAGCGCGTCGGATTCAAGGGCGCGGACTACAACAGCATCTGCAAGGGCATCTCCGTCTCCGTGACCAATGTCTTCGGCATCACACCCGCGAAGGTGGTTCTCGTCCCGCCGGGGCAGATACCGAAGACCTCGAGCGGGAAGCTCAAGCGGGTGGCGATCGCTCAACAGTTCAACCAGGGCGCGCTCAAAGTCGCGCACGTGCACTGATGGCCGCCCCGTCGGTTCTCGATCCGCTGGAGGAGCTGGGTGCCTTTCTCGGCAATCCGCACGAATCGGGCTCACTGCTGTCGTTCCAGAAGATGGCGCACCTTGACTCGGACGATGCGTTTCCCCGGGAAGCGTTCCTCGAGCTGAATCGCTGGGGCATCCCCGCGTACTACATCCCGGCCTTCGTTCCGGGCGGAAAGAATTCGCGCTTCGACGTGACGCTTCAGATGGCTCGCGCGATATCGCGCCGCGACCTGACGGTGGCCATCGCCCATGGCAAGACCTTCCTAGGTGCCGCGCCGGTGTGGATCGCGGGCACGGACGAACAGAAGGCACGGATCGCAAAGGTCGTGCTGAGCGGCGGGCAGGTGTCCATCGGATTGACGGAACAGGCGCACGGCAGCGACCTGGTCGCGTCCGATGCACGACTCGACGTCGACGAGGCGGGTCAGGCGCGGCTGAACGGGCGAAAGTGGCTGATCAACAACGCCACCCGATCGACGGTCCTGTGCGTCTACTGCAATCTGGGTGATGCGCGGTCCGCGGGCAGCGGCAGGTTCGTCCTGTTCGAGAAGACCGCCGAGAGCAAGAGGTACTTCGAATCCCACCCGAAGATCAGGACGCAAGGCATCCGCGGTGCGGACATCTCGGGCATCGAGATCTGCGACGCACCGGTGCGCGGTGAGGACATCCTGGGCGAAGGCGCACATGGTTTCGACGTCATGCTCAACGCGCTGCAGCCGTCGAGGGTGATGTGCGCGGGCTTCTCGCTCGGTGCCGCCGAGCTGCTGCTGCGCACGCTGCTGCTGGACGAGGACGGAGCGTCTCCTGCGACTCAGCCTGTTCTCGACCACGGGCGCTTGAGGGAAGTCCTGGCGGACTACCTGCTGTGCGACGTCATCGCCCTTGTCGCTGCGCGGTACGTGCACCTGGCGCCGAAACAGTTGTCGCTGCTTTCTGCCATTGCCAAGTACCACGTTCCCGAAACAGTCGAGAAGATCTTCGAGACCGGCGTGCAATGGCTCGGTCCCGAAGTGCTGGTGGCCGGCGGGCGCTTCGCCCACGTCGAGAAATCCGATCGCGACCAGAAGGTCGTGGGGTTCTTCGACGGCAATTCCGTCGTGAACCTCCAGCAGCTGTTCGTCCAGATGCCCCAGGTCTGCAAGTTCATCTTGAAGCTTCACGACGCCTCGCCGCGCAGCGATGCCTGGCTCGAGGCATGCGCGAGCCGGCTGCGGTCGGCGCTCCGGTTCGACCGGCATTCACCGCTTCCAGGCATGGACTACGCCGGGTTCAGCCCGCACAGCGGCGGCCAGCTCGACCTGCTGGCGGCGCTGGTCTTCCATGAGCGGGTGTTCGCGGATTCGAAACCCAGCCAGGCGCTCGTGGAGCGGTTGGAGGCGCTCAGGTCCGCATGGCGGGTGCTCGAGGAACGGATTTCGCGCCAGTCGGGGGTGGGCAACTTCGCCGATGCCGAATGGTTTTCGATCGGCAAAGACGCGTGCGCGCTGTGCACAGTGGCGGCGCTGGTCGTCGCGGGCGTCGTCAACGCAGGGAATGCCAGCCATGGCGGATTGCTGGATGAACCGCTGGTTCTCGCGATCGCTGACCGCTTCGGCAATCGCCCGGGTTGGCGTCAGGCCTTGATGCCGATCGTCGATGCCGCCCGCCGGCGCGCGGCGACCCATGAACTTCTCTCGGCCTTCTGACTATCCGGCAGTGCTGCCCGTCGAATCCTCATGTCCAAACCAATGAAAACCCTTGCGATGACGAGCCTGCCCGAGCCGGCGCGTGCTGCCGTCGATTCCGGCGGCGTGCGAAGCGAGGAACTGCTCGTGGCACAGATGGGCCAGGTCTGGCGCGCCTTGTCCGCCGCCGGGCCGGATGAAGGCGAAGACGCCACTTGCAGGCGGCTGACCCAGCTGGCCGCTCGATCGGCCGGCGATCTGGACAACCGGATCCGGCTTCTCGAGCCGGTGCTGGCGGCGTGGGGGCTTCGCAACCGACTGGCTCCAGGCAGCCCGGGCCGGTGGTCGTCCGCCATCGATGCGCAGGAGCTACCGCCTTGCATTGCCTGCGACGCCAGGCCTCAAGGCCGGGTGACCCTGGGCGTTGGCACGGACGGACGGCTGCAATTGTCAGGACAGGTCATCCAGCCGGCGCCATGCCGCGGGCAGCAAGTCTGCGTGCTGGCGTGCGAAGCGCAAAGCGGCAAGGCCGTGCTGGTCTGGTTGACGCCATCGCAGCGGAAGGCGGCTTTTCCTTCGGCCGATGTGTCCGGTCGACTTGTGCAGCTGCGCTTCGACGCACTGCCCATTGCTGCCGAGCAGCGGTGGACGCTGGCCATGCCGTTCGAGGAGTTGGCGGATAGCCTTCATCGAAGCGTGGCGGTCGGGCTCTGTGGACTGCTCGTCGGTGCGCTCGGCGAGGGCCTGGACCGGGTGGCCGAATTCACCCGGCTTCGCGTCCTGTACGGCAAGCCGATTGCGGAGCTGCCGCTGGTGCAGGCCGATCTCGGCCGCGCTTCGCGATCGCTGGCGCGGCTGGATGCGCTCTGGGGCTTG
The DNA here is from genome assembly GCA_966211755.1 of uncultured Rhizobacter sp. Lineage (GTDB taxonomy): Bacteria > Pseudomonadota > Gammaproteobacteria > Burkholderiales > Burkholderiaceae_C > Rhizobacter. The sequence goes on along the minus strand of CBIHOH010000008.1, from coordinate 28,195 downwards.
ACCCTGCGCACCAGCGCCCGGGCGCCGGCCGAAAGCGCGTTCTGGAAGGAGTTGTGCCGCTACACGATGGCGTGGCAGGGCCGCGAGGCGCTGCAGTGCATGACCAAGACGCTCGGGGCGAGGCACTACCTTCGCGAGGGCGAGTACGCACCGGTCCATCTCCTGTGCCAGGGAATGCGGTCGTTCTCGATCCGCTTCGGCGGCCATGGAAGTGCGCTGTGGCCGTGGGTCGAGGGGTTCGCCCAGACCGGCCTGTTGCCATGGGATGAGCAGGGTCCCGACGCGGAACAGGCAAGGGTGGCCCTGGCCGGACTCCGCCATGGAATGCAAACGCATCGGACGCAGGAACCGGGCTTCTGCGAAACGTGGGTCCGGGAGTTTTCCGAGGCTTGCCTGGCGCTGCTCTAGCCCATCGATTTAACTCACTGAAGAAAGCGAACACTGATGACGAACGAATCGAAGAACCAGCTCGAATTTACGAAGTGGCTGATTCAGCTGGTTGCCGCAAATCGGAACGTGGATGTTTCGGACATCGATCCGGACATGCAATTCGTCGAGCTTGGGCTGGACTCGATGAGCGCCGTGACGCTGGTGAGCGACATCGAGCTGGAAATCGGCATCGATCTGGACGCCTCGGTGGTCAGGGACCACCCGACGATCGCGGATCTGAGTCGCCATCTGGTCGGCCAGGGAGCCGTCGCCCCGCAGCTGACCACCGATCTCGCCGAGGAGTGAAGACAAATGCCAAGGATTATTGATTGCACGCTGCGAGAAGGCGCCCAGGCGCCCAACGTGGTCTGGGACACCGAACAGTCGATCACCATCGCGAGGGCCCTGCGTTCCTTCGGCGTGGACTGCATCGAGGTGGGGCACCCGTCGGCGAGCCAGCAGGAGTTCGACCGTGTCGCCGCCATCGTGGGGGTCGACATCGGGCTTCCGATCCTGGCCCATGCACGCGCTCAGCAGGCGGACATCCTTCGCGTGGCCCAGTCGGGTGCCGACTGGGTGGGCATCTTTGCTGGCGTCAACGAGATCTCCAGGCAGTACAAGTTCAACGGCCGGGACGTCGACGACATCATCGACATGGTGCGCACCTCGATCTCCTATGCGCGTTCGCTCGGCTTGAAGGTGCGCTTCACGTTGGAAGACACGTCTCGGACTACCTGGCCGCTGCAGGCGAAGATGTATTCCGCCGCGGTGGCCGCGGGCGCGAACCGCATCTGCTACGCCGATACGGTGGGGATCCTGCTGCCTCACGAGGCTCGGGCGGCCATTGCGCGCATCAAGGCGCTCATCCGGGACGTGCCGGTCGAGGTTCACTTCCACAACGATCGTGGCCTTGCGCTGGCAAACGCGCTGGAAGTGGCGCCGATGGTCGACTGGATCTCCACCTCCGTGAATGGGATCGGCGAGCGCTGCGGCATCACCGACACCCTGACGATGAAGATCAACTCCGAGTACGAGGGCGGTCTGGCCGTGGACAAGGACTCGATCAAGAAGGCTCGCGAGCTGAGCATCCTGATCGACGCCTACAGCCGCAGCACCGTGTGCGAGCGGCAGCCCATCGTCGGCGACCACGCCTTCACGCATTGCGCCGATCTGCACATCAAGGCCATCGAGAAGGACGTGAATGCCTATTGCTGGATTCCGGATTACCCGGCCCAGAAGACGCAGCGCAACGTGCCCGTGCCGCTGGCCACGTACGTGAACAGCAGGCCGAAGGTGATTTCGGCCACCGAGCTGAAGTACCACCGGGCAGGGCCCGGAAACCGCTACCTGATGCTGGACGAGCGGGTCGCCCCGAACGTCAAGCAATACTGCATCGCACGGGAGATCGAGCGCGACTGCGAGAACTACCCGTCCTACGTCGACGTCCACACGCACCGCTGCGACAGCTTGTTCCTGTTCCTCGGCGACCAGCCGGGCAAGACCGGGCTGCGGGTCATGGTCCAGCTCGGCGACAAGGAATTCGTGCTGGACAGCCCCGCCAGCGTCTTCATCCCGGCGGGACGCCCCCACACGTACAGCGTGCTGAAGGGGAAGGGCACGTTCATCAATCACGTCCTGCACCAGAACTACAACGACAGCCTGCTCCACACCGACTGGATCGACGAGCCCGCCGAGGACGTGGCGGACGAGGTGCCGGACCTGATGGTGGGGGGCGTCTGATGTGCGGCATCTACGGCATCTACGGCATCCTCGGCGGCCCGGGTGAGGCCGCCGACGCCGGCATCCTGGCGATCCAGCGCGACTTGGTGAACCGCGGGCCGGATGCCCAGGGGGTGTTTGCGAGCGAGAGCCTGAAGATGGGCATGAACCGGCTGCACCTGTGGGGCGATGCCGCATCGGCGGTCCCGTTCGCGGTGGACGACTCCGTGCTCAGCTACAACGGCGAAATCTACGGGCACCTCTATCCCGGCGACCGGTACGTCGAAAACCTGGGCGGCGGCGCCGATGAACTGCGCTTCTTCAAGCAGCACGACGGCCGGGGCCTCGCCGACGGGATGTACGCCATCGCGGAGTTCGACGACCGGTCGAAGGCGTTGACGCTCACGCGGGACCGCTTCGGGATCAAGCCGGCCTTCTATGGGCGGCGGCCCGATGGGAGCCTGGTCTTCAGCAGCTGCCTGCGCTCCTTCTTTCTCGAGGATGTCGGGTTCCCCCGCCAGCTGCGGCCGTCGACGCTGTTCGATGTCTTCGCCTACGGCTTTTCGCTGACCGGGCACACGGCGTTCGAAGGCATCGACGAGCTGCTTCCAGGACATCGGTTGCATGCCGGTTCGGGCGGCGTGAGCGTTGCGCCGTCGATCGATCCGTCCTGGAGTGCCGGGGGCAACCCGGGCCGCGACTGGCGGCGGATGCTGAGGCAGTCCGTCGTGTCATGCGCCAAGGGAAACTACCCGATCGGCCTGGCCGTGAGCGGCGGGGTGGATTCGACCATCCTCGCGATGGAGCTCGATTCGCTGGGCATCGAAGGCATCTCGACCTTCAGCGTGGTGCTGGAGGAGGCGCAGGACGGGATCGAACACCTGAGCCAGCTCGGCCTGCCGCGAGGAGGCGCCTGGGAGACGTGGACGCATCACCACGTCAGGGTGTCGCGCGAGATGTTCAAGAACCACATGATGAGCTCCACGCGCCAGTTCGCCTACCCGACCGACATGCACAGCCTGCCGCTGTATGCGGCCTTGGCGGAGATCGTCAAGGAAGCGGGCATCCGCGTCCTGCTGACGGGAGAGGGCGCAGATGAGTACTTCATGGGCTACGAGAAGTACCGCACCTATTCGGGCCGGCAGGAGCCCGGTGCCTTCTACCTGGGCGGTGACAAGGGCCGGTTCATCCGCGAGATCTTCGACGCGGACATCGTCAAGGCGGGGACGCAGCGCGCAGACCGGTTCAGCGCCGGGGACTTCTGGTCGCAGGTGCGGCAACTGGAGATCCGCGCCCGCCTGCAGAAGCTGCTGCTGCGCACGGACGTCATCTTGATGGAGCACGGCATCGAAGGGCGCACGCCGTTCCTCCACAGCGGATTGCCGGAGGCCGCGCTGGCCGTCCCGCCCCTGGAGGCGCTCGGTCGCACCGGCAAGCAGATGCTGCGCGATGCCTACAAGGGCGAACTCGCCCACATCGCCTCCGCGCCGAAGCGTCGCTTCAAGGCGCCGGAAAAACTGTTCTGGGAGGTCTTCGAGTCCGCGCAGGTACGGGAGGTGCTGTTCGACTCGATCGACATCCCGGGCGTGGACTTCGGCGGGCCCATGGTCGAGCGGATCCTCGGCGCCTACCACGGCGGCAATCAAAGCGACCTGTCGGAGCTGCTATTCCTGATATTCACCACGAAGCGCGTGATGAGGAGCGTTCAATGAAACAGTTCGATCAAGTGGCCGACGTCTACGCGCGCTTCCGGCCGACCTATCCCGACACCGTGTACGAGGCCATCGCCGAGCGCAACGGCAAGGAGATCTACCCGCGCGGCCTGGACGTCGGCTGCGGCGCGGGCCATTCGACGCACGGCCTGCGAAAGATCTGCCGCGAGATCGTCGGCGTGGAACCGGGCGATCGCCTGCGGAGCCAGGCGAAGCAGTTGTTTCCCCAGTACAGCTTCGAGAAGGGCAGCGGGGAGCAGACGGGGCAGGCCGACGATTCGTGCGACCTCATCACCGTGGCAACCGCGTTCTACTGGATGGACAGGGCCCAGGCCATCCGCGAGTTCTCGCGGGTGCTGCGGCCGAAGGGCCAGCTCGCGCTCTACCGCTACCGCTTTCCCGTGGTCGAGGCGGAGTCCAATCGCGTCATCGAGAGCCATTGCGTGCGCTTCTGGGACCGCTACAGGGAAACGCGCCTGACGCAGGACGATGACTCGGAAGGACTTCTGAAGGCCTCCGGCCTCTTCAAGCGCATCGATGCGCGCAAGGTGCCGAACATCTGGACCTTGTCGATCGACAACTTCCTGGGCTTTCTCGCATCGACGTCCTATGTCTCCCGTTACATGGAGACCTTGCAGGACAACGGCCGCCAGTACATGGCCGACCTGGCCCGCGAACTCAGGGACAACCACCCGCGGGACACGCTCGACGTCAACTTCGACATCCACATGATCCTCGCCGAGGCCACCAAGTGACGGCGCAGACACTGGATCGTGCCATCTCGTGCGGTGCTTCCCGGCATCCGGAGCGCCTGGCGATCAAGTCATTGCGCCACGGGGAAGAGATCACCTACGGCCGACTGAACCTGCTCGTCGACGCCTTGTGCGCGAAGTACCAGGGTCTGCTCCGGAAGGGGCATCGCTGCGGGGTGCTGCTGGACGACAGCATCGCCTGCCACGCCGTGATCCACGCAGGCTTCCGCCTCGGGCTGTGCGTCGTTCCCCTGGATGCGGAACTGGGCGACCGAACCCTCCGGCAGATCGCTTCCCACGCCGGCTTGCACGTGCTGTTCGTCTCCGACAAAAACATGCGGCCCGGACATGCGAAAGAACTCGCCGGCATCCACGTGGAGACGTTCGCCAGCGCGCTGGACGCGTACGGTGCAGCCTTGGAGCAGGTCCAGCCTTTCGAGTCGCGCGCCGGCGCTTCGGACGTGGCCATGCTGGCCTTCACCTCGGGTAGCACTTCGGACCCGAAGGCCGTGGTCCTGACGCACGAGAACCTGGCGCTGGCCTATGCCGCCGGCGTCCAGCAACTGGGCGCGCCGAAGGTCGTCGGCTGCGTCTTCCGGATCGCGACGCTCGGAACGCTCGGCATCCATTTCTTCTTTCCGCAGGCCTGCGGCGCCACCACGGTCGTGCTGCCTCGCCTCGAGGCGATCAACGCAGGCAGGTTCTGGGAGCTCCATGCCGGGCACGGCATCGACTTCTTCTACCTGGTGCCCAGCCTCGTCAAGTTGATGAACCACCTCACCCGGCCGCCCGCCATCCCGCCCCGCGGCATCGCCGTGTCCGCAGGGGCACCGCTTCCTGTGCGGGAACAGGACGAATTCCACAAGCGGTTCGGCCTGCCCCTGCGAAACATATACGGGCTGACCGAATCCTCGTTCGCCGTCTTCTTCGGCCGGGTCGTGCACGGCCGCGGCACCAATGACATCGGACATGCTCGCGGTGTCGAGATCCGTGTGGTCGACGAGCAGGGGAGGGCGGTTCGCCCCGGCGAGGTGGGTGAACTGCTGTACCGCGGCGGCATGGTCTCCGGCGGCTACTTCGACAATCCCGAGGCGACGTCCAAGACCTTCCAGCAGGGCTGGCTGGCCACCGGAGACCTCGTGCGCCAGGACCCGGAGGGCTGGATCGCCGTGGTCGGACGCAAGAAGGACGTGATCATCCGCGGGGGATTCAACATCCATCCGGGAGAGGTCGAAGAGGCGATTCTTTGCCAGCCGGGTGTCATCGGCGCGGCGGTCTTCGGCCTGGACGATGACGTGAAGGGCGAGGAAGTCTGCGCGTACGTGCGCATCCCTGCAGAGGCCGGCTTCGACGAACAGGGCTTCGTGGCCCGAGTCCGGAAACATCTTGGAAGCCACCGCTCGCCCGATCGCTATCACTTCTCGGGCGATGAGCTGCCGATGAATTCGGCAGGGAAGGTGATGAAGCGGAATCTTCATCACCTGTTTCGCGCCGGCCGGTGAACCTGCCATGATGACCCTTGTGTTCCTGCATGGCTATGGAAGCGACGGCGACGAGATGAAGTCCGCCATCGGGTTCCAGCGCGAAGGCGTCCGGTCCATCTTCATGGACGCACCTCAGCCGTGCGACCTGTTCAGGGGCAAGCGCCAATGGTTCCGCCTGAGCTATCTGCACGAGTACCTCGCGCCGCAGGTCGAGCGCCAGGCCCAGGCCGTGGTCGAGCGCATCGCGGCTTGCCCGACGGCCGACGGACGCAGGTTCCTCCTCGTCGGGCATTCGCAGGGGGCCATGCTGGCCGCATACATCGGCCTGACGGGGCTCCTGCCCGGCAGCCGGTCGATCTGCGTGTCCGCCATGTTGCCGTTCATGCACCTGATCCAGCCCCGCCGCGATGCCGTGCTGACCTTCATCCACGGCGCCGCCGACCGGATGGCTCCCCCCGAGGACATCCGCCGGGCCAGTGACCAGCTCGCCGCGACCGGCGTGCGCTGCCGCATGAAGTGCCTGGCCGGCGCCGGGCATGAACTGGATGAACGCCTCTCGTCCCTGGTGCGGGACGAAATCGCAAACCAAATTGTCGAGATTCAGAACGATGACCATGAGCTATCCACTTCCTGATGTCCAGGAGCCTGTCTGTTGGAAGGGCCAGCACGTCGACCTTGACGCCGCCCGGATTTCGCTGACGGACAAAGAAAAGCGCAGCCTGGTCGGCGCCGGCGACGAGTCGCCGCTCCACGACCTGGGCCGGCGCATCAAATTCCATCTCGACCACAAGCTCGGGTTCTGCATCCTCGACGGCCTGGAGGACGCCTGCGAATCGGACGAGGCCTACCAGAGCGCCAGCCTGCGCCTGGGGAACGTCCTGGGAACGCCCGTCACCCAGAACACGGCCGGCGACCGTCTCGTGCTGGTGAAGGACGAGGGGGCCTCCACCAGAAACCCCACGCACCGGGGCCACAAGACCCGCGATGCACTCGGCTTCCACAACGACCGCTGCGACATCATCCTTCTGACCTGCGTGCATCAATCGGACCAGGGTGGTGAATCGACGGTCGTGTCCGCGAAGTACGCACACGACGTGATCCGGGATTCGGCGCCGCATCACCTCGAAGTCCTCTATCGGGACTTTCCCAACCATCGCCGCGGCGAGCAGCGGCCGGGAGAGGCGGCGTGGTGCCTGTTGCCGGTGTTCGCCTCGGTGAACGGCCGGTTCGTGTGCCGATTCGTCAAGAGATTCATCACCGACAGCCAGTTGCTGCCCGACGCGCCGCGCCTGACCGAGGAGCAAATGGCCGCGCTCGACTACATGGACGCGCTGATCGGCACCGAAGGCGTCCATCTGAGGTTCAAGTTGCGCGACGGCGAGATCTGCGTGATGAACAACCACACGGTGCTGCATGGGCGGTCCAACTATGTCGATGCGGGGCTGCATCAGCGCACCATGATCCGGATCTGGCTTGCGCACCCGGAAAGCCGCCCCTTGCCGCCGTCGTTCCGGTCCCTGTACGTCAACGTCGAAGCCGGCGCTGTGCGCGGCGGCATCTGAGGAGCCGCCGGTGTACCTGACGCATTTCGTCTCCGAGCCGGGGACCTCGCTCGACATTTCGGAGATTCCGGCACTCGGACAAGACGCCGAACTGGCCGGTATGTTCCGCAACGACGGCTTCACCACGTTCTATCGGGACACCCGGCCGTTGGCCGAGATGGTCTCGGACTTCGTGCCCCGGTACCTGGCCGAAACCGGGATTCCGCCTCGGTCGATCGGCGCGGTGTATCTCGTGTCGGACAGCCTCGGATTCGATGCCGTGTCCAGCATCAGCCACAGCCCGGCGATCGCCCTGCGCAATGCGCTGTTCAAGGTGCTCGCGGACATGGGCATGAGCATGGCGTCACCGGTCCTCGTGGGCGGCGCCGGCTGCGCGAACCTGGGCCTCGCGCTCGAGATGGTGCATGGCCACTTCGCGTCGGGCCTGGTGGACAACGCGCTCGTCCTGTTCGCCGACAAGTTCGCCGATGACGACAAACGAATCATGCCGCTCATCAAGACGAACCGATTGGCGGCCGGAACCATCGGCAGCGACATCGTGGCCGGATGCCTGCTGTCGCGGTCTTGCGACGAGCCCCGCAGGCTGCGGGTCAAGGGGCTGGCGAAGACCAACCACCTCGCGATGATCTCGGCCTATTCCTCCATGGCCGAAGGTGGCGGCCAGGCCGGCTATGTCCTGGAGACCGTCAAGGGGCTGATGAAGTTCAAGAGCGAGGCAACGGCCCGCTTCGGCAAGTCCTTGAGCGACTTCGAGCGCGTCTACGTCGGGAACTACACGAAGTCCTACTTCCGCATCTACGGGCTCCAGTTCGGATGGGAGGCCGGCACCCCCGACATGTCGACCAAGTCCGACCTGGCCCACGCGCAAAGCCTGGACGGGCTGATCTCCATCTTTCGCCAGAACATGAGCATTCAAGACGGTTTGATGTTCCTGATCGGTCCTGCCATGTGGGCGGGGATTTCCTTCGATTTCACAAAGAACGGTGCACCATGACCCAGACTCCTTCTCCCAGCGTCCACTACGCGGACTTCCTCAAGACCAAGGAAGCCAGCCTCGATGAAAAGGCGAGGGCCTTCTCGAATTTCCACCAGGGGCACATCGAGAACCGGCACTTCCATTACAAGCGGGTCGCGTATTCGCGATCCGAACCCTTGCGCCAGGTCAAGGACAGGTACACGAACGAGATGCGCAGCATGCTGTACCTCGCATCCAACGACTACCTGAACCTGTGCATCCATCCCGAGGTCGTCCAGGCCGGGATCGATGCGCTGCTCAAGTACGGCGCCGGCGCGGGAAGCGTGCCACTTCTCGGGGGGACCACGGACCTGCACGAGGAGCTCAGCCAGGCCGTTGCGAAGTTCAAGGGGTGCGAGCAGTCGGTGCTGTTCACCTCGGGCTTCGGTGCCAACCAGGGGGCGCTCTCCACGCTCATCGGGGAAGGAGACCTGGCCGTGCTCGACACGCTCGCGCACGCCAGCATCCATGATGGGTGTGCCCACACCAACCGGCGGTTCTTCCAGCACAACGACATGGACAGCCTCGAGCGGGTGCTCAAGTCCACGCGCGGAAAGTACAAGAACGTCTTCATCGTGGTGGATGGCGTCTATTCGATGGACGGAGACATCGCGCCGCTCGATGAGATCCACGCGCTGGCGCAGCACTACGGTGCGTTGATCTACGTCGACGAGGCACACGCCTCGGGCGTGATCGGGGAGAAGGGGCGGGGCACGCCCTCCCACTTCGGCCTGGAGGGAAAGATCGACTTCGTCGCGGGGACGTTCTCGAAGGCGCTCGGCGGTGTCGGGGGTTTTGTCTGCACCAGCAGCGAAAGGGCGCTGTATCTCAACTTCCTCACGCGTAATCACCTCTTCTCCACGGCGATGACGCCCCAGGTCGTCGGCTCGATGCTGAAGAGCATCGAGATCGTGGAGACCGATGACGAACGGCGCGCCCGGCTGTGGTCCAACATCAGGTTCTTCAAGAAGGGCCTGGAGGAGCTCGGCTTCGACGTGCGCAACTGCGAGACCGCGATCTTTCCCCTCATCTTGGGTAATGAGGACCTGGTGCGCGAAGCCACCCGGCAGCTGCAGGAACTGAACGTCTATGTGAACCCGGTGGTGTTTCCGGCCGTGGCGATAAGTGCCTCGCGGATTCGGATGAGCCTGATGGCGAACTTCAGCCACGAGCAGCTGGGCGAAGTGCTGAACAAGCTGGAGCACGTGGGCCGCAAGCTGGACTTCCTTCCGAAGGTGCACGTGTGAGCGACCATGACATCAAGGCACTCTCCTTCACGCCGGAGCAGACCCGCATCAAGGCGAAGATCGGCCGGCTCGTGCAGGAGTACATCGCACCCACGGCTACGGAAACCGACAAGTCGGGCACCTATCCCCGCCACAACGTCGAACTGCTCGGGCGCAACGGCTTCCTGAGCATGCTCGTGCCCCAGGTCCAGGGCCAGGACGCCGCCGACTTCGTGGCGGCCACCCTTGTGCTCGAAGCCCTGGGAAAGGGATGTGCGTCCACGGCGATGACGGTGCTGATGCACACGACGACCCTTCCCTTCATCTCGGCCCTCGTCTCGCAAGAGCAGAAGGAAACCATCCTGAAGCCCATCCTGGAAGGCCGCCACATCGGCGCCCTGGCCATGAGCGAACCGGAGACCGGATCGCGCCTGTGGCACATGACCGGCTACGCCGAGGAACGGGGCAGCGACTTCGCGGTGAACTCGTTCAAGTCATTCGTGACCGGCTCCCGAGAGGTGGACTTCTACCTCGTCCCCGTCAGGACGAACGCCTCGGCGGCGCCGAACGACCTGAGCGTGTTCTGGATTCCATCGGCCACCCGCAACATCAAGCCCGTCGGGCATTGGGATGCGATGGGCTTGAAGGGGAGTTCCAGCACGCCCGTTCAGTTCGAGGGCTGTCCCGTTTCCCGCGACTGGATGGTCGGTGCACCGGGAACCGGCTTCTCCATGCTCATGGCCTACGTCCTGCCGATCTATTTCGTGGGGCTTTCGGCGGTCTATCTGGGCATTGCCGAAGGTGCGTACGAGTCGGCCGTCGCCAAGGTGAAGTCGCGCCAGTACGGCGACACCAAGTCCAGCGGGGGAGAGATTGAAACGATCCAGCGCTACGTCGGGGAGATGAAGACGAAGCTGATCCAGCTGCGTGCATCGGTCTACCGATGCGCACGCATGATCAACCACACGACCAAGATCTTCGACGTGCTGAAGTCGGCCGACCTGCTCGAGGACCTGCTCGAGCAGGCGCAGAACGACAGCTTCTTCGTGGAGCTTGCCCAGCTGAAGATCGCGGCCACCGAAACCGCGATGGACGTCGCGAACTGCGCGATGCAGGTGAGTGGCGGGCAGTCCTACAAGCGCGGCAATCCCGTGGAGCGGGCCTGTCGGGACACGCGGGCCGGCAGCCTCATGGGGCCGGCCAACGACATCCTCAAGGTCATCATCGGAAAACGAGAACTCGGCCTTCCCTATCCCTGGGATGCCGCCGTGGCGAACCCATAGCCGGAGCAAGAAAATGAGCGAACTGCATCAAGTCATCTCTTCGTTTGCGGACAAGGTGAACGCCAACGACAAGGTCGGGCGCCTGATCTCGAACTGGAACCCGAACATCATCCTCTCCGCAACGGACCGCGATGCGGTCTTTACGCTCAGGGTGCGCGACACGAAGATTCAGAGCGTCGCCGTCGGGGAGGAGTCGGCAAGGCATGAAATCCGGATGGAAGCGGATGGCGAGGTCCTGCGGGCCATCTTCACCGGCCAGACGAATCCGGCGACTGCCGTCCTGACCGGCGACCTGGCCATCTTCGGAGAAGCGGCGGACCACATCAGGCTGGACGCCGTCTCCATGCTGATCTGGGGCAGCGAGCCATGAACAAGCCATTTGAACTGCTGTTCTATGTGATGGTCGGCGTGGGCATGGCCGTCTCGAACACGTCCTTCACCGTCTTGTCGGGAATGAGCGAGGTGGTCGGCGGCCTCTGGTTCCAGGTGGCCATCGTGATCGGCGGGGCGCTTTGCTTCGTCATTGCTCGGCAGATCGGCGAGCTTGCCGGTGCGTTCCCGTCCGCACCGGGGATCCGCACCTATGTGCTGAAGGGCTTCGGCAACCGGACGTCGCTGTTCTGCGTGATCCTGTACCTGGCGCTGATGGTGATCTTCGGCAGCGTGGAGAGCTACATGTTCGCGTTGATCCTCCAGGCTGCCGTCCCCGGCATTTCCGTCTACGGGGCCGTGGCACTCGTCGTCGGACTCGTCGTGGCATTCAACGTCCGGGGGATCGAGATGTCCCGCAGGCTCCAGGTGGTCACGACGCTTCTGCTGATCGCCGGGATCAGCCTCCTCGGGATCTTCGCGCTGCTGGTGCCGGTTGAAAGCCAGGCCGTCTCGCGGCCGCTGACGGCAGGGGGGGGGCCGCTGGTCTTCTCTTCCGTCGGCTTTGCGCTGTTCCTCTTCGTGGGGTTCGAGTGGGTGGTGCCGCTAGGGCGGAGCTCGGAAGCCTATGTCTCTAGAATCCCCCGCTCCATGCAATATGCCGTGATCATCAACACGGTCATGTACCTGGTCTTCTCGGCCGGGCTGATGCACCTCTTCTCTGCAGAGCAGATCGCCAGCAAGCCCTACCCGCAACTCGTGCTGGCCGAACGTGTCTTCGGCCATTCGGGTATCTATTTCGCCCTGGCTCTGGGGGGCCTGGCCATCGTTTCCACCTTCAACGCCGGGGTGATGGGCGGCGCGAGGCTTCTCTATGCGCTGTCGCGCGAAGGCTATCTGCCTCCCGTGATGAGCAAGGTGTCCCTGAACAACGGAACGCCTTATGCTGCGGTGATGTTCCTCGGCGCCGTGGTGACCGCGGTGTCCTTCGTCGTGATCTCCCTGCAGCTCGAGCTGATCTTCTCCATCATCTCGTCGACCATCGTCTGCTTCATCTACGCGATGCTGCTGTGGTCGCTGATCCGCATCAAGGGCTCCCAGAAGGTCAGGATCTCCTATGTCTCCGGGATCCCCCTGTGGGTGCAGTACGCGGCCGTTTCCGCCCTGGCGCTGTTCGGGGTTCTGGGGATGTTTTCGATCGATGCCGTCTGGATCTCCGCCGTCTCGGGCGTGATCATCTGCGCCATTCTTTCCGCAGCGATCAGCACGGTCATTCATGCACGCCGGGTGGGGGCATGACCATGATCAAAAGACAAGAGTTCGTCGCACAGCTCGGTGAGTTGATCCGCGAGAGAAAGGGGCCGGGTCTAGGTCTCCTCCCGGAAGACATGGATCTGCTGAAGGCGGGTCTCATCGACTCGTTCATGCTGATCGAGCTGATCATCCACATCGAGCGCATGAGCGGTCTTCCGTTCCAGACCGAAGGATTGAAGATGCAGGATCTGCGCACCCTCGGTTCGATCTACGAGTACGTGACCGGAGGCGTGCAATGAAGCTCGAAATGGGGCGGCCGCACCTGGTCCGATGCGATGCCCGGACGACCGGGTTGTTCGAGGTGCTGCCCGAGGCTCTCGGCGTGGTGCATCCAGAGGGCTTCTCGGAGGCGCGGGGTCATCCCGCGCTGATCCTTGCCACGCCGGACCAGGACGCCTTCCTGGATGGCATGGATTCCTTCAGCGAAGGGCTCGTCCGTGCCGGCGTCTCCATCAAGGATCCCCTCGGTCTGGTGGCCCTTCCCGAGCATCTGCTTGAGCGCGTGGTCGGTCATGCCGAGCGCTTGATCCGGATCGAGGGGCGAGAACGGGTCCTGTGCGCGGTGGCGGAAGGACAGAGGCTGGCCGTCTTCTCGATCAGGCCCGCGGATCCGTCGCGGATCGGCACAGTCGAAGGGCCGGGACTTTCTGCAGGGTCCGGCCCTGCCGTCGATCGGTTGCTGGCGTTCTGGCGGGATGTCGACGCGGAATGGGCATGGCAGGACATCGTCGGCGACCTGCGCGACCCCTCGCGTGTCCGAGCCTTCGTGCGACATGGCGATGCGCTGGTCATGCCCGAGTCGCGCTCGGCCTCCGTCACGCATGTCGGCGTGCAGACCGGTCCGGCCCGGACGCTGGACGAGGTCGGCGACGGGATCCTCGATGCCGACTCGAAGTCGCTGCTCTCTGCTCTGGGCGTCGAGGTTTTTCACAAGGCCTCCGATTCGCTGGCCGGCCTGTGCCTGAAGGCGGTCGGCCATGCGTTGCGCGACTTCGATGAGCCCCGGCGAATCGGCCGGGTGATCCTGTCCAGCCACACCTTCGTCGATGCGACCGAGCAGTTGAAGACGCTCGCCGGCGAATTCCGCCGGATGGGGGTGGAGGCGCCTGTCGAGCTGGTCTACATGACACGGTGCGCAAGTGCGGTGACCGCGATGCGCGTCGCCCTGGGAAACATCCTCAGCGGCATCGACTCTGACGTGCTGGTCGTGCTCGTGGACCGCGTTTTCGACGAGCAGAAGGGACGGACCCTGAACCGGGGAATGTCCCTCTTTTCCGATGGTGCCTGCGCGTTCGTCGTCTCGGCCGACAAGCCGGGACTGCGGATCCGCGGCTTGTCCGAGGTCACGGACCATTCCATGTTCGGCCTGAAGCCGAATGACGACTTCGTCAGCTACCTGAAGTCGTTCGGCACGGGCCTGCGCAAACCGGTCGAGAGCCTGGTGAAGGCGTTGCCCGACGTTGGCTTCACCCGGGTGGTGACGGGCAACTACAACACCTCGATCATGAGGAACTATTGCGTGATCGCGGGCTTTTCTCCCCGCCTGATCTACACCGGCCAGTTGTCGCGCCACGCCCACCTGTTCTCGTCGGACCTGATCCTGAACATCGCGTCGCTCGCGGCGAGCGAGGAGCTTCGGCCCGGGGAATCGGCCGTGCTGATCGGTACCGGCAGCTATCACTGGGGAGCGATCGCACTGACGCTGGAAGAAATGCCCCGATTCGATGCTGAGGGCTGGGGCAACCTGGCCGTCGAAGCAGCATGACCGTATGGACCGCAAGCCGAACAAACTCCGAAGGGCTCGATGATGTTGCAGCAACTGACACCGCATGGAAAGCAAGAAGACCGCGCCGAACTGAAGACACAAGTCCTGGCATTCCTCGCCGAGCACGCGCCGGTCGACCTTCACCGGTTGCCGGAGCATGCGGGCTTGCTGAAGGAGGCGGCACTGGATTCGCTTCAACTCATTCAACTGATCGTCTGGCTGGAGTCCAGGACCGGACAGCCGGTGGAGATCGATCGCCTGCTGGTCGACAACGACGTGACCTTGGGCGCGATCGTGGAGTACCTCGCCTCACCATGATCCATTCATCGCTTTCCGGAAGGGTTTCATGAAATGACGGCAAGTGCACCTCCCCTGCAGCAGCTGAACGGACCGCTGTGGCCGTTGACGCTGCGGCTTTCGATCCCGAGCATCCTGGGGTTCTTCCTGTACGGGCTGAACACGCTGCTGGACGGATTCTTCGTCGGGGCTTTCCTCGGCGCCGACGCATTCTCCGCCCTGACCATCGCCTTTCCCGTCACCCAGATCCTCAACGGCTTCGGCCTCGTCGTCGGGGTCGGTGCCGCGAGCCTGCTGAGCATGGCGATCGGAGCCAATGAAAAAGGCGTGATAGGACGGGTGCTGGGCAACATCCTGGCGCTGTCGGTCCTTCTCGGCGCCGTCCTGACCGTCGTTGGCCTCTCGACCTCGACGCACCTGATCGCGTGGGTGAACGTCTCGGAAGCGGTGCGGGAACAGGCAGTGGCCTACCTCGACGCGATGTTCTGCGGAAGCGCCGTCCAGATTGCGGCCACCGGCTTCAACCTCGTCTTGCGCGGCGAAGGGCGGATGGTGCACGCGATGAGTCTCATGGGCGTGACGACGGTCTTCCATGCGGCGCTGACCTACCTGTCGGTGACGCAGACCGACTTCGGCATCGCCGGCGCGGGGTGGGCGACCAACCTGGCGTTCCTCCTGAGCCTTCTGCTGCATGCCGTCCTCTACCGCACGGGCCGCTTGTCGAACGTGATTCCGGCGAGGTTCCGCTTCAACCTGTCCAGCGGGGGGGAGATCTGCCGGCTCGGCTTTCCATCGATCCTGCTCAACGTCATGCAGCTGGCCCAGCAGATGCTGCTGCTGGCGATCATCGGCCGCATCGGAACGGACGCCGACATCGCCTTCTTCGGCGCGCTCAATCGGATCATGATGTTTGCAGTCATGCCCGTCTTCGGAATGTCCCGCGCCATGCAACCCATCGTGGGCGTGGCCTTCGGCAACGACGACGAACAGCGCATCCGCCAGGCCTTCCAGGTGTTCACCCTCACCGGCACGGTGCTGATGGTCTCGATCGCCGCGGTCGTTGCCGCCAATCACCGCACGCTGATGGACTACATGCTGCCCGGCCTCGAGATGAACGCTTCCGAACTGCGGCAGTACTGGGTCTATGTCGCGTCCATGGTGTTCCTGCCCACGCTGTTCTTCAGCCTGACGCTGGTCCAGTCCATCGGCCGCTCGGGCCTCGCGACGGTCCTGATCGTCCTGCGGCAGGTGGCGCTCTTTGCCCCGGTGACGATCGTCCTCACGGCGGTTCACCGCCTGGACGGCCTGTATGCGAGCTTCTTCGTCGTGGACTTGCTGATGGTCGTTTTCAGCGCCTTCGTCCTGCGGAACATGAACCTGACCGGGAGGCACCATGCGCGACCCGAGTGAACGATCCGATTCTCCCCTCTACCTGGTGATCGGCGCCACGGGCTTCATCGGGGCGCACATGGTGCGCCGCCTGCTCAGGGACGGGCACCGGACGCGGGTCTTCGTCCGTTCAGCCGCCCGGTTGCGGGACGAATTCACCGGTCGGGTGGAGGTCGTGGTCGGCAACCTGTGCGACGAGGCCTCCGTGAGGCGGGCGGTGGAGGGCGTCGGCGTCGTCTTCAATTGCGCCGGCTTTTCAGCCGATTGGGGCAGGGACAAGGAGTTCCAGGACGCCAACATCGCGGGCCTGTCTCTCCTGCTGGATGCCGTCAGAGCCGCTGGCTGTTCGCGCTTGATGCACCTGAGCACGACCGACGTCTACGGCTATCCGGAGAAGGCCTGCGACGAGCGCACGCCCGTGAAGGACGTGGGGCTGCCCTACAACAGCAGCAAGGTCGCGGGGGACCGGCTGGTTCAACAGGCCATCGCGGCGAACCTGCCTGCCACGATCCTCCGGCCGGCCCAAGTGTGGGGGCCGGGCTCCGACAGCTGGGTGGTCGAGATCTGCAACCTGTTGCTGGACCAGTCCATGATGCTGGTCGCTGGTGGCCGCTCCGGGGCCGGGTTGATCTATGTCAAGAATCTGGTCGAAATCATGCTTGTTCTTTCGTCAAACCCGCGGGCCGAAGGGCGGATCTTCAACATTTGCGACCCCGACTACAGGACCTGGGGAGAGTATGTAGCGGGGCTCCAGCGCCTTCTCGCTCCGCACAAGACCCGGTTCTTCAGCCTGCCCGGGCGTGTGGTCTATGGGCTCGGGCATTTCATGGAGATCGCCTTCGGCGCAGTGAGGAGTTCGCGACGCCCGTTGCTCACGCGCCATGCGGCGAGCCTGTTATGGCGTGACCAGAACTACGACATCTCCGCGCTGAAATCTCTGATGGGGCAGCACCTACTCACCCCGTATGAGACGGCATTGGCGCAAACAAGGGAGTGGCTCGATTCGCCGGAGGGGCGTTCAAGGGTGCCGCGACCCGATGCGTAGTCACGCCAAGCCTCGGGCATGGGCGCCACGTAGGGGGCTGGCGTGCATCGTAGGGAGGGGCGCCATCGTTGCCGGCTGCATCCAAGGCCGTGGTCAGGCGGTGAGTCGCGCCGGGAAGGAACCAGCGTCCAGGAGTTGGACAGTGGCGATCCCGTCGAGCATGCGATATTTTTCAGCCGGTGCTCTGCTGGTCAAGTGCTTGCCGGCCTTCCTCGGATGACACCTGCCTCTGTGCCAGGAGGGAACGCATGGCCCCGTCAGTGAGTACGCAACAGTCTTCCATCTCGGCACGTTGCGCGTCAGTGGGGCCTGCAAGCCGCTCGTCGTCGTTCCTGTTGAGCCCTGCGTACCAACGAGCTGCGAAAACCTTGTCGATGACCGCGCCGGTAGGTACGGTCGGGACGGCGTAGCCGCCCCAGGCACCGTCGGTTCAACTGTTGATTTGGCGCACACGATGGGCACACCTGCCGTGTTCCAAGTCCTTGTCAGGTAAGAAGTGTCGACAAATCAACAAGTTAGTTGTGGCTTGGCGGAAGCGGTGAGATTCGAACTCACGGAGGGGTTACCCCCTCGGCAGTTTTCAAGACTGCTGCCTTAAACCGCTCGGCCACGCTTCCTTGCGGCGGATTGTAAACGCCCCCGCGGGGCTGCCACCTCAACCGGGCCGCTGCGCCTGCTCGCAATCCACCTGGATCACTTCCCTCTGTTCGCCCGCGAGCCGCACGGCGGTGAGCTGCCCGCCCCAGACGCAGCCGGTGTCCAGCGAGAGCAGGTCGGGGCGGTCGACAAGGCCCAGCGTCGACCAGTGGCCGAAGGCGATGGGCAGGCCCTCGGTGAGCCGCCCCGGCGCGTCGAACCAGCGGTAGAAGCCCGGGGGCGGAGGATAGTCGGCGTCCTTGTTCTTCAGCTCGATGCTGCCGTCGGCCGAGCACAGGCGGATGCGGGTCAGCACGTTGACGGCGAAACGCAGCCGTTCATGGCCGCGCAGCCCGGGGCTCCAGCGCACCGGCTCGTTGCCGTACATCACCGCGAGGAAGGCACCGAGCTCGGGGCCGCGCAGGCAGGCCTCGACCTCGCCCGCCAGCTGCAAGGTGGTGGCCAGGTCCCATTGCGGCACGACGCCGGCGTGCACCATCAACCAGCCGTGTTCGTACAGCGCCATGGGCTGACGGCGCAGCCAGTCGATCAGCTCGTCGCGGTCGGGGGCGGCCAGCAGCTCGTCCAGGGTGTCGCTGCGGTGGGCGGGGCGGATGCCGTGGGCGACGGCCAGGCAGTGCAGGTCGTGGTTGCCCAGCACGCAGGTGGCGGCCGATCCCAGCCCCCGCAGCTGGCGCAGCGTGGCGAGGGAGGAGGGCCCGCGGTTGACCAGGTCGCCCAGCAGGTAGAGGCGATCGCGGGAGGGCGAGAAATCGATGCGCTGCAGCAGCCGGGCGAGCGCGTCGCAGCAGCCCTGCAGGTCGCCAACAAGATAGTCCATGCCGGCATTCTGCCCGCGTCCGCGGCAGGGCAGCGCCCGGGTCTGATACGCTAGTGGCCTTCTTTCAACGTGCGTTGCAGCTTTTCCCTGGCAACGTGCCCCCATGGACATCGCGCTTCTTGTTTTCCTGATCCTGCTCAACGGCCTGTTCGCCATGTCCGAGATGGCCCTCACGGCCAGCCGCAAAGCTCGCCTGCAGGTGATGGTCGAGACCGGCGAAGCCGGGGCGCAGGCGGCCATGGACCTGCACGACAACCCCACCAAGTTCCTGTCGACGGTGCAGATCGGCATCACCTCCATCGGCGTGATGAACGGTATCGTCGGCGAGGCCGCCTTCGCGCAGCCGCTCGCCGCCTGGCTGCACACCGGCTTCGGGATCGCCGAGAAGGCCGCAGGCATCTCGGCCACCGGCCTGGTGGTGATGATCATCACCTTCGTGACCATCATCTTCGGCGAGCTCGTGCCCAAACGCCTGGGGCAGATGTACCCGGAATCGGTCGCGCGCCTGGTGGCGCCGCCGATGGAGCTGCTGTCGCTCGTGGCCCGTCCTTTCGTCCGCCTGCTGTCGGGCTGCACCGACGCCAGCCTGCGCCTGCTGGGCATACGCGGCGGCCCCTCCCGCTCGGTCACCGAGGAGGAGATCGCGGCCAGCCTCGAGGAAGGCCTGGACGCCGGCGTCATCGAGGCCCAGGAGCACCAGATGGTGCGCAATGTGTTCCGCCTCGACGACCGCCAGGTCGGCTCGATGATGATTCCGCGCACGGAAATCGTCTGGCTCGACCAGGCCGCCCCCATCGAGGACGTGCTGAAGGCGATCTCCGAGCAGGAGCATTCCCGTTATCCCGTCTGCCGCGGCGGCCTGAGCGACGTGGTGGGCGTGGTGTCGGCGCAAAGCCTGCTGCAGCAGTCGCTGCAGGGCCGTCCGCTCTCGCTGACCGACAAGCTGCAGCCTCCGGTGTTCGTGCCCGAGACCCTGTCCGGCATGGAGCTGCTCGACCAGTTCCGCGCCTCCAGCGCGCAGCTGGTGTTCGTGGTCGACGAATACGGCGAGGTGCAGGGGGTGATCACCGTGCGCGACGTGCTCGAGGCCATCACCGGCGAGTTCACCACCTCGCCCGACGGCGAGGCCTGGGCGGTGCCGCGCGAGGACGGCAGCTGGCTGTTCGACGGCCTGATTCCGGTGCCCGAGCTGAAGGACCGGCTCGAGCTGAAGGAGTTGCCCGAGGAGGACCGCGGCCGCTACAACACCCTGGCCGGCATGGTGATGCTCTTGCTGGGCCGACTGCCGCAGACCACCGACTCTGTCGAATGGGAAGGCTGGCGCTTCGAAGTGGTCGACCTCGACGGCAAGCGCGTCGACAAAGTGCTCGCCAGCCCGCTCAACCCGATCCCGGACGCCGCATGACCTCCACCCACTCCGGTCTGTATTCGAAGCTCGCCCTGCTCGACCGCCAGCGGCACCGCGGCCAGCGGGTGCGGCCGTTCACCGATTTCACCCCTGCCGGCCGGCTCAACGCCGTCTATTGCGCCGCGGCCGAGTTCGCCGAGGCCTGCAAGTGTTTCCCCTTGTTGTTCATCCCCGGCGGCGAGGCCGCCGGAGCGGCCATCGCGCCGGTGTGCCTGCTCGGCCTGCAGAACGAGGAGAACCTGTTCGTCGACCGGCACGGCGCTTGGCAGGCCTCGTACCTGCCGGCTTTCCTGCGCCGCTATCCCTTCGCCCTGGCCCGGGTGCCCAGCCCCGAGGCGGCCGGCGACTCCCTGGTGCGCGCGCAGCCGCAGGGGCATGCAGAGGGCGCCGCGCCGGTGCAGGCGGTGGCCATCGACGAGGATTTCGTCGGCCTGGGCACGCAGGCCGACGGTGAACTCCTGTTCGGCGAGGACGGCGCCCCCACGCCGCATCTGCAGGGGGTGATGCGATTCCTCGACGACTTCGACACCGCTGCCGAGCAGACCCGGCCCATCGGCACGCACCTGCAGTCGCTGGGCTTGCTGAAGGAGATGCGGGCCCAGGGGCCGCTGCCCGGCGGCCAGAGCTTCTCGGTGGACGGTTTCCTGGTGGTCGACGAGGCCCGGCTCGCCGCCTTGCCCGACGAGGCCGTGCTGGCCCTGCATCGCAGCGGCCTGCTGGCGCTGATCCATGCGCACCTCGTCTCGCTCAGCAACCTGCACGCGCTGGTCGAGCGCAAGAAGGCTCGCCTGCTCGCGGCTTGAGGCCGCGCGCGGGGCGGTGCCGGCCGGAGGACTTCAGGCCGGCAGCGTCAGGCCGAAGCGCTCGCGCACGAAGTCGCGGCGCGCCGACGGCTCGATGGTCTGCCGGGTCACCTCGCCGCGGCGGACGTTCTTGAACGCGTCGCCCACCAGGATGGATCGCCCTTCCTCGTCGTGCAGCACCAGCAGCAGCTTTTGCACGAACAGCGTGTCGGGGTGGGTCGAATTCATGTAGTTGGCGGGTGCGAAGTCGACCCATTCCTGGGGCGACAGGTCGAACCCGTACTGGTTGGCCCAGGCCCCCTCCACCAGGGCCTGCAGCACATACTCGCGTTCGTTCGGGCGGCTCAGCATGAAGCTGTCGTAGCCCTGCGCCACCGGTGCCTCGCTCGCATCCAGCCGCAACGGGGCGCGGATGCCGTAGCTGCCGAAGCCGAGGTCGCACAGCCAGTCGTGGCCGTCGATCGTGGCCACCAGCGCCATGTGCGTGCGCGGCCGCCGCACCGGATAGAACATCGGCCGCGCCGCGACCATGCGGTAGGGCACGCCCAGGGCCTCGAGCGCCATCGCGAACAAGCCGTTGACCTCGTAGCAATAGCCGCCGCGCCGTCCGTTCACGATCTTGTCGACGATGTGTTCCGGCACCAGCGAAACGATCTTGCCGGCCTGCACGTCGAGGTTCTCGAAGGGCACGCTGTACAGCTGCCGGGCCATCATGGCGCTGATGCCGGCCAGGTCCGCGGTGGGGGTGCCGGCATGGCCGATGCGATCGAGGTAGGCGCGAAGATCGAAGTTGTCTGCTTTCATGGGGGAGGGCGGAGTGAGTCGGCTCGGGCGAGCTCAGGCCTGCGGGCGCAGCAGGTACAGCGCGCAGCCGGCCAGCAGCGCCACCACGGCGACGATGTCGGCCACCACCACCCGGCCGATCAGGCCGTTGTAGCCGCCGGTCGACCAGGCCAGGACCAGGAAGGAAGCGGCGCTCACGAGCCCCGCGGCGAAGGCCGGTGCCTGCCAGGCCGGCTTGAACGCGGCCGCGACGAGCATCGCGCCCAGCAAGCCGAACATCACCGCGCGGTGGCGCATCAGGATGGACAGGTTGGGTTCGCTGAAGTCCAGGCCGTACAGGGCGGACAGCCGCTCCGCGCCGAGCACGCCGGCCAGCGGCAGCAGGTGGATGATCCCTGCGAGCAGGAGCGAGGCGGCAATGGAATGCTTGAGCATGGCGGCGCAGGCGGACAGCGGAACCCGGACTGTAACTGATGGCGCTGGCCGCGCATGCGCCGTGGAGCGCCGCCGGACGGCGCGCTCGCCTCAGGCGGCGACGGCCTGCTTGTCCGGCGCCTCGACGGTGGGCGGGGTCTTGTCGGCAACGTCCGCCGGGGCGCGCGTGGGTACGATCTGCGCCGATTGCAGGGCGTGCTTCAGGTCGCTGGCGCTGCCCATCACCACGATGAGATTCGAATCGGGATGGCGCAGGTTGCCGGTGGTCTTGGCCCGGGGCAGCCACAGCACCGGGGCCGCGCCGGCCTTGAAGGCGGCCTTGGTGAGCGGGGCGATGGGGTCGGGCTTCAAGGGCTTGCCCCGCTCGCCCACCAGGCGGGGCTGGCCCGTGCCGTCCACCGGCGTGCCCCAGCGGATGCCGGGGTCGTCGCGGATGTCGATGACGAAACGCACGCCATCGGCACGGATCACCGCGACCGCCACCTCGGACCCGTCGGCCATGCGCTTGCCGAATTTGACCGACCATTGGGTGGGCAGCATCAGGCTTTTCCGGGCCTTTCGTATCAACCGATGGGGGCGCTCCTTCAGCTCGGCCCAGATGACGATGGCGAGGCCGGCCAGCGCCGCCAGGGCGCAGGGCAGGACCACGTGCAACCAGCCCGGGCCGGCGACGACGATGGCCTGCATGCTCCCGGCGACCAGCACGAAGCCCAGAAGCTGCCGGCTGAGCCAGGTCAGGAAGGTGTGATGGCGCATACGGAAAACCCTTGAGAAGGCAGGTGGCTCCTTGAATCCATTCTGGCAAAAGCGGCCTCGCTTGCGGCGGTCGTATTGCACATTTGACCGGGGCTTGCGAGCGGCGCCGCGCGGTGAACGAAAATCGGCGCCATGCATTTCCTCATCTCCCCCGCCAAGTCCCTCGATTTCGACACCCCCGCCCGGGTCAAGGGCGCCACGCAGCCCCAGTTCCTGGAGCATTCGGCCGAATTGATCGAACTCCTGCGCCTCAAGACGCCGCCCGAGATTGCCTCGCTGATGGATCTGTCGGACAGCCTCGCCGCGCTGAACGTGGCCCGCTACGCCGCCTGGTCGCCCAAGTCCACCGACCACAACAGCAAGCCCGCCGTGCTCGCCTTCAACGGCGACGTCTACGAGGGGCTGGACGCCGCCTCGCTGGGCGAGGACGACCTCGCCTGGGCGCAGCAGCATGTCGACATCCTGAGCGGGCTGTACGGTGCGCTGCGGCCGCTGGACCGCCTGCAGCCCTACCGCCTGGAGATGGGCACCTCCCTGCCCAACGCGCGCGGGCGCCACCTGTACGCCTTCTGGGGCGACCTCCTGGCCGAGTACCTCAACCGCCGCCTGGCGGCCGACCCGGTGCCGGTGATCGTGAATCTCGCCTCGCTGGAGTATTTCAAGGCCGCCGACCGCAAGGCGCTCAAGCCCAGGGTCATCGACTGCGTGTTCGAGGACTGGAAGAACGGGCAGTACAAGATCATCAGCTTCTTCGCCAAGCGGGCGCGGGGCCTGATGCTGCGGCATGCTATCACCCGCCGGCTGAGGGTGCCCGCCGACCTGGAATCGTTCGATGCGGAGGGCTACGCTTTCGACCCCGCGGTGTCGGCACCGGACAGGCTGGTGTTTCGCCGACGTTTGGAAGCATCCTGATTCACGATCATCACGCAGAATGACAGCATGAGCGAACAGCAAGTCACCCCCGAACTCCGCCAGTGGATCGTCGACCAGGCCAAGACCGGCCGCGACCCGGATGCCGTGCTCAAGTCCATGATGGACAGCGGCTGGTCCGAAGACGTGGCACTCGCCGCCCTGGAAGAGACGCTGTCGGGTTTCCTGAAGGAGCATGCCCAGGCCAACGGCCTGCCGGTGCCGGTGCGGGTGCCCGAGCCCGACGTCATCGACACGCCTTCGTCCCTCGTGGTCGAGGGGCACGAGATCAAGGTCATCATGGCCATGCGCAATCCCCGCGTGGTGGTGTTCGGCAACATGCTCACCTTCGACGAGTGCGACGAACTCGTGTCGCTGGCGCGCCAGCGGCTGGCCCGGTCCGAGACGGTGGTCACCAGCACTGGCTCCAGCGAGGTCAACATCGCGCGCACCAGCGAGGGCATGTTCTTCGGCCGCGGTGAAAACGAGGTCTGCGCACGTTTCGAGCGGCGCATCGCCGCCCTGCTCAACTGGCCGATCGAGAATGGCGAGGGCCTGCAGATCCTGCGCTACCGGCCGGGTGCCGAGTACAAGCCGCACTACGACTACTTCGACCCCGGCCATGCCGGCACGCCGGTCATCCTCAAGCGCGGCGGGCAGCGTGTGGCGACACTGGTCACCTACCTGAACACGCCCGAACTCGGCGGGGCGACCACCTTCCCCGACGTGCACCTCGAGGTGGCGCCGGTCAAGGGCAATGCCGTGTTCTTCAGCTACGACCGTCCGCACCCCATGACCCGCTCGCTGCACGGCGGTGCACCGGTGATAGAAGGCGAAAAATGGGTGGCCACCAAATGGCTGCGCGAAGGCCGGTTCGACTGAGTCCGCTCATGCGGCTGCCGCTCGAGGCGGCCATGAAAAAACCCGGCCTGGGCCGGGTTGTCTTGTCGAAGCATGCCGCCGTCTTCTCAGGCCCGCTTGCGCGAGGGCGTTGAATCAAGGGCGCCGGCCTGGCTGCTGCCGAACGGGCGGCTGCGTTCGATGCGCCGCCACTTGCGCTGCTCCCAGGTCTCGGGGCCGGCGAGCGGCCAGCGCTCCAGCGTGGCCGACAGCTCGGCGCGGGGCACGCGCCGGAACCCCGGGGTGCCCGCGCGCAGCAGCCACAAGCCGCCGCGCAGGCCGTAGGGCAGGGAGGCCTGGGATTCGGGCACCCAGTACACGCATTGTTTTTCTTCCCAGAAACTGGTGCGTTCGAAGTGCACCCGCCCGGCAAAGCCGGTGTCGGCGGGGAAGATGATGTATTCCTCAGGCAACTCGACCAGGGCGAAAGCCAGGTCTCCCGGGGTTTCGCCCAGGCCCCGGTGAACAAAAATGACGCGCAGGACCTGGTCGGCGGTGAACCGGTCGATTTCGACGTCATCCCTGAAAACGACGACATCCTGGCCTTGCCATGCGGTGTGCCATGGTGGTTTCATGTGCGATTCTCCACAATTTCATTCACGGTACCGTGGCCGCTGCTGCGACTTGTGACCAGGCGAGGGAACTTGCAACAAAACCTACGCCTGCCGTGGGTGAGGGTGCGCATATTGTCACAAACGGGCACTCATTCGCGGGCGGAATGTACCGCCGGCGAGAGGGAAGAAGCACCGTCTACCATAGGGGATTGCGCCGCATCGGGCAAGTGTCCGCGCGCTTCGGGGAGTCGGCGCCAGGGTTTCCGCGGCCCGGGTCTTGCAGGCGGCGAGGTCGGCAACGCGGGCTCGGGCGTGCTGGCCTCTGAACATGAGGTGGCGGAGCAAAGGCAACGGCCGGCGGCAACCGGCCACCAGGGCAGGGTGCGGCCGGCCATCGGGGCTCGAGCGCTGCGATCGGGATGCCGGCGGCTCGAGCGCCGCGGCTGTCTTATCGCTTGGGGGGATTGGAGCGTGGAGCCGGCTTGCCGCCATCGCGGCGCGGCTCGGAGCGTGCGCCTTGCGGGCGCGCCGCCGGCTGGCCCTGGCGGGGCGCTGGTGCCGAGCGGCCGTCGGAACGGCCTCGGCCGCCACCGCCGCCGCCACCGGAGCGGCCGCCGCCCGCACGGTGGCCGCCTCGGCCCGCGCCTTCACCGATCACCATGCGGCCCAGCACGATCGGCTCGGGTTTTTCACCCGGGGCGGGCTCGAAGCCGGGAATGATCTCCTTCGGGATCTCGCGCTTGATGAGGCGCTCGATCTCGCGCAGGAAACCGTTCTCGTCGACGCACACCAGCGACACCGCCTCGCCTTGGGCGCCGGCGCGCCCGGTGCGGCCGATGCGGTGCACATAGTCCTCGGGCACGTTGGGCAGCTCGTAGTTGACCACGTGGGGCAGCTGGTCGATGTCGATGCCGCGCGCGGCGATGTCGGTCGCCACCAGCACCTGCAGCTCACCCGTCTTGAACTCGGCCAGGGCCTTGGTGCGGGCGCTCTGGCTCTTGTTGCCGTGGATGGCCATGGCGCTGATGCCTTGTTTCTCCAAGTGCTCGACCAGGCGGTTGGCGCCGTGTTTCATGCGCGTGAACACCAGCACCTGGTGCCAGTCGTTGGTCTTGATCAGGTGGCAGAGCAGGTCTTTCTTCAGCTCGCGGCCCACCGGGTGGACCTTCTGGGCGATGGTCTCGGCAGTCTGGTTGCGGCGGGCGACCTCGATCAGCGCCGGCTTGTTCAGCAGGCGGTCGGCCAGGGTCTTGATCTCCTCGCTGAAGGTGGCCGAGAACAACAGGCTTTGCTTCTGCTGCGGCAGCACCGCCAGCACCTTCTTGATGTCGTGGATGAAGCCCATGTCGAGCATGCGATCGGCTTCGTCGAGCACGAAGATCTCGATGTGGCTCAGGTCGAGCGTGCGCTGCTGGTGGTGGTCGAGCAGGCGGCCGGGGGTGGCGACCAGGATGTCGACGCCGCGGCGCA
This sequence comes from uncultured Rhizobacter sp., assembly GCA_966211755.1. GTDB lineage: Bacteria > Pseudomonadota > Gammaproteobacteria > Burkholderiales > Burkholderiaceae_C > Rhizobacter. The sequence continues at coordinate 1,339 of CBIHOH010000008.1, read as the reverse complement.
GCTTGTCGATCTGGGGCTGCATGCCGACGCCGCCGAACATCACCATCGAGCTGAGCTTGGCGTACTTGCCGTAGGTGCGCACGCTTTCCTCCACCTGGGCCGCGAGTTCGCGGGTCGGGGTCAGGATGAGCGCACGGATGGGCAGCCGGCCCTTGGCATCGCGCACCGCGGGCTTGGCCATCAGGCGGTGCAGCATCGGCAGCGTGAAGCCGGCCGTCTTGCCGGTGCCGGTCTGGGCGCCGCCAAGCAGGTCGCTGCCCGACAGCACGACCGGGATGGCCTGCATCTGGATGGGAGTGGGAGTGGTGTAACCGTATTCTTCAACGGCACGCAGCAAGGGCTCGGCCAAGCCGAGAGATTCAAAAGACATGGAGATCCAGCAAGATATCGGCCTGACGCAGGGGAACGACCGGGGCCGTCCGCTTGGCACAAGCTGATGAGAGAGCGCGAGGCTCGGGTCCAAAGAAGCGTCAACCAATACTTAAGGGTTTGCGCCGATTCCCGTATTCTACAGGCGAGGTAGGGCCTGCCACCCCTCCAGATACATGGTGTATCCGGCGCTGATCCGTACGCGGGCGGTGCCGGCGGGGGTTTTTGCACGTTTGGGCACGGTCGGACCGGTCCGAGGGCGGGTCGACCATCGCCGCGCCGGCCCGACCCCCCCCACAAATCGCGGTGCATCCGCGCCGGTGTGCCGGTTTCGTGGGTTTGTCCCGGATAATCGGCGGTTTCCGGTTTCCACCAGCGAGCAGCGCCCAATGGCACAGTACGTCTTCACCATGAACCGCGTCGGCAAGATCGTCCCGCCGAAGCGCCAGATCCTCAAGAATATTTCGCTCAGCTTCTTCCCGGGTGCCAAGATCGGCGTGCTGGGGCTGAACGGCTCGGGCAAGAGCACGCTGCTCAAGATCATGGCCGGCCTCGACAAGGACATCGAGGGCGAAGCCACCCCCATGCCCGACCTGAAGATCGGCTACCTGCCCCAGGAGCCGGTGATGGACCCCGGCCAGACGGTGCGCCAGGCGGTGGAGGAAGGCATCGGCGGTGCACTCGCGGCCAAGAAGCGCCTCGAGGAGGTCTACGCCGAGTACGCCGACGAAAACGCCGACTTCGACAAGCTCGCCGCCGAGCAGGCCGAACTCGAAGCCGTGATCGCCGCCGCCGGCAGCGAAAACAGCGACCTGCAACTCGAGATCGCCGCCGACGCCCTGCGCCTGCCGCCCTGGGATGCGGTCATCGGCAAGCTCTCGGGCGGTGAAAAGCGCCGCGTCGCCTTGTGCCGCATGCTGCTGTCCAAGCCCGACATGCTGCTGCTCGACGAACCCACCAACCACCTGGA
>CBIHOH010000007.1:0-93518 GCA_966211755.1 uncultured Rhizobacter sp. | reverse complement strand
GCAGCCAGTCGGGCCGGGGCGACTGGGCGAGGGCGGACTCCAGCTGGGCGGCGCTGGCCTTGGCCCGGGTGCCGTACTCGAACTTCGGCTCGATGCTGGAGCCCCGGTACTGGCTCATGAACTCGCGCCGCGTGTCGTTGGCCAGCAGGTTCAGCTGCCCGTCGCGGACGAACAGGCGCGCGGTGATGGCGAGCTGCGGGCTGAGGAAACCTTCGCCGCGGCGGTTGCTGCTGAGCAGGGTCACGTCGTCGCCAGGCCCGGCCACGCTGAGGGCCTGCGACAGGGGCTCGGCCAGGGCGGCGAGTTCGTCGCTGCCGAACAGCGGGTCGCTGCGCCCCGCCTGTTGCAGCCGGGCGCTCGCCAGCAGCACCCGCATCTGCTCGGGAGAGATGCGCGCCGGGTGATCGTTGGGCATGGCACCGGCCTCGATGGGGGCCAGCCGCACATAGGTGAATTCGCCGATGCGCCAGGAACGCTGGCCGGCGCGGGCCGGTTCGCCCGCGCCGCGCCCGCCGAAGAGCGAGTCGAGCACGCCCGCCTGCGCCGTGGCGGCGGTGAGGGCGAGCAGGGCGGCCAGGGCGGTGTGTCGGAGGGTAGGGAGTGTCATGCGGGAAGGTCCGGTTGGGTCACAGAAAGCGCCTGCGCCTGCGGCATCGCGCCGGGCGTCTGGGCGCGACGAAAGGCTTGGGCCATGCCGGCGGGCAGGGAGTGTCCGCCCGCTTCGCGCTTCGCCCCCCACCTTGCCGAGAAAAGAAAGGAACAACAAGCGGGTTTGTTCGCTGGGCCGGGCCATGGCCGTCGTCGGGGGCCCTGTGCGGCCCGGGCATCACGGCCGGCTCGCCGCGTCGAGCCGGCCCAGGACCAGGCGCGCCGTGGAGATGTTGGTGGCGCAGGGCACGTCATGGACGTCGCAGGCCCGCACCAGCGCATTGATGTCGGGCTCGTGCGGCTGGGCCGTCATGGGGTCGCGCAGGAAGATCACCACGTCGATCTCGCCTTGCGACAGCCGGGCGCCGATCTGCAGGTCGCCGCCCAGGGGGCCGCTGAGCAGCCGTTCGACCTGCAAGCCCGTGGCCTCGCCGATGCGTGTGCCGGTGGTGCCGGTGGCACACACCTGGCAGCGCCGCAACAGCCCGGAGAATTCCTGGGCCAGGGCCACGATGTCGTCTTTTTTCCGGTCGTGCGCGATGAGGGCGATGCGGATGGACATGGTGGCGCGGCAGCACAGAAGGAAGGAGGGGAAGGCCGGGTTTCGCCGCAGGGACGCCAGCGGTTCCGACAGCGATGCATGATAGTTGGTAACGCGATCTTGTGTAAATAGATGACATCCCCGCACAGCCTCGGGCCCGGGCCGAGGCTGCCACATCCGGCTGTTACCTGCCGGGTGCCCGGCTTTCCGAGAATGGGATCCGGGCCCGCGTGGTGCGATGGCCGGTGCAACCACCGAGGAGACTGCCATGGGCAAGAAGATACTGATGCTGGTCGGCGACTATGTCGAGGATTACGAGGCCATGGTGCCGTTCCAGGCCCTGCGCATGGTGGGCCACCGCGTCGATGCGGTGTGCCCCGACAAGGGCGCCGGCGAGCAGGTCGCGACGGCGATCCACGATTTCGAGGGCCAGCAGACGTATTCCGAAAAGCCCGGCCACCGCTTCAGCCTGAACGCGAGCTTCGCCGAGGTGGATCCCGAGGGCTACGACGCCTTGCTGATCCCCGGCGGGCGGGCGCCCGAGTACCTGCGCCTGGACCCGCGGGTGATCTCGATGGTGCAGCACTTCGCCCGTGCCGGCAAACCCATTGCCGCGGTCTGCCATGGCCCGCAGCTGCTCGCCGCGGCCGGTGTGCTGCGCGGTAGACGGGTGTCGGCCTACCCGGCCTGCGCGCCCGAGGTCGAATCGGCGGGCGGCAGCTTCGCGCAGGTCCCGGTCGACCAGGCGGTGGTCGACGGCCAGCTGGTCACCGCCCCGGCCTGGCCGGCGCACCCGGACTGGCTGGCGAAGTTCCTGGTGGTGCTGGGGACGAAGATCGAGCCCTGAACCCGCGCGTTCCCGCGGGGCTTTGCGCGCCGGCGAAAAACGCCTAAGGTGGCGTCCGGCGCCCCCGTCACGGAGGGCACCCCGAACCGGAGACCGGCCATGTGCGAGATCTTCATCAGTGCCCGCCCCGAGAGCTACGAGTCGCGTACGCGCTCGGTCCGCCTGCACGGCGTGGTCACCAGCGTGCGCCTCGAGAACCTGCACTGGGAGGTGCTGGAAGAGATAGGGCAGCGCGACGGCATGAGCGTGACCCGGCTGATCGAGCGGCTGTACGACGAGTTGGTCGCGGCCCGCGGCGAGGCCGGCAACTTCGCCTCCTTCCTCCGGGTCAGCGCCTTGCGCTACATGGCCTTGCTGGCCCACCGGGGCATTCCCGCCGACCGGGCGGTGCCGATCCGTTCGCTGCACGCCCGCGACGCGCTCGAGTGCCTGCCGCCCGGCTGGACGGAGCCGCGTCCGGGTGCTCGGACGGCCTGAGCCGTGTGACATCCTGCGCCGTCCGCTGTCGTCGCGGACTCAAGGCATCCTCGGCGGCGGCCGATACTTCTGGGTCCCCCTCACCCATGTGGATGGAGCCCACGGCATGATGTCCCTGCGAAAGACCCTGACCCTGCTGATCGTTTCGGGCGTCGGAGCGGCCAGCCTGCTGACGGCGCTGGCCCTCTGGTCCGCGGACCGCGGCCGGTCGGCGGCCGAGCAGGCCTTCGTCGCCAAGGATGTGACGGCCGACATCCTGCCTCCGCCCATGTACCTGATCGAGCTGCGGCTGGTGTTGTCTCAGGCCCAGGAAGGGACCCTGCCGGTGGCCAAGGCGCAGGGCGAGTGGGCCCGGCTCAAGCGCGAGTACGAGGAGCGCGTGGCCTACTGGAAGGCCAGGCCGCCCCATGGGCTGGAAAAGCAGCTGCTGGGGGCTCAGCACGCGGCAGCCGAGCCGTTCATCCGCCTGGCGGGCGAGCTGCTGGCCACGCTGGCCGCGGGCGACACGGCAGGCGCGGCCGCGCAGCTGAGGCAGGCCGAGCAGCTGTACCAGGCGCATCGCGCCGGGGTGGACCAGACGGTGGCCGCCTCGACGGCCTTCGCCGATGCCTCGATGACGCATTTCGCCGCCACCCAGCAGCGCGGGGGCACGCTGGCGCTGCTGGTGTTCGCCGCGGCGGTGCTGCTGCTGGTGGGCTTCGGGCGCTGGGCGCAGCGCAGCGTCTGGGCCTCCACCGGCGGCGAGCCGGCCGCCGTGGCCGACATCGCCAACGCGGTGGCGCGCGGCGACCTGACGGTCCGGGTGCCGGTGCGCGAGGGCGACAGCGGCAGCGTCATGGCCGCGATGGACCGCATGTGCCGGCACCTGATCGACCTGGTCGGCCAGGTGCGCGCCAGCTCCGACAGCATCGCCACCGGCTCGGCGCAGATCGCCTCCGGCAATGGCGACCTCAGCCAGCGCACCGAGCGCCAGGCGGCCCGGCTGCAGGAGACGGCGCTGGCGATGAACCAGTTGTCGGAGACGGTGCGGGAGACCGCGGACCACGCCCTGGAGGCCTCGAGGCGCAGTGCGGCGGCGATGGAAATGGCCGAGCGGGGCGGTGCCGCCGTCGGCCAGGTGGTCACGACGATGGGCGCGATCACCGAGAGTTCGCGCCGCATCGCCGAGATCACGAGCGTGATCGACAGCCTGTCCTTCCAGACCAACATCCTGGCCCTCAATGCCGCGGTGGAGGCGGCGCGGGCGGGCGAGCAGGGCCGGGGCTTCGCCGTGGTGGCGGGCGATGTACGCTCGCTGGCGCAACGCAGCGCCCAGGCGGCCCGCGAGATCAAGAGCGTGCTCGGCGAAAGCGCCGGCATGGTGAGCTCGGGCGTGCGACTGGCCGAGGACGCGACGGCGACGATGAACGAGATCGTGTCGCGGGTGCGGCATGTGACCGAGCTGATCTCGGTCATCGGCGAGGCCACCGGCGAGCAGCGCAACGGCATCGGCGGGATCGGCCGGGCGGTGGTCGAGCTCGACCGCGGCACGCAGGAGAACGCCGCGCTGGTCGAGGAGTCGGCGGCCGCGGCCGACAGCCTGAAGCAGCAGGCCGACCGCCTCGTCGCCGCGGTCGTGCGCTTCAGCCTGCCCGCCGCGGCCTAGAGTCCAGCCCCAATTCGATCGCCAGACGGGCGCCGGCGTCACATCAGCCCGGGTTGCGCGCCAGGCGGGCGATGTGTGCCTTCAGCTCGTCGACGACGGCTCGGGTGAGCCCACAGTCGGGACAGCCGCAGCCAGGGTGGCCACCGCAGGGAGGGCGGGTGCAGTGGCGGGCGAGGCAGGCGCGCAGCCGATCCAGATCGAATCCACCGCCCTTCAGGCGTTTGGCAAGTTCGGGGCTGATGACACCGTCGGCAAACAGGCAGCCGAGGAGATCGCACCCGTCGGGGTGACCCGGCATGCCGCCTGGGCCATGGGGGCCACCGGGGCCGGAGCCGCCGCCGGGCCAGCCGCCGCCCCCTGGCCCCCCGGGCCAGCCACCACCACCGGGACCGCCGGGGCCGGAACCACCGCCACCGGGACCGCCAGGCCCCCCGCCGCCCGGGAATGTCCCGGTGCCGGGGTTGTCACCGCCGTGCCAGACCGCCGCGGTGCGGAGGGCCTCGCGGGTGAAGGGCTGCTCGCGGGTGGTGCGGCCGGATGCCAGGAAGTGGCAGCTGTAGATGCCTGCCTGGGCGGCGGTGCGGTGCGCTTCGAAGCGGCCGGGCTCGCCATTGACGGCATGGAGGGCGACGAGGACCTGGCTGCCGTCGGGCCGGGTCATGTCGACCTGGACCGTCGCGCTGCCGAGGAAGGGGGCTCCGTATTCGGTCAGGCTGGCGACCAGGGTGAGGGTGGCACCAGGCTCGTGGCTGTTCTGGTGGACGGCGGCGGCCATGCGCAGGTTGGAGTAGGCCGCAACGCTCGCTGAATACTGGACGCTGACCTCGCCCGGGGTGCCGGGCCAGCCGCTGCCCGGCTGATGGACTGCCACCGACACACCGGGCTGGCCGCCGTCGTATCTGCGGTTCAAGGTGAGGAGGAGATGCCAGCGCCCGGCATGTGCCGGCGCGCCACCGGCGAGCAGCGGCAGGCCGGTGCGCATGTACATCGTGCGGGCGGACGTGCGGCCGATCAGGGAGGCGTTGGTGACCGGGACCACCTGGCCGTCGGGTGCCTGCAGCGCCATGGTGAGCACGCTGGCGGGGCGGCCGAGCACGATGGCGGTGATCTCGACATCGGAGTCGGTGACATCGAAGGGAATGCGCTCGATGACACCGGGGCGGGCCCGGCCTTCGGGATCGACGACGATGTCGTTGTTGTTCACCCCGGCGAGGATCTGGACGTAGAACTTCTCGAGCAGGAAGGTTTCGTCGGCGCCGATGTTGCCGGTCATCAGCAGATAGCCGCCGGTGCCGCTGGTCAGCGCATCGAGGGCCGCAGGCTGGATCTGCTCGGCGGTGCCCATGCCGATGGCGAAAACGAGGTTGTCGACGACGCTGTCGGCGACTTCGGCGATGTATTTCGGCGCCGTCTCGATGCCGTCGGTGAGGACGATCATCGCCTTGCTGGTCCAGGTGCCCGCCGCCCCGACGAGCTGGCTGCGGGCGAGTTCGATGCCGTCGCCGATGGCGGTCATGCCGCCCGGGTTGGAGACATGGGCGGCAATGGCACTGATGGCGGCATCGCGCCCGCCGCCGCTGCCCGGCGCGCCGGCGACGGCGACATCCATGATGGGATGCGGATCCTGGTCGTAGGCGTTGATGCCGATGCCGTTGTCGTCCCACATCAGGTCGACGAAGGCGGTGGCGGAGTCCTTCAGCACCTGTTCCTTGCTGCGGCCCTCGTCGGTGGTGTCCAGCATCGAGGCGGAACGATCGAAGACGAGCTGGGTCGCGACGCTGGGACGTTCGATGACATTGCCGGTCAGGGTGACGACAAAGTCCTCATTGGTGGTGAGGCAGCGGATGGTCACCTGCTGCGAGGCCACCGGGCCGACGGCGCCGGCATTGAGGCGGAACCAGACATAGGCGCGCCACGGCGAGGGGCCCGCAGGAGAGGCGGGAAGGACGGCCGGGCTTTCCAGCGCGAAGGGGGGCAAGGGCGGGGTCATCACCTGGAAGGTGACGCCGACGCAGCTGTTGACGTCGAAGCGCGCCGCACGCACGACGCTGAGGCCGGTGGGCACGTCGTTGAAATCGACGGTGCTGGTGGCGAGGTCGATGTCGCCGCTCGGGACCGGCTGGTTGTAGGCCGACATCACCTCGACGATGGTCGCGGTGCAGACAGGGCAGAACGGCGCCCCCGTATCACGCATCATGCAGTTCCAGACCGGACGGTAGCAGCCGCAGTGGCTGTACTTGGCACCTTCGAACGTGCCGACGATGCCCTCGGCCACCGGGCTGGGGCCGGGATCGGTCGCGCTGCAATCAGGGTTGGCGCGTGTCGGATCGGCGGGGCCGGCCGTGACCAGCGCCGACCATTTGCAGCTCGCCGGATTGCTCACGGTCGTGACATTGGGTTCGCCGGGTTCGGCGTCGTCGAAGGTGTCCGGGCCGCCATAGTCATATTCGTCGGCGAGGCCGAAGGTGGAATGGCCGAGTTCATGGATGGCGACTTCTTTCCAGTCGGAGCCGCTGTTGCTGGTCCAGGCGACCTGGCCGCCAGCCCCGCCGCGTTCGGGATCGTTGCAGATGACGATGATCTGGTCCCAGTCGGCCAGCCACGCCTCGACGGTGTCGCGGGCCAGGGTGGTGTTGCCGGAGAGCAGGCGCTGGGTCTCGCCGTCGGAACAGAAGGTCGAATCGAAATAGGTCGCCTTGGTGGAGCCGTCACCATTGCCGTCGGCGCAATTGGGCTTGTCGGCACCGGACTCGGTCGAGGTGACGTCGAGGCGATAGGCGTTGATGCCGCATTGGATCTCCGGGCGATCGAAGGGGGGCATGGCGAGCAGGCGGTCGACGACGGCCTGGGCGTCGGTGGCGAACTGGCCGAGTTCGGTCGCCCTGTAGCCGTCGGACACGAACACGAGGTTCCAGCGGGTGGCAGGGGTGCCGGAGTCGAAGATCTTGGTGAGGCCGATCACCATGCCGTCGGCGGCGCTCATGTCGCTTCTCCCTCATGCGGCAGGTCGGCGGTGAAGAGATCGCGGGGGGCGCCGGTGGCGCTGCCGGTCTGCTCCGTGCGCCCGCCGCTGCGGCCGGTGGCGACGATCGCGACGGAACGGCCTTCGGGCAGGTCGGGGACAAGGATAGAGACCTCTTGTCGACCGCGGCTGGCGACCCGGGCCAGCGGCCGTGTCGGGTCACCGGTGCGGTATTCGACGGTATCGGGGACGAGCTGGGTGATGGCGCGGCTGTAGAGGACCTGGCGGCCGGGGCCGCGCACCTCGATGAAGCGGCCGGCGCGGCCGGCCTGGGGCGTCTGGCCAGGGGGAACGCGCTTGGCCAGCCTGCGCGTTGATTTCAGGATGAAGTCATCGCCGTCATAAGCGAAGGTCAGCCGCCAAGCGTGTTGCATGGTCGTTCTCCCGGGGCACCGCGACGTGATCACCATATGCCTGCGCCCGGGGGAAGTAACTCCCTAAGTCAAGCGGGTCTGCGGAGATATCCACCTACGACGGGCAGGGCCGGACGGACACGTCCCTCCTTTGGGCGCCGGAGCGGGCGCCGCGTGACGCGGCGCCATGGACATGGATGCCTGCTTCATTCCCCTTCCCCTTCTGTCTGTTCATCTTGCGGCAGGCTCAACGGAACCTGTCCGGCCCGTAGCTTCGTCCTCGCAACACGCCGGCGATCAGGGCGACGTTCCGGTCCAGCAGGATGATGTTCTCATGGCTGCCCGGCAGGGGCTGCCAGGTGCTTTGTGCGCGTGTGCCGGTGTGCGCCAGCCAGTCGCAGGCAAGCGGATCACCAAGCGACTCCTGCGCATCGAAGACGTGCAAGGGGGCGGCGATCCGTCCCGGCACGAAGCTCCCCAGCAGGGCCACATGGCCCTCCTGTATCGCATGCTGCTGTTCCATGAAGGCCGGCAAGCGGTCGTCGGGTCCAAGCTCATCCACCAGGAAGCGTGGCTGGGTCGACAGCTTGTGCAGCAGCTCCTCTCAGCCGTGTCGCTCCAGATGGCGGCAGACACGCCGCTGTGCCTTTCCAAGGTTGAGGGCGGTGCTGCCGGCATGCATCCGGGTGAGTGCCCAGAGCGCGAAGTCCGCGAAGCGCATGGGCGCGGTCCTGCCGCAGAGCAGTGTGTCGAACAGGGCCTGGTACTACAGTCGTAGCTATCGACGCTGCCGAAGTCGCCAGTGACAGATCTTGGCCCGGGCTTGATGCCGCCGTCGCCAGTGCGACCAAGCCAGGGCCTGCCCAGGTGTCGGCCCAGGTGTGCCCAGCAGCGCCAAGAGGAGACGTCGCACTTCGGGAACGGTTGGCGGCAGCAGCGCGTGCGGACCTTGGGGACCTGCAGCGAAGAGTGTGCCGTGCCGGTGGCGCCCCCTTTTGAAACCCCGTCTCGTCGACTACCAGCACTGCTTCGCGCTGTCCCAGCTGCTCGACGAACGACTGTAGTACTAGGCGCGGCGAGCCGCTTCAGCCAGCCGCGCGCAGCAGCTCCAGCAGGCGCGCCAGGTCGTCCAGCGCGGCATCGACCGGCTCGCCGGCCTGGACCCGGACGATGGCCCCATCGACGGCGATGCCGAGCAGATGGGCCTGCTGGTCGCGCCGGGCGCCGGCCGGCAGCAGCCCGGCGATGCTGCGGGTCATGTGCTGCTTGTGCGCGCAGGCGAGTTCGCGCACGCCCGCCACCGTGGCGCCGAGCTCGACCGCCGCGTTGAGAAAGGCGCAGCCGCGGAAAGCGCCGTCGGCGAACCACTCGCGCAGCGCCGGCAGCAGGGCTTGCACGGCATTCGTGCTGCGTCTGCCGCAATGGTGTTGCAGGGCCTGGTCGAACCAGGCCATCCATTGCTCGTGGCGGTAGCCCAGGTAGGCCAGCACCAGGTCGTTCTTGCCGGGAAAGTGGCGGTAGAAGGTCACCTTGGTCACGCCCGCTTCGGCGATCACCCGGTCGATGCCGGTGGCGCGGATGCCGTCTCGATAGAACAACCGGTGCGCGGTCAGCAGCAGGCGTTGCCGCGCCGGCAGGCCGGCCAGGTCGAGCGGCTCGGAACTGGGGAGGAGGCTCATGCCGCATTGTAGACAGGTCTGTCTACTTTGGCTAAAGTGAATGTAGACAGACCTGTCTACATTCAACCTGCGAACGATGAGGATCCCCATGGACACACGCCCCCCGGTCCCCCCCTTCACCCACGAGAGCGCCGCGCGCAAGGTGCGCCTGGCCGAAGACGCCTGGAACAGCCGCGACCCCGAGCGGGTGGCGCTCGCCTACAGCGAAGACACGCGTTGGCGCAACCGCGCCGAGTTCGTGGCCGGGCGCGCCGACGTCGTCGCCTTCCTGCGCCGCAAGTGGAACCGCGAGCGCGACTACCGGCTGGTCAAGGAACTCTGGGCCCACGGCGAGGACCGCATCGCGGTGCGCTTCGCCTACGAATGGCACGACGATTCGGGCCAATGGTTCCGCAGCTACGGCAACGAGAACTGGCGCTTCGATGCCGCCGGGCTGATGACCCATCGCCATGCCAGCATCAACGACCTGCCCATCGCCGAGTCGGAGCGCCGCTTCCGCTGGCCGGCGGGCCGCCGCCCCGACACGCACCCCGGCCTGGGCGAACTCGGCTTGTGAACCCCGCCGCGGCGCTGCTTGCACGCACCCGCGGCCGACTGTGGCGAAATCGGTCTCGGGGTATACCCGCGGCCGGGGTTGCGGCATGAACTCCTGCACGCGGGATCGGGCCACAAGGGGCTTGGCCATTGGTAATATTTGCAATATCGGTCCGCCTGCCATCTGATATCAATCGCCCTTTGCGGTGAACGAGGGGGAGACAGAGATTGATGAAAGCCAGGTCGGGTTCATGATGGAAAATGCCAAGTCGCGCATCCTGGTGGTGGACGATGATCCCGACGTGCTGGCCACGGTCGGCGACCTGTTGCGCAATGCCGGCTTCGAGGTCGATGGCGTGGCCTCCGGGGCCGCCATGCGCGAGGCCATGGCGCAGCAGCGCTATGCGCTGGTGCTGCTCGACCTGCGCCTGCGCGCCGAGGACGGCACCGCGCTCGCCCGCGAGCTGCGCCAGGCGACGAGCGTGCCCATCATCATGATCAGCGGCGCCAGTGACGAGATCGACCGCATCCTGCTGCTGGAACTCGCGGCCGACGACTTCCTGATGAAACCCTTCAGCCCGCGCGAGCTGCTGGCGCGCATGCGCGCCGTGCTGCGGCGCACGCAGTGCCCGCACCCGATCCCGGTCGATCCGGTCCACAAGGCCGCGGCGGCGCGGTCGCTGCTGCGTTTCGGTTCCTGGACGCTGGACCTGAAGGAGCGCGAGCTGCTCGATGCCAGCGGTGCCCTGTGCGCGCTGACGCCGGCCGAGTTCCGCCTGCTCGAGGCCTTCGTGCGGCAGCCGCGCCGGGTCTGGACCCGCGACCAGCTGCTCGAGCACACGCGCACCCTGGAGACCGATGTGTTCGACCGCACCATCGATGTCCTCATCCTGCGCCTGCGCCGCAAGATCGAGCCCAACCCGAAGTACCCGCAGTACATCTGCACCGAACGCGGCGTGGGCTATGTGTTCGCCGCCGAAGTGACGCATGCCTGACACCGACCCGGCCGCGCCTGCCGACCGGCCCCGGGCCGGCGGCATGCAGAGCTGGTCGCCGGTGCGTGTCCGCACGCGCTTGCTGGCCGCCTTCCTGATCCTGCTGCTGGCGGCGGTGACGCTGACCCTGGTCGGCTGGATCGGCCTGCGCGGCACGCAGCGTGCGCTGGCCGCCTTCGAGCACGACGTGCTGCCGGGCATTTCGCATGCGCTGGAGCTGGCCGAACGCACCGCCCAGCTGGCCGCGCTGGCCCCTTTCGTGGCCGAGTCGCCGACGCGTGAGAACCTCGATTCCAACGCGATCGCGGCCGAATCCCTGCTCAGCGAGATCAAGCGGCTGTCGGTCGACCTGCATCCCTCGAACAAGCTGCAGCCGGTGATGGGCCGGCTGCTCGACGGGGTGGGCAGCGACCTGTCGAACCTGATCCAGCTGACCCAGCAGCGCCAGGCGCTGCGCGACCGCCTGCAGGGCCAGCTGCACCGCATCGACCGCGCGGGCCGGCTGCTGCGCGGCCGTGGGGCGCAGCAGCCCCTGGACCCGGCGCTGCAGGCGCTGTGGTCGACCCTGATCCTCGGCGCCACCACCGAGTCGCAGGCGTCCATGGGCGAACTCGATGCCGACGTCGAGGCCTTGCTGATCGCCGCCCGCCGGCGGCTCGGCGGCGAGGCCCTGGCCGAGCCCCAGGTGGCCACGCTGGTCGAGATCGCCACCAGCCCCGACAGCACGCTGCACCTGAGGCGCGACCTGAGCGAGGTGGAGCAGCGCATCAGCTACCTGGTCGGCCTGACCCGCACCAATGCCGACCAGCTGCGCACGGAGGTGGCCCGCCATGTCGGCGAGCTGCGCGCCACCGCCTCGTCGCGCAACGAGGCGGTGCAGGGGGCGATCCGCTCCGGCGAGACCGGCATGCTGGCGGTGATGCTGGTGGCGCTGCTCATCGCCGCCGTCGCCACCCGTTATGTCTGGCGCCTGGTCGCGCAGATCGAGAACATCACCGCGGTGATGTCGCGCCTGGCGCAGGGCGACACCGCCCAGGGCACGCCGGCCGTGTCGCGCCGCGACGAACTCGGTGCGCTGGCGCGCAGCTTCGAGGTGTTCCGCGACACCTTGCTGGCCAAGCACCAACTGGTCACCGAGCTGAAGCTGCAGAGCGAGCTGCTCGACGCGGTGCACAACAGCATGACCGATGCGCTGGCGGTGTTCGACCGGCGCGGCCGGCTGTTGCTGTGGAACCCGCGCTTCGCCGAGCTGCTGGCGCCGCATGCCATGCCGCCGCGCGCCGGCCTGCTCGACAGCGAACTGCTGGCGAGTTTCCCGTCCGGCAGCGTCTGGGTGGCACCGGGCCATACCGAGCCGCGCCCGCTGGCCGAGGCCCGCGAGGTCGACTTCTCGGCCTTTGGCCACATCGAGCTGCACCTGCACGGCGGGCAGGTGTTCGACCTGCGCAGCCGCGCCATGCCCGACGGCGGCACGGTCACCCTGGTCACCGACCTGACGACGCGGCGCGCGATCGACAACCAGATCCAGCACACCCAGCGCCTGGAGCTGCTGGGCCAGCTCACCGGCGGTGTCGCCCACGACTTCAACAACCAGCTCGGCACCATCCTCGGCAACCTGTCGCTGCTGCAGGACCAGCCCGGGCTCGACGGCGACGGCCGCTCCCAGCTGCAACGCGCGCTGCGCGCCACCGTCGGCGCCTCCGGCCTGACGCGCCGCCTGCTCGCCTTCGCGCGCAAGCAGCCGCTGCAGGCCGAGCAGGTGCCCGTCGACGAGATGGTCGAGGAGATGCGCGACCTGATCGAGTACAGCGCCGGTGCCCGCGTCGAGGTGGTGCTCGAGCTGAATGCCGCCTCGGCCCAGGTCTGGGTCGACCGCGGGCAGCTCGAGAACGCCGTGCTCAACCTGGTCATCAACAGCGCCGCGGCCATGCCCGCCGGCGGACGGCTGACCATAGGCACGCGGCGCCTGCAGGGGCGCGGGCCGGCCGATGTGGAGATCGCCGTCGTCGACACCGGCACCGGCATCCCCGAGCACCTGCTGAGCCGGGTGTTCGAGCCCTTCTTCACCACCAAGCCGGTGACCGAGGGCCACGGGCTCGGCCTGTCCATCGTCTATGGCTTCGTGAAGCAGTCCGGCGGAGTGGTCGAGCTGACCAGCGAGCTCGGGCGTGGCACCCGGGTGGCCCTGCGCTTCCCGGTCACCGAGCCGCGCGCGATGCCGCTGCCCGAGCGCGCCGCCGGCGCCGCCTTGCCGGCCCTCCCGTCGCACCTGCGGGTGTTGCTCGTGGACGACGACGAGGCCTTTCGCGCCACGGTGTCCGACCTGCTGAAGGCCAGCCGGGTCACGGTGATCGAGGCGTCGACGACGGAAGAGGCGCTGCGCCTGCTGGAGGCCTCGCTGCAGGTCGATGCGGTGCTGTCCGACGTCTGCCTCGGGCCGGGCATGGGCGGGCTGCGTTTCGCGCAGCTGCTGCGCGCCCGCTGGCCGCGCATCCGCCTGACCTTGATGTCCGGCCTCTCGCCCGAGCTGTTCGCGGCGGATGCCGACTGGGACGGCAGCCTGCCCTTCCTGCAGAAGCCCTTCGCCCGCGAGCTGCTGCAGCAGTGGCTGCACGAACAGGCCCGCCACGCGGCCCTGCCGGACCGGCAGCCCTGACTGGCAGCGCGGCGGCCGATCCGCCATCGGGGTTTGTCCCTGATCGATTTCCGCCACGGATCGCGCGATTGTTTCAAGTATTGCGACGCCCGCCGTCGTTCTGAAATCCGGCATTCATCTGGCGGGAGTCTCATTCGTTCCGAGGCCGGACACCGGCCTTGCGGCTGCCTCGGCAGCCGGACAAGAGAAGCACAGGAGACAACCCATGCACGCCATCGACACGCCATTCATCAAGCTTGCGGCCTAGAGCTTGGCGGCGCGTCGGCGGTAGGCGTCGCACGTGCCTCAGGTCCCATCGACATTGAGTCCATCCTTCGGAGAACAAAACCCATGATTCGTTTCAGCACGATCGCGCTCGTTGGCGCAATGGCCCTGGCGTCCGGTGCCCAGGCGGCCAACCTCAAGGTGTCCTGCAGCGGCCTCGGCCAGGAACTCGAGCTCTGCAAGTCGGCCGCCAACGCCTGGGCGGCCAAGACGGGCAACGAGGTGAGTGTGGTGTCGATGCCGAACGATGGCAGCGAGCGCCTGGCGCTGTACCAGCAGCTGCTGAGCGCCAAGTCGGAGAAGATCGACGTGGTGCAGCTCGACGTGGTCTGGCCGGGCCTGCTGGCGAGCCACCTGCTCGACTTGAAGCCCTACACCAAGGGCGTCGAGAAGGAGCACTTCAGCGCCATGATCACCAACAACACGGTGGGCGGCCAGCTCGTGGCCATGCCCTGGTTCACCAACGCCGGCCTGCTGTTCTACCGCAAGGACCTGCTGGAAAAGCACGGCCAGAAGGTGCCGGCGACCTGGGAGGAGCTGAGCGCCTCGGCCAAGAAGATCCAGGACGCCGAACGCGCCGCCGGCAACGACAAGATGTGGGGCTATGTCTGGCAGGGCCGGGCCTACGAAGGGCTGACCTGCGACGCGCTCGAGTGGGTCGCCAGCTACGGCGGCGGCAGCATCGTCGAGCCCAACGGCAAGATCAGCATCAACAACCCCAACGCCGCCAAGGCGCTGCAGACCGCCGCCGGCTGGGTCGGCAGCATCTCGCCCACCTCGGTGCTGAACTACGGCGAGGAAGAGGCCCGCGGCGTGTTCCAGGCCGGCAACGCCGTCTTCATGCGCAACTGGCCGTATGCCTGGTCGCTGGGCCAGGGCGCCGACAGTCCCGTCAAGGGCAAGATCGGGGTCACCGTGCTGCCCAAGGGCGGCGCCACGGGCCGCAACGCCGCGGCGCTGGGCGGCGAGCTGCTGGCGGTGTCCAAGTACTCGAAGAACGCCGCCCTGGCGGCCGACCTGGTGATGTACATGACCAGCGCCACGGTCCAGAAGGAGCGTGCGCTCAAGGCCTCGTACAACCCGTCCATCGGCGCGCTGTACAAGGACCCCGAGATCCTCGCGGCCAACCCGTTCATGGGCGCCTTGTACGGCACCTTCACCAGCGCCGTCGGCCGCCCGGCCACCATCACCGCGTCCAAGTACAACCAGGTCAGCAATGCCTTCTGGAACGCCTCGCATGAGGTGCTGTCCGGCAAGACCAAGGCCGAGGATTCGCTGAAGGCCCTGGACGCCACGCTGAACCGCCTCAGCCGCGGCGGCAAGTGGGACTGAGCCCAGTCGCAAGACAGCCCCGGGAGCGCGGGGTTGTCCTCGCGCTTCCGACCCCTTCCGCTCCCGGACCCCTGCCCATGAAACGCGTCCCTCTTTCTCTGTCCGCCCAGCGCGTACGTACCGCATGGCTGCTGCTCCTGCCCATGATGGTGGTGCTCGCCCTGGTGGCGGGGTGGCCGCTGGGCCGCACCATCTGGTTCAGCTTCACCGATGCCCATCTGGCCCGCCTGGCCGAGATGCGCTTCGTCGGCCTGGAGAACTACCTCGGCGAGTACGGCGTGCTCTTCGACGGCCTGTGGTGGCAGTCGGTGGGCAACACCCTGGTCTTCACCCTGCTGTCGGTCAGCCTGGAGACCCTGCTCGGCCTGGGCGTGGCGCTGATGCTCAACCACCCCTCGCGCTGGCGCACGGCGCTGCGCGCCACCATGCTGGTGCCCTGGGCCATCCCGACCGTGGTCTCGGCCAAGATGTGGAGCTGGATGCTGCACGACCAGTTCGGCGTGATGAACCACTACCTGCAGGCCCTGGGCCTGATCTCGGCCCCGCTCGCCTGGACGGCCGACCCCGGCCTGTCGCTCTTCACCATCGTGGCGGTCGACGTCTGGAAGACCACGCCCTTCATGGCGCTGCTGATCCTGGCCGCCCTGCAGATGGTGCCTTCGGACTGCTACGAGGCCGCCCGTGTGGACGGCGTGCCGCCCTGGCGCGTGTTCACCCGCATCACGCTGCCGCTGATCATGCCCGGCGTGGCCGTGGCGATGATCTTCCGCATGCTGGACGCGCTGCGGGTGTTCGACCTCATCTACGTGATGACCTCCAACAGCCGCGACACCAAGAGCATGTCGATCTATGTGCGCGAGCAGCTGATCGACTTCCAGCTCGTCGG
Source organism: uncultured Rhizobacter sp. (assembly GCA_966211755.1). GTDB lineage: Bacteria > Pseudomonadota > Gammaproteobacteria > Burkholderiales > Burkholderiaceae_C > Rhizobacter. Next base: position 77,639 of record CBIHOH010000007.1, on the reverse strand, counting down.
CTACGGCTCGGCCGCGGCCACGCTGCTGTTCGCCGTCATCGCCATCGCGACCTTCGCCTACATCGCCCTCACCCGTTCGCGCCTGAAGGAGTCCTCATGACGAACTCGAATCGCTGGGGCCGCCTCGGCCACGGCCTGCTGTCGGTGATCTTCATCGCCGTGTCGGTGTTCCCGTTCCTGTATGCGGTGTCGAGCTCCCTCAAGAGCGGCCAGGGGCTGTTCGTGCCCGACCTGATCCCGAATGCGCCCACGCTGGACAACTACCGGGCGCTGTTCCGCGACCAGCCGTTCGCGCACAACCTGATGAACTCCTTCCTGGTGGCGGGCGGGGCGGTGCTGCTGTCGCTAGGCCTGAGCCTGCTCGCCGCCTGGTCGCTGGGGCGGGTGCAGTTCCGCGGCCGAGGCGCGCTGATGATGACCATCCTGGCGGTGTCGATGTTCCCCCAGGTGGCGGTGCTCTCGGGCATGTACGAGCTGATCCGCGCCCTAGGCCTGTACGACCACATCGGCTCGCTGTGGATCTCCAACCTCGTCATCACGCTGCCGTTCACGGTCTGGGTGCTGGTCACCTTCGTGCAGCAGTTGCCCAAGGAGCTGGAGGAGGCCGCGGCGATGGACGGGGTGGGGGTGTTCACGGTGATCTTCCGCATCTTCCTGCCCTTGCTGTGGCCGGCCCTCGTGGCGACCGGGCTGCTGGCCTTCATCGCGTCGTGGAACGAATTCCTGTTCGCGCTGACGTTCACGCTGTCGACCGACCAGCGCACGGTACCGGTGGCGATCGCCCTGATCTCGGGTGCCTCGGGCTTCGAGCTGCCCTGGGGCTCCATCATGGCCGCCTCGGTGATCGTGACCCTGCCTCTGGTGGCGCTGGTCGTCTATTTCCAACGCCTGATCGTCTCCGGCCTGACCGCCGGGGCGGTGAAGGGCTGAATTCGCGGCATCCCCGCAGCCCCCTGTCCGGCCCCGCGTGCCGGGCGAGGGCCCAACCTATCCGGAGTGCTTCATGTCTCGTATCCAATTGCGCCAGGTCAACAAGCGGTTCGGTGAGATCCAGATCATCAACGACATCAGCCTGACCATCGACCCGGGCGAGTTCTGCGTTTTCATCGGCCCGTCGGGCTGCGGCAAGTCGACCCTGCTGCGCCTGATCGCCGGCCTGGACGATGCGAGCGACGGCGAGATCGAGATCGACGGCAAGCTGGTCAACCACTTGCCGCCCGCGCAGCGCAACGTGGCCATGGTGTTCCAGAGCTATGCGCTCTACCCGCACATGTCGGTGTACGAGAACATGGCCTTCGGCCTGCGCCACCAGAAGCTGCCGGCGGCCGAGATCCACGAGCGCGTGACCGAGGCCTCGCGCATCCTGCACCTGGACGAGCTGCTGCAGCGCAAGCCCAAGGCCTTGTCCGGCGGCCAGCGCCAGCGGGTGGCCATCGGCCGGGCCATCGTGCGCAAGCCCAAGGTGTTCCTGTTCGACGAGCCGCTGTCGAACCTGGACGCTTCGCTGCGCGTGGCCACGCGGGTGGAGATCGCGCGCCTGCACCGCGAGCTCGGCTCGGCCAGCATGATCTACGTCACGCACGACCAGGTCGAGGCCATGACGCTGGCCGACAAGATCGTGCTGCTGCGTCCCGACGCCATCGGCCAGGGCCTGCCCAGCATCGCCCAGGTCGGCCACCCGCTCGAGCTCTACCACCGCCCGGCCGACCAGTTCGTGGCCGGTTTCATCGGCTCGCCGTCGATGAACTTCCTGCCCGGCGTGGTCACGCAGGTGAGCGAGCAGGGGGTGCAGGCGATGGTGCACGGCGTGGTCTGCGCGGCCGAGGTCGACCCCCAGGGCCTGCGCCCCGGCGTGCCGGTGACCTTCGGCGTGCGGCCGGAACACATCCGGGTGGGCGAGGGCGAGCACAAGGCGCGTGTCACCCACCTCGAGCACCTGGGCGAACACAGCTACGTGTACATCAAGGTCGACGAGGACGCGCCGGCCATGATGGCCAAGACGCAGCGCCATGACATCCGCATCGGCGACCAGCTGCCGTTCTCGCTGCCGCCGGCGCATGTGCATGTGTTCCGCAAGGACGGGCGGGCCCAGTGGCGGCTGAACTCCGCCTCCATGCAGCTCGCCGCCTGAGTCGTCCGTCTTTCCGTGTCCGCGCACCGGGTCTGCGCCCGGTGCGAGGGAGGGCCCGCGCGCCCGCATCGATACATCGCAGTATTTCTACATCAAGGGGCTCCCATGCAGGAGTGTGATCAACTGTTCATCGACGTCCAGATGCAGGGCGTGTTCAAGGACGGCAAGACCTTCGTCGATTCGGTGGCCAAGCGCGACCCGGCGCAGATCCGCGAGCTCTACGAGGCCCAGCGGCAGGCGCCCGATTTCTGCCTGCGCAGCTTCGTGCTGAACCACTTCTACCTGCCGGAGGACGCCGCCTCGGACTTCCAGAGCAACCCGTCGCACAGCCTGCTGCAGAACATCCAGGCCCTGTGGCCGTACCTGACGCGCCAGGCGCGCACCCCGGACGAGATCCGCGAACGCGATTCGCTGCTGCACCTGCCGGAACAGTACGTCGTGCCGGGCGGGCGCTTCCGCGAGATCTACTACTGGGACTCGTACTTCACCATGCTCGGCCTGATCGATGGGGGCGACCTGGTGCTGGCCGAGTCGATGGTGCGCAACCTGGCCTACCTGATCGACCGCTACGACCATGTGCCCAACGGCAACCGCAGCTATTTCCTCAGCCGCTCGCATCCGCCGGTGTTCTTCAAGATGGTGGAGGCGCTCGACGCCCACTCGCCGACCCGTGCCCATGTGCGCTACCTGCCGCAGCTCAAGAAGGAGTACGCCTACTGGATGAGCGGTGCCGAGGGCCTGGCGGCGGGCGAGGCCGCGCGCCACGTGGTGCGCTTGCCGGACGGCACCGTGCTCAACCGCTACTGGGACGAGCGCGACACGCCGCGCGAGGAGATGTACCGCGACGACGTGCACACCGCCATGCACAGCCCGCGTCCGCACAGCCAGGTCTATCGCGACCTGCGCGCGGCCGCCGAGAGCGGCTGGGACTTCAGCAGCCGCTGGAACGCCGACCCGCAGGACCTGGCCACCATCGAGACCACCTCGCTGCTGCCGGTCGACCTCAACTGCCTGCTGCACGGGCTGGAGGTGGCGATCAGCCGCGGCTGCATCCAGTCGGGCGACGAAGCCGGCTGGCACGAGTTCCAGCACAAGGCCTTGATGCGGCAGATGGCGATCGACCGCTTCCTCTGGAGCGACACGCTGGGCTATTACGTGGACTACCACTGGGTGGACGGGCGCCAGCGCACCGACCTGACCGCGGCGACCGTGCTGCCGCTGTTCACCGGCGTGGCCAGCCAGCGCCAGGCCTTGAGCGTGGCCGAGCACATCGCCTCGGGGCTGCTCCAGCCGCACGGGCTGGCGACCACGACGCGGGTCACCGGACAGCAATGGGACCGTCCCAACGGCTGGGCGCCGCTGCACTGGATGGCGGTGGACGGGCTCAACCAGTACCACTGCACGCTGCTCGCGCGCGACATCGCCACGCGTTGGATCCGCACCGTGTCGCGGGTCTACCGTGCCACCGGCCGGCTGCTCGAGAAGTACGACGTCACGGCCCTGCAGCCCGGCGGCGGCGGCGAGTACCCGACGCAGGACGGCTTCGGCTGGACCAACGGGGTCACGGTGCGCTTGATGAACCTGTATCCGACCGCCCTCGACCTGCCCGAGGCAGAGGCACGCGCCCTCGGGCTCTGGCAGGAAACGGGGCTGCCGATGGGGGCGCCCATCCCGGCCCATTTGCCGCCGGGAGAAGCCGGAACGCCGCCCGCGGCCGTTTCCTGAGCGGCCCTGCCGCCGCCTCCTGCAAGGACCTGTTTGACGCGGGTTGGGCGCAGCCGTGCCCGCGATTCGACTGCATGGCGATTGTTCACTGGTTTGACCCCCCTCCTGGAGCGCGTCCGGCAGGGGACGGTGCTCGACTTGAAAGGCCTTCATGACACAACACAGCGGATTTCCACGCCTCGTCGGCGATGTGGGCGGAACCAACGCGCGCTTCGGCTGGGTGGACGCGGCCGGGCAGGCGCCGTGCGAGATCGAAGTGCTTCCCTGCATCGACTATCCCAGCCTGGGCGACGCGATCGGCGACTACCTGGGCCGGCGCGGACGCAGCGAGCGGCGCCCGCGCTGGGCCGCGCTGGGGATCGCCAACCCGCTGGACGGCGACCTGGTGCGCATGACCAATCACCACTGGTCGTTCTCGGCCGAGCGCCTGCGGCATGAGCTCGCGCTGGAGCGGCTGATGCTGCTCAACGACTTCACCGCGCTGGCGCTCGGCGTGCCAGCCTTGCGCGGCCCTTCGCTGCTGCAGGTCGGTGGCGGCAGCGCCCGGCCCGGGGTGATGGGCGTGCTCGGCCCGGGGACCGGGCTGGGGGTGTCGGGCCTGGTGCCGAACGGCCTCGGCCACATCGCCCTGGCCGGAGAGGGCGGCCACGTCACGCTGCCGACCTCGACCGCCGAAGAGGCGGCCGTGGTCGCGCAACTGGGCCTGCGCCTGCCGCATGTGTCGGCCGAACGGCTGCTGTCGGGGCCGGGCCTGGTCCTGCTGCACCAGTCGCTGGCCGGGGTGCGCGGCCACTACGCCGAGACACGCGGCGCCGCCGAGATCACCGAGCTGGCGCGCACGCATGCCGACCCGCTGTGCATCGACACGGTGGCGATGTTCTGCGCGCTGCTGGGCACGGTGGCCGGCGACCTCGCGCTGACCCTCGGCGCGGTCGGCGGCATCTACATCGGCGGCGGCATCGTGCCGGCGCTGGGCGATCTGTTCTCGGCCTCGAGCTTCCGCGCCCGTTTCGAAAACAAGGGCCGCTTCAGCGACTACCTGGCCCAGATACCGACCTACGTCATCCAGGCGCCGTACTGCGCGATCGACGGCGCGGCCCGGGCGCTAGACGCCGGCCCCCTGCCGGGCACCCTGGACCTGGCGCAGCCCGCCTGAAGCCCCGGACCCGCGGTTTTGGACGAACTCGTTTTCCCCCCCCGCGCAGGGTGTTGTTTGCCCTGCCTTATTTCAAGTGCAGTGAAGGAGATACCGTGAGCATCATCAAAAAGCACCCCGTGGCCCTGGCGGCCGTCACCTTGATGGCCGGCCTGTTCGGCGTGACCACGTCCGCCCAAGCGGTGGACTGGGGCGGTTATTTCCGCGCCGGCCCCGGCGCCACCAAGAAGGGCAGCTCGCGCGCCTGCTACGGCCTGGCCGGCACCACCGGCGTCAAGTTCCGGCTCGGCAACGAATGCGACTTCTACGGTGAGTTCGCCCTCAGCCAGGGAGCCAAGGCCGATGGGGTGGACTACAAGGTCACGCTGATGACCGACCTGTACAACGGCGGCACCGACCAGGGGGCGTCCAAGTTCGGCGCCGCCCAGATGTTCGCCGAGGCCAAGGGCTTCGACATCGCGCCCAACACCAACTTCTGGATCGGCAAGCGCTACTACCATCGTGCCGACGTGCACATGGTCGACACCCATTTCATCGACCTGTCGGGTGTCGGCGCGGGCGCGGACGAGATCAAGCTGGGCAACGGCCAGCTCGGCCTGGCCTATTTCCGCGTGGACGACGGCACCAGCGACGTGGTGGGCGACGCGACGACCATCGGCAGCCAGCCGACCAACCGCTTCAACATCGACTACTCCGACATCCAGCTGAACCCGGGCGGCACGCTGCGTGTGGTGGCTGCGCTGACGCAGGGCACCTTCGAAGGCGGCAAGAGCGGCGTGGGCTTGAGCGTGCTGCACCGGCAGAAAGCCGCCGTGTTCGGCCCGACCGGCCACAACTCGGTCTGGCTGCAGTATGCCCAGGGCTCGGCCGCGCTGAACGGCCGTGCCGGGGACGGGCGCCTGGGCTCCGACTCGAAGAGCATGCGTGTCATCGACAGCATCGACTGGCAGGTGGGGCGCTTCGGCGGCCAGGCCATGGCGCTGTGGGCGAACACCAAGACGGTGGCACCGGTCAGCGGCGTGGTCAGCGAAAGCGACACCATCGGGGTGGGCGGGCGTGCCGTCTACGGCGTCACCAACAACTTCAAGATGATCGTCGAGGCCGGCTACTCGCAGAACAAGCCCAAGGGCGGCGCGACCGAGAAGCTGGGCAAGTTCACTCTGGCGCCCACCTTGTCGACGGGCCCGACCTACTGGAGCCGCCCCGAGCTGCGCCTGTACGTCACCACCGCCAAGTGGAACGCCGCGGCCAACGCCGCCGCCGGCCCGAACGGCCTGACCGGCAATGCCGACGGCAAGACCACCGGCACCAGCTACGGCGCCCAGGTCGAGATGTGGTTCTGATGGTGCTGTGATGGACGGCGGGCGCCGAGGGCGCCCGTGCCGTCCTTCGATACGAGGCGGCCCAGCGCCGCCTCGCACTGTGCGGGCCGGCTTCATGCCGGCCTGCCTGCGTTGCCGCCGCGTCGGCCTTGTGCGGGGGCGGTCCGGCCAGGGCGGCGGCGACGGCCTCGGGATCAGGAGCCCGAGGGCTCGACCCGGAAGACCGCGATGAGGCCTTGCAGGCGTGCCGCCTGGTCCCTCAGCAGGGCAGCCGCCGCGGCAGATTCCTCCACCAGCGCGGCGTTCTGCTGCGTCATGCCCTCGAGCATGGTGATGGCCTCGTTGACCTCCTGCACGCTGCTGCGCTGGTCGCGCGCCGCGCCGCTGAGCCGGGTCATCAGGTCGGTCACCTGCTGCACCGAGTGGCGGATGCCGTCCATGCTCGCATGGGCCTCGCCGACCTTGGACACGCCGGTGCGCACCGACAGCACCGAGGTGTCGATGAGGTTCTTGATCTCCTTGGCCGCCGCCGCGGAGCGATGGGCGAGGGTGCGCACCTCGCCCGCCACCACGGCGAAGCCGCGTCCCTGTTCGCCGGCGCGTGCCGACTCGACCGCGGCATTCAGTGCCAGCACATTGGTCTGGAAGGCGATGCTGTCGATGACCCCGATGATCTCCGCGATCTTCGTCGACGAACCCGAGATCTCGCTCATGCTGGTGATCACGTCGTTGACCACCTGGCCGCCGTCCTGCGCCGCCCGGGCCGCCTGCTGCGCCAGCTGGTCGGCATGGCCGGCCGTGTCGGCGGCCTGGGAGACGGTGGCGGTGAGCTCGTCCATGCGGTGCGCGGTGGCATGCAGCCGGGTGGCGGTCTGCTGGGTGCGGTCGCTCAGGTCCATGTTGCCGGAGGCGATCTCGGTGGAGGCCGAGCTGACCGACTCCACCCCCTTGCGCACCTCGTGCACCAGGTGCCGGAGCTGGTCGACCATGGTGGCCAGCGCGTCGGTCAGCTGGGCCACCTCGTCGCGGCCGCTGCTGTGCAGGCTGGAGGTGAGGTCGCCCGCCGCCACCGCCTTGGCCAGCGTCACGGCCTGCCTGAGCGGCACGGTGATGGAGCGCGCCACCCACCAGGCCAGCACCGCGGCGATCGCCACCGCCAGCGCCAGGGCCCCGATGATCAGGCGACGGCTCAGCGAGAAGGTGGTGTCGCCCTGGGCCACCGCCTCGTTGGCCTGCCGGTCGTTGTAGGCCGAGAGCTTGCGCAGCGCCTCGGCCACGGCATCGAAGCGCTTGAGGCCGTCGGCGCCGAGCAGGTCGCGCGCCTCGATCATCATGCCGCCCTGCACGTTCTCCTCGACCTCCTTGCTGACCTTGGCGTAGTCGGCCCATTTCGCCACCGCCTGGTCGAGCAGTTGCCGCTCGGGCCCGGAGGACACGCTCTTCTCGTACAGGGCGCGGTGGGCGTCGAAGTCGCGCAGGGCCTTGTCCATCAGCTGGCGCACCTGCGGCCGTTCGTTCGCCTGCACCGCGACCAGTCGGTACTGGTGCGTGCGATAGCTCGAGGCCAGCTCGCTCATGAGCAGCGACTCGCGCACCCCCGGCAGGTGCACCTGCGCCACCTGGGCCGACTGCTCCTTCAGGTTGCCGAGCTGCCAGGTGGAGAACAGGCCCACCGCCGCCATCAGCAGCAGCACGAGACCGAAGGACAGGGCCAGCTTGGTGCTCACGGCCAGATCGCGAAAGTGCTGCATGGAGGAATCCGTTGTCAGAAAGAGGTGCTGTTCGTGGCCTTGGACCGCGCCGGACGGCGTGGATGGCAGGCCCCCGGCTCGTCGGCCGGCGATTCGAGCGGTTCGCATCGCGCGATGACGGCTTGCATATCAACATGCGTTCGCGGCCTGCATCCACTAGGCAATACCCGAAGTCCGGCGGGCTGCGTGATGGACAACACACGGATTGTCCGCGGCCCCGGCTTCTGACACAGTTGAAATCTCCCATTCGCGGGAGCGAGCGAAGCTTGGCACACACACGGGAGACAAGGTGGCTGCACTTCGGGCACGAAGGCGGCACGCCATCCGCGAGACGCCGGCACGCAGGGTGTACCCGTCTTGCCCACACACTGAGGAAGAACGATATGAATTCGAAATTCACAGGCTTCGTCGCAGCCCTCTTGCTGAGCAGCGTCGCCCAGGCGGCCTCGCTCAAGGTGTCGTGTGCGGGGGGCGCCCAGGAGATCGCACTGTGCCGCTCGGCCGTCGAGGAATGGTCGCGCAAGAGCGGCCACGTCGCCGAGGTGGTGGTCGGGCCGGCCAATGCCAGCGAGCGGCTGCGCCAGTACCAGCAGTCGCTGGAGCAGAAGTCCGATGCGATCGACGTGCTGCAGATCGACGCACCCTGGACCGGCATGCTGCAGCAGCACCTGGTCGACCTCAAGCCGTTCTCCGGCGGCATCGAGGACAAGCACCTGGGCGGGGCGGTGGCCAACAACACGGTCGACGGCCGCCTGATCGCCATGCCCTGGTTCATCGACGCGGGCCTGCTGTTCTACCGCAAGGACCTGCTGGCCAAGTACGGCCAGAAGGCGCCGCGCACCTGGGAGGAGCTGACCAAGAGCGCGCAGATCGTTCAACAGGGCGAACGCTCCGCCGGCAACGCCGCCATGTGGGGCTACGTCTGGCAAGGCCGCAACTACGAGGGGCTGACCTGCAATGCGCTGGAATGGTGGGTGACCCACGGCGCGGGCAGCTTCGTCGACCAGGGCGGGCGGGTCACGGTGCACAACGCGCAGGGCATGCAGGCCTTGCGCACGGCCGCCGGCTGGATCGGCACCATCTCCCCGAAGGAGGTGCTCAACTTCGGCGAAGAGGAGTCGCGGGCGGTGTTCCAGTCGGGCAACGCGGTCTACATGCGCAACTGGCCCTATGCCTGGGCCGCGTCGCAGGCGGCCGACAGCCCCATCAAGGGCAAGGTCGGGGTCACCGTGCTGCCGAAGTCCGCGGCCGCGGGCGGGCGCTTCGGCGCCACCCTGGGCGGGCAGCAGCTGGCGGTGTCGCGCTACTCGCGCCATACCGCCATCGCCGCCCAGCTGGTGATGTACCTGACCAGTGCCGAGGTCCAGAAGGCGCGAGCCATCCAGGGCTCGTTCAACCCCACCCTGTGGCCGCTGTATGCCGATCGCGACATCCTCAAGGCGAACCCGTTCATGGGCGAGCTGTTCGGCGTGCTGGCCTTCGCCACCGCCCGTCCGGCGGGTGCCACCGGCCCGCACTACTTCGAGGTGAGCAATGCGCTGGCCGCCTCGGTGCACAAGGTGCTGTCGGGGCAACTGCCGGTGGCCGAGGCCTCGGCGCAGATGGAGAAGGACTTGCTGCGCATCGGCAAGAACGGACAGTGGCGCTGAGCCGGGCGCGGCGGGCGGGTCGTGCCTGCCGGCTCGCCCGCCCGGGCCGGGCCCCCGGACCCCGGATCTCATACGGCACCCGGCAGGCCGCCTTCGCGCTGGAACAAGGCGCGCTTCTCCTCGGCGCTGAAGCCGGCCGAGCGCGGGCGCACCGACTCGGCCAGCACCTCGGCCCGCTGCACCGCCGGCCGGGCCCGGATGGCCGCATGCCAGCGTGCGAGCGCGGGAAAGTCCTCCAGCCGCTGGGCCTGCAGCGCATGCTCGTCGATCCAGGGAAACGCCGCGATGTCGGCGATGGAGTAGTCCCCGGCGATGAACTCGCGCCCGGCCAGGCGCCGCTCGAGCACCCCGTACAGGCGTGCGGTCTCGGCCGTGTAGCGTTCGATGGCGTAGGGCAGGGGCTCGGGAGCGTAGAGGCGGAAGTGGTGGTTCTGCCCGGCCATGGGCCCGAGCCCGCCGACCTGCCAGAACAGCCACTGCAGCACCTCCAGCCGCCCGGCCGTGCCCTCGGGCAGGAAACGGCCGTGCTTCTCGGCCAGGTACCACAGGATCGCCCCCGACTCGAAGACGCTGACCGGCCCGCCTTCGAGCGGTGCGTGGTCGACCAGGGCCGGGATCTTGTTGTTGGGCGAGATCCTCAGGAAGTCCGGCCTGAACTGCTCGCGCCGGCCGATGTGGACCGGGACCAGGCGGTACGGCTGCCCCAGCTCCTCGAGCAGGATGGCGATTTTCTGCCCGTTGGGCGTGCGCCAGTAGTACAGGTCGATCATGTCGCGCTCCGTTTCGATGCGGTCGACAGCCGGTAGACGGGCGGGCCTTCGAAGTCGGCCTTGCCCAGGTCCACGCCCGCGCCGCGCAGCAAGGCGTAGACGATGGCGGAGTGGAAGTGCAGGTTGGGCAGCACGTAGTACAGCAGGAAGTCGCGGCGCCCGAAGGACCGGGTGGCGCCGCCCATGCAGAGCTCGATGCCGCCTGCGGCGTCGCCCGAGATCTCGGCCGGGGCGATGCCGGCCAGGTAGCGGCGTGCCTCGGCCAGGCTGGCCACGGCGGCCTCGAGGGTCGCGGGGGCATGGCCGAACTGCTCCGGGGCGCCGCGGTTGAACACGGCGAAGCCGGGGCTGTCGTCGTCGGGCGCCAGGCGGCCGGCGAGGCGCGCCGCCGCGCCGCGTGCGCCGCTGGCGAGGATGTCGATCTGTACCGCCAGCGGCAGCATGTCCGGGCAGATGCGCAGGGCCATCAGGGTGTCGGGTGGCAGGCCGCCGGCGCGGGCGAAGGCGGCGGCCTTGTTCAACACCGCTGCGGTGTTCTGCAGGCTGCGGTCGAACACCGGCACGCTGAGTTCGTAGAGGGAGAGATTCATGGCGGCTCGCTGGGACGGGGTGGGAGGGGACAGGTGCCTGCCTGCAGTCAGGCGCCATGCAGTCATCGTAGGCAGGCTCGGCCCGGCTGTCTTGCGACGAATGGCCGAGACGGTTTCGACGGGAAATGGAAGATGCAAAAGATCAGCGACCTGCGCCTGTTCGTGCGCGCCGCACAGGCCGGCAGCTTCAGCGAGGCGGCGCGGCAGCTCCACCTGACCCCCGGTGCGGCGAGCGCCGTGGTCAAGCGGCTGGAGACCTGGCTGGGCACGCGTCTGTTCGAGCGCAGCACCCGCGAGTTGCGCCTGACCCCCGAGGGCGAGGCCTTCCGGGCGTCCTGCGAGCGGGCGCTGGCCGAACTGGCCGAGGGCGAGGCCGTGGTGCGAGCGCGCGGGGGGGGCTTGTCCGGCACGGTGCAGCTGGCGCTGCCGTCCGACCTGGCGCGCGGCCTGCTCAACCGCTGGCTGGCCGAGTTCATGCGGCTGCACCCGCGCATCCACCTCGTGGTCCGTTTGTCCGACGGGGTGCACGACCTGTTGCGCGACGCGGTGGACCTGGCCCTGCGCTACGGCAGCTTGCCCGACTCGCGGCTGGTGGCGCGCCCGCTGTGCGAGACCCGGCGCATCGTCTGCGCCTCGCCCGACTACCTGCGGCGCCACGGCACGCCGCAGCGGCCGCAGGACCTCGCCGCGCACAACTGCCTGTGCTACTTCGTCGGCGGGCGCCTCGACAAGCGCTGGCGCTTCGCCGGCCCTGCCGGCCCGGTCGAGCTGTGCGTGCAGGGCGACCGCAGCAGCGACGACAGCGCCCTGGCCAAGCAATGGGCCATCGAGGGCGCCGGGTTGATCTGCAAGTCGGACCTCGACCTGGCCGACGAACTCGCCGGCGGCCGGCTGGTGCGGGTGCTGGCCGACTGGCCGGGCGAGCGCGTGCCGCTGCATGCGCTGCGCTGCGGCCCGGCTCCCGCGCCGCAGCGCGTGCGGGTGCTGCTCGACTTCCTGGTCGAGCGCTTCCAGGCCCACGCGGGGCAGGCGGCGGGATAGGCCGCGCTCACAGCGTCAACAGCGCGTACTGGTTGCGGCCGCCGTCCTTGGCCTGGTAGAGCGCCTCGTCGGCGCGTTCGATCACCCGGCGCGCATCCGCGGGGCCGGGCTCCACGAAGGCCACCCCGATGCTCGAGCTGACGGCGAGCTCGAGCAGCCCGGCGCGGACCGGACGGCGGAACCCGTCGACGATCTTCTGCGCCACCAGGGCCGCCTCTTCGGCCGAGCGCACGTCTTCCAGGATGATCACGAACTCGTCGCCGCCGAGCCGGGCCACGGTGTCGGTCGCGCGCACGTTGGCCAGCAGGCGTTGTCCGAACTCCTTCAGCACCGCGTCGCCCACGCCGTGCCCGTGGGTGTCGTTGATGGTCTTGAAGTGGTCGACATCGAGCAGCATCAAGGCCAGCGGGCGGGCGCCGCGTTTGCCTCGCGCCAGGGCCTCGGGCAGTTTTTCCTCGAAGCGGCGGCGGTTGGGCAGCTGGGTCAGCGTGTCGATGCGCGCCAGGTCGTTCAGCTGGCGCTCGACCTGCTTCAGCGTGGTGATGTCGAACGACATGGAATAGAAGCCCTGCACCGCGCCCGACGCGCCCAGGTCGGGCACGCAGTACTGCTGGAAGCAGCGTTCGCTGCCGTCGACGGTGGTGGTGTGCTCGAAGCTCGACTTCTGCCCGCGCATCGCCTTGAGCAGGTAGGGCTCGAGCCGGGGATAGTCGGCCTCGCCCCACAGCTCGCGCGCGCTCAGGCCGATCGTCGCGCGGGGATCCATGCCCTTGAGCGCGCCGAAGTAGGGGTTGCTGAAGGTGCAGCGCAGCTCGGCGTCGAAGTGCGACACCAGGGCCGGCAGGTTGTCCGTCACCGCGCGCAGCCGGCGTTCGCTCAGGCCCTGGCTGAGTTCGGCCTTCTTGCGCGCGGTGATGTCCATCACCATCACATAGAAGCCCGCCACCGAGCCGTCGGCCGCCCGGTCGGGGATGTAGTCGATCTGGAAGTACATGTCCAGGCCGCGCTCGGTCGCGTGCCGTTCGAACCGGCAGGGCTCGCCGCGCAGCACGGCCGCGATCTTCGGCGCGATCTCGGCATAGGCCTGCGGATTCAGCGTGCTCGCCACGCTGCGGCCCAGCATCTTCTGCGGCGGCAGGCCGTAGACCTGCTGGTGGTAGGCATTGGCGAAGCAGTACTTCTGCTGCTTGTCCACGTAGGCGATCAGCGCCGGCAGGTTGTCGGTGATGGTCTGCAGGCGGCGCTCGCTCGAACGCAGGGCCGCCTCCGCATGGGCGCGGTGCTGCATCACCGCGTTGTAGGCGTCCACCACGTCGACCAGGTCGCGCGACTGGTCCGCGAAGGAGATCGGCGTCGACGAGCCGTCGTCGCGGCGCGCCAGCATCTCCCGCTGCAGCCGCCCGAGCGGCGCCAGCAGGCGTCCGGCCAGGAGCAGCATGCCCAGCCCGAACACCAGGGTCAGCCCGGCGCCGGCGGCCAGCACGCTGCGCTCGCGCCTCTGGGCTCCGGCGAAGGCCTCCTCGACGGGGTAGACCGCGGTCAGCAGCCAGGGTGCGGTGCGCAGCCCGCGGTAGCTGGTGATCGCGGGCAGCCCGAGCATGTGGCTCGATTCGACGGTGCGTTCATCGCCGCGCAGCGCGGCGTGCAGCTCGGGGTCCTCGGCCTCGGTGGGCGCGGGGGTCATGATGCGGTCGCGCGCCCGATGCGTGATGATGGCCGGCTGCGCGTCTTTCGTGATCAGCACGAAGTGCCCGCCCTGGCCGATGCGCGCCGACGACAGCGCGGTCAGGAAGTTGGGACGGGTCAGGTAGATGATGCCGCCCAGCATGCCGGTGGTCCGGCCCTCGCCGTCGCGCAGCGGCATCAGCAGCATGATGCTGGGTTCGTTGGTGCTGCGCTCGACCACCGGGCTGGAGATGGTCAGGTTGCCGGTCTTCAGCAAGGACTGGAAATGCGGGTTGTCGGCCATCGAGCTGCCGCTGCGTCCCGGGAACTCGGGCGCGTCGAACAACACCTGGCCGCGCGAGTCGGTCACCACCAGCACGTCGAACATGCTTTGCAGCAGGGGCCGGGTCGCGAAGTAGCCGCGCAGCGCGGCGCCGTCCTTCAGGTTCATCTGCCGCAGCACCGCGGCGCTGACGGCCAGCGCCTGGCGTCGCATCTCGAGTTTCTCGTCGAGTTCGGTGGCCACCCCGTCGATCAGCGCGGCCTGGGCGGCGCTGGCGTTGCGCATGACGTCGCTGCGCAGCATCCACAGCGCCAGCAGCGTCATCGACAGGACGATCACGACCATGGCCAGCGTGGACCACAGCGCCAGCTTGGTCTTGAGTCTGGAGCGGCGGTAGGCGAGCAGGGGCGAGGTCATCGGCGTGGGATGGGCATGCCCACGCGTGCTCCGCGCCGGCGGGCTGCCGAGCGCGGGTCCGGGGCCAAGTCTTTCGGACTCGACTATCGGCGAGCCGAGCCCGCGGCGATCCCGGGAACAAGGCCGTTTTTGCGCCGCATCTGCGGCCGGCGCGTGCGGACAGGCCCCCTAGACGACCGGCGCCAGGGCGGTCTTCATCCAGTCGACGAAGAGCCGGGTCCGCCGTGCCAGCAGCCGGGCATGGGGATAGACCACGTTCAGCGGCAGGGGCGGGCGCTCGAAGTCCTGCAGCACGATGTGCAGCCGGTGCTGCGCCACCTCCTGCGCCACCTGGTACGACAGGAACATGCCGAAGCCCAGGCCGTCGACGCAGGCTTGCAAGGCCGGCGCGCCCACGTTGAAGTCGAGGTTGCCGGCCACGGGCAGGGTGAATTCGTGCCCACCGTCGCGGAACGGCCAGGGCCGGCCCGTCGAGATGCAGTTGGCACGCAGCAGCTCGCGCGGGTGCCGCGGCACGCCGTGCCGCTGCAGGTAGTCGGGGCTGGCGACCACCACCCGCCTGACCGAGCCCGCCTGCTGGCTGACCAGGCTGGAGTCGGCCAGGTGGTCGATGCGGATGGCGACGTCCAGGCCCTCCTCGACCAGGTTCACCAGCCGGTCGACCAGCAGCAGTCTGCACTGCACCCGGCCGTAGCGGCGCACGAAGCGGTTCACCGCCGGCGCCACCCACATCTGGCCCAGCAGCACCGGGGCGGTGACGTGCAGGGTTCCGCTCGGTTCCTCGTGCCGTTCGCGCAGCGCGGCCTCCGCCGCGTCGATGTCGGCCAGGATGCGGCGGCAGTGCTCGAGATAGCCCCGGCCCTCGTCGGTCAGGCCCTGGCGGCGCGTGGTGCGGTTCAGCAAGCGTGTCTGCAGCTCGGCCTCCAGGCCGGCGAGCGAGCGCACCACCGCCGGCACCGAGGCGTTCAGGGAGCGCGCGGCGGCGCTCAGGCTGCCGTCGTCCACGATGCGCACGAAGGTGCGCATGGCTTGCAGCTTGTCCATCGCGGGGCGGCTCCGTCGGCGTCGGGTTCGGGTGGGCCCATTTCAGCACTGCCGCCCCGGTTTTCGATGTCATCTGTTTCAGCCGGCTCGCGCCGCCGATGGACGGGGTCAGCGTGCCGCGGGCGTGCCGAGATGGCGCGCGAGGAAGTCCTCGGTCACCCGCCAGGTGGCCTCGGTGGCCTGGGCGTTGTAGCCCTTGCCTCCGTCGAACAGGGGCTGGGCATAGGCATGCCCGGCACCGGGGAACACGTACAGCTCGAAGGACTTGCCGCCGGCACCGGCGGTGGCGAGGAAACCGACCGAGGCCTGCACCGAGCCCGGGTCCAGGGCACCGGTGACACTCAGCAGCGGGCTGTCCAGCCGCGCCAGCCGGTCCGGCGTCAGCTGGTCGAAGCCCGATCCGTAGACGATGGCGGTGGCCTGCACCGCGCCCGGGTCGTTGAGCTTGGCTCGCAGCGACTCGATGCCGCCCATGCTGAACCCGAGGGTGGCCAGCCGGCGTCCGGGCCGTTTCAGGGCATCGAGCCCGGCTTGCAGGGCGGCGTCGCCGAGGGCCCGGTCCTGGGCCTGGAAGGCCTGCATCAGCGCGTACGCCGCGTCGTGGCTGCGTGCCGAGCGGCCGTTGTACAGGTCGATGGCGAGCACACGGTAGCCGCGGCCGGCCAGCCGCTCGACCGCGGAGGTCGTGAAATCGGAGATGCCGAAATAGTCGTGCACGACGAGCACGCCGGCGGGCGCGTCCGGCGAGCCTGCCGCATAGGCGCGCCAGGTGTGCCCGGCCGGGTCTTTCAGTTCGATGAAACCGGCCTGCCGCGGCGCGGCCGGCTCCGGCGGCCGGTGGCCGCACGCGCACAGGCCGAGCACCATCGCCGCCAGCCATGCCTTGTTCAAGAATCGCATCCGGGACTCCGTGAGTGAGTGGGGAAGCGATCGATTCTGGTCAGGCCGCCCCGCTGCATCAAGCGAGCCGGGCGCAGTTCACTTCTGCGTGGGGCGGAGCAATCGGGGAGGCGGGGCGCCCGGGTGCCGTGCCTCGGGCCGCGGCGACAGCACGATCACGACCATGGCAAGGGCGGACCGCAGCGCCAGCTTGGTCCTGAGCTAGGGGCGCCGGGCGAGGACGGCAAGGCGTTGCTTTCGCACGCCGGGATCTTCGGAATCGGGAAAGATCCTGCCTGTGACATCTCCCGCCAGGACGAGGCCGGCGGTCATGATGAGGATCGGTGCGACGCAGCCCAGCATCATCAGCAGAACGCCGGACTGGCGTTCGGCCAAGAACCAGATCCACAGCCCCGACGCGGCCAGGGCGACGGCAAGCGCCAGGCCCAGGCCGATGCGGGAGAACCATTTCCGTCGCCTGTCGTGGGCGAGGGTTGCGGGATGGACTTCACACAGGGCGTAGACCTCGACGTCGATGCGAAGATCGGGTCTCGCCCGCAGCAAGGACAGCAGGAAAGCGCGGCGCAACGCGCCCTGGTTCTCATAGGGCCGAAGCTGCCCGCGAACGGGATGCAGCGTGGTGGAGAGCCGCACGGTCGAACGAGCGTTCCCGGCGGCCACGTCCAGCGCGATGGACGCGCTGCCCACGTCCCCGTTCCCGGTGATCAGCCGGACGTCGGCACCGGCGGTGTCCTGCCGGAGCACGTCGCGCCAGTGCAATGAGCGCACCAGCTTGCCGTTGAGTGTCTGCTCGATCCGGTCCTTGTAGATCGAGGTGCGGCCTGAGCGGTTCCAGCGGATGTTGAGCACGTAGATGACCAGCAGGGTGAGGAGGACCCCCATGCTGCTCGCCAGCAGAAACTCTCCGCCCTCTTCGATCGAGCCCCGGTCATGCGTCAGGCCATCGAGCAGGACCGCGGCGCAGATTGCGGACAGTGCGACGGCGCTGCGCGGCCAGCCTGGAAATGTCAACCTGCCCAGCTGGAGGGTGTGCGACACCATCAGGACCTGCCGGGAGGGCCGGGGCGCCGGCATGGGCTCGGCGAGGGGCCCGCGCACGGATACCGGCTCGGGTGCTGCGGCACGCGCCTTTCGTTTTTTCTTCATGGCGTTCAAGCGATGGGACTGCGTGGTGCCTGGCCTGGCAAGCGGTGGACTGCGCGAATCGGCCTGGCACGACGGCCTGGATCGCGGCTGCTCGATTGTCGGCGATGACAGGTGCCATGCCTCGAGACCACCTCGCTGCTGCCGGTCGACCTCAACTGCCTGCTGCACGGGTTGGAGGTGGCGTTCAGCCGCGGCCGCATCCAGTCGGGCGACGAAGTCGGCTGGCACGAGTTCCAGCGCAAGGCCTTGATGCGGCAGATGGCGATCGACCGCTTCCTCTGGAGCGATTCGCTGGGCTGATATGTGGACTACCACTGAGTGGACCGGCGTCGGCCACTGAGCGCGGCAACGGCGCCAGGAGGAGCGGAAGGGGCGGCGGGACTGAAAGTGCCCGTCGTGAGATGATCGGGGGGTCCACAAGAACCCCGTCGCCCAGAGACGCCTGCCTGATGCGCCGCGTACTGCTCAAAGTCCTCCTGATCGCCGCGTTCCTGAACTCGGTGATCGGAATGCCTTTGCACGCTGCAGGTCATCTGCTGGCCGGTGTGACGGCGCAGGCCGATGGCCTCGATCCGGTCGACCCGGCCTTGCCCGGCCCCGGCGAAGACCACGACGGCGGGGCTCATGCCCCTTGTGCCTGGTGCCTGGCGCACGCCGAATCCTCCAGCGCTCCGCCGGTGGCGTTCGGTGCATGGCGGCCCGGCGACCGGCACGAACCTCGTGCCCGGCCGGCGACCGCCGTCCAGACGGTCTTTGGCGCCCCGATCCGGTCTTCATCGCCCCGCGGCCCTCCTTCCCTTTGACGAGGCCGGCCGCGCTCCGGCGGCCTGCTGCCCAGGCGGCAGGGGTGTTCGAGCCACCGCGCCGCGCCCCGGCCCGCTGCCGCTGTCGATGAGGCGGCGGCGTCTCGTCCTCCCATTCCACACGACCCCATTCCGCACCGTTGGGCGCCTGCCATGGGCCGCGCCCGCATTCCCGTTCCCATCTGCAGCCGCCACAGGCTGCAGACCCGGTTCTGAAAGACGCAGAACCAGCACGCGATGACTGCCATGACCACCTTGCTGCCCGATTCCCCTCCTCCGACCTTGCTTGCGGCGGGGGTGTTCGCCGGTTACTCAGACCGAACCATCCTGCGCGGGCTCGATCTCGCGGTTCACGCCGGGGAGATCTACGCGCTGCTCGGCGCGAACGGCGCCGGCAAGTCCACTGCGTTGAACCTGTTCCTCGGCTTCCTGCGGCCGCAGTCGGGAACGGTGCGCGTGCAGGGGACCGATCCCGCCATCGAGCCTGCGAAGGCGCGACGGCAACTTGCCTACATTCCCGAGAACGTGGCGTTGTACGAGCACCTGAGCGCGCGGGAGAACGTGGCCTACTTGCTCCACCTCGCAGGCCAAAGGGATCGCGACGCGAGCATCGGCGACGCCTTGGCCGCCGCCGGGCTCGATCCCTCGGCGCATGACCGCAGGGTGGGCGGCTTCTCCAAGGGCATGCGCCAGAAGGTCTCGATTGGGCTGGCAGTGGCGCGCAAGGTGCCGGCGCTCCTGCTCGACGAGCCCACCTCGGGGCTGGATCCCCAGGCGGCTGCCGACTTCCACGCGCTGCTGGCAAGCCTGCGCGCACAAGGGGTGGCCGTGCTCATGGTCACCCACGACCTGCTGGGCGCCGTGGACATCGCCGACCGCATCGGCTTTCTCGACAAAGGGCAGATCGCCGAGGACGTACGGGCGGTGGGCGCGGAACGCTTCGACGTTCGCGCCCTGCATCGCCGCTATGCGTGCCTGGAGGCCGCGCGATGAGGGGCGTCTTGGAGATCGCGCGTGAGGAGTTGCGGCGCCTGCGCCGCGAGCGGGCAGCCTGGGTCGCGCTCGCCGTGGTGCTGGTGCTGTGGGCGATGTCCGCGTTCACCGCATGGGACCGCCAGCGCGACATCGACACGGACCGCGGCCGCCGCCAGGCGCAGGCGGACCAGGAGTTCGAAGCCCAGCCGGACAGGCATCCGCATCGCATGGTGCATTACGGGCACTTCGTGTTCCGTACCATCCGGCCGTTGGCCGCGTTCGATCCCGGTGTCGAGGCCTACACCGGCCACACCCTCTTTCTGGAGGGGCATCGCCAGAACAGTGCGAACTTCGGCGACGTTCGGCAATCGTCGCTGCTGCTGCGGTTCGGCCAGCTCACGCCGGCATTCGTGCTGCAGGTGCTGGCGCCTCTGGTGCTGATCTTCCTCGGCCACGCCGCGGTCGCGCGCGAGCGCGAATCCGGCACCCTGCGGCTGTTGCTGGCCCAGGGCGTCAGGCCGGGACAGATCCTGCTGGGCAAGCTGCTGGGGATCGGCGGCGTGGCGGCCGTGCTGCTGTCGCCGGCACTCGCGGGCCTGTCGCTCGTGGCTGTCGCCGGCCTGGTCCCGGCCGGCCTGGCGGGGATGCTGGCGGTGGGCTACGTGCTGTGGGTCCTCCTGTGGGCCACGGGCGTCGTCGTGGTCTCGGCCCTGTGTGCGCGTGCACAGACCGCGCTGGCCGTCTTGCTCGTGGCCTGGACGGCGAGCGTCGTCGTGCTGCCCCGCGCCACATCGGAGCTCGCCGCGGCCACCTTGCCGCTGCCCACGCGATTCGAGACCGACATTGCCATCGCCCGCGATCTTGCCGCCATGGGAGACAGCCACGACCCCGACGATCCGTACTTCAATGAGTTCCGGAAGCGGGTGCTTGCTGAGTACGGTGTGTCAAAAGTGGAGGACCTGCCGGTGAACTACAAGGGACTCGTCGGCATGGAAGGCGAGCGGCTGACCGCGCGCCTGTTCGAGCAGTACGCCGACCTGAGCTTCGACCGGCAGGATGCACAGCTGCGCCTGGTGGACCGGTGGGCGTTGCTTGGCCCCGTCATCGCGCTGCAGCGCCTGTCCACGGCCGTCTCCGGCACGGACCTGCACAACTACCGGCGCTTCGTCGAAGCGGCCGAACATCACCGTTATCTCCTGGTGCAGGCACTCAACAGGCTGCAGGCGGAGAAGCTCAGCTACGCGGGCGATCGCTCCAGCCGGGACAGCCGCATCGGCCGCGAGCACTGGCACGGGATCGCCGACTTCCGGTACGAGCCCGAGCCTGTGCGCGAAACCATCGTGCGCGCCATGCCGGCGGCCGGCGTGCTCGTGGGCTGGACGTGCGCCGTCGTCGCCCTGCTGGCATGGGTGAGCCGGCACTTTGCAAGGAGGACACAATGAGCTGGCTCCCCCATGAATTGCGGCTGCTCGTCCGCGCCCCGGTCTCGGTGCTGGCCCTGGGCCTGCTCTTGCTGCTCACTTCCCTGGCGGTGGTGTCCGGGTCGTGGGAGATCACCCGGCAGCGCGAGACGATGGCGCGGCTGTCCGCCCTGCAGCAGCAGGAACTCGGCGCGCTGGCCGCCAAGCCGCAGACGGCGCGGGACGCGGGCTCCGCGGCCTACTACACGTTTCACGGCACCTGGGACCCGCCGACCTCCGCCGCCTTCCTGGCGCTCGGGACGCGGGACTCCGCCCCCTATGTCCTGCGCGTGCGGGCCTTGGCGTTGCAAGCGCAGCTGCACGAGGGAGAGACCTTCAACCCCGCGCTGGCGGTGGCGGGCCGGTTCGATCTCGCATTCGTGCTGATCTACCTCGCCCCTCTGGTGCTCATCGCGCTGCTGCACGACCTTGTGAGCTCGGAGAAGCGGGCGGGCCGGCTCGGCACGCTGCTGGCGCTTCCCGAGGGGAACCATCGCTTGTGGCTGCGCCGCGCTGCCTTGAGGACCTGGCTGGCTTTCGCCTGCGTGTCGCTGCCGGTGCTTGCCGGCGCCTTCGTGAACGGCATGCCGGGGAAGGGCGTCGCGGCGGCGATGGCCGTCATCGCCGCCTATCTCGGCTTCTGGGCGGGCCTGGCCGTCATCGTCGCCACCCGTGGACGCAGCACCGCGGCCAATGCCATCGCGCTGATGGGCAGCTGGGTTCTGCTGACGCTGGTGCTACCGGCCCTTGCCAATGCTGCATTGGCCCGTGCCATCCCCGTGCACCACGGCGTGGACTTGATGTTGGCACAGCGGCAAGCCGTGCACGCCGCATGGGACCGGCCGCCCGCCGAGACAATGGAAAGCTTCTTCCGAAGCCACCCGCAATGGCGGAACACGGCGCCTCTGCCGGCGGGGTTTCATTGGAAGTGGTACTACGCGTTCCAGCGGCTCGGCGACGAGAGCGTGTCAGGCCAGGTGGCCGCGTACCGCGAGAGTCTGCTCGCGCGGCAGCGGTGGACGACGCGCCTCGGTTGGTTGCTACCCGGCGTCGGGGCACAGGCCGCACTGCACCGCCTGGCAGACACGGACTTGGATGCGCAACTGGCCTACCAGGACGCGATCGCAGCGTTCCACGATCGATTGCGGGCGTTCTACTACCCCTACCTTTTCAATGAGCTTGAGTTCAGCGAGTCGGACTTCGCTGCGCAGCCTCGCTTCCAGCCCGCGCCGAAGGACATCTCGGTACCCGCGTCGCAGCTCGTGGGCATGGCGTTGATCGCCCTCGCAATCCTCCTGGGCGCGCGGCGTTCGGCCGCGTGTCGTTCGAACTGGCAGGGCTCGCCGCGCATCCGCGGCCGGCCCTGGACGACCGGCACCAGGGCGCTTTTCAGTCGGCGGCCGAGGGGCGCCCGCAAGCCCTGACCCGGCGGCGGGCGCACACCGGGCCCTGTTTCACTCGGGTCGCGGCCCGCGGCGGCGTTCGAACAGCAGGTGCACGGCGTACAACCCCACCGCGACCAGGTCGAGGAAAAGGGCGACGGCCGCCGTCTGGCCCAGGTAGCGGCTGCCCTGGGCCAGCACCAGCGCGACGAAGACCAGCTTGGTCGTGCCGGCCGTGACCAGGATCAAGGGGCGGCTGGCCGGCCGGAAGGCGCCGTAGATCAGCAGGCCGCCGACCAGGCCGATCAAGGCGCCCCAGTTGCGCACGACCACCTCGGCCAGCGGGCCTGGCAGGGTCTCGCCGAAGGTGGCCTGCAAGGCCGCCTGCGGCGCGATGGCCGCGAGGAACATGGTGCAGGTCCAGGCGCCCGAGAGCAGCATGATCCACTTGATGTGGGCGTGGATCCAGGTGGTGGGGCTCTGGCGGGCGGGCGGCAGGGGCGTCGACATCGGCTGTCTTTCTGAGGTGTCACTTCATGGAAGAGCGGGACTCGGGATGCCAGGGCCGGGTTCCGGGTGAGCACCATCAAGCACCGCGACGACGTTCAACGGCTGCGCCATGCCAGACTTGCCGCTGCGCGCCAGGCTCGCGAAGGGGATCGAGCAACCTCGGGAGCACCGGACGCGGCATGGGGCCCGCGCCCCGGCCGGGCGCATATTCATTTATATCGCACCTTGGCGGCAGTCGGGCATCTCCTTGTCGAGCAGGGCTTGTTCGACCAGCAGGAAAACGGGTGAAGAGCGGAGCGCGGCATGGCGCCTCGGCGCCTTTTCATCATGTCGGCAGCATGGCCCGGGACGGTGCAGTCCCCGGGCGCCGGCCCGGTCTCCCGGTCAACGGCGGGAGGACCCGCGCCGCAGCGCCCCTGCCATCCATGCGCCGGTGGTCCAGATGCCCGCCTTCACGGCATTGCGCCAGCCCTCGGCGCCCACCGGTTGCGGTGCCAGGCCCAGAGGCTTGAGCCCGGCCCGCAGGCGGTGGTTGAGCAGCATGGCGCGACTTTGTTTCATTGTCTCGTCGGTGTTGAAGATGATCGACATCGAAATCGACACATCCTCGTTGCCGTTGCGTACCACGTGGCCAGCCACGAAGGGAATGTGCAGGGCGTCGCCCGGGCGGAAGTTGAACTTCGTTGCGAGCGCTTCCGCTTCGGGGCGCCATTCCGGTCGCGCACCCGAATGGGCCATGAACGCCTCGCGGGTCTGCGGGCTGACCACCCGCGGATCCCACTGCGGAAACACGCTCACTTCCTTGCTGCCGCGAAACTGCATCAGGATGGTGGAGTAGCGGTCGATGTGGAACGGTGTCAGGCTGCCGGGTGAGGCGATGAACAGGTACAGCATGGCGCCGCTCGCCCGCGTGCCGACACCACGGGCGCGCATCAGGGTTTCGACATCGGCGCGCAGCTCGTGGAACAAGGGCGCAAAGGAGGCATCGGCCTCGGGCGCACGCACCATGATGTAGGAGTTCGAGCTGCGGATGTTCTCGATCGTCTCCTCGATCGACAAGCCGTTGGCGTGCTCGATGTTCGCACGGTCGAAGTTGTCGCTTTCCTTGAGCAGTCCGCTCGAATAGAAAACCTGCTGCGGCGGCAGGGCCGGCAGCACGCGTCCCAGGTTCTCGAGCGTGAGGGCGGGGTGGCCCATCAGTTGGTGGCCGAAGGTGAAGGCCTGCCTATCCAGCAGATCGCGTTGGATGTCGTTTGCAAAGCAGGTGAAGGTGGTCATGGCAAGGTATCCCTACGGAGGTGGCAGCGCTGAAGCGTTCAGGCCGGCGCGGTCTTGTGTCGAGCTCTTCGATGGGCCGCCATGACAGCCGCCTGGTTTTCCGCACCGGCGAGTAAGCATCAAGAGCGCGGGACCAGCTGCGCTCATCGCGCAGCCGGCCAGACCCCCGCAGGGGCCACCATCCGGCGCACCTCGTCGTCGGTGATGGGGGTCAAATGTAATGGGAACGAGGCGTTGAGAAGTTTCACCAGCGACTGCGCCCATTTGGCGTTCCACGCCGTGCCGGCATGGCCATCGGCCAAGGTGGCATGCGAGGGGTGGTCCCCGGTGGCGTTGACCACATGCAGCGGATCGCTCAGGGCCAGGCTGACGTAGGCCGGCTTGCCATCGGCGCCGCGCGACCCCCACAGCGCCGAGAACCAGGCCCGGTCATCGAAGAAGGCCAGTTGCCTGTCCGATGCCGCCAGGCGCCGCAGGCCTGCGTCGAAACGGTCCAGCCCGGTGGCGATGTTGGCCAATCGCTGGGGCGACTGCCAGCGGTCCAGATATTGGGACCAGTGCGCGTTGTTGAACACGCCCACCAGGACAATGTGCACCAGGGGGCGCTGGCGGCGGATGGCTCCGACCGCCTGGCCGATGCCGGACAGGCAGGTGTCGATCTTGGCGCGCACCGGGGCGGCGAGGGGATCGTGCGCCAGCAGGTCCAGGTCGGCCGCTTTGCCGAAGGTGTTCACACCGATTCGGATCACCACCACCCCCCGGCGCCAGGTGGCAGGGTCGTCGTCCATGAGCCGGAGCAGGCGTGGCACCTGGCGGGTCCGCTCCCACAGGTCTTCGCAGCCGCTGCCCGATGCCGCGAAGTTGTAGCGATGATCCTGCTTGCGCGGGGACCGGGCGTCCAGCCCGATCCATTCCAGCGCGCGGGCCAGCCGGCCCGAGGTGCCGGTCACGCCGTACGTGCCCAGGTCGATCTCGTCGCGGCGCAGGTTCTCAAGCGCTTCGGTCCATTGGTAGGTGCTGGTGCGAAAACGCCCGCCCCGCAGGGCTGAACCCGGCGGGAACGCGACCGTGTCGCGGTACCCGTGACTGTCGGAGTCGCCCACCACCGCCAGGGCCAGGCGGGGGGGAACCGATGCGGCGCGAGGCTCGGTCAAGGCGCATGCCAACACCATCGCACACGCACCCAGGCGAAAAGTCCAGTGCATTGAAAACAGGGTTGAGAATGAGATCCTGGATACCCGCCGATTACATCGCGCATCCACGCATTCAGGGGGGGTGAAGTTCACCCTGCCGAAAGACCATAGAAAATACGGGTGGCAGTCTTTGCCTGCCCAAGGCAGTATGTCACAGCCGCTGGTTCCCGCTAGTTCCCAATAGGCATGTCATTGGCCACCACCCGGCTGCACACCGGGTTTCGAGTTTCGAATTTCCCCCCATGAACGAACCGCGGTTGAATGCTCTTTTGCATGAACAAGGCCCGCAGGCCTACCTCGCCAGCCTGCTGCGGGATGCCGCCCGGCGCACGCCCGGCGCCTCGGCGCTGGAAGGGCCGGACGGGGGCTTGAGTTATGCCGAACTGCTCCAGGCCACCGAGGCGCTTTCATCGCAGCTGCGCGCCCAGGGGTTTCGCGCGGGCGAGCGCATTGCGATTGCGGCCACACGCTCCCGGTTCACCATCGTGGCCATCCTGGCGGCGGTGGACGCCGGCCTGGGCTACGTCCCCCTGGACCTGGCCTATCCCGCCGACCGCCTGCAGGCGATGCTGCAAGACGCCCAACCGCGCGCCGTGCTCGGCCAGCCCGATGACCTGGCCGAACTGGCCCGCCTGGCAGGCCCTTTCCCCACACTCGACGCACCGGCTCCGGCGGGCGGGTGGCGGCATGCGGCCGAGCCCGACCTGACGTATGTGCTGTTCACCTCCGGCTCCACCGGCCGTCCCAAGGGCGTGGCCATGGGCGCCGAGCCGCTGGCTCACCTGATCCGCTGGCATGTGCGGCATCCCCGCCTCGGCCGGGCTGCTCGCACGCTGCAGTTCGCACCGCTCTCGTTCGACGTCCACTTCCAGGAAATCTTCTCGACGCTTGCCTGCGGCGGCACGCTGGTGCTGGTGCCCGAGCAGGTGCGCAGGGACCCCGCGCGGCTGCATGCCGCCCTGCAGGACCAGCGCATCGCCCGCATCTTCCTGCCGTACGTGGCCTTGCAGATGATCGCCCAGGCCTCGCAACAAAGCGCGCCTGCCGCGCTGCGCGACGTGGTCAGCGCAGGCGAGCAACTGCAGGTCACCCCGGCGATCCGTGCGCTGTTCAGGCAGTTGCCGCAGGCCGTGCTGCACAACCACTACGGTCCCACCGAAAGCCATGTGGTCACCGCCTGCGAGCTCCCGGGCGAAGCCGCCCAATGGCCCGAGATCCCGTCCATCGGGGCGGCCCTGCCGCACGTCAGGCTGGCCCTGCGCGACCCCGAGACCGGCGCCATCGACGCGTCCGACACCGGCGAACTGCTGCTGGGTGGCCCCACGCTGGCCCACGGCTATCTGGGCCGCGAAGACCTGAGCCGTGAACGTTTCCTGGACGACGCGGCCGGGCTGCCGGGCCGCTGGTACCGCACGGGGGATCTGGTGCGTCGCGACGCGCAGGGCGTGTACACCTACCTTGGTCGTGCCGACCAGCAGCTCAAGGTGGATGGCTTTCGCATCGAGGCCGGTGAAATCGAACTGGCGCTGATGGCCCATCCCGCGGTGCGGGACGCCGTGGTCACCGCGCCCGAGTTGCCGGGCATCGGCAGGCAGCTCGTCGCCCACCTGGTGCTGCGCGATCCGGCCGCCGCCAGCGAGGCCATTCCCGGCCTGCGGGCCCATCTGCGTGCGCGCCTTCCCGAATACATGGTGCCGGTGCGTTTCGTGCCCTTGGCGGCCTTGCCCACCACGCCCAGCGGCAAGATCGACCGGCGCGGCCTGCCGCTGCCCGCGGCCGCTTCCGTGGCGGCCGGCGCCTCGGCCCGGCCGGCCGAGGTGGTGCGTTCGTTGTGGCAGGAGCTGCTGGGTGTGCCGCAACTGGGCGAGCATGAGAACTTGTTCGACCTGGGGGCGCGTTCGCTGTTGGTGCTGCGTTTTGTCGGTCGGCTCAAGGAGGCCGGCTTTGCCCGGGTGAGCGTGGCCGATGTGTACGACCGGCCCACGGTGGCCGGCATTGCCGCAGTCTGCGAAGGCGGCACGGGCACGCACGACAAACCGCAGCAGGCGCGCATGCGTCCGGCAGATGCCTCGCCCACCCAAGGCATTGCCATCGTGGGCATGGCCTCGCGCACGCCGGGTGCGGCCGATACGGAAACCTTCTGGCGGAACCTGCTGGACGGTGTCGAGGGTATCCGCCATTTCGCGCCCCACGAACTCGATGAGTCGATTCCTGAATCGGTGCGCCAGCGCCCCGACTTCGTGGCCGCGCGCGGTGTGCTCGACGATGCCGACCGCTTCGACGCCGGGTTTTTCGGCATTTCCGCCCGCGAAGCCGCCGTGCTCGACCCTCAGCAGCGCCTGCTGCTGGAGCTGTGCTGGACCGCGCTGGAGCACGCCGCCATCGACCCGGCCCGCGGGGCGGCGCGCATCGGCGTCTATGCCGGCAGCGCCAACAATACCTATGCGCCGCTGCTGCGCCAGGAGGACCCCGGGCTGCTGCAGCGCTTCGGCGAGTTCAATGCCATGCTGGCCAGCGAGAAGGACTACGTGGCGCCGCGCGTGGCACACCGATTGAACCTCCACGGGCCGGCCGTCAGCATCCACACCGCCTGCTCCACCGGCCTGGTGGCGGTGGGGCATGCCTGGCACGCGCTGGCCAGCGGCCAGTGCGACGTGGCGCTGGCGGGCGGCGTCACCGTCCATGTGCCGCAGGCCAATGGCTACCTGCATGTCGAGGGCGGCATGGAGTCGGCAGACGGCCACTGCCGTCCCTTCGACGCGGACGCCAGCGGAACCGTGTTCGCCAGCGGCGGCGGGGTGGTGGTGCTCAAGCGGCTGGAGGATGCGCTCGCTGAAGGCGACACGGTCTACGCCGTGATCCGCGGCGTCGGCCTGAACAACGATGGCGGCGACAAGGCCAGCTTCACCGCGCCGAGTGTCAGCGGCCAGGCGCGGGCCATCCGCATGGCGCTCGACCACGCCGGCCTGCCGGCCAGCAGCATCGGCTATGTCGAGGCGCACGGCACCGGCACGGCGCTGGGCGACCCGATCGAGGTGGCTGCGCTCACGCGCGCCTACCGCGAGGACACCGCCGAGCGCCAGTTCTGCGGCCTGGGCTCGCTCAAGGGCAACCTGGGCCACATGGTGGCCGCCGCGGGCGTGATGGGCCTGATCAAGGCGGCCTTGTCGCTGCACCGGGAGACCATCCCGGCCACCTTGCATTTCAAGCGGCCCAATCCGCAGATCGATTTCGACACCTCGCCGTTCCATGTGGTGGCGACCCGCACCGCGTGGACACGCCGACCGGACACGCCACGCCGCGCCGCCGTCAGTTCCTTCGGTGTCGGCGGCACCAACGCCCATGTGGTGCTCGAGGAAGCCCCGGCCGCCGCGCCGCGCCCGCAGGCGCAGCAGGGCCGGCGCTGGGTGCTGCCGCTGTCCGCACGGGACGACGAGGCCGTGCTTCGGCGTGCCCGCATGCTCGCCGATCACCTGGCGCAGCACCCCGACACGGCGCTGGCCGATGTCGCCGCCACCTTGATGCGAGGCCGCCGGCCCATGGGGCAGCGTCTGAGCGTGGTGGCCGCAAGCGTGGCCGAAGCGGTGCAGGCGCTGCGTGCCGTCCAGGGCAGCGTGGCCGTGCTGGCCCGGCCGCGCGTGGTGTTTCTGTTTCCCGGGCAGGGCTCGCAGCACCCCGGCATGGCCAGGGGCCTGTACGAGGAGGCACCGGCCTTCCGTGAGGCCCTGGACCGCAGCCTGGCACTGGTCCATGCCGCGCTCGGCATCGATCTGCGTGCCTGCCTGGTGGAGGCCGAACCCGGCGACCCCGACGCCGCCCGCCTGCTGACCGAAACACGCCATGCACAACCGGCCTTGTTCGCCGTGTCGTATGCGCTGGCGGTGTGGCTGGACAGCGTGGGCGTGCGGCCCGATGCCATGATCGGCCACAGCGTCGGCGAATACGCGGCCGCCTGCCACGCGGGCGTGCTGTCACTCGAAGACGCGACCATGGCCGTCATTGCCCGCGGGCAGGCCATGTTCGCGCAGCCGCCCGGCGCGATGCTCGCGGCACGCTGCGACGCCGACACGCTGCTGGCCCTGTTGCCGGCCGGCGTCGACCTCGCCGCCTGCAACGCCCCGGCACTGAGCGTGGCGGCCGGCCCTGCCGACGCCATCGACAGGCTGGCCTCGTTGCTGGAGGCGCGCGGGATCGGCTGCACCCGGTTGCAGGTGTCGCATGCGTTCCACAGCGCCTCCATGGAGGGCGCCCTGCCGCAGGTCACCCAGGCGCTGCAACGAGCCGTGCTGCGCGCGCCGGCCATCCCGCTGTACTCGTGTGTCAGCGGCACCCTGTTGCAGGCGGACGAGGCCGCCGACCCGGCGTACTGGGCGCGCCAGGTTCGGGCACCGGTGCAGTTCAGCCGCGCGGTGCAAGCCGAGCTGGCGCACGCCGGCGACACGGTGTTCGTGGAGGTCGGGCCCGGCCAGGCCCTGACGGCCTTGCTGCGCCAGCACCGCACACCCTCCGGCAAGGTGCCGCACCATGTGCCCCTGCTGGGTACCGCCGGCAAGCCTGGCGACCCGGCGACCCATGCGCTCTCGGCGCTGGGGTCCCTGTGGAACCTCGGCCTGGAACTGGCCTGGCCGGTGGCCGCCAGTGCACGGCGCGTGCCCCTGCCCACCTACCCGTTCAAGGACGAGCGGCACTGGTTCAGCCGCCGGGCTTGCGCGTCCCCGGCGGATGCCGCCTTGTCGATCGCACCTTCTTCCGCCGGACTCGCCGTCACCATGAACCAGAACCGCCTGCCCCGCCTGGAGCAAGAACTCAAGCGCATCCTCAGCGACGTCTCCGGCCTGCCCGAGCCGGAGATCGGGTGCGACACCAGTTTCGTGGACCAGGGGCTCGACTCCTTGTCGCTGACCCAGGCCACCCTGGAGCTGGAGCGCGTCTTCGGCGTGAAGCTGCGCTTCCGCAGGTTGCTGGAAGACCTCGACAACATCGACCTGCTGGCCCGCCACCTCGACGCCGAAGTGCCGGCCGGGCGGTTTGCGCCCGAGCCCGCGCCTGCGCCGATGGCCGCTGTCCAGCCCACATCCGCCATCGCCGGGGCGCCTGTGCCACCGGCGGGCACCACGGCGCTGCAGCAGCTCATCCAGCAGCAGATGCAGCTGATGTCGCAGCAGCTGGCAGCGCTGGCCGGGCAGCCCGCCGCAGCAGCGATCGGCATGCCGGCCTCGCGGCCTGCCCCAGCGCCGGCCCAGGCTGCGGAGGCCGGGACCTCGCTCGTCGACAAGCCCTTCGGCGCCTCGCCTCGTCTGACGCTTCAGGCCAACCAGGCCTTCACGCCACCGCAGCGCGCCTGGCTGGATGATTTCATCCGCCGCTACAACGCGCGCTCGGGCCAGTCCAAGGCCTTCAGCCAGCAACACCGCAGGCGCATGGCGGATCCGCGCGTGGTCACCGGGTTCAACCCGCTGTGGAAAGACCTGGTCTACCCGCTGGTCGTGAACCGTTCGCAAGGGGCGCGCCTGTGGGACCTCGACGGCAACGAGTACATCGACCTGCTCTCGGGCTTTGGCGCCAACCTGCTCGGCTACCAGCCGGCCTCGGTCGTGTCGGCCATGACCGAGCAGTTGCAGGCCGGCATCGAAGTGGGCCCGCAGCACCCGATGGCCGCCGAGGTGGCGGACCTGATCTCCGAGTTCACCGGCATGGAGCGGGTGGGCTTCTGCAATACAGGCTCCGAAGCGGTGATGGGCGCCATGCGCATTGCGCGCACCGTGACCGGGCGCAAGACCATCGCCATCTTCACCAACTCGTATCACGGCATCTTCGATGAGGTGATCGTGCGCGGAACCCGGCAATTGCGCTCGCTGTCGGCGGCGCCGGGCATTCTCGCCAATGCAGTCGAGAACATCCTGGTGCTCGACTGGGACAGCGAAGATTCGCTGCGCGTGCTGCGCGAGCGCGCCCCCGAGCTGGCGGCCATCATGACCGAGCCGGTGCAAAACAAGTTCCCCACCGTGCAGCCGCGGGCGTTCATCCAGTCGCTGCGCGACATCGCCGACCAGTGCGGCTGTGCGCTGATCTTCGACGAGGTCGTCACGGGTTTCCGCCTCGCACCGGGCGGCGCGCAAGCGTTCTACGGCGTGCGGGCCGACGTGGCCACCTACGGCAAGATCATCGGCGGCGGCCTGCCCTTCGCCGCGATCGCCGGCGGCGCGCGTTGGCTGGACGCGCTCGACGGCGGCCACTGGCAGTACGGCGACGACTCCTACCCCGAAGCCGGCGTGACCTACTTCGCCGGCACCTTCGTGCGGCACCCGCTGGCGCTGGCGGCGGCCCGCGCCACGCTGCTGCACCTCAAGCAGGGCGGAGCGGCCCTGTACCAGGGACTCAACGACCGCACGCAGCGGCTCATCGACCGGCTCAACACCGCATTCCGCCTGCGCGGCGCGCCGGTGGAAGCGGTGCATTGCGCCTCGCTGTGGCGCCTGAGCTGGGACGACAACCAGAAGTTCGTCAGCCTGTTCTATTACCTTGCGCGTTTCCACGGTCTGCACTTGTACGAGCAGTTCGGTCACTTCGTGACCGAGGCCATGGGGGACGCCGAGACCGACCGCATCTTCCAGGTGTTCTGCGACGCGCTCGACGAGCTGATGGGCCTGGGGCTCATCACCCCGCGCGATGGGGGCCCTGTACCGCCCCACCGCGCGCTGCCGTCCGCCCCCCGCACCGAGGCCCCGCTCTCGCCCGGGCAGACCGAACGTTGGCTGGCCGGCGGTTTCGACGCCGCAGCGCGCCGCGCATTGAACGAATCGTTCTGGGTGAGCCTGCAGGGCGACGTCGACCTGCCCGCGCTGAAGCTCGCACTGCAGGACGTGTTGGCCCGCCACGAGGCCTTGCGCGTGCGCTTCAGTCTCGAGGACCCGGTCCAGACACTGGCGCCGGTCGGCCCGGTCCCCGTGGCCGAGGTCGATCTCAGCGCGCAGGCGGATGCCGAGTCGGCCCTCGATGCCTTCTGTACCGAGGCCAGCCGGCGAGACTTCCCGCTCGACCAGGCGCCGCTGGCGGCCGTGAGCCTGCTCACCTTGGCCGGAGGGCGCCGCGTGGTGCACATGGTGGCGAGCCACCTGGTGTTCGATGGCTGGGCGTCGAGCGTGTTCAACAGCGAACTTGCAGCCGCCTACCAGGCCCGCCGCGCGGGGCAACGGCCCCAGTTCAAGCCCGCCGAATCGCCGCTGCAGTTCGCCGTCGAGGAGCAGGCCCGTTTCGAAGGCCCGCAGGGCCAGGACGACCTGCGCTTCTGGACCGAGACGCTGCGCCAGCCGCCCGAGCCCTTGCGCCTGGGCGACCGCGAGCCGCCGCAGCCGCGCACCTACGCGGCCGATACCTTGCGCACACGGCTCGACGGCAAGGTCTTTGCGGGGCTCAAGCGCCAGGCGCGCACGGCTCAAGCCACACTGTTCCAGCTGCTGCTCGCTGCCGTCACCGCGGTGCTGCATCGGCGCAGCGGCCAGTCGGAATTCGTGGTCAGCATCCCCTATGCCAGCCAGAGCCTGCAGCGCCGCGGCCCTTTGCTGGCCGACGGCGTGCTCGACTTGCCGTTGCGGCTTCGCTGCGACGCTCCCGGCGACGCCGTCGCGCTGCTCGAATCGGTGCGCGAGCACCTCATGGATGCCTTGGAGCATCCCCTGGTCACCCAGGGCACGGTGGCGCGGGCCCTGGGCTTGCGCAGCACCGGCAACAGGCCCCCGTTGACGGGCATCTACTTCAACCTGAATCCGCGCGTCGACCTGTCGGGCTACGCACCGCTGGTCGCCACCCTGCACGAAGGCCGCAAGCGCGGCTCGCTGAGCGAGCTGTTCTTCAATTTCTACGAGGGCGACGATGCCCTCGCGCTGGACCTTCACTACAGCAGCGAGTTTTTCAGCCCGCAGCGTGCGCAGGAGCTGGTGGACGCGTTGGTGGCGCAATGCGTCGCGTGGGCCGAATCGCTGTCGGGCGCCGTCATCGAAGTCGCCGTGCCTCCCCTGGCGAAGGTGGACCCCCGCCTGCAGACCTGGAATGCCACGGCCATGCCGCTCGCCGCCGGTTCGCGGGTCGAGCAATGGGTGTCCCGGCAGGCCGCCGACACGCCCGAGGCGCCGGCGCTGGTGGCGCAGGGCCGGGTGCTGAGTTACCGGGCCCTCGAGGCGCGGGCCGACCGTCTGGCCCATGTACTGGGTGCCCGCGGCGTGGGCCGGGGCACGCGGGTCGGGGTCTGCCTCGGCCGCGGCCTCGAGCTGCTGCCCGTCCTGCTCGCCGTGATGAAGACCGGTGCCGCCTATGTGCCGCTCGACCCGGGTTTTCCCCGCGAGCGCCTGCGCTACATGGAAGGCGATGCCGGGCTGACGCTCGTCGTCACCGAAGCGGCCCATGCCGGGCTGTCCGGCCTGCCGCGCGATCGCCAGTTCCTGGTCGACGAAGACGCCGCGCTGGTGTCCGGCGCGCCCGACACCCCGTTCGCCGCCCCCGCCGGCGACGCACATGACGCCCCGGCCTACGTGATCTACACCTCGGGTTCGACCGGCCGGCCCAAGGGCGTGGTGGTGCCGCAGCAGGCGGTGTGCAACTTCCTCGCCAGCATGCGGCGGGCACCCGGCCTGCACGCCGGCGACCGGCTGCTGGCGGTGACCACGCTGTCGTTCGACATCGCGGTGCTCGAGCTGTTCCTGCCGCTCACCACGGGCGCGTGCGTGGTCCTGGCCCAGCGCGAAGACGCGATGGATGGCGAGGCGCTGGCCGGGTTGATTTCCGGGCAACGCGTCAACGTGATGCAGGCCACCCCGACCACCTGGCACCTGTTGCTGGACTCCGGCTGGAAAGCGCCGTGGCCTATGCGCGTGCTGTGTGGCGGCGAACCCTTGCCGCCTTCGCTGGCCGCCCGGCTGCTGGCGGCCGGGGTCGAGCTGTGGAACATGTACGGCCCTACCGAGACCACGGTCTGGTCCACGTTGGCGCGCATCACGGACGCGCGGCACATCACCATCGGCAGCCCGATCGCCAACACCCAGGTCTGGGTGCTCGATGAGCAGGGGCAGCCCTGTGCCGTGGGGACCGAAGGCGAGATCTGCATCGGCGGCGCGGGCGTGGCCAGCGGCTACTTCAACCGGCCCGAGCTGACACGGGAACGTTTCATCGCCGACCCGTTCAGCACCGAACCCGGCGCCTGCCTCTATCGCACCGGCGACCTCGGCCGGTGGCGCGGGGACGGCACGCTGGACCACCTCGGCCGGCTCGACCATCAGGTCAAGGTACGCGGCTACCGCATCGAACTGGGCGAGATCGAAGCCTGCCTCGGCGACTTGCCCGGCATCGCACGCACCGTGGTGGTGGCGCGGGAAGACCTCCCCGGCGAGGTGACCCTGGTCGCCTACTTCGTGGCCCAGGCCGGTGCCTCGCCGGATCCCGCGGTGCTGAGACAGGCACTGCGTACGAGCTTGCCCGAGTACATGGTGCCGCAGCACCTGGTGGCGCTGCCGGGTCTGCCTTTGCTGCCCAACGGCAAGATCGACCGCAAGGCGTTGCCGGCGCCTGCGGGTACCTCGCCTGTCGCTGCACCGGTGGCGCCCACACCCGCGGACATCCTCCCGGGCGTGCAGCAGGTCGCCCAGGCGATGGCAGAAGTGCTCGGCGTGGCGACGCTGGCACCGGACGCCCATTTCTTCGAGCTCGGTGGCCATTCGCTGCAGGCGGCCAGACTGGCCTCGCGCCTGAGCGCCGCCGCCGGGCAGCGCATCACCTTGCGCACCTTGTTCGAGAATCCGACTCCCGCCCGATTGGCGCAGGCGCTGGCCCGGCTTGCCCCGGCCGCCGCTCCCAGGGAGGCGATGCGCATCGCCGTGCGTGCGCAACAGCGGTATGCGCCGTTGTCATTGATGCAGCAGCGCCTGTGGTTCCTGGAAAACATGACGCCGGGCACACCGTTCAACCAATTGCCTTCGGCGCACCGCCTGCGCGGGCCGCTGGACCTGGCAGCCTTCCAGCAGGCATTCCAGCAACTGGTGGATCGCCAAGGCGCATTGCGGACCGTCATCGAGCGCACGCCCGAAGGCCCGCGCCAGCGCGTCCTGGATTCGCTGCCCGTGCAATTCGGCCCTGTCGACGACCTGCGCGGCCTGCCCGCCGCCGAGCGGGAGGCCGCGGCGCGGGCGCGCCTGGACGAGCTGGCGCTCGCGCCGCTCGATTTCGAACACGGCCCCTTGTTCCGCGTGCACTTGCTGCAGCTCGGCGAGCGGGAGCACGTGTTCTTTTTCATGGTCCACCACTTCGTGTGGGACGGCTCGTCGTTCGACCTGCTGTACCACGAGCTGGCCGAGCTGTACTCGGCTGTCCGCGAGCAGCGCGCGCCCCGGCTGCCGGACTTGCGCGTCAGCTATGGCGATTACGCCGAATGGCAGCGCGACTGGATGCAGGGCGACGAACTGGCGCAGCAGCTGGCTGGCTGGCGCGAAGCCCTGACGCCGCTGCCCGAGGTGCTCGAACTGCCCACCGACCGCCCGCGCCCGGCGCACATGTCGGGCGAGGGCGCTTCCTGCCTGGCCCTGCTGCCGCCCGACCTGGCTGAAGCCCTGCACCGGCTCGCGCGTGCCCAGGGGTGCACCTTGTCGACGCTGCTGCTGGCGACCTATGCGCTGCAGTTGCACCGATGGTCCGGCCAGCATGACTTCGTCGTCGCCACGCCGGTGCGCGGTCGCGAGCAGCCCGACCTGGAGCAGGTGATGGGCTTTTTCGTCAACGCCTTGCCGCTGCGCATGAGGCCGCAGGGCAAGCTGGGTTTCGAACATTGGGTGCGCCAGGTGCAGGGCGTGGTGACAGCGGCCTTCGCCAGCCCCGACGTGCCTTTCGAGCACCTGGTCCAGGCACTCGACGTGCCGCGCGACGCGAGCCGCCCGCTGCTCGCCCAGGCGCTGTATTCGTTCCAGGATGTGCGTGAACGTCCGCAGGCCTGGAGCGACCTGGAACACTCGCGCTTCGACATCGGCCTGCACGGCGCCAGCCACGATGTGAGCCTTTTCTGCGTCGAGCTGAACGGCGGCATCGAGTGTTCGCTCACCTACAACAGCGATGTCTTCGACCAGGGCAGCATGGTCCATTTCCTGCGCCGCTTCGAGCATCTGCTGCGCCAGGTGGTGGCGGATCCCTCGTGCCAGCTGGCCGTCTTCCAGCTGGCCACGCCGGCCGAGATCGCCACGCTTGAAGCATGGAACGGCACCGCGCTGCCGTACGACCGCAGCGCCTGCCTTCACCAGTTCATCACCCGGTGCGCGCAGGACTTGCCCGACGCGTCGGCCCCGGCCGTCACCCAGCCCGGGGTGGGCTCCATGGTCCGGGCTGAATTCGAGTCGCGCACGAATCGGCTGGCTCATGTGCTGCGCAGCCGCGGCATCGCCCGCGGTGCGCTGGTCGGCCTGTGTGTCGAACGCGGCATCGACATGCTCGTGGCCCAGATCGCGATCCTCAAGGCGGGGGCTGCCTACGTCCCCCTCGACCCAGGCTACCCCTCCGAGCGCCTCGCCTACATGGCGGAGGACGCCCGCCTGGCCCTGCTCGTCACCGACGCGGCTTCAGTCCACGTGCTGGCCTGGCCACGCGAGCGGGCGCTGTTGCTCGACATCGACGCCGCGGCCATTTCCCTCCACCCCGACGTTCCCCTGCCGCCGGCCCCCGCCCTTGACGCCACCGCGGACGATCCTGCCTACGTCATCTACACCTCGGGCTCCACCGGTCGCCCGAAGGGTGTTGTCGTGCCCCATCGCGCCGTCGTCAACTTCCTGTCCAGCATGGCGCGCCAGCCGGGCCTGGCATCGTCGGATCGATTTGTCGCTGTCACCACCTTGAGTTTCGACATCGCCGTCCTGGAACTGCTGCTGCCCTTGTGCACCGGCGCCGAGCTCATCCTCGCCGGCCGCGATACCGTCATGGACGGCCACGCCCTGCGCGCCCTGCTCGAATCCTCGGCCGCCACCGCCATGCAGGCCACCCCGGCCACCTGGCGCATGCTCATCGATTCCGGCTGGCAGGGGACGGCCGACTTCAAGGCACTCATCGGCGGCGAGGCATTGCCCGTCGACCTCGCACAGCAGCTCGTGGCCCGCACTGGCCAGCTGTGGAACATGTACGGGCCCACCGAAACCACCGTCTGGTCCACGTGCTGGTGTGTCGAGAGGCCGGTGCGCAGCATCGGCATCGGCCGGCCCATCGCCAACACACGCCTCCATGTCCTGGACGAACGCATGCAGCCGTGCCCCATCGGCGTGCCGGGCGAAATCTACCTGGGCGGCGATGGTGTCGCGCTGGGCTACCTCCATGCTCCCCAGGTCACCGCCGAGCGCTTCGGTGCCGACCCCTTCCATCCGGGCGGCACCCTCTATCGCACCGGCGACCGCGGGCGCTGGCGCCACGATGGCGTGGTCGAGCATTTCGGGCGCCTGGACTTCCAGGTCAAGGTGCGGGGCCACCGCATCGAGCTGGGCGAAATCGAGTCCATCCTGGGCCAGCACCGCCAGGTCGCCCGCACCCTCGTCATCGTGCGCGAGGACCGTCCGGGCGATGCCCGCCTGGTCGCCTATGTCGTGCCTCGCGGGGAGATGCCCGCGGCCGGCGCCTTGCGCGAGCACCTGCGCGCGAGCCTGCCCGACTACATGCTGCCGCAGCACTTCGTCGCACTGTCCGACATTCCGCTGCTGCCCAACGGCAAGATCGACCGCCACGCCTTGCCGCCGCCCTCCGATACCGACCCGGCCTCGCACGCGGGCCGTGCCCTGGTCGCGCCGCGCACGGCAGCCGAGATCTCCCTGGCCAGGATCTGGACCGGGCTCCTGGGCGTCGGCCAGCTCAGCGTCACCGACAACTTCTTCGATCTCGGTGGCCATTCCCTGCTCGCCATGCGGGCCGTCATCGACATCGAGAAAGACCTCGGCGTGCGCCTCAATGTCCGCCGGCTCATCTTCGAGTCCCTCGAGCAGCTCGCCGCCGGCATCGAACCGCTTCCCGAAACGGCGCCGGCCCAGCCCCTTCGTGCGTCCGCGCCGCGCGCCGGCCTGTGGCGGCGGCTGGTGCAGGTGCTGCGACACAGCCCCTCGGACCGGCGGGAGTGAACCCGGCGGACGGGACGACGGCATGAACCGGTTCAAGATTGAGTACAGTTGCAGCCCATGATCCCTTTCCGATTCGGCGCGGCCCCACGCCAACTGATGGGCCTGTACCACCCGGGGGACGGCGGCCGGCTCGAGAAAGCGGCCGTGCTGCTGTGCAATCCGTTCGGGCAGGAAGCTGTTCGCACCCACCGCATGTTCCGGGTGCTGGCCGAGCGGCTCGCGCGAGCCGGCATCCCTGTCCTGCGTTTCGACTACTTCGGCACCGGCGATTCGATGGGCGACGACACCGACGGCGACCTGGACGCCTGGCGTGACGACATCCTGCTGGCACACCAGGAACTCAAGCGCCGCGTCCCGGGCGCCGCCGTGACCTGGCTGGGGGTTCGGCTCGGCGCGACCCTGGCTTGCCTGGCGAGCGGCATGGACAGCGCTCGCCAGCCCGGGCGCCTGGTCCTGTGGGAGCCTTTGACCGATGGCCGGCGCTACCTGGACGAGATGGCAAAAAGCCACCGGCGCGCGCTCGTGGCCAGCTACTCGCTGGTCCCCGATGCCTATCGGCAACCCGGGCGCAACGAAGCCATGGGCTTCGGCATGGGCGACCGCCTGGTCTCGCAGCTCGAGGCCCTGCATGCCGATGCGCTGTCCGGGTTGAGTGCGGGCAGCGTCACCCTGGTGGCGGGTGCCCGGCACGAAGGCGCGGCCGCCCTGGCGCGGTTGCTGGCGCACCGGGCCATTCCCCACGAGACCCTGCGGTTCGAGCATGCCTTCGACTGGGCTTCCGAAGAGGCCTTGAACACCGCGCTCGTGCCACACGAGGCCCTGCAGCTCCTGACTCGCATCGTAGAAAAAAGACCCGAATGAATGAGATTGCGCTTGTCTTCGGAGCCGATCGCAGCCTGGTAGGCACCCTCACGCTCCCCAGTGCGGCAACACCCAACCCCATCGCCTTCGTGCTGCTCAACGCCGGTGTCATCCATCGCATCGGCCCGCATCGGGTCAATGTGAAGCTGGCGCGTCATCTGGCCGCACAAGGCTTTGCCAGCCTGCGTTTCGACCTCTCCGGCCAGGGCGACAGCCGGTCTGCGCCGGGCACGGTCAACTATGCGCAGCAGGCTGTCGTCGACATCCGCGCCGCCATGGACCATCTCGCCCGCACGGCCAATGTGCACCGGTTCGCGATCGCGGGTATCTGTTCCGGCGCCGACCACGGCTGGTCCACGGCCCTGGCCGATCCGCGCGTGGTCGGGCTTTGCCTGCTCGACGGCTACACCTATCCGACAGCCAAGACCCGCTGGGTGCGGTACCGACGGCGGCTGAAGGGGCCGATCCTGAGCGCCATCCTGCCGTGGATCGGGCGCCGGTTGCGCAAGCTGCTCGAGGAGCGGCACTCGTCCCGGGATATGCAGGCCAATGCCAGTGGCCGGCCCTTCCTCAGCCAGGAGGACTACGCCCGCGCGATGCAGACGCTGGTCGATCGCGGCGTCCAGGTCCATCTGTTGTTTTCAGGCAGCCTGCTGCCTCAATACAACTACCCCGAGCAGTTCAAGGACGCATTTGCCGGACATGCGTTCAAGGACAAGGTGAGCGCGCGGTATTGCCCTGACCTCGACCACACCCTGACGCCGCTGGGCGCGCAGCGTGAATTGCTTGCGCGGGTGGGTGACTGGGCTGCCTCGCTGAAGTAGCTTGATCGAATGGCGCGCGACTCAGATGGACTGGGGACATGCTTACGCAGACCTGTGTGAAGGGCGGCTTGGTGGCCAACCTCAAAGCCCTCTATATGGCCATGTGGGGGGAGCGAGCCTTCATGAAAGACGGCGCATGAGGGCGGGCGCCTCGATCGAGTGGACAGGCGCCGGCAAGTCGGCGCCTGCCGCGCGTGTCGAACCATAGGTTCCAGGACCACGTCATGCCCACGTCCGTCGAAACCTGGTTTGGTAGTGCGTTCGAGCGACTTCATCCCTTGCTTCAAACTCTCCACCGGAAAGGCGGTGTTCTGTCTGGTCCGGTGCAGGTCAGCTTCGGTCGGGGTCTTGCTGGCTTCATTGGCCGGCACTTGGCACGCCGCCTTGGGGTGCCCAGCGGCAATGGTGCCAACATCCTTCGCGTTTCCATCTCCAGCGACGGCAACACGCTTCACTGGAACCGGCAGTTCAACGATCGAGACGAGTTTCGCTCCTTATTCGTTCCGGTAGGCAGATTTCCCTCGGGCCACTGGGTCGAGTGCTCGGGGCGTATACAGCTTCGTCTTCGTGTGTCTTTGGTCGAGGGAAGCTGGCATTGGCAGCATCTCGGCAGCAGCCTCTGGGGCTTGCCCTTGCCGAGGTGGCTGATGCCTCGCACTACTGCCTACAAAGAGGTCAGGCACGGCATGTACCACTTTCACGTCGAGGTCGCGGTGCCGCTGGTGGGAACCGTTCTGTCGTACAGCGGAGACTTGGAACCTGGTTCCCCATCGAACGGACGTCCTTGAGCTGGCTACCGTTCATGTTCGAACGTTGTGTGGCACAACTTCACTGATGGAGTCTCTTCAATGCCTGAAGATGTCGTGATTCAAATTGTGACCTGCTCCCGCCGGCTTCTTTTTGCTTGGCATAGATGCTCCTGGTCGACATCTATGCCTCACACACAAAAATCATGACAGGCTCCAGGGGGGATCGGAAAGCGTGAAGTTCTGCATGCTGAAGCCATGCTGCGAGATTCTGCCCAGCCCAGATCCCGACCTGATCGTCGGCCTGGAGCAGAATAGGTGATTTCGACGGCGTGATGGACATCTCGCCATCCATACGAGCCGGTCGCGTTAGACCGACCATGACTTGTTTTCTCTTCGGCCCAACTGACGTTAGAACTCACTCATCATGCTTCGACGCTTCCTTGTCAGTGCGCTTGCTACTACAGCCGTACTTATCGCCGCCGGGTGCGCCGAGAATTCGGCCGATGTTCGTCTTCGAAAGGTTCTTGGTATTCCGGAAACTCAAACCCTCACTGAAGAGCTTGTTTCCGAACGTCTATGTGGGCTGCTACCAGTTGGAACTCCGGAGTCAGCACTTGCGGAGAAGGCCAACTCCATCGGGATCGGTCACGATCGGCTAAGTAGCTATAGCTTTCTCAAGGAGAGAAGTACATCCGTGATCCGCGTCGAGTTCGATCCGAACTCCTCTGCTGCAGTGAAGAGCGGATGGATCATCTCCCTGAAGCTGGATTCCTCGCAAAAGCTTGAGTCCATAGCGGTAAAGCGGTATCTCGCAGGTTCGTGATACGCATCAGGGAGATCACCAGCACGCGCGTGCATTATGGCCACCGCCGGGTGCACGTGCTGCTGCGTCGAGAAGGCCATCCCGACAACGTCGAGCGGGTGTACCGCCTCTACCGGGACGAAGGCCTGTCACTGCGGCTCAAGCGGCCGAAGGGGAACAAGGCCGCCAAGCTGCGACAGCCCAAGCAATGGGCTCATACGATCAACGAGATCTGGGGCATGGACTTTGTTGCTGACAACCTGTTTGACGGGCGCAAGCTGGGCGTGCTTGGACGCATGCGGCCATCCGGGATGCCGGCAGTTTTGCCTTCGACTGCACGCCGTGTTGATGCTGCGTCCTACCGAGCGTTGAACCCGGCAGTCGAGCGGATGTCGGACCTACATCAACAGCAGATGCAGCACGCGAGACAGTGAGCGATATGACGTTGCCAGATGAAAAATCCTTCGTACCAGGGGTCGTTCTTCGCGACGCGGAACTCGACGGCCTTGTCGGGCTAGACCCTGCTTCTCCTGAGTTTCGTCAACGGCTGTCAGAGCACATGGGGAAGCGAAAAGAACTTGATGAACTGCAGGAGATGGCCCGCATAGCAACACGTGCCGCGCTGGAGGAATACGAGCCGATTCCTCCAGAGTGGCAGAAGAACCTCACGCTCGGCACGCTCTTCGATGGCGATGATCGGATCTTTGAGCTCTACGTTGCTGGCGAGCGCCCAAACGATGCAATAGTTCTGACGTCGGCTCGGGTGAACAGGGCGACGCGAACCGTCAGCGTTCAAGTCACAAATTTGTGTCCACGTCAGCCGTGAAGATGAAACCTCTCTGCCATGGAGAACGTTAGGGTGCTTGATGGACACAGTTGTCGAGCTTTATCAAATAGTACGCAAGAAGTTTCCCCTGATAAGCGCGGTCGCGGATCGCTTCCACGAACAGCGCTGGGGCGAGTACCTTGACGAGGGCGTTGAATATGCCTGGTTCGAGAGTCTCGCCGATGCGCTCAATCAAGAGATGCGAAAAGAAGTCCCGTACAAGGTGCATGAGCCGTTCTTCGAGCTGATCGCAGGTGCTACTTCCAAATGCTCGGATGCAGTGCATGGGTGCATCGACGTGTCCTTTGTGGAAAACCTTTTTTGGCAGGTGCCTAGCGTAAAGTGCAAACCATACTGGAGAGGTTTTCCGCCGGTGCTGCGGCGCTTGTACATGGAATTCCATCACCGTGAGCCATAGACCCCATCGGGCAGGCGCACGTTATGCAAGCTGGATCTGACCCGCTTCCGTGGACGGTATGGGACGTGATTCTCAAGGCAGCGCAAGCGCGGGTTCGAGGCCCACCGTCGGGTTGGCAAAGGAAGCGTTTCGCTGGCGTCCCTACCGCAAACGTAATACGCTGCTCATCATGAAGTCAGCTGTCATTCTTGCGAGATCCCCGAGGCGGAGGCGCCGACCTTGCTTGCTCCGTTGACCGACACGAACTCCGATACCTACTTCCTCCGGCAACCGGAGACAGAGGAAGAGATCGAGCAGGCCTGCAGCGCCATCGAGGTCTGCTGCGTCGATGCCTTGCGATATGGCGGACGCGACCAAAGATCCTGGCTCGCCTGGCCAGAACTGGCTGTTGCGATCATTCATTGCACGGTCGCAACGCGTAGTTCGTGTGATTGCTCAGCGGGTGAATGTGAAGGCTCGCGGAACTTCTTGAGTTGGTGACCTCCGCGGCAGCGCCGCCTCCGGCTTGAACCCGCGCCCCGCACCCCCAAGTGAACCGGGTGGCGCATGGGCGCCGGCCTGCCGCGTGGATCCCCCG
Source organism: uncultured Rhizobacter sp. (assembly GCA_966211755.1). GTDB lineage: Bacteria > Pseudomonadota > Gammaproteobacteria > Burkholderiales > Burkholderiaceae_C > Rhizobacter. Next base: position 34,267 of record CBIHOH010000007.1, on the reverse strand, counting down.
ATGCAACTCACCCTCCTGTCCGCCTTGTTGCACGCCCTGGTCGGCTGGCGCTTGCTGCCCGCGCTGCAGGCCTGGCCTGCCGTGCAGTCGGCGTTGGCCGTCCTGCTGCTGCTGTCGGCCTTGGTCACGCCCATGGGCCTGCGCCCACCGCGCCTGCGCTCACGCCGCTGGGTCGACATCGCGTCCTGGGCCGGCTTCCTGTGCATGGGCCTGTTCTCCTCGCTGTTCGTTCTGACCCTGGTCCGGGAAGCGGCCGGCCTGCTGGCCTGGGCCGCCGTCCTGCTGTCGCCCGCGCTGGCGCCCTGGGGCGAGCCGATGGCGCGCTGGAGCGCCGCCGCCGTGCCGGCGACCGCCGGCCTGGTCACGCTGTGGGGCCTGGTGAACGCGCGTCGCACGGCGGCGGTGGTGGAGGTCGAGGTGCCGATCCCCGGGCTGCCCAGGGCCTTGCAGGGTTTCAGCATCGCGCAGATCACCGACATCCATGTCGGGGCCACCATCCGGCACGGCTACCTGGAGGCCATCGTGCGCAGCGTCAACGGCCTGCGGGTCGACATGGTGGCGGTGACGGGCGACCTGGTCGACGGGCCGGTGCGCGAGCTGGCCCGCCATGTGGCGCCGCTGGCCGGGCTGTCGTCGCGCCACGGCACCTACTTCGTCACCGGCAACCATGAGTACTACAGCGGCGCGCACGGCTGGATCGCCGAGCTGCGGCGCCTGGGCCTGCGCGTGTTGATGAACGAGCACGTGGTGCTGCGGCATGGGGACGGTACCCTGGTGGTGGCCGGGGTCACCGACCATGGCGCCCATCATTTCGACCCGGCCCATCGCAGCGATCCGCTGGCGGCCATCGCCGGTGCTCCGGCCGATGCCGCGGCGCGGGTGCTGCTGGCGCACCAGCCGCGCAGCGCCGAGCTGGCCGAACGCGCCGGCTTCCAGCTGCAGCTGTCCGGCCACACCCATGGCGGGCAGTTCTGGCCCTGGAACCTGTTCGTGCCGCTGCAGCAGCCGTTCACGGCCGGCTTGCACCGCCTGCGCCGGCTGTGGGTCTATACCAGCCGCGGCACCGGCTACTGGGGGCCGCCGAAACGCTTCGGCGCGCCGTCCGAGATCACCCGCCTGCGCCTCGTCCCGGCCTGAGCCCGGCCTACTTGTACACGCCGCCGCACACCACGCTGTCGGCCAGCTTCTCGCAGTACATGCGCTTGGGCTCGATGCGCTTGGTGACCGGATGGGTGTACTGGTATTCCTGCCAGAAGGCGCTCTGGGTGCGTGCCAGCTCGAGGCGCTCGCGCACGAAGGGCTTGCCGTCGATGTCCTTCAGGTCGATCAGGTTCTTGCCGACCATGTTGCGGTTGAGGCCGTGGGCGCGCACCGTTCCGTCCAGGCCCCACACCGTGATGTACAGGTCGTGTTGGACGAATTCTCCCTGCGGGTTGGTGATGGCGGGGTAGGCCTTGTCGCCGCCCTCCTTGCGGATCAGGGCCGCGGCTTTCCTGACCATGGCCATCGCCTGCTCGGGCGTGGCCTTTTCGTCCTTGGCGCAGGCAGGTGCCGCTGCGCCGCACAGGACGGCCGACAGCAGCAGCGGCAAGACATGTTGGTTCATCGTGCTTCCTCTTCAGGGCTGTTCATTGGTAGACGCCGACACCGACAAAGCCGTCGAAGCCGATGGTCTTGCGTACGTAGGACGTCTTGGCTTCGACCTTGCGCGTCTGCGGGTGCGGCCACTCGTATTCGACCCAGCCCCCGCCCCGGGCGGCGGCGTCGCGCAGCTCGCGGATCAGGAACTTGCCGTTGGGATCGGTGGTCTCGATCAGGTTCTTGCCCACCAGCTTCTCGTTGACGCCATGGGCGACATTCACGCCCTGGCTGGTGTAGGCGAAGACATAGAGATCCTTCTTGTGCCAGGCCGGGTTGGACTTGTCGGTGAAGTCCTTGAAGGCCTGTTCCGGCCCGACCTTTTTCAGGTGCTCGACCGCGGCGTCCACCATGGCGCGGGCCTCGTCGCGGCTGCCCCGCTCCTGCGCCGGCGCGACGGCCGACAGGCCCAGCGCGGCGATGGCCGCCACGATCCAGCGCAGCAGAATCCTCATGACGCTTGGCCTTTCAGCAGAATGCCCCGAGCGTGTCGCCCGGCTCCCGCGCCCTACTCGCCATGTCGGGCCGTGGCTGCCATGATGCCCCAGATCCTGCCGCCGTGTGCAGGGGGCGAACGTGGATCACTTCACGCTCCTTCGCGGCGCGGCACGGTGCCCAGGAAGTCCTCAAGTTCGGGTCGGGCGACCCGACAATCTGAAGATCCGCCGGAGGGTTGTCATGCTGAAGTGGGCCGGCAATGTGTCGTTCAAGTCGAAGATCGTGTTGGCGCCGCTGTGCGCGATCGTCTGCATGGTGGGCGTGGGGCTGATCGGCTACGTGGCCAACAACAGCCTGAGCGGTTCCCTGCTGGCCCTGGGCGAGACCCGGGTGCCCAAGATCATCCGCGCCGCCGACCTGGAGCAACGCCTGGCCAACATCCACATCCTGGTCAACCAGAGCCTGGCCTGGGAGGGCGCCGGTTTCCGAGCCGAAAAGATCGCGCAGCTCGACGCCCGCATCGCCGTCGAGCTGGCCGACTACGGGGACAAGCTGCAGGCGGCGGCCGGCGAGCCGGGGCTGGACCCCACCGAACGGGCCCAGCTGGCGGTGATGCAGGCCGAGTTCCACAAGTACCGCGTCAGCGCCACCGAGGCGCTCGACATCAAGACGGGCATGCTGGCCAACGCGGTGTTCCACATGACCACGATGGAGAGCGCGTTCCGCCGGCTGAATGCCGCGGCACAGGCGCTGATCGCCCATGAACACGCGCAGTCCGGCGCGGCGGTGGTGGATGCGCGTGCGCTGGCGGCGAAGAACCAGGTCGCCATCGTCGGCGGATTCACGCTGGCGCTCGGTGCCGCGCTGGCGATCGCCGCGCTCATGGCGCGGGCCACCCACGCCGATTTCCGCGAGAAGAATGCGGCGCTGACCTGCGCCTACAAGGCGATCGAGGAGGCCAGCCTCACCGATCCGCTGACCGGGCTGCGCAACCGGCGTTTCCTCGAGCAGCAGCTCGACGCCGACATCAGCCTGTGCGTGCGGCGCTACGAACAGTGGCGGAGCCAGCCGGGCGGGAGCATGCCCGCCGACGCGGACCTGGTCTTCTTCATGGTCGACATCGATCACTTCAAGGTGCTCAACGACACCCACGGGCATGCCGCCGGCGACCGCGTGTTGACTCAGATGCGCCAGCGCCTGCAGCAGGCCTTCCGTGAGTCGGACTACCTGGTGCGCTGGGGGGGCGAGGAATTCCTCGTCGTCGCCCGCGGCACCCGGCGCAGCGAGGCCGCATCGATCGCCGAGCGCATTCGTCGTGCGGTGGGCGGCCAGGCCTTCGAACTCGACGGCGGCCTGCAGCTGGTCAAGACCTGCTCGGTCGGTTTCGCCGGCTTTCCCTTCCTCCCCGAACACCCCAGGGAGCTGGGCTGGGCCGAGGTGGTGGAGGTGGCGGACCAGGCGCTCTACATGGCCAAGCGCGCCGGCCGCGACACCTGGGTCGGCCTGGAGTCGGGCGAGGCCACGGACGGCGAAGCGGTCCGCCAGTGGCTGGCCGGCGGACAGCACCAGCCGCCGCAGGGCGGGTTGTTGCGGATGCTGCGGCCAGGGGAGGTGCCGGCCTGAACCGGCGCGCGGGCGCCTACGCGTCCACCAGCATGACCAGCTTGACTTCCGGGGCATGGGCCACGCGCAGGGTCAGCTGCCGGTAGACGACCCGTCCTTGCGAGGGGTGCAGGAAAGTCCGCTCGCCGCCTTCGCGCTCCTGCACGTCCTGCTGGCGCCAGAGGCTGTCGAACTCGGGGCTGCGCGCCCGCAGCGCCGCCACCTGCTCGCGGCAGGCGGGCTCCTGCAGGGCGGCGCTGCGGTCGGCCCGGTACTCGGCCACCAGCCGGCGGGCGCGTACCGGCCAGTCGCACACCAGGCAACGCGCGCTCGGGTCGAGGAACATGTAGTGCAGCAGGTGGCGGTTGGACGACGCCTTGCCCAGCCATTCGGCGAACAGGGCGGCCGCCATGCGGTTCCAGGCGATGGCGACCCAGTCGCGGTCGAGCACATAGGCCGGCGAGCGCAGTTGCGAGACCGCCTTGGCCAGGGTGTCGCGCATCGCGGGATCGTCCGGGCTGCCGGGCATCTGCGGGTCGCGCAGGGCGGCCAGGTCGAACAGGTAGTCGCGCTCGGCCGGCGTCAGCCGCAGCGCGGTCGCCAGGGCGGCCAGCGTGGCCGGGGACAGCGACCGCGCGCGCCCTTGTTCGATCCAGGTCAGCCAGGTGGGGCTGATGCCGCACAAGGCCGCCAGCTCCTCGCGGCGCAGGCCCGGCGCGCGCCGCCGCACTCCGGGCGCCAGGCCCAGCTCGGCCGGCGACAAGCGCTCGCGGTGGGTCCGGATGAAGGCGCCAAGCAGGGATTTGTCGGGTGCGGACATGGATGGAAGCGGGGCAGCCGGGTACTGGCTGTACCAGTATAAGCAGGGGCCTTGTTCCAGGATGGGGCTTCGCCGACCATGGGCCACCCACCACGGAGAGCTTCATGTCCACGACGATCCAGACTTCCCACAACGACCAGGTGCAGAGCCAATTCGGGCCGGTGGCCTCGGCCTACCTGACCAGCACGCCGCACGCGCAGGGGGCCGACCTGCAGCGCATGGGCGAACGTTTCCGCGACCAGCCCGGGGCCCGCGTGCTGGACCTGGGCTGCGGCGCCGGCCATCTCGCGTTCGCCGTCGCCCCGCAGGTGCGCGAGGTGGTGGCGCTCGACCTGTCGCCCGAGATGCTGCAGACCGTGTCGGCCGAGGCGCGGCGCCGCGGCCTGGACAACATCCGCACCGAATGCGCCGCCGTCGAGGCCTTGCCTTTCGGCGACCAGGTCTTCGACGTCGTCTGCACCCGCTTCAGCGCGCACCATTGGGCCGCGATCGGCCAGGCCCTGAAGGAAGTGCGGCGGGTGCTCAAGCCGGGCGGCCGGCTGGTTCTCATCGACATCGTCGGGCATGCCGACGCCTTGCTCGACACCCGCTTGCAGGCCGTCGAGCTGCTGCGCGACACCTCGCATGTGCGCAACCATTCGGTCGCCGAATGGCAGGTGCTGCTGTTGCAGGCCGGTTTCAGGCCCGAGCTGCAGAGCGGCTGGAAGCTGCCGATCGACTTCGCTGCCTGGGTCGCGCGCATGCGTACGCCGGCGGCGCGGGTGGAGGTGATCCGCGAGCTGCTGAGCCACGCCCCTGCGGCCTTCAAGCAGCACTACGCGCTGGCCGACGACCTGTCCTTCGAGCTCGACGCCGCGCTGTTCGAGGCGGTGCCGATGTGAGCCGCCGCGGACCGTAGCGCAGGCGGTGGGGTAGCTCGATGACCGATGCACGCAGCCGGATGGCGCAGTGTGCGGTGGCGTCGCCTGCGCTTGGCAGGCCCGCGGACTTTTAGGCGGTGTCGCCGCCGCCCGGCAACGCGGTCTCTCTCTTCAAGGGCAAGGGCGTGCGGCCAGCCGATGCCAGTGTTGCAAGTGGGCGATGTCGACCACGCCACGCCAGCCCAGCCGTCCGCGTGGCCCGGGAACCAGGCCGTGGGCCGGCGCGTGGGCTTCGCCCAGCCCGTCGAGGTCGCACAACACCCCGGGGACGGCGTCGTCGACGCTGTAGATGCCGCGCGTCAGCACGGTGGGAATGCCGGCGGCGATGGCCGCGGCCGCCCCCGGGGCCGAGTCTTCGAGCGCCAGGCAGTCGGTCGCGTCGAGCGCCAGGCGTTCGAGCACCCAGCGGTAGATGTCGGGCGCGGGCTTCTTGCGCGGCACCACGTCGCCCGCGGCGATGACGCTGAAGACGTCCTGCCACGACGGCGGCAGGGTCGCGCCGAGCAGGGCCTGGACGTTGGCCTCGGTGGTGGTGGTGGCGATGGCCAGGGTCAGCCCGCGGGCCCGCGCCTCGGCCAGCAGCCGCTTCACCCCGGGCCGCAGGCCCACCGCGCCCTGCTCGACCAGGGTACGGTAGTGGGCCGTCTTGTGTTCGTGCCAGACACGTACCCGGTGCGGGGCATCGGCGGCCGCGGCGGCGGCCGGATCCAGCGTCCGCCAGTGATGCAGCATGCGCTCCTTGCCCCCGGTCACCGCGAGCAGCTTGCCGTAGTAGGCGGGCTCCCAGTGCCAGCCGTTGCCGGCATCGGCGAAGGCCCGGTTGAAGGCCACCCGGTGGCCGTCGCGCTCGGTTTCCGCCAGCGTGCCGTCGACGTCGAAGATCAGCGCCCGCAGCCCGGCGCTCACGCCGCCAGCCGGCCGGCCGGCCGCAGGTAGCGCTGGGCCATGGCCTGCAGCGGCAGCACCTTCAGCCGCGAGGCGCGGCCGGCGCAGCCGAAGGCCTCGAAACGGGCCGCGCACAGCTCGCGGGCGGCGGCGGTGGCCGCCTTCAGGAAGGCCCGCGGGTCGAATTCCCCGGGCTGGTGCGCCATGGCCCGGCGCATCGCCCCGGTCATCGCCAGCCGGATGTCGGTGTCGATGTTCACCTTGCGCACGCCGTGGCGTATGCCTTGCCGGATCTCCTCCACCGGCACGCCATAGGTCTCGCGGATCTGTCCGCCGTGTTCGCGGATCAGCTGCAGCCATTCCTGGGGCACGCTGGAGGAGCCGTGCATCACCAGGTGGGTGTCGGGGAGCCGCGCGTGGATGGCCGCGATGCGTCCGATGTCGAGCAGCTCGCCGGTCGGCTGGCGCGAGAACTTGTAGGCGCCGTGGCTGGTGCCGATGGCGATCGCCAGGGCATCGACGCCGGTGCGGGCCACGAAGTCGGCGGCCTGCGCCGGGTCGGTCAGCAGCTGCCCGTGGCCGAGCACGCCGTCCGCGCCCACCCCGTCCTCCTCGCCGGCCCGGCCGGTCTCCAGCGAGCCCAGGCAGCCGAGTTCACCCTCGACCGAGACCCCCACCGCGTGGCTCATCTCGACCACGCGGGCGGTGACGGCGACGTTGTAGTCGTAGGGCGCGGGGGTCTTCTGGTCCTCGAGCAGCGAGCCGTCCATCATGACGCTCGAGAAGCCGCTGCGGATCGCCTGCTGGCACACCGCCGGCGAGGCGCCGTGGTCCTGGTGCAGGCAGACCGGCAGCTGCGGGTACTGCTCGAGGGCGGCCTCGACCAGCTTGCGCAGGAAGGGCTCGCCCGCATACTTGCGGGCTCCGGCCGAGGCCTGCAGGATGACCGGGCTGTCCTTGGCCTCGGCGGCCTGCATGATGGCCTGGATCTGTTCCATGTTGTTGACGTTGAAGGCGGGCACGCCGTACTGGTGTTCGGCGGCGTCGTCCAGCAGCTGGCGCAATGAGATGAGCGGCATGGGGGGCTCCTGGAAGGGGTGGTCAGGCGATGCTCATGCGGCGCGGCAGCTCGGCGAGGACCTCGATGCCGTCGATGAGGCGGTCGGGCCGGTGGCGCGTGCCGAAGCGGTCGTTGTGGTAGCCGTAGGACACCGCCCAGACATCGATGCCCGCGGCCCGCGCGGTCATCACGTCGGTGACCGAGTCGCCGACGAAGAGGCATTCGTCCGTCTCGCCGCCCAGGGTGTCGAGCACATGGTGCACGACCGCCGGATCGGGCTTGCGCACCGCCAGCGTGTCGCCGCCGACCACCAGGTCGAAGTAGGAGGCGAGGTCGTGGCGGGCGAGCACCCGATGCGCGAACAGGCTCTCCTTGTTGGTGACCAGCACCAGGTTGCGCCCCTGGGCGCGCAGTCGCGACAGCCCCGGACGCACGCCCGGATAGACCTTGCTGCGCGTGCCGCAGGTCTGGCCGTAGTCGGCCTCGAACTGCGGCCAGATGTCTTCCAGCGGCGGCTCCAGAGGGCCGCTGGCGGCGCCGTGGCGCAGCGCCCGGCGCAGCAGCTCGCGCGAGCCGTCGCCTATCCATTCGCGCACCAGGGCTTCGCTGACCGGCGGACGCCGCAGCCGTGCGAGCGTCAGATTGACCGCATCGCTGATTTCGGGGGCCGTGTCGACGAGCGTGCCGTCGAGGTCGAAGAGGATGTGGGTGATCAAGGGACTCTCCTTGGGTTGGGGCCGGTCAGCGCGGCGCCGCGCCGTCCAGGCACTGAAGGACCGCTTCGGCGACCCGCCCGGGGGTGATGCCGAAATGGGGATACAGCTCGGCCGCCGGGGCGGATTCGCCGAACTGCGCCATGCCGACGACCGCACCGTCGCGGCCGACGTACTTGCGCCAGAAGTCGGGGTGGGCGGCCTCCACCGCCACCGCCGGCAGGGCCCGCGGCAGCAGCAGCTCGCGGTAGTTGTCCGGCTGGCGGTCGAACACCGTGCTGCTGGGCATCGAGACCACCCTGACCGGCACGCCCTGGGCGCGCAGCAGGCGCTGCGCCTGCAGGGCGAGGTCGACTTCGGAGCCGGTGGCGATGATCAGCGCGCGCGCGTCCGCCGCGTCGCTCAGCACATAGGCCCCGCGTTCGATCGAGGCGGCGAGCGCGGCATCGGACGCGACCACCGGCAGGCTCTGGCGCGACAGGGCGAGCACCGTCGGGCCGTCGTGGCGCCGCAGGGCGTTGGCCCAGGCGACGGCGGTCTCCAGGGTGTCGGCCGGGCGCCAGACGTCGAGTCCGGGAATGAGCCGCAGCGAGGGCAGGTGCTCGACCGGCTGGTGGGTGGGGCCGTCCTCGCCCAGGCCGATGCTGTCGTGGGTGAACACGTGGATGACGCGCAGCCGCATCAGCGCGGCCATGCGGATGGCGTTGCGGCTGTAGTCGCTGAAGGTGAGGAAGGTGCCGGCGTAGGGCAGGTGGCCGCCGTGCAGCGCCATGCCGTTCATCAGCGCGGCCATGCCGAACTCGCGCACGCCGTAGTGCAGGTAGTTGCCGGGGCGGTCGCGGCCGGCGGTGCGGTGGCCGCTGAAATCGGTGAGGTTGGAGCCGGTCAGGTCGGCCGAGCCGCCGAACAGCTCGCCGAGCAGTGGGGCGACCGCGTCCAGCGCCAGTTGCGAGGCGCGCCGCGTGGCCACCGGCTGGGCGTCGATGGCGAGCCGGCCGCAGATGCGGCCGAGCGCGGCGTCGAAGTCGGCCGGAAGCCGCCCGGCAATGCGGCGTTCGAACTGCGCCGCCAGGGCAGGGTGCTCGCGGGTGTAGGCGGCGAAGGCGTCCTGCCAGTGCGACTGCAGCGCGCCGCCGCGTACCCCGGCGTGCCAGTCCTCGCGCAGGTCGGCGGGGATCTCGAAGGGCGGATGGGTCCAGCCCAGGGCGGCGTGCAGGCCTTGCAGTTCCTCGCGGCCGAGCGGGGCGCCGTGCACCTCGGCCGTGCCCGACTTGGCCGGCGCACCGCGGCCGATGGTGGTGCGGCAGCAGATCAGGGTCGGTCGCCCGTCGGCTTGCGCGCCCTGCGCCTTGGCGGCCTGCACGGCGGCATCGATGGCGTCCGCGTCGTGGCCGTCGACGGCCGCGATCACGTGCCATCCGCAGGCCTTGAAACGCGCCGGCGTGTCGTCGCCGAACCAGTCCTGCACGGCGCCGTCGATGGAAATGCCGTTGTCGTCGTACAGCGCGATCAGGCGCGACAGGCGCAGCGTGCCGGCCAGCGAGGCCGCCTCGTGGCTGATGCCTTCCATCAGGCAGCCGTCGCCCAGGAAGACCCAGGTGTGGTGGTCCACGATGCGGTGGCCGGGGCGGTTGAACTCGGCCGCCAGCAGCCGCTCGGACAAGGCCATGCCGACGGCGTTGGCCAGTCCCTGGCCGAGCGGCCCGGTGGTGGTCTCGACCCCCGGCGTGAGGCCGCGCTCGGGGTGGCCGGGCGCGAGGCTGTGCAGCTGGCGGAAGCGCCGCAGCTCGGACATCGGCAGCGCATAGCCGCTGAGGTGCAGCAGCGCGTACAGGAGCATCGAGGCATGGCCGTTGGACAGCACGAAACGGTCGCGGTCGGGCCAGGCCGGGTCGGCCGGGTTGTGGCGCAGGTGGCGGTGCCAGACCACCTCGGCCATCTCGGCCATGCCGAGAGGGGCGCCGGGATGGCCGCTGCGCGCGTGTTCGACGGCGTCGGCGCAGAGCACGCGCAGGCTGTCGGCGCGGCGGCGCGCGCGCTGCGGGTCGGTATCGGTGACGAAGCTGTTCATGGGGTCTCCGGTCAGGCGGCGCGGCGCTTCAGGTCCATCAGGCGCAGGATCATGGGCGTGAAGATGAGCTGCATCGCCAGCCCCATCTTTCCGCCCGGCACCACGATGTTGTTGGGGCGGCTCATCCAGGAGTTCTGCAGCATGCCGAGCAGGTAGGCGAAGTCGATGCCGTGCGGGTTGGCGAAGCGGATCACCACCATGCTCTCGTCGGCGCTGGGGATGTCCTTGGCGATGAAGGGGTTGGAGGTGTCCACCGTCGGCACGCGCTGGAAGTTCACGTGGGTGCGGCTGAACTGCGGGCAGATGTGGTTCACGTAGTCGGGCATGCGGCGCAGGATGGTCTGCAGCACCGCCTCCTGGCTGTAGCCGCGCAGGTTCTGGTCGCGGTGCAGCTTCTGGATCCATTCGAGGTTGATGATGGGCACGACGCCCACCAGCAGGTCCACGTGCCGCGCCACGTTGGCCTGCGGCCCGACGTAGCCGCCGTGCAGGCCCTCGTAGAACAGCAGGTCGGAGGCCGGCTCCATGGGCCGCCAGTCGGTGAAGCTGCCGCTGGGCCGGCCGAACTCGGCCGCCTCCAGCGGGTCGTGGACGTACTTGCGGATGCGTCCGCCGCCGCTCTCGGCGTACCCGGCGAACAAGGCCTCGAGTTCGGGCAGCAGGTTGCCGTCCGGCCCGAAGTGGCTCAGGTGCTGGTCGCCCCGGTCGGCGGCGGCCTGCATGCGCTCGCGCATCTCGGCGCGGTCGTAGCGGTGGAAGGAGTCGCCCTCGACCACCTGGGCGCGGATGCCTTCGCGCCGGAAGATGTGGGCGAAGCTCTTCATGACGGTGGTGGTGCCGGCGCCGGAAGACCCGGTCACGGCGATGATGGGATGGCGGGTGGACATGCGCTCGCCTCCCGGCTCAGGCGAGTGCCTGAGGGCGGTACAGCGAACGTTGGTTGAACAGCGGCGACATGAAGGGCTGGTCGGTGCCCTGGTCGTGTTCCCCGTGGTAGCGCTCGATCCGCTCGACCTCGTGGCGCGAGCCGAGGATGACGGGCACCCGCTGGTGCAGCGCGGCCGGCTGCAGCGACAGGATGCGCGCGCGCCCGGTCGAGGCCAGCCCGCCGGCCTGCTCGACCACCATGCCGAGCGGGTTGGCCTCGTACATCAGGCGCAGCCGGCCCTCGCGTCCGGGCTCCCGGGTGTCGCGCGGATAGAGGAACACGCCGCCGCGCATCAAGATGCGATGCACCTCGGCGACCATCGAGGCGATCCAGCGGGTGTTGAAGTCTCGGCCGCGAGGGCCCGTCTTGCCGGCCTTGCACTCGCCGATGTAGCGTGCCACCGGCGGCTCCCAGAAGCGTTCGTTGCTGGCGTTGATGGCGAACTCGGTGCTGTCCTTGGGCACCGCCATCGACGGATGGGTCAGCACGAATTCGCGCCGCGCGGGGTCGAGGGTGAAGCCGTGCGTGCCCTGGCCCAGCGTCAGCACCAGCATGGTGGCCGGACCGTACAAGGCGTAGCCCGCGGCCACCTGCAGGTGGCCCGGCTGCAGGAAGTCGGCCGTCGCGGGGGCGTTGGCGCGGCCGTGGCGCAGCACCGAGAAGATGGTGCCGATGGAGACGTTCACGTCGGTGTTGGACGACCCGTCGAGTGGATCGACCAGCAACAGGAAGGGCCCGAGCGGCCGGCCCTCGCCGAGCACATGCGGCTGCTCGAGTTCCTCGGACGCGATGCCGGCCACCTGGCCGCCGGCGGCGCAGCGCTCGAGCAGCGCTTCGTGGGCGAGCAGGTCGAGCTTCTTCTGGGTCTCGCCCTGGCTGTTGCTGGTGCTGGTGGCGCCCAGGAAGCCGCCGAGCGCGCCCCGCGCGGTCATGCCGGCGATCTGCTCGGCCGCGACGGCCACCTCGGTGATCAGGGCGGCCAGCAGATGGCCCCCCGGAAGCTGGCGCAGTTGCTGGGTCAGGAAGTCGGACAGCGTGGGTCGTGCGGGTTGCATGGCAGTCTCCGTCAGGTTGGATGGGGTGCGGCGGCGAACACCCGAGAGCCGCGGAAATCACCCGCCGTCAGCGCCAGCAGCGCGTCGGTGTCGGTGCCGCCGCCGGCCTGCTCGAACAGCCGGCTCGCCTGGCGCAGCCGGGCGCGGTCGAGCGCGTTGCGCATGGAGCGGGCGTTGGCGAAGTGCGGCTGGGCCACGCGCAGCGCGACGTACTCGCGCAGGGCCTGCAGCGCCTCCTCGTCCAGCCGGTAGTTGAGCCGGGCCGCCATGCGGCAGGTGATGTCGAGCAGCTCCTCGGGGGTGTAGTCGGGAAAGTCGATGTGATGGGCGATGCGCGAGGACAGCCCCGGGTTGGAGCGGAAGAAGGTGTCCATGCGGTCCTTGTAGCCGGCGAGGATGACGACCAGGTCGTCGCGCTGGTTCTCCATCACCTGCAGCAGGATCTCGATCGCCTCCTGGCCGTAGTCGCGCTCGTTCTCCGGCCGGTAGAGGTAGTAGGCCTCGTCGATGAAGAGCACGCCGCCCATGGCCTTCTTGAGCACCTCGCGGGTCTTGGGCGCGGTGTGGCCGATGTACTGGCCGACCAGGTCGTCGCGCGTCACGCTCACCACGTGGCCGCGCCGCACGTAGCCCAGCCGGTGGAGGATCTGCGCCATGCGCAGCGCGACCGTGGTCTTGCCGGTGCCGGGGTTGCCGCTGAAGCACATGTGCAGGCTGGGCGGGTCGGCGTCCAGGCCGAGCTGCTTGCGCGCCCGCGACACCACCAGCAGCGCGGCGATCTCGCGCAGCCGGCGCTTGACCGGCACCAGGCCGATCAGTTCGCGGTCGAGTTGTTCCAGGCCCTCGAGCACGCCGGCTTCGCGCATGATGGCCTGCAGGTCGATTCGGTTGTTCGCCTCCTCCATGGTCGCGCCCGCGTTCAGTAGCGCTCGCCGACCGGCCGCTCGGTCGCATAGGGGCGGGTGGTGTAGCGCAGTGTGCGCCCCGTCCCCTCCTGGCGCACCAGGCCGAAGCCGGGCTCGTCCGGCGGCCGGTTGACGATGAAGGACAGCACCACCGACTCGGTGCCGTGGGTCGAGTCGAAGGCGGTGACGCGGATGTAGTGGCGCGGGAAGCTGGCCCGGCACTGGCGCACCTGGGCCAGCGCCCCGGCCGCGTCGGCCAGGTCGAACATCGGCATGCCGAACATGTCCCAGTAGGTGTTGCGCGGATGCGGGTCGTCGGTGTATTCGACGCCCAGGGCCCAGCCCCGGTCGAGGGCGTACTGCAGCTGGGCGGTGATCTGCTCGTCGGTCAGCTCGGGCAGGAAGGAAAAGGTGCCTTGGGTGATGCGCATGGTCGGGGTCCTCAGGCGAATGACGGGGTCGGCACGAAGTCCGAGGTGTCGGTGGAGGCGTAGTTGAAGGTGATGTCGCCCCAGGTGTCGAGCGCGGCGGCCAGCGGGCTGCACCAGCGCGCGGCCTCGCGCAGGATCTGCGGGCCCTCGGCCAGCAGGTCGCGGCCTTCGTTGCGCGCCAGCACCATGCTCTCCAGGGCCACGCGGTTGGCGGTGGCGCCGGCCTGGATGCCGTCCGGGTGGCCGATGGTGCCGCCGCCGAACTGCAGCACCACGTCGTCGCCGAAGAGCTGGAGCAGCTGGTGCATCTGCCCCGCGTGGATGCCGCCCGAGGCCACCGGCATCACCTTGCGCAAGGCGCCCCAGTCCTGCTCGAAGAACAGGCCGCGCGGCAGGTCGACCCGGGTGCGGGTGTCGCGGCAGACGTTGTAGTAGCCCTGCACCGTCAGCGGATCGCCCTCGAGCTTGCCGACCGCGGTGCCGGTGTGCAGGTGGTCGCAGCCGGCCAGGCGCAGCCACTTGGCGATGACCCGGAAGCTCACGCCGTGGTTCTTCTGCCGCGTGTAGGTGCCGTGGCCGGCGCGGTGCATGTGCAGCACCATGTCGTTCTGGCGACACCAGTGGGCCATGGACTGGATGGCGGTGTAGCCGACCACCAGGTCGACCATGACGATGACCGAGCCCAGCTCCTTGGCGAACTCGGCGCGCCGGTACATCTCCTCCATGGTGCCGGCGGTGACGTTGAGGTAGCTGCCCTTGACCTCGCCGGTCGCGGCGCTGGCCTTGTTGACCGCGTCCATCACGAACAGGAAGCGGTCGCGCCAGTGCATGAAGGGCTGCGAGTTGATGTTCTCGTCGTCCTTCATGAAGTCGAGCCCGCCCTTCAGGCCCTCGTACACCACGCGGCCGTAGTTGCGGCCCGACAGGCCCAGCTTGGGCTTGGTGGTGGCCCCGAGCAGCGGCCGGCCGAACTTGTCCAGGCGCTCGCGTTCGACCACGATGCCGGTCGGCGGGCCGGCGAAGGTCTTCACGTAGGCCACCGGAAAGCGCATGTCCTCGAGGCGGGCGGCCTTCAGCGGCTTGAAGCTGAAGACATTGCCGATGACGGAGGCGGCGAGGTTGGAGATCGAGCCCTCCTCGAACAGCGACAAGTCGTAGGCCACGTAGCAGAAGTACTGCCCGGGATGGTTGGGCACCTGTTCGACCCGGTAGGCCTTGGCGCGGTACATGTCGCAGGCGGTGAGGCGGTCGGTCCAGACCACGGTCCAGGTGGCGGTGGAGGACTCGCCGGCCACGGCCGCGGCGGCTTCGATCGGGTCGACACCCTCTTGCGGCGTGATGCGGAACAGCGCCAGCACGTCGGTGTCCTTCGGCTGGTAGTCGCCGTCCCAGTAACCCATTTGCGCGTATTTCAGTACGCCCGCGCTGTAGCGTTTCTTGGCATCGGTGATTTGGACCGGTTCATTCATCTGACCCATCAGGCTCTCCTGGTGTGCTGCGGATGTGGTCAATGTACGAAGCCGGTTCCATTTGCACTATTTAATTGTTTTCGGATAAGCATTAGCATTTGCTTATGCTCAAGAACGCCACCTTCAGACAGCTTTCAGCCCTGCACGCCCTGGCCCGCCTGGGCAGCGTCTCGCGCGCCGCGGGCGAGCTGAACCTCACGCAGCCCGCCGTCTCCATCCAATTGAAACTGCTGGAGGAGTCGGCCGGAACCCCCTTGGTCGAACGTGAAGGTAGGGGGGTGCGGCTGACCCCGGCCGGCGACCTGATGGCCAGTTACGCGGCCCGCATCCTCGATCTGTGGCGCGCGGCGGGCGACGACATGGCCACGCACCGTGGCGTGTTCTCGGGCACGCTGCGCGTGGGCGCGGTCACCACCGCCGAGTACGTGCTGCCGCCCCTGTTGCTGGCCTTCGCCGGCGAGCATGAGAACGTCAAGGTGAAGCTGCAGGTCGGCAACCGCGACGAGATGGTGCGACTGCTCGCCAGCCACGAGGTCGACATCGCCATCATGGGCCGGCCCCCGGCCGAGCTGAAGACCACCGCCACCGCCTTCGCGGACCATCCCATGGCCTTCGTCGCCGCCCCATCGCACCCGCTGATGTCCAAGCCCGGGGTCGGCCTGGCCGAACTCGGCGCGGCCAACCTGCTGGTGCGCGAGCGCGGGTCGGGCACGCGCTCGACCATCGAGCGCCTGTTCAAGGACGAGGGCGTGCCGCTGCGCCTGGGCTCGGAGCTGTCGAGCAACGAGGCCATCAAGCAGATGTGCGCCGCCGGCTTCGGCGTGGCCTTCCTGTCTCTGCACACCTGCGGCCTCGAACTCGATGCAGGCCTGCTCGGCTTGCTGCCGATGCAGGGCAATCCCGTGCGGCGGCAATGGTTCGTCATGCACCTGGCCAGCGGGCGCATCCCGCAGGTGGCGATCGCTTTCGAGCAGTTCCTGGCCGAGCACGGCCGCCGGCATGTGGAGGGTAGCCTGCCGTCCTCGGCACGCCCGGTGCGGGCGCGCGCGGGCCGGGCCTGAGCGGCCGGGCGACCGCGAGGCCGCCGTCTGAAGCACATCGGCAAGACCCGTGCTGGCGTGGGGACTCGCGGGCCGGCACGGGTTTGCGCGCATGCTTGGCGGTTCCCCATTCCTCGTTCGAAATTCCGGGAGCTCACCATGACTGTTGCGAATCGCCGAACCTTCCTCATCGTCGCGGCGCTGGCCTCCGTGCAGGCCCGTGCCCAGGCACCGGTCGCCAAGCTGGACGAAGCCGACCCGCAGGCCGTGGCGCTGGGCTACAAGCACGACACCACCAAGGTCGACGCGAAGAAGTACCCGCAGCACGCGGCCACGCAGTACTGCGCGAACTGCCAGCTCTACCAGGGCCAGCCCAAGGATGCCTGGGCTCCTTGCCCGCTGTTCGCGGGCAAGCAGGTGGCGGCCAAGGGCTGGTGCAGCGCCTGGGTCAAGAAGCCGGCCTGAGCAGGACGCCGGGCGCGCGGCCCCGGCGGCGTCAGCCGGGCGCAGCGGAGCCGGACCGCTGCTGCATGGCCCGCAAGGCGAGCGCGTTCTCGATGGCGGCGCCGCTGGCGGTGTTGTCGAAGATGAACCAGTGATCGGCCTCGGGCAGGGCCGCGGCGAGCCGTGCCCACTCGGCCACTTGTTCCGCGCTGTACGCGGACCAGTAGCGGCGGGGGCTGCCGTGCAGTCGCAGGTAGACCGTCCCGCCGCGTCCCGAGGGGCTGTGTCCCGGCCACCCGCCGGGCAGGCCCGCGCCGGCGTGCGGCGCCGGGTCGGCGGCGACGCGGCCGATGCGGTACTCGTTCAGCAAGGCCTCGGCGGCGGGGGCGAACCAGCTGGCGTGCCGGGGCTCGCACACGACCGTGCCTTCGTGGCGGATGCGCAGTGTCTCGAAGAAGTCGCGCGCGACGGCGGGCTCGAAGGCCAGCGAGGGCGGCAACTGGACCAGCAGCGGCCCGAGCCGCCCGCCCAGCCCCGCGACCTCGCCCAGGAAGGCCTGCAGCGGGGCCTGCGCCGCCACCAGGCGCCGCTCGTGCGTGATGCTGCGCGGCAGCTTGACCGCGAAGCGGAAGTCGGCCGGGGTCATGGCCGCCCAGCGTGCATAGGTCTCGGCACGGTGGGGACGGTAGAACGAGCTGTTGATCTCGGCCACCGGCAGCACGCGGGCGTAGCGGGCGAGGTGTTGCCCGTCGCCGGGGAAACGCCCGGCGACGGCACGCGGAATGCTCCATCCTGCCGTACCGGTCAAACGGGCCGGCATCGCATCTCCCTTGTTCGACCCACCCGCCCGGCCCGGAGCCGGTGCGGGTCCATTACAGTTTTGCCATGAGCAACCATTCTTCTCAGACAAGTCCAAGCTCCCACGAACTCACGCCCTGGTTGTCCGGCGAGGAGCAACCGCTGCGCGAAGGCGTCTACCGCCGGCAGTTCCCCGCCGGGCCCTACAGCTGCTGGGGCGGCGACCGCTGGCTGCAGGACGCCAACACGCCGCAGGCGGCGGCCGCCCAGCTGAGCATGAGCCCGCACCAGAGGACGGCCTGGCGCGGGCTGACCGAAGCGTCGGGGCTGCCATGCGCCAGCTGCCGCGGGCACGGCGTGATCGACCGCGGCGTCGACCCCGAGAGCGGTCTCGATCTCATCACCGAATGCCCTGATTGCCGAGCGTCTCATCGGGTTTTCGGCGAGCGCGCCGGTGCCCGGTAGCCCAGCGTCTTCATGGCGGCCGCGAGCGGCTGGCGCGTGCCGGCGTAGCCGGCCCAGGGGTCGGTGGTCTGGAAGGACAGGTGCTCGCGCGCATTGGCGATGTTCCATTGCGAGCCGCTGCGCAGGCCGTCGAGCTGCTCCCACGACACCGGCATCGACACCCCCAGCCCCGGCCGCGCGCGGGCGCTGAACGCGGCCACCGTGGTCGCCCCATGGCCGTTGCGCAGGTAGTCGACGAAGACCTTGCCGACCCGGTTCGCCGGGCCGCTCCTGGCGACGAAGCGGGCCGGAACGACCCGCGCCAGGTGCTGCACCACGGCCTGCGAGAAACCCTTCACCACGTCCCAGCCGTAGCGCGGGGCGAGCGGCACCACCAGGTGCAGGCCCTTGCCGCCGCTGGTCTTGAGCCAGGCCGACAGGCCGAGTTCTGCCAGCAGGTTGCGGGTCAGCAGCGCCGCTTCCTGCACCTGTTCCCAGGCCACGCCCTCGCCGGGGTCGATGTCGAACACCATCCGGTCGGGCTTGTCGATGCGGCGGGCCAGGGCGTTCCAGGTGTGGAACTCGATGACGTTCATCTGCGCCGCGCCGCGCAGGGCCTCGAGGCTGTCGATGTCGAGCAGGGAGGCATGGCCGGGCCAGAGGGCCGGGTCCAGGATGCGTGCGCCGGGCAGGTGCAGCGCCTCGACGTGCTTCTGGAAGAACAGCTCGCCGCCGACGCCGGCCGGCGCCCGCACCAGCGAACAGGGGCGGCCCGCCAGGTGGGGCAGGATGCGTTCGGCCACGCTGTCGTAGTAGCGCGCCAGGTCGAGCTTGGTGAAGCCGTGTTGCCGATCGATGACGCGCTCGGGATGCGAGAGACCCTTGCCCGCCCGAGCTGCCTTGGGTGGCCGTACGGCCTTCTCGCGGGTGATGGCGCGCGGCGCCTTGTCGCTGCGCAGTCCCTGGAAGACGGCATGGCGGATGCGTCCGTCCGGCGTCCATTCGGCGAAGCTGACCTCGGCCACCAGGCTGGGGCGGACCCAGCGCTCGCTGCCCGCGCTGCGCCGTGTCCAGCGATCCGAGCCCGGCGGCGAGTTCGGGTCGAAGGGCGAGACATCGCTTTGCAGCCGCGCCAGCTTGCGCCGCAAGGCCTGGCTGGTCGCGCTGTCCCATCCGGTTCCGACGCTGCCCACCGGGACCAGCGCGCCGTGTTCGTCGTGCACGCCGAGCAGCAGGCTGCCGACCTGCGCGCTGCCGTCGCTGCGCTCGGTGAAGCCGCCGATGACGAATTCCTGGCGGCGCTGGCACTTGAGCTTGAGCCAGCTGGTGGAGCGCTGCGATTCGTAGGGGGCGTCGGCACGCTTGGCGATCAAGCCCTCCAGGTGCATGCCGCAAGCCGACTCGAGCAGGTCGGCGGCATCGGCGTCGAAGGCGGTGCTGAGACGCACCTGGGCGCTGCCGCCGGCTTGCAGCAGTTGCTGCAGGCGCTCGCGGCGTGCCCACAAGGGCAGGGCGCGCAGGTCGTGCCCGTCGAGATACGGCAGGTCGAAGACGAAGTAGACGATCGCCTGGGTGCGCGAGCGGTCGAAGGCGTTTTGCAAGGCGTTGAAGCTGGGGGTGCCGTCCGCGCCGAAGACCACGATCTCGCCGTCCAGCCAGGCGGAGCCGAGTTTCAAGGCCTCGAGCTCGTTCACCAGCGTGGGCATCTTCGCGGTCCAGTCGTGGCCGCCGCGGGTGAAGAGCCGGGCCCGCCCGCGGTCGATGCGGGCCATCAGCCGGTAGCCGTCGAACTTGAGCTCGTAGAGCCATTGCCCCGAGGCGGGCGGCTCGCTGGACAAGGTCGCCAGCTGCGGCGACAGGGTTTGCGGCAGCGGCGCCTCGACGGCGCCCGCGGAGGCGGCCGTGGCAGCCGTGCGCCGGCGGCCACCGCCCCGGGGCGCCGGGATACCGGGCGGCCTGGCCAGCACGCTGTCGGGCAGGGCGCTCACCACGTCGTAGTCGGCCTGCGCGCGCGCGTGCTCGTCGCGTTTCTTGAACAGCAGCCAGGTCTCCTTGCGGTCGGCACCGGCGCGCAGCCGGACCAGCTCCCAGCTGCCGGCCAGTTTCTCGCCGTGCAGCACGAAGCGCAGCTTGCCCTTTTCCAGCCCCTGGTGCGGGTCGCCTTGCGGCTCCCAGGTGCCGCGGTCCCAGACGATGACGCTGCCGGCACCGTATTGCTTCGGCGGGATGGTGCCTTCGAAATCGGCGTAGGACAAGGGATGGTCCTCGGTGCGCACCGCCATGCGCTTGTCGGCCGGGTCCAGGCTCGGCCCCTTGGGGACGGCCCATGACAGCAGGACCCCGTCGAGCTCGAGGCGGAAGTCGTAGTGCAGTCGCGTCGCATCGTGTTTCTGGATCACGAAGGACAGGGCTTGCCCCGGCCGGCCGCGCACGCCGCGCGGCTCGGGGGTCTGGTCGAAATCGCGTTTGCTCCGGTACCGCTGCAGCGGGTCCGGCGTCGCGACAGGGGCGGCCGGCATGGGTCAGGCCCGTTTGCGCGCCGCCTTCCGGGCGGGCTTGCGGGCGGGGGCCTTGGCGGGTGCGGTCTCGGTGCCGCCGCGCCGCTGCCCCAGGCTTTTCTGCAGCAGGGCGGTCAGGTCGACCACGTTGCCGCCGCCGCCGTCCTCCTTGGGCTCCAGCGCCTCCACGCGCTTGGTCTGCCCCGCCTCGACCCGCTGCGCGACCAGCGCCATCACCGCGTCGGTGAAGCGGTCGGTGTAGCGTTCGGCCTGCCAGGTGTCGGTCATGTCGGCCACCAGCTGGGTGGCCATCCTCAGCTCGCTGTCCTTGAGCTGGGCCGCCGACTTGCCGGGCGCGGGCAGCTTCAGGTCGGACCAGCTGCGGATCTCGCTGGACCAGCGCAAGGTGTCGAGCACCAGCGCCGGGCCGCTGGGCACCAGTGCCGCCAGGTGCTCCTTGGTGTGCATCACCACCCGTGCGATGCCGACGACCCCCACCGCCAGCATCGCCTCGCGCAGCAGCGCGTAGACCTTCTCGCCCTTGCCGATGGGCTCGAGGTAGTAGGGTGTGTCGAGGTGGATGAAGGGAATCTCGTTCGCCCGCACGAAGGCCTCGATCTCGATCGTCTGCGTGGTCCGGGGGTAGGCGGCCTTGATCTCGTCGTCGCTCAGGATGACGTACTCGCCATCGTCCTGCCGGATGCCCTTGACGATCTGCTCGCGGTCGATCTCCTTGCCGGTGCGCTTGTTCACGCGCTTGTAGCCGACCGGGTCCATGCTGCGCTTGTCCAGCCAGTCGAAGTCGATGCCGGCCTCGGTCGAGGCCGGGTAGAGGGCCACGGGCACGTGCACCAGGCCGAAGCTGATGGCGCCTTTCCAGATGACTCGCGGCATGGACAGGACTCCTGGACGCAGCCGGCGCGCGCGGCGCCGCGGGGCCGCCCGGGAAGGGCGGGGCGAGAAGCAACTGTGCGCCAGCGCCCGGGGCGCTTGCAAGCACCCCGGCCATGAAAACGGTGTCGTCCTACAGTCGCGCGGGATGCCTGGGTGGGTGGGCCGCCTCGGTGCAGTAGCATGTAGCCGATCCCGATCCACCGTGTCCCCATGCCCGCTCGCGCCGTCCCCGTTCCCGTCCCGCCGGATGCAGAGATCCACCGCCATCTGCCCGGGGCCTATTTCTTCGATGCGTACCGGGCGGACATCGAGCCCGGCCCGCGCAGCGCCTTCGAGATCTACCTCGAGACGGTGGCCGCCACGCCGGCCTGGGTGGACGGCCTGATGGCGCTGCGCAACCGCGTCGTCCGCCTGTTCGGCCTGAAGGACCTGGGCGCCATGGGCCCGCCCGACCGCAGCCGGCCGGCGCAGTCGTATGCGCTTGGCGAGCGGGTCGGCATCTTCACGCTGCTGTCGGTGACCGAGCGCGAGCTCATCCTCGGCGACGCCGACAGGCACTTGGACGTGCGGGTCTCGGTCTGCAAACGAACCGAGGGCGGGCGGCCGTCGGTGGTGGTGACGACGGTGGTTCATGTCCACAACCTGCTGGGCCGGGTCTACATGCTGTTCGTCGCGCCGGTGCACAAGCACATCGTCGTCCCCGCCATGATGCGGCGCATGGGAAAATAGGCCCCGTCCGGTGGTCCGTCCGCGGCCACGGATTCGCACGCCTGCCAGTCCCGCCCCCCGGAGTCCTCCATGCCCATCGATCTCGCCGCCCACCTCGATCTGCTCATTCCCCGGGCCATCGAGTGGGCGGAACAGTTCGCCGCCCGCATGCTGGCGTCGGGCCGGCCGCTGGGCGAGCCGGAGCTCGCCCTGGCCCGGCAGGTCGGCGTGCTTCGGCCGGAGGCGATCCGCCTGTTCTTCGCGCCCGGGCTGCCCCCCGTGGCCGACCCCTTGCTGCGCGAGGCCTCGCTCGCCACCGGGCTGCTCGGCGCTTCCACCGCCGGCCTCACGCTCGGCCATGCGGTGTACATCCGAGAGGGGTTGGGCTCACCCTGCCTGCTGTCGCACGAGTTCCGCCATGTGTCGCAGTACGAGCAGGCCGGCTCGATCGCCGCGTACCTGCCCCTCTACCTGCGCCAGGTGGTGGAGTTCGGCTACACGGACGCGCCGTACGAAGTCGACGCGCGGGCCCACGAGATACACGCCTGAGCCTGCCGCGGGATGGTCGCCACTGCGACGTGGTCGTTGACCGGGCCCGTCTCCGCCGCATCACAATGTCGCCTGGCAGGCCTGCCGGGCATGCCGCAACCGGGTCGCCGCGCCGTCGCCTGCGGGCCGGCCCGCAGCCCGGCCACCGGGGAGGACAGCGATGACCATCCATCTCGATCACACCATCGTGCCGTCGCATCACAAGTCGGCTTCCGCCAGCCTGCTGGCCGGGCTGCTCGGCGTCGCGTGGTCGGAGGCCGGGCCGGGGCCGTTCTCGGCCGTGTATGTCAATGAGGGGCTGACACTGGATTTCATCGAGACGGACGAGGCGTTTCCGGTCTACCACTTCTGCTTCCGTGTCACGCAGCCCGAGTTCGACGCCATTCTCGGGCGTATCCGCGCGGCCGGCATTGCGTATCGCAGCACGGTGCGCGGGCCCGTGGACGGGCAGGTCAGCACCCAGTTCGGGGGCAACGGCGTCTACTGGAACGAACCCGACGGCCACCAATGGGAGATGCTGACGGTCAGCTATGCGAGGCCGGCCGCGTGAGTTCGCCGCCGCCCTCGATGATCGACGGCGCGCGGGTGCTGGAATGGGCCTGGTCCGACCCGCCATTCGCCGCGCTTCGTGACACGCAAGGGCAGGTCGTCGCCCTCATCCACGGCCTGGCGCTGTGCCGCTACGAGGGGGCGTGCGAGGTCTACCGTTTCAGCTGCGACGCCGATTGGCAGTGCGAGCAGGACCAGGCCTACGCCTCGCTCGAACAGGCCCGGCAGGAACTTCCCGAGTCCTATCGCCGCGTGGACGTCGTCTGGCGCCCGCTGGCCTGATCCGGCCCCGGGTCGTCCTGCCCGTCGTGGGCCAGCGGTTCCACGTCCAGCGGCAGCAGCTCGATGGTGGCGCGCAGCTCGGGCAGGGCGTTCATCAGCGCCTGCTCGACCGAACGCCGCAGGCCATCGGCCTGGCCCAGGGTCCAGTCGGCCGGCAGGTGCAGGTGCAGGTTGAGGAACAGGCGTTGCCCGGCGTCGCGTGTCATCACATGGTCGAAGCGCAGGGCGGGGTCGGCGAAGCGGGCCAGGGTGCGGTCGATCACCGACCGTACCTCGGTCGTCGCCGAATGGTCCATCAGCCCGTCGGCCGCCCGGCGCACCAGCCTGACGCCTTCGCCGGCGATGTGCAGGGCGACCGCGATGGCGATCACCGGATCCAGCCACAGCCAGCCGCTGAGGCGCACCGCCACCAGTCCGAGGAGGACGCCGGCCGAGGTCCAGACGTCGGTGAACAGGTGGCGTGCATCGGCTTCCAGCGCCACCGAGCGGTGTTCGCGCGCCTTGCGCAGCATCGCCCAGGCCAGGCCGGCGTTGAGCAGAGAACCCAGCACGGTCAAGCCCAGCCCCAGGCCCAGCGCCTGGATGGGGCGCGGGTCGATCAGGCGCTGCACGGCCGCCCACACGATGGCCAGCGCCGCCAGCAGGATCAGCAGCCCTTCGAAGCCGCCGGAGAAATACTCTGCCTTGTGGTGGCCGTAGGGATGCTCGAGGTCCGGCGGCTGGCGCGCCAGGCCGACCATCAGCAAGGCGAAGCTGGCGCCCGCCAGGTTGACGAAACCCTCCATCGCGTCGGACAGCAGGCTGACCGAACCCGTGAGCCACCAGGCGCCGGCCTTCAGGGCGATGGTGGCCACCGCCACCGCGACGGACAGCCGCAGGTAGCGGCCGATCTCTCGCTCGGATGGTGCTGGGGGGATGGCGCGGGAGGTGTTCAAGGACGTGGCAGGTGACAAGGAACGGGCGTCGGGGAGAAGACCGGGCGCATCGCGGGTCGATGTTCTCATGCGGTTGCAGGCGGTCCAAGTCCGGATGCGCAAGCGGGGCCGCAGGAAGGGCGTATTCGTAGTATCCGCAGATCCGGACCCGGCTGCGACCCCTACACTGGGCCGGCGTAGCCGGCTCGTTCGCAGGGCCCGGTGTTCCGGCGCCCAGCCGCCGCCACTGCACTGAGGTGGATGTGACCCCCGTCGCCCGTATGAAGGAGCCCGGCCGGCCGGCCTTCGCCAACTGGACCGTCCTGGCATGGGCGCTGGGCGCCTTGCTGCTCTGCCTGGCCGTTTACCAATGGACCTACCACCGGGCCATGGATCAGCTGCATGCCCGCGCCCTGCGCAAGCTGTCGACCTACCGGCTGGACCTGGACGGCATCCTCGACAAATACGAATCGCTGCCTTTCGTGATGTCCCTGCACGGGAGGGTGATCGAAGGCTTGTCGCGGCCGGGCGCACCCGACAGCATCGCGGCGCTCAATGCCTACCTGTCCGAGGTCCAGCAAAAGGCGCAGGTCTCGGCGGCCTTCGTGATCGACACCGGCGGCCTGACCGTCGCCGCCAGCAACTGGAACCGCCAGCCCACCTTCGTCGGCAACCACTATGGTTTCCGGCCCTACGCGCAGCGCGCCCTGCAAGGCAACATCGGCCGCTTCTACGGCATCGGCACCACGTCCGGGGAACCGGGCTATTTCCTCGCGCATCCGGTGCTGGACGCGGCGGGCCGGCGCATCGGCGCCCTGGTCATCAAGATCGATCTGTCCGCCTTCGAACGTTCCTGGGCCGGCAGTGACGAGGCGGTGGCGCTGGCCGACACCCATGGCGTGGTTTTCCTCAGCAACATGGCGGCGTGGAAATACCGCAGCCTCGCGCCCTTGAGTCCGGCGGCGGCGCGCGGCATCGATGTGTCGCGCCAGTATGCGGGGCGGGCCATCCGGCCGCTGGCGCTCGACGGTGCACTGGCCGCGTCCGACCGGGTGGACGAGCCGGTGGGCAAGCTGGGCTGGCGGATGTCGCTGTGGAGCGCTCCGGCGCCGGCCCGCCAGGCCGCGCTCGACGCCGCGGTGGGCACGGCCCTGCTGCTTTGCCTGGCCGCGCTGGCCGCGGGCTTCCACCGGCAGCGCCGGCAATCCAGCCGAGATGCGGCCCTGGCCCGCGACGCCCTGCGCGAAGCCTCCGACCAGCTCGAGCAGCGCATCGCCTCGCGCACCCATGAGTTGAGCGCGACCAACCGGCACCTGGAGCAGCGCTACCGCGATCTCCAGCAGGCCGAACAGGTGCTGCGGCAGACGCAGAACGAGCTGGTGCAGGCCGGCAAGCTGGCCATGCTGGGGCAGATGGCGGCGGGCATGACGCACGAGATCACCCAGCCGCTGACCGCCATGCAGGCCTTCGTCGACAACGCCAGCGCCTTCCTGGAACGCCGGGACCTGGCAGCCGTGCGCGACAACCTGCTGCACATCGGCGACGCCTGCATGCGCTTGAGCCACATCGTGCGCCAGCTCAAGGGCTTCGCCCGCAAGAGCGAGGGCAGCGTGGGGCCGGTGGACCTGGCGCAGGCGCTGCACAATGCGGCCCTCCTGCTGCGTGCCGATTTCGTGCAGCGCGGCGCCACGCTCGACATCCGGGTCGACGAAGAGGCCCGTGTCGTGGGCGACCGCCTGCGCGTCGAGCAGGTGCTGGTGAACCTGCTGCGCAATGCGCTCGACGCGGTGGAGGGCTGCGAGGAGCGCCGGGTGCGCGCGGTCCTCGGGGTGGACGGGCAGGCCTGCCTGAGCATCACCGACACCGGCCCGGGCCTCGCGCCGCAGGCGCGCGAGCACCTGTTCGAGCCCTTCTTCACCACCAAGGAAGCCGGACGCGGCCTGGGCCTGGGCCTGGCCATCTCCTCCTCCATCGTGCAGGCCATGTCGGGCGAGTTGCTGGCGCTCGACCAGCCGCAGGGCGGAGCCGAATTCGTTCTCAAGCTGCCCCTTTGGGGCGACTCCTCATCGGAGCCACTATCCTCATGATGCTCAGCGTCCTCTTGGTGGAAGACGAGGCCAGCGTCAGGCTGGCCACCCTGCAGTCCCTGCAACTGGGGGGCATCGCCGCCAGTGCGGTCGCCTCGATGGAGGAGGCGGCCGAACAGCTCGACCTGCAATTCCCCGGCGTGGTGGTGGCCGACGTGCGGCTCGGGGGCCGCTCCGGCCTGGACCTGCTCCAGGTCGCGATGGCGATCGACCGCGAGATTCCCGTCATCCTGATGACCGGGCACGGCGATGTCGACATGGCCGTCCAGGCGATGCGCGACGGCGCCTACGATTTCGTCGAGAAGCCGTTCCGTGCCGAGCGCCTGGTGGAGGTGGTGCGCCGGGCGCTGGAGAAGCGCCGCCTGGTGCTGGAGAACCGCGGCGCGCCGCCGCGGCGGGACGGGGTGCCCGAGCTGCTCGGGGAGTCGCCCGCGCTGCAGGGCCTGCGCCACTTCATCGCCACCATCGGTCCGAGCGGCGCCGACGTGCTCATCCATGGCGAGACCGGCACGGGCAAGGAGGTGGTGGCGCGCCAGCTGCATGCCAGCGGCCGTGGTGGCGGGCCCTTCGTCGCCATCAATTGCGCCGCCCTGCCGGAGAGCCTGTTCGAGAGCGAGGTCTTCGGCCATGAGGCGGGTGCCTTCTCCGGCGCCCACAAGCGCCGTCCCGGCAAGTTCGAACATGCGCGCGGAGGCACGGTGTTCCTGGACGAGATCGAATCCATGCCGCTGGCCCTGCAGGCCAAGCTGCTGCGCGTGCTGCAGGAGCGCACGCTGGAGCGCCTAGGCGGCAACGAGCTCATCGCCCTCGACTGCCGGGTCGTCGCGGCGACCAAGACCGACCTGCTGGCCGCCTCCGCGCAGGGGAGCTTCCGCGCCGACCTGTATTACCGCATCGCCACCGTCCAGGTACGGCTGCCGGCGCTGCGCGAGCACCCGTCCGACATCCCCTGCCTGTTCGCGCATTTCGTGAAGCTGGCCTGCCAGCGCTACCAGCGCCCGGTCCCCGACTGGACCCCCGCCCAGATGTCGGCCTGGACGGCCCGGCCCTGGCCGGGCAATGTGCGCGAGCTCAAGGCCTTTGCCGATCGCCTGGTGCTGGGCGTGGCCGAGCCGGCCGACTCCGCCGGGACGGACGATGGCCAGGCCCCGTGCCTGCCCCGGCAGCTCGAGCTGCACGAGAAGAAGCTGCTGCGCCAGGCCCTGCGCGACGCCGAGGGCAGCGTGGCCGGGGCGGCGCTGCGCCTGGGCATTCCCAAGAAGACGCTGTACGACAAACTCAAGCGCTACGAGATCGGCGGTGCCGCCGGCTGAGCGGCGCGGGCGGGCGGGCCGCGCTGCGGCCTGTCCGGACAACCGCACGGAGCGCACCGGCGTGTGCGGGATTCCGGACGCCGGGCCCGGCGCCCGGCCGCTCTCCGGGGCGGTTCTCCCGGGCGTCGTGTGCAGGCGACGCGGGCGGCACGAACGCTGCTAAGGCAGGCTCACGGGCCCCTCGACGGGCCCGGTTCAACGTCGCGGGTACCGGCCATGAAGGCCGGGCTCCGGACACTTCTTGCCTCTAGGAGACTTCATGAAACGTCAGCTCTTCCTGCGTGCCGCCGTCCTTTCGTCCATCGCCCTGTGCACCCACGCCTGGGGCCAGGCCTATCCGGAAAAGACGGTGCGGCTGGTGGTTCCTTTCGCGCCCGGCGGCACGACCGACATCATCGCCCGGGTGATCGCCAACCAGGTCAATACCGCGTTCGGCCAGATGATGATCGTCGACAACCGGGCCGGTGCGGGCGGCATGATCGGCGCCGCCGAGATCGCCCGGGCAAGTGCCGATGGCTACACGCTCGGCCTGGCCACGGTCTCCACCACGGCCTCGGTGCCGGCCATCAATCCCAAGGCGCCGTACAACCCGCTCACCGACTTCACCTCCATCATCAACATCGCCGCCACGCCGAACGTGCTGGCCGTGCACCCCTCCTTCGCCGCCAAGGACTACAAGACCCTGCTCGGCCTGGTCAAGGCCAACCCCGGCAAGTTCTCGTATGCCAGCTCGGGAACCGGCGGCATCGGCCACCTGCAGATGGAACTGTTCAAGTCGCTGACCGACACCCACATCACGCACATCCCCTACAAGGGGGCGGGTCCGGCGCTGAACGATGCGGTGGCCGGTCAGGTGCCGATGATCTTCGACAACCTGCCGTCCATCCTGCCGTTCGTGAAGGACAAGCGCCTGGTGGCGATCGCGGTGGCCGCCCCGTCGCGCCTGCCGATGCTGCCGGATGTCCCGACCTTCAAGGAACTCGGCCTCGAGCCGGTGAACCGCATGGCCTACTACGGCATCCACGGACCCAAGGGCCTGTCCGCGGACGTGGTGCAGAAGGTGTCGGTGGCGGTGAAGAAGACGCTGGAGAAGCCGGAGGTGCGCAAGCGCATCGAGGAGACCGGATCGATCATCGTGGCCAACACGCCGGAGCAGTTCGCCGCCCAGGCGAAGGCGGAGTTCGAGGTCTACAAGCAGGTGGTGCAGCAGCAGAAGCTCGTATTGGAGTGAGCCCCCCACGTCGCTGTCGCTCCTGCCCCCCCATGGGGGGCGCCTCCCATCGGGCCGGGGGACCCGTCCTTTGGGAGTTGCTTGATGGGGCACTGCGCTTCGCTGGTGCCTGGGCGCGGCCTTGTGGCCCGTGCCGGGCCCTGGCCTGCTTGATGGGGCACTGCGCTTTGTCGGTGATGGCACGGGGCAGAACGATCAGGCCCTGTACGACATGGCGCTGCGCCCCTGGACGGCCTTCCTGCGACGGCGCCGTGACAGCTATCCTCGAGAAAGAACGGAATAATGGCTCGCGTGGTGGTGTGCGGCCATGGAATAAGAAGGTTCTTCCTTCTCCATGATTTCGTGTGGACGCAAGGCCGGCAAGGGGAAAGTGCGGTGCCGGACCAGACGGGAATCGATGCGTCCGACGTTGCGCGGATGGCGGTCCAGTGTTCCTTCATCCGCCGCTTTCACCACTGCGCCGCGAATGTCCGGTTTTTCAGCTGCCATGCGTATTGATGATGAGTCTTGTCGAAGACTCTGGATTCGGTGCTGATTCAAGGAAATCCATGTCCGAGGGGCTGAAATTCCGTGTTTGTCAAAAGAAGAGGAAGGGCGCGCCGTGGGTCGCGCTTGAAGCGGATGTCGATGGTCTGCAGGATGCCATGCAGACCGCATCGGGTAGCGATGCTTTTGAAACCGGTGTTTTTGTCGTCGATGAAAACGGTGCGGGGGCTTTGTATTGGTCTTCGAGGAATCCGGAGGCTTTGAACTCAGTGGTTCTTTCGCCCGCGAGTGCGGACCTTCGCGAGCAAAAAGAGAGTGATCAAGTCGAAGTCGATTGGAAGTTGTTCGTGAATTGCAATTCGGCCGATGCCTCCAGGAGGCTGAGCTCTGCTTTCCTCAAGATGATCTCCCGCCGGAGTGCACTGGTTGGAATCGAGCCCCATGACGAGGGCGGGTTCGTCGTACGGTTGAAGTCGGTTTTGGAATCGCCCTCGTGGGCGGGGCAGGTCCTGGAGGTCATTCAATTGGCGCAATCGGTCGGCTATGGATGGACATTAAGTGGCTGCATAGAAGAGGAGATCCAATTGGGATCGAGCGCCACTCGAATCGGTGGTGTGCAAGCCATCCAGATTCGACTCGTCAATGTCGGCGGCCGGCGCGGCGCGGGTGATATTCCCGGATCCGTGTGCCCTGCCACTGGCGAGGGTGAGGGCGGATCAGTGGTGCGGGATCTTTGAACCGGAGGCTGCGCCGCTGGTCGACACGGGTGCGTTGTGGCTGAAGCCGGACGGGCCCGGCTCTGGATGGCAGAGGCAATACGATGCTTGCGTTCGATTCGGTGCAGGTATCCGGCCCGCAGAAGACGGACTGTGCGCGAAGCGCGACGGCGAGCAGCGAGAAGCTGCTGCTCCAGGGGATGCGAATTTCGTGGGCCCGATACCGGTTCGCATCCGCCTGACCGGCCGGCTGCGCGCGATGGGCCTGCCGGGGGGGCGTTGTCTCAGAGCGCGGTGCCGGGGGTGTCGTCCAGCTTGAAGCGGCCGACGACGACCGCCAGGCGGCGCGTCTGCTCGTTCAGGCTTTCGGCGGCGGCGGCGCTTTGTTCGACCAGGGCGGCGTTCTGCTGGGTCATTTCTTCCAGCAGGGCCACCGAGGCGTTCACCGAGGTGATGCCTTCGCTTTGCGCGGCCGAGGCGGCGGTGATCTCGCCGATGATGTCGGACACCCGCTGAACGGCGCTCACGATCTCGTTCATGGTCACGCCGGCCTGGTTGACCAGCCGCGAGCCGCCCTCGACGCGGTCGACGCTGGTCTGTATCAGGGCCTTGATTTCCTTGGCCGCTTCGGCCGAGCGGCCGGCCAGGCTGCGCACTTCGCCAGCCACCACCGCGAAGCCGCGGCCCTGCTCCCCGGCACGCGCGGCCTCGACGGCCGCGTTCAGCGCGAGGATGTTGGTCTGGAAGGCGATGCCGTCGATGACCCCGATGATGTCCGCGATCTTGGAGGAGCTGGCGTTGATCTCGCCCATGGTGTTCACCACCTGCAGCACCACTTCGCCGCCGCGCGCGGCCACGTCGGCCGCCGACGCGGCCAGTTGGTTGGCCTGGCGAGCCGACTCGGCGCTGTGGCGAACCGTCTCGGTGAGTTCGTTCATCGAGGACGATGCGGTGTGCAGGTTGGCCGCGGTGAGTTCGGTGCGGCGGCTCAGGTCCTGGTTGCCGAGCGCGATCTCGGCGCTGGCGGTGTCGATGCTCGAGGCCGAGCTGCGGACCTCGTTCGCCATGGTGCGCAGCGCGCCGCGCATGCCGGCCACGGCGCGCAGCAGGCGCGCCAGTTCGTCCTTGCCGTTGGTGTTGGTGTGGCGCTTGGTGAGGTCGAACTGGGCGGTGTAGGTGGCCAGGTGTTCGGCCTCGTCCAGCGGGTCGCAGATGGATTTCATGTTCAGCAGGGTGAGCGGGCCGATCACGGCCAGCGCCAGCAGCGCGGCGCCGGCCAGCAGGCCCAGCACCAGCTCGCCGGTGGACTCGACCCGCTGTTCGCCGGCCACCGCGGCCACGCCCAGTTCCTCGGCCAGCTCCTGCACGGTGGCCTGGGCGGCGTCGTACTCGGGGGAGATGCGGCGCACGAAGGTCAGGGCGACGCGGGCGGTGTCGAAGGCGTTGGCCTCGAGTTGCTTGGCGACCGGCACGAAACCTTCGCGGAACTTGTCCAGGTGGGCCATGGCCTTGGCCGCCTTGGCGCGCGCGGCATCGTCCGGCAGCGCGGTCGACAGCTTGGCGGCGATCTGCTTGGTCTCGGCCAGGGTCTTTTCCCACTCCTTGCGGGCGGCCACGATGCCGGGGGTGTTGTCGTAGTGCACCAGCATGTCCTTCTCCTGCTGCCGGAGCATGCTCATGGCCACCCGCAGCTTGGCGATCTCGGTCATGGCGGCGAACTCCTTCTTCATGAAGGAGCTGGTGATCTCGTTGGAATACAGCTGACCCGCCACCCCGACGCCGCCGATGACCGCCACGGTCAGCACCACCAGCACCAGGCTGCCCCACATGCGAGAGCGGATCGTCATCGCCCTCATGGCTGCCATCAAGTCCATGATTACCTCTCTTGTGTTCGCCGGCTGCGTCCGGCTCTCTTCTAATGGAATGCGTGCATCCAGGCACGCTTATGTCGTTATTTCGGCGAGGCCCTCGCAAAGTTGACGAGGGTTTGCCCAGCCGGGGCTGCAGACGGCCTGCCTTGTGATCCATTGCACGTCCGTCCGGCCCGCGGCCCGGCACATGGTGAGGCGGGGCAGGCGCCGCCGTCAAGGGCTGCCGAGGGGGCTTTCCGGTCCTGTTGCCGCCCGGTCACAAGGCAGTCGCCAAGCCCCGCGTCCTCGCTTCGAAGCAGCGTGCCGCAAGACACGCGCCGCTGCGCCGGCGAGGCGATCTGCGTGAACTCCTGCCCGCAACCCCTGTTTTTCATGACGGTTTCCCCTGATGCGGACGCCTGCGGCGGGGGTAACACTCCGTGATCATTTAGAGAGAGAGGGGTCCCATGACTTCGTTTCCATCGATCGTCCGCCGTGCCGTGCTGTGCGGCGGCCTGCTGTTCGCTCTGGTCCCCGCTCACGCCCAGCTGTTGATCGGGCAGACCTCGGGGTTCACCGGGCCGGCGGCCAGCGGGGTCAAGGAAAACACGGCGGGTGCCAAGCTCTATTTCGACACGGTGAATGCGCAAGGGGGGGTGAACGGGCAACTGATCGAACTCGTGTCGCTGGACGACAAGTTCGAGCCCGCACTGGCGGGTGAGAACGCCAAGCAGCTCATCACCGAGAAAAACGTCCTCGCGCTGTTCATGAACCGGGGCACGCCCCATACCGAAGCCATCCTGCCCGTGCTCGCCCAGTACAAGGTCCCGCTGGTGGCCCCGTCCACCGGCGCCATGCTGCTGCACAAGCCCGTGAATCCTTATGTCTTCAACGTGCGGGCCTCGTACCAGCGCGAGGCCGAGCGTGCGATCCGCCACCTGAAACAGATCGGGCTGACCCGCATCGCCGTGATCCATGTGGACGACAGCTTCGGGCAGGACGGCGCCGCAG
Organism: uncultured Rhizobacter sp.; assembly: GCA_966211755.1. GTDB lineage: Bacteria > Pseudomonadota > Gammaproteobacteria > Burkholderiales > Burkholderiaceae_C > Rhizobacter. Next base: position 1,518 of record CBIHOH010000007.1, on the reverse strand, counting down.
GGGCGGCCAACGGTTTCAGCGCGGTGGGCCTGACGCCCTTGGTCCTGGGCAAGTTCGACCGCAAGACCCCGGATTTCAGCAGCCTCGCGCCCGAGATCCACAAGCAGAACGTCCAGGCCGTGCTCATCATCGGCTCGGCGCAGACGGTGGCGGAGGCCACCCGCGCCATCCGCGCGGCCGGCTCCAAGGCGCAGATCGTGACCCTGTCCAACAATGCGTCGGAAGGTTTCGTCAAGCAGATGGGCGAGCACGCCCGGGGCACCATCGTCACCCAGGTGTTTCCGTACGAACGTTCGGTCGCGGCGCGCATCGTGAAAGAGGCCTTGGAACTCGCCCGCGCCAAGGGCATGGACGGTGTGTCGCCGGCCATGATGGAAGGTTTCGCCGGCGCCAAGGTGCTGGTCGAGGGCCTGCGCCGCGCCGGCCCGAACCCGACCCGCGCCAGCCTCATCGCCGCGCTCAACGGCATGCGCAAATACGACCTGGGCGGCATGGAGATCAGCTACTCGCCGGACGACCATTCCGGCCTCGACTTCGCCGACCTCTCCATCATCGACGCCGCAGGCAAGCTGCGCCGCTGATCCGGGCGGGGCGGCCTGACCGCAGGCTCGGCGTCTGCCCCGAGGGGCGCCGCCCTCCGCCGCTGCGCCGTGGCATTGTTCTCGTCCGGCCCGGCGCGTATCGGTTTCCCCCAATGCGCAGGGGCACCGCGAACGCAACACTGCCCGATTCTTTCATCAGAAGGGCCTTATGATTTCGTTCTCGATGACCCTCCGCCGCAGCCTCGTCGCCGGCGGCTTTCTTCTCGGGCTGGCATCGGCCCAGGCGCAGCTCCTGATCGGCCAGACCTCGGGCTTCACCGGGCCGGCAGCCAGTGGCGTGAAGGAAAACACCGTCGGTGCCCAGCTGTATTTCGACGCGGTGAACGCCGCCGGCGGTGTGAACGGGCAGCAGATCGAACTCATCTCGCTGGACGACAAGTTCGAGCCGGCCTTGGCCGTCGAGAATGCGAAACAGCTCATCACCGGGAAAAACGTGATCGCGCTGTTCTTGAACCGCGGCACGGCCCACACCGAGGCCTTGCTGCCCCTGCTCAACGAGCACAAGGTGGCGCTGGTCGCCCCGTCGAGCGGCGCGATGCTGCTGCACAAACCGGTCAAGCCCTATGTCTTCAATGTGCGCGCCTCGTACCAGCGCGAGGCCGAGCGTGCGATCCGCCACCTGAAACAGATCGGCATGACGCGTATCGCGGTGTTGCATGTGGATGACAATTTCGGCCTCGACGGCCTGGCCGGGGCGATGACCGGTTTCGCGGCCGCGGGGGTGTCACCGGTGGTCGACGCGAAATTCGACCGCAACGCGCCCGACTTCTCCGCCGCCGCCCCCGACATCGCCAAGCGCGACGCCCAGGCCGTGCTGGTCATCGGGTCCACCCAGGCGGTGGCCGCGGCCCCCCGCGCCGGCCCCGCGGCCCGCGCCCCGGCGCCGGGCCTCCCCCCGGCCACCACGCCGGCGGCA
>CBIHOH010000006.1:0-97972 GCA_966211755.1 uncultured Rhizobacter sp. | reverse complement strand
AGGTGATCGACCTGATCTGCCCGTTCGCCAAGGGCGGCAAGGTGGGTCTGTTCGGCGGCGCCGGCGTGGGCAAGACCGTGAACATGATGGAACTCATCAACAACATCGCCAAGGCCCACAGCGGTCTGTCGGTGTTCGCGGGTGTGGGCGAGCGTACCCGTGAGGGCAACGACTTCTATCACGAGATGGCCGACTCCGGCGTCGTGAACCTCGAGAAGCTCGAGGATTCGAAGGTGGCCATGGTGTACGGCCAGATGAACGAGCCCCCGGGCAACCGCCTGCGCGTGGCGCTGACCGGCCTGACCATCGCCGAGTCCTTCCGCGACGAAGGCCGTGACGTGCTGTTCTTCGTGGACAACATCTACCGCTACACGCTGGCCGGTACCGAAGTGTCCGCGCTGCTGGGCCGCATGCCTTCCGCCGTGGGCTACCAGCCGACGCTGGCCGAGGAAATGGGCCGCCTGCAGGAGCGCATCACCTCGACCAAGGTCGGCTCGATCACCTCGATCCAGGCCGTGTACGTGCCGGCGGATGACTTGACCGACCCGTCGCCCGCCACGACCTTCGCCCACCTGGACTCCACCGTGGTGCTGTCGCGTGACATCGCCGCGCTGGGCATCTACCCCGCCGTGGACCCGCTGGACTCGACCTCGCGCCAGATCGACCCCAACGTCGTCGGCGAAGAGCACTACACGACGACCCGCGCCGTGCAGGCCGTGCTGCAGCGCTACAAGGAACTGCGCGACATCATCGCCATCCTGGGCATGGACGAACTGTCGCCGGAAGACAAGCTGGCCGTGGCCCGCGCACGCAAGATCCAGCGTTTCCTGAGCCAGCCGTTCCACGTGGCCGAGGTCTTCACGGGTTCGCCCGGCAAGTACGTGCCGCTGAAGGAAACCATCCGTGGCTTCAAGATGATTGTCGCCGGCGAGTGCGACAGCTTGCCGGAGCAGGCTTTCTACATGGTCGGCACGATCGACGAAGCCTTCGCCAAGGCGAAGGCGATGCAGTAAGCAGTCCGGTCCGGCGGTGCGTCGCCGGGCTGCGCCGGCCCGCTGGTCGCGGGGGCCGGCTGCAGCCAGGATTCGACCACCGTTCACCTGCTCACTGACTCGTCCCGACTGCTGAAGGAAATTGAATATGGCAACACTGCACGTAGACGTCGTCTCCGCCGAAGAGAACATCTTCTCCGGCGAGGCGCGGTTCGTGGCCCTGCCGGGTGAAAACGGCGAGCTCGGCATCCTGCCGCGCCACACGCCGCTGATCACCCGCATCAAGCCCGGTGCGGTGCGCATCGAGCGCACCGATGGCTCGGAAGAGTTCGTGTTCGTGGCCGGCGGCATTCTCGAAGTGCAGCCCGGCACGGTGACCGTGCTGGCCGACACCGCCATCCGCGGCAAGGACCTGGACGAAGCCAAGGCGACCGAGGCCAAGCGCCTGGCCGAAGAGGCGATGAAAAACGCGAAGAGCGACATCGACTTCGCCGCCGCGCAAAGCGAGTTCGTGGCCATGGCCGCGCAGATCGCCGCGTTCCGCAAGTTCCGCAAGAAGTAGACCCCTCCTGCGGCCCCGCGGCCGCGGTGACGGTTTTACAACGCCCGCATTGGCTTGCCATGCGGGCGTCGTTGTTTCCGGGGCGCTCTGAGCCCGCATACCGCCGTTTGCCCGTTGCGCTAGGGGCGTGCTTCGAGCACCTCCCGTATCGCCGCCACCAACTGCGCGACATGCTCGTGCACCTGGTCGGCCGCGGTGTTGGCGTAGCCCAGCACCAGGCCGTTGAGCGGCCTGCCGCCGGGCACGGTGAAGGTCGACAAGGCCCGCGGATCGAGCTGGCGCAGGGCGGCCCGGCGCATCACCTCCCGGTCCGGGATCCGCTGCGGCAGGGTCAGGGTCAGGTGCATGCCGCCGGCCCCGGGCGACAAGGCCAGCGGCAGCGGCCATTGCGCCGACAGGGCCTGTCTGAGGGCGCTTTCGCGCTCGGCGTAGAGGCGGCGCATCTGGCGCAGATGGGTGGTGAACTCGCCTTCGTGGATGAAGGCGGCCAGCGCCTCCTGTTCGGTCGCGCGGCCGGGGGACAGGCGTCCCGGGAGCGCGGCGCGCAGCCGCGCCGCGATGGCCTCGGGCCAGACCGCGAAACCCAGGCGCAGCGCCGGATACAGGGTCTTGCTGAAGGTGCCGAGGTAGACCACCGGGGCGTCCGGCACCAAGCCTTGCATGGCGGCCAGGGGCATGCCGCGGCAGAACTCGCTGTCGTAGTCGTCCTCGACGATCCAGCAGCCCAGGGCGCGAGCTCGTTCGAGAAGCTCCAGCCGGCGCGGCAGGGACAGCATCACTCCTTGCGGGTACTGGTGCGACGGGGTGGTGTAGATCAGGCGTGGCGGTTGGCGGCGCCATAGCGCCGGGGCGGGCGCGAGCCCCTCTTCGTCGACGGGGACCGGCACCAACTCGAGCCCGGCCGCCGCGAAGGCATGGATCGCGCCGGGATAGCCGGGATGCTCCATCCACACCCGGTCGCCCGGATCGGCCAGCAGTTGTGCGCACAGCCCCAGGCTCTCCTGCGTGCCGCTGGTGACGACGATCTGCTCCGGCTCGCAGCGCACGCCGCGCGAGGCCCGCAGGTAGGCCGCGATGGCGGCGCGCAGCACCGGCTCCCCGGTCACATCGCGTCGGTCGAGCAGGCTCGAAGGCATGGTCCGCCAGGTCTGCAGCACCCGCCGGCGCCAGCGCTCGAGCGGAAAGGCGTCCAGGGCGGGCACGCCCGGTTCGAACGGACGCGGCGAGTCGCCTTCGACCGGCAGCGCGACCGGGACGGCACGCTGCGACAGCGTCGGAAGCACGGGTGCCTCGCCGCCGGTTGGCACATACCGCCCTGAGGCTCCGAGGTGGCACACCACCGTGCCCTGCCGGTCGGCGCAGGCGAAGCCCTCGGCCGTCAGCTGCTCGTAGGCATAGAGCACGGTGTTGCGGGCCACGCCGAGCTCGCGCGCCAGCACGCGCGACGCGGGCAGCAGGCTGCCGCCCTCCAGCGACTGGTCGAGGACGGCGGCGCGCAGCACCTCGGCCAGGCGCCGCCCCAGGGACTGGCCGCTGCCGCGCCGGGGGAGTTCGCGCCGGAGCAAGAAAATGAGATCGATCATCGTGGCTCCATCATGACACCGGTTTGTGGCACTTTTGCAGGGCCCACGCGAACCCTAGCATCCGCTTCTTCCATTCACTCGCTCACGTCCGATCCGCCATGACCCAGCACCCTCCTCCGTCCGACCGCAGCCGCATGCGCCGCTCCGCCGACCTGGCGCACTACGACCCGGCGACGGTGCGCCGCATCGTCGACGCGAGCCACGTCTGCCACGTGGCCTTCTTCGACGGCCGCAGCACCTTTTGCATCCCCACCGCCTGCTGGCGGGTGGACGACCATCTGCTGATCCATGGCTCCAACGGCAGCCGCATGGTGCGTGTGCTGGCCGAGGGTGCCGAGGCCTGCGTGAGCATCACCCACCTCGACGGGTTGGTGCTGGCGCGCTCGGCCTTCAATCACTCGATGAACTACCGCTCGGTGGTCATCCACGGGCGTTTCGAGACCGCGGCGGCCGCGGACAAGGCCAGGCTGCTCGATCTTTTCATGGAGCATCTCGCGCCGGGCCGCAGCGACGAGGCACGGCGCGGCGACAGCAGCGAGCTGGCCGCCACCACCTTGTTGCGCATTCCGCTGGCCGAGGCGGTGGCGAAGATCCGCACCGGCGGGCCGCAGGACAGCGAGGCCGATATGGCCCTCGACGTCTGGGCCGGCGTGTTGCCCATCGGCGCCGTGCGGGGCACGCCGCAGCCGGATGGCGCGACCGCGGGCGAGCTGCCTTCGTATGTGCGGGCCTGGCACGGCGCGATGGCCTGAGTCGGTCGTTGGCTGCCCTGCGCCGGCCCGGCTACGATGTGGAGATGTCGACACCCGCTCCTGTTTTCTCTCTGCAAGGCCAGACCGCCCTGGTGACCGGTGCCAGCAGCGGCCTGGGCCTGGAAATGGCCCGCGCGCTGGCTTGCGCGGGCGCGCAGGTGTGGATCAACGGCCGCGATGCGGCCCGTGTGGCAGCGGCCGTGGCGCAGGTCGGCGCGGCGGCTGCGCCGGCGGGCGGCGCAGCCCATGCGGCGGTGTTCGATGTCACCGATGCCCCGGCGGCACAGGACCGCATGGCGGAGATCGCCGCGGCCTGCGGACGCTTCGACATCCTGGTCAACAACGTCGGCCAGCGGCACCGGCGTCCGCTGCCCGAGCTGAACCTGCCCGATGTGCGCGCCCTGCTCGAGGTCGACCTGCTGGCGCCGTTCCTCCTCTGCCAGTCCGCGGCCCGGCTGATGCAGCCGCAGCGCTGCGGCCGCATCATCAACATCACCTCGATCGCCGGCCCCATCGCACGTGCCGGCGACGCGGCCTACACCACGGCCAAGGGCGGGCTCGCCGCCCTGACCCGTGCCCTGGCCGCGGAACTGGGGCCGCACGGTATCACGGTCAATGGTGTGGCGCCCGGGTACTTCGCCACCGAGCCGAACGCGGCCATGGTGGCCGATCGGTCGGTCAGCGACTGGTTGGGCGCGCGCACTTCGCTCGGCCGCTGGGGGCGGCCGCAGGAGATCGCTGGCGCGGTGGTGTTCCTGGCCTCGCCGGCGGCCTCGTATGTCACCGGCCAGATCATCGCGGTGGACGGCGGTTACCTGGCGCACTTCTAGCCGCGGGGCCGCGCCGGCGCCTGCCGTCCGTCAGAGGAGCACCACCACATCCGGCAGCTCGTTGGGGTTGAGCTCGTCGCGGGCGAGCGGGAAATGCTCGACCAGCAGCCGGTGCACCTTGTTCACCGCCGTCTCGAGGCCGCGCACGAAGTGGCCGGCCTTGAACGAGGCCGTCATGCCGGCGGCCAGCGCCTCCCACTCCTCGGCCGGCACGTGGCGGTTCAGGCCGCGGTCAGCGACCACCTCGACCCGGTGCTCGGCCAGCAGCAGGTAGATCAGCACGCCGTTGTTCTGCTCGGTGTCCCACACCCGCAGCTTGCCGAACATGGCGATGGCGCGTTCGCGCGCGCTGGCCCCGCGCCACAGGTAGGACATCGGCAGGCCGGCCTCGACGCAGATGCGGATCTCGCCGCTGTGGCAGCGCTCGCTGGCGGCCACCTGGGCCTGCAGCAGGGCCAGGCCCTTGGCGCTGAGGATGCGTTCGGAGTCGCTGGCATCGAGCCAGCGGTGCTTGACGATACGCGCGAGGATGGACGTCCAACTCATCACCAGTCTCCCGAGGCGCCGCCGCCGCCGAAATCGCCCCCGCCACCCGAGCTGAAGCCGCCGCCTCCGCCGCTGCTCCAGCTGCCCCCGCCGCTGCTCCAGCCCCCGCTCGACGCGCTGCTGGCGCCGTGCAGGATGGCGTCGCCGAGCCCGGACAGGATGCCGGACGTGGTGCCGCGCCGGGTGCCTATGCCGAACACCCCCACCAGGATGAGCGCCACCAGGCCAGCCAGCCCCGCCGCGATGGCGCTGGACGTGAGCCAGAAACCGAGCCCGCCGACCAGGCCGCCGGTGCCCAGGGCCCCGAGCTTGCGGCCGAGCATCGAGGTGAGCACGGCGCCCGCGATCGGTACGCCGAAGAACAGGAAGATCGCCCAGGTGCCGATGTCGGGGCCGTCGTCCGAGGCCGGGGCGGGCGACGGGGCGGCGGGCGGGGCGGGCGCCGGGGGTGGAACGGGGCTCTCCGCGTTCCAGGAGGGGTCGACCGTGGCCGGCAGGGGCAGTCCTTCGGCACCGATGCGGCGCACCAGGCTGTCCACCGCCGCGTTCAGGCCGCCGGCATAGTCGCCGGCCTTGAAGGCCGGCGCGAGCTGGTCGCTGATGATGCGGCTGGCGGCCAGGTCGGGCACCGCCCCTTCCAGGCTCTTGGCCACCTCGATGCGGATCTTGCGGTCCTTCTTGGCCACCACGATCAGCAGGCCGTCGCCCACCTGGCGGCGCCCGATCTTCCAGGTGTCGCCCACGCGCTGCGCATAGGCCGCGATGTCCTCCGGCCGGGTCGTCTCGACCAGCAGCACGACCAGCTGGGTGCCGTATTGCCGCTCGACCGTGGCCAGCTTGACCGACAGCGCCTCGCGTTGCAGCGGTGTCAGGCTGCGGGTGCGGTCGATCACCCGGTCGGACAGCGGCGGCACGGGCTGCAGGTCCTGGGCATGCAGCAGCCCGGCGGACAGGATCATCCAGGCCGCCAGCAGCAGCCGATGCAGGAACAAGCCCATGGACACGGCCTCAGGGCTTGGAAGCGGCCTTGTTGTCGAAGTCCACCGCCGGGGCGGTGGTGATCTGCGCCTCGTTCTGCACCGTGAAGCTGGGCTTGACCGAATAGCTGAAGGCCATCGCGGTGAGGTTGGTCGGGAAACTGCGGGCCAGCACGTTGTATTCGGCCACGGCCTTGATGTAGCGGTTGCGCGCCACGGTGATGCGGTTCTCGGTGCCTTCGAGTTGCACGCGCAGGTCGCGGAAGGCCTGGTTGGCCTTCAGCTGCGGGTACTGCTCCACCGTCACCAGCAGCCGGCTCAAGGCCCCGCTGAGTTCGCCCTGGGCTTTCTGGAACCTGTCGAAGGCCTCGGGATTGTTGATGAGCTCGGGCGTGGCCTGGATGCTGGTGGCCTTGGCGCGCGCCTCGATCACCTTGGTGAGGGTCTCCTGCTCGAAATTGGCCTCGCCTTTCACGGTGGCCACAATGTTCGGGATCAGGTCGGCCCGCCGCTGGTACTGGTTGAGCACTTCCGACCAGCTCGCCTTGACGTCTTCGTCCAGCCGCTGGAAGTCGTTGTAGCCGCAGCCCCCCAGCCACAGGCTGGAGAGCAGCACCATCAGGGGCAGCCAAAGTTTGCGATTCATCGTACGTCCTCCGGAATGTTCGAGGTGCATGCTAACTGCTCGGCACCGGGGACCCTGAATGGGGTTTTTCACGATATCTCGGCAAACCCTCCCGTCAGGGTGCTGAAGCCACTGCCGTGGTGGGGCTGCCCAGCGAGAGGAAGGCCTGGGGCGGAGGTGTCCAGCGTGCCGCAGGCAAACGTTGACGGGCCGGCACCTGCCGGCGCATCTGCTGCATCACCCAGTCGACGCGCTCCAGGTTCACCTGGCCGTGCCGTGCCATCGCCTGCCGTTCCCGGTCGGGGTTGTGCAGCAGGCTGGCCAGCCAGGCGGCTTCGATGGGGGCGAGCCGGGCTGCATCCTTGCCCAGGTAGTGGCGCGCGGCGGCCTGCGCGCCGCACTGGCCTTCGCCCCAGGGCACCATGGCCAGGTACAGGTTCAGCACCCGCGCCTTGCCGAGGGTGCGATCGAGCTCCACCGCGTACAGCAGTTCGCGCAGCTTGCGCAGCGGGCTGCGTGCATCGCCGGTGTAGATCAGCTTGGCCAGCTGCTGCGAGAGCGTGCTGGCCCCGCGCAGCGGCCGTGGCTTGCCGTCGTCGTGGCTCCAGGCCGCGGCCATCTCGACCGGGTCGTAGCCGGTGTGTTCGTGGAAGCGCTGGTCTTCGGCCGCGATGACGGCACGTGTCAGCCACTCGCCGGCCGGCAGGCCCGGCGCCGAGCACGAGGGGACGGCATCGCGCAGGGCCTCGGTGCCCAGCCCCTCGACCCGGAACCCGCTCAGCAAGGGCTGGACCGTCCATTCCCCGGCCGGCAGCCGCAGCCGCGCCCTCAGGCTGACCCGGCCCTCGATGCGGGCCCGGCCGGCTTCCGGCATGACGCCGGAGAACAAGGCGTAGGCATCGGCCAGTGCCGTGTCGCCCAGGCTGAAATCCAGCTCCGCGCCGGCCGGGGCCAGGCGCGACGACCAGCGCCCCTGCACCGTCCGCCCCGCGGCTCCGAGGCTGAAGCGGCCGTGCAACTGCCCGTCGACCTGGTGGCGCAGCGTGAACGAGATCCGCTCCAGGCGGATCGGCGCATCGCCCAGCCCGGCGGCGCGCAGTTCGCAGGGCGCGCACACCAGCTCGCCGCCGCCGGCGGATGCGCTCCAGCGCAGCGGGCCGTAGGGCGTGGACAGGCTGCGGCCGTCCAGCAGCCGCAGCGCCATCGGATGGCTGGCGACACGCACCAGGGCCGGTACGCTGAACTCGTGCGTGAACGGGCCCCAGCGCAGCGCGTGCGACCATTCTCCGGGCGCGGCGCGCAAGGCGTGCAGCACCACGAGGGTGAACAGGATGGCTGCGCACAACAGGCTCAGCAGCAGGCCGAGCGCCAGGCGCCCGAGGAATCTGGCGATGGTCTTCACAAGGGCCTCGCGGTGGTGATGGCTTGCCAGGGGCCGGCCGAGCGGCGCAGCTGCGCCGCCCAGAACCAGGAAGAGGTGTCGGTGTAGGCTTGCCCGTCGGCGCTCACGATGCGCTCGCATACCCGGGTACGCAGCGTGCCGCGTTCGGCGGTGAAACAACGCCACAGCTGCTGCCGCGCATCGTGTTCGAGGCGCGCCTGCTCGATGCGGTAGCCGAGCCCGCGGTAGCAGTCCGCGGCCGGGTGCAGCATGCGCGTGGGTTGGTGCACCTGCCGCAGCACCAGCACTTGCCGGCCGTCGGTCAGCCGTGCCATCTCGCCGGGGAAACTCGCCGCGAAGCGCTGTTCGACCGGCGTGGGCGCCAGCGGGCGCAGCGCACGGCCCTCCCATTCGCGCGGCCATTCGGCCGGCGCCGGCGCGTCGTGCCCCGCGGGCGCCTGCCTCGCCAACGGGGCCAGGGCGCAGGCGCACAGGACGGCGGCGAACCCGCACTTCAGCAGCCGCTCAGCGCGTTTCATCGGCACCTCCTCGCATCAGGGCGACCACGGCCGCGCACATCGCCGCCAGCACGGCCAGGCCGACGCCCTGGTGAACGCTCTCCGGGACCGTCGCCCGGGTGGCTTCGAGCGCCACCAGCACGCAGTTGCGCAGCAGGTTGCCGCTCATCACCAGCAGGCCGACCCCGGCCAGCCGGCGCAGGAAGCGACGCTCGGGCAGCTCGGCGAAGGCCGCCGTGGCACAGGCGCAGAAATAGGCCATCCAGACCATCTGCACCCCGGAACAGGGCGCATCCACGATGATCAGCCGGCCCTGCACCTGCATCGCGGTACCGCTGCGTTCGGCCGCCAGGCCGCCGAGCTGCAGGACCCAGGTGCTCAGTTGCGCGGTCACCACACGCAGCGGGTACCCGGCATAGAACTGCAGCGAGGACAGCAGGGGCAGGGCCAGCACGGCCAGGCCGGCCAGCGGCAGGGCGGGCCGTCCCGCCGGCAGGAAGCTGCGCAGCCCGGCGCCCATCGCCAGCGCAGCCAGCACGGCAGCGAGGAGCGGCGGGGCAAGGAACGTGGCGGCGGTGGCGGCCAGCGTCGCGGCCATGGCCAGCACCAGCCAGCCGGGGCGCGGGCCGGCCAGCAGGCGAGCCCGCAGCCGGGCCACCAGCAGGGCCAGCGCGGCGAGCGCGGCCAGGCCCAGCGGGTCGTCCGAGCCGTCGAGCACCCGGGCCGTGGCCCAGCGCCAGTGCGGCCAGAGGGCGAGCGCCTGCAGTGCCAGCCAGGCCAGGGGCGGGCAGGTGTCGAGGCGCCCTTGCCAACGGCCCTGGCGCGACAGTGGCAGCGGAGCGTGCATGGTGCGTGCCCGAGACGGGGTCCATCAGCGGCCGCGGCGGGACAGCGCGGTGGCCAGCAGCACCCCGAGCACGACCAGCAGGGCCAGCCAGGCGGCGGGTTCGGGCGTACTCGGCACCTCCGCGCCGATGGCGCCGTTGCCCACGCCGTCGGGCAGCGGCAGGGGCTGGTCGACGCCCGTGGCGGCGGACGGCTCGGCGTTGCGCACCCGCTGGTCGATCGCGATGAAGCTGGTGTAGGTCGTCAGCAGCCCGTACTTCAGGCCGAGTGCGGTGATCTCCTGCTTCTGCTGGCCACGGCCCTCCAGCGCTTCCTGGTCGGACAGGCCGGCGATGCGCTGGCGTGCCCAGAGGTGGCGCAGCGCGGCCGAGGTCTGGTCCTCGCGGCCGGCGGTGTCGTGTTCGATGCGGTACGGTCCGTCGGCCGCCTGGCCCTCCACCACCAGCTTGGCGCGAGCCGTGTCGCCGCGCCATTTGCCGAACACCACCACCGGCCGGCCGCCCAGCAGGTCGGGCAAGCGGGCCGGCTCGACGTCATAGACGTCCAGCCCCTCGACACGCAGCTTCACCTGGGTGAGCACCGGCGACTCGATCATCCTGCGCAGCCGCTCGGCCTGCTCCGCCGCCTCGGCCGGCTTGGTCACCACGAAGGCCTCGCCCTGCCCGGCGCGGGCCATGCCCTCGATCAGGTGGCGGTTGACGCTGCTGCCGATGCCGAAGGCGAACACGTTCGCCTGGTCCAGGTTCTGGCGGATCAGGCGGAACACCTCGGCCTCCACGTTCACATAGCCGTCGGTGACGACGATCACGCTGCGCGAGACGTCGGCGTTCTTCGGCAGGTCGGCGATGCGTTGCAGCGCGGGCACGATCTCGGTGCCGCCGCCGCCGGCCGTGGTGCGCAAGGCCTCCAGCGCCATGTCGATGTTGGCCCGGGTGGCCGGCACCGAGGCGGGCGCGAGCATGCGGCTGCTGCCGGAGAACAGCATCACGTTGAAGGTGTCGCTGGGACGCAGCCGGCCGATCAGGTTCTGCAGCAGTACCTTTGCGGTGTCCAGCGGGTAACCGTGCATCGAGCCGGAGATGTCGACCACGAAAATGTATTCGCGCGGGTTGACCTGCGCGGCGGGAATCTGATGGGGCGGCTCGACCAGGCCGAGGAAGAAGTTCTCGTTCCCGCCCCGGAACAGCATCAGGCCCGACTCGATGCGGTCGCCCGCCAGGCGGTAGTTCAGGATGAAATCGCGGTTGTCGGCCGGCTTGCCGCCGTCCCGCAGCGAGACCGTCGCATGGCGGCTGCCCGAGCCGTCGACGCGGATGTCGTGCGAGGACGAGACCACCTCCTTCACCGGCACCGGGGTGTCCAGCGCCACTTTCAGCGAGAAGCGGGCCGGCGCGGCCGAACCCTGCGGCAGGTAGGGCGCCACCACCGCCGTGCCGTTGCCCTCGCCGGCGCCGGGAGAGCGGTAGCGCGGGCCCACCACGGTCGGGAACACGAAGCCGTAGCGCGCATCGGTCGGTGTCAGCAGTTCGGTGTAGCGCAGCTCCACCGCCACCTCGTCGCCGGGCAGGATGTGGGCCACGTTCATCTGGAACACGTTCGGCCGGTGCTGCTCCAGCAGCGCGGCGGTCTTGCCTTCCTTCCTGGCGCTGTCGTATTCGATGCGCGCCTGTTCCTTCTCCCGGATGCGGGCGCTCAGCAGGCGGTCGCCGAGGCGCACGTTCATCGCGTGCACGGCCGCCTGCGTGGAGCCGGGAAACACATAGCGGGCCTCGATCGGGCGCCGGCCCTCGTTGCGATAGTGCTGGGTCACCGTCACGTCGGCGATGACGCCGTGGATGCGCACGTCCACCTCGGTCGACTTGAGCGGCAGGCGGTCGACGCCGGGCTCGCCGCTGTCGACGAAGAAGTAGGGGCTCTCCGGCCTGGCGGCTTCCGAATCGTCGGCCTGGGCGGGCGGCGACCAGACCAGGTTGAGCACGGCGGCCAGCACCGAGGTGGCTGCACACAACAAGACCTGCCCGGTGCGGCTGAGCGGGCGGATCGGGTGCAGGAACAAACGCATGGCAGCTCTCCTTGGGGACGGCACCGAAGCGGTGGGCATGTCCTGGAGGATGGCCTGGTCGTGCGAAGCGGGTTCGAAGCGGACGAGGTCCTTGTGTGAAGCGTGCGTGAAGTGCGCGCGGGCGCGTTTTGTGGTGTCATGCAGGCCTGCCCCCGCGGCGTCGATCCCCTGCCCATGTCCCTTTTCCCCGACCCCGCCGACCTGCGCGGCCTGAGCGGCCGCTTCCCTCGCCCGGGCCGGCTCGAGGCCATCTTCTTGCGGCCGGGGCGCCGGGTGGACGTGCTGCGCGTCCAGGCGGCCACCGCGCTGGCCGGCCGGGGCCTGCAGGGGGACAGGGCGGCGCTGCGCGAGCCGGGCGGCGGCAAGCGGGAGGTGACCCTGCTGCAGGCCGAGCACCTGCCGGCCATCGCCGCCTGGGTCGGGCTGGCCGCGATCGATCCGGCCGTGCTGCGGCGCAACCTGCTGGTGTCGGGCCTGAACCTGCTCGCGGCCAAGGCCTTGTTCAAGGACCGGCCGCTGCGGCTGCGATTGGGGACGGACGTGCTGCTCGAGGTGAGCGGCCCTTGCGAGCCGTGTTCGCGCATGGAGGAGGTGCTCGGCCCGGGCGGCTACAACGCCTTGCGCGGGCACGGCGGGGTGACGGCGCGGGTGTTGAGTGGCGGGGTGCTGTCGCCAGGCGATCCGGTGCGCTGCCACGTCGCCGACGGCGCCGGGCCGGTCCCGGCCGCCTGAACCCGGCGGCGGCCGGCCCTAGCCGGCCGACTCGTCCAGCGGCAGCGACAGCGTGGCCAGCGCCCCGCCGCCGATGGCGTTCTGCAGGGTCGCGCGGCCCCGGTGCAGCTCGGCGATCTCTTTCACGAAGGACAGCCCCAGGCCGGTGCTTTTCTTGCGTGAATGCGGCCGGGCGAGTGAATAGAACTTTTCGAAGACCTTCAACTCGGCATAGTCCGGGATGCCCGGCCCCTGGTCGCGCACGCTGATGTCGAGGCTGCGCCGCTTGCGCACCACCTCCAGCGTGACCTGGCCGCCCTGCGGCGAGAAGTCGATGGCGTTGTCCAGCAGGTTGGCCACCGCGCGCTGCAGCAGGAAGGCATCGCCCTCCACGGCGAGCCGCTCGCCCACTCCGCTGTCTTCGATGCTCACCCTCACCCTCACCCCACGTGCGGCGCTGGCCGGCTGGGCGGCATTGACCAGATCGCGCAGCAGGGGCAGCACGGCCACCGGGGCGGTGTGGTCCAGGCTGCGGCGGGTCTCGAGCGCGGTCAGCTCCATCATGCGGTCGACCAGTTCCTGGATGCGCTGCGTCTCGCGGGCGATGTTCGCCGCGAAGCGCGCACGGTCGGCGTCGGGCATGGGCTCTTGCAGCAACTCGGCCGCGCCGCGGATGGCCGACAGCGGGCTCTTGACCTCGTGGGTGAGGGTCTGCACGTAGTCGGCCACGTAGTTGTGGCCGGCCAGCGCGTCGCGCATCTCGTCGTAGGCGGCGCCCAGCGCACCGAGCGCGCGGCGCCCCAGGCGGGGCAGGCTGAACGAATGCTGGGCGCGCACATAACGCACATAGTCGGCGATCACGCCGAAGGGCCGCACCAGCCAGACCGACAGGATCACCACCAGCAGCAGCACCGCCACCACCGAGGTCGCGCCGACCAGCAGGGTCTTGCGCCGTGCCGCCTCGACGAACTGGCCGAAGCTCTGCACCGGCTTGCCCACGCTCACTGCGCCGATGATCTCGTCCCTGACGCGGATGGGGGCCGCGACGTACATCACCGAGGTGCGCTTGTCGCCCTCGATGTCGGGGGTCGAGCGGGCGCCGTATTCGCCTTTCAGGGCACGGCGGATGTCGCGCCATTGCGAATGGTCGGCGCCGGTCTGCCGGCCCTGCGAATCGAACACCAGCCGGCCGTTGCGGTCGGCCACCGTCAGCCGCAACTCGACGCGGGTCTTCTCGAAGCCGAAGATGTCGGCCTTGAAGCGCCGCGCATACAGCGACTGGAACAGCGGGCCCAGCGGCTCGGTCTGCAAGGCGCCATCGCGCGACAGGCCTTCCACCAGGGTGGCCATCAGCTGGGCGGTCTCGACCAGCGATTCCTCGGCCGATTCGCGGTAGCGCGGATCGATGTCCTCCAGCTGGCGGTACATCAGCCAGCCCACGCCGAGCGCATAGGCGAGCAGGATGCCGATGAAGATGCGGGTGCGTTTGTTCATCGCGGCACCCCGGCCGCCGCGCGCCCGGCCTGCCGCCGCGAGCCGGGACCGGTCACGGCGCCAGGGTGCCGGGCAGATCCTCGGCCAGCGCGTAGCCGCTGCCGCGGTGGGTGCGGATGGGGTCGAGCAGCGGTGCGACCAGCTTCATCTTGGCGCGCAGCGTCTTGACGTGGGCGTCGACGGTGCGGTCGATGCTGTCGGTCGCGTCGTCCCAGACCTGCTCGAGCAGGGCGTCGCGCGAGAACACATGGCCCGGGCGCGAGGCCAGGGTCTGCAGCAGCCCGAACTCGTAGCGCGAGAGCTCGAGCAGCCGCCCGTAGAAGCGGATCTGCCGCCGGCCCGCGTCCACCTGCACCGGGATGGGCGGCGCCGCGGAGGCGCCCGCGCCCGCTGTCTTGGCCGAGCGGCGCAGGATGGAGCGCACCCGCGCCACCAGCTCGCGCGGCGAGAAGGGCTTGGCCACGTAGTCGTCGGCGCCGAGCTCCAGGCCCACCACCCGGTCGATCTCGTCGCTGCGGGCGGTGAGGAAGATGACCGGCAGGTCGGCCAGGGCGCGCAGGCGCTTGAAGACCTCGAACCCGCTGGTGTCGGGCAGGCCGACATCGAGGATCACCAGGGCGGGCGGCTGCGCCCGCACCTGGGCCACCGCCTCCTCGCCGGTCGCGACCCAGGCCGGATCGAAGCCGTCGGTGCGCAGCGCGTACTGCAAGGTGTCGGCGATGCCGGGTTCGTCCTCGACGACGAGGATGCGCGGTTTCATCGGCAGGGGGATGTCGGCCATGTCACTCGGTGGGCAGGAAAGCTTCGATCGACAGGTAGCGTTCGCCCGTGTCGTAGTTGAAGCCCAGCACGGTCGCCCCGGCCGGCAGCTCGGGCAGCTTTTGGGCGATGGCCGCCAGCGTGGCGCCGGAGGAGATGCCCACCAGCAGGCCTTCCTCGCGCGCCGAGCGGCGCGCCATCTCCTTGGCGGCCTCGGCGTCGACCTGGATCACGCCGTCGAGCAGATCGGTCTGCAGGTTCTTGGGGATGAAGCCGGCGCCTATGCCCTGGATGGGGTGGGGGGCCGGCTTGCCGCCGCTGATGACGGGCGAGGCCGAGGGCTCCACCGCGTACACCTTGAGCCCGGGCCACATGGCCTTGAGGACGCGGGCGCAGCCGGTGATGTGGCCGCCGGTGCCGACCCCGGTGACCAGGGCGTCGATGCCGCTCGGAAAGGCGGCGGCGATCTCGGCCGCGGTGGTGCGCTCGTGCACCTCGATGTTGGCGGCGTTGTCGAACTGCTGCGGCATCCAGCCGCCCGGGGTCTCGGCCAGCAGCTCGGTGGCGCGGGCGATGGCGCCGTTCATGCCCTTCTCGCGCGGGGTGAGCACGAAGCTGGCGCCGTAGGCCAGCATCAGCCGGCGGCGCTCGATGCTCATGCTCTCGGGCATCACCAGCACCAGCTTGTAGCCCTTGACGGCGGCCACCATGGCCAGCCCGACGCCGGTGTTGCCCGAGGTGGGTTCGATGATGGTGCCGCCCGGCTTCAGCTGGCCGGACTGCTCGGCCGCCTCGACCATGGCGAGCGCGATGCGGTCCTTGATGGAGCCGCCCGGGTTGGCCCGCTCGCACTTGACGTACACGCTGTGGGTGGAGCCGAACAGGCGGTTCACCCGCACGTGGGGGGTGTGGCCGATGGTCTGGAGGATGTTCTGGGCGAGCATGGGTTCTCCCTTCGTTGGAATGCAAATTATGGGCGCGAACGTGGCGGGCGATAATTCGTGGATGTTCGCCCCTCTTCAAAATGACAGTTTTCTGCGCGCCTGCCTGCGCCAGCCCACCCCCCACACCCCGGTCTGGCTGATGCGCCAGGCCGGGCGCTACCTGCCCGAATACCGCGCGACGCGCGCCAAGGCAGGCAGCTTCATGGGGCTGGCCACCAACACCGACTACGCCACCGAGGTGACCCTGCAGCCGCTGGAGCGCTACGCGCTCGATGCCGCCATCCTCTTCAGCGACATCCTGACCGTGCCCGACGCCATGGGCCTGGGCCTGAGCTTCGCCATCGGCGAGGGCCCGAAATTCGCCTCGCCGGTGCGCGACGAGGCCGCGGTCGCCCGCCTGCAGGTGCCCGACATGGACAAGCTGCGCTATGTCTTCGACGCCGTCACCTCGATCCGCCGCGCGCTCCAGGGCCGGGTGCCCCTGATCGGCTTTTCGGGCAGTCCCTGGACGCTGGCCTGCTACATGGTCGAGGGCCAGGGTTCGGACGACTACCGCCTGGTCAAGTCCATGCTCTACAGCCGGCCCGACCTGATGCACCGCATGCTCGAGGTCAATGCCGAGGCGGTGGCCGTGTACCTGAACGCGCAGATCGACGCCGGCGCGCAGGCCGTGATGATCTTCGACAGCTGGGGCGGCGTGCTGGCCGACGGCGCCTTCCAGGACTTCAGCCTCGCCTACACCCGCCGCGTGCTCGAGCGGGTCAAGACCGAGCACCAGGGCCAGCGCATCCCGCGTATCGTCTTCACCAAGGGGGGCGGGCTGTGGATGGACGACATCGCCGATGCCGGCCCCGACGTCGTGGGGCTGGACTGGACCGTCCACCTGGGCCGCGCCCGCGAGCGCATCGGCGGGCGCGTCGCCCTGCAGGGCAACCTCGATCCGAACGTGCTGTTCGCCGGGCCGGAGCAGATCCGCGCCGAGGTGATCCGCACCCTCGACAGCTTCGGTTCCCCGCTCAACCCGGACGGCAGCCATGCCGGGCACATCTTCAACCTGGGCCATGGCATCAGCCAGCACACGCCGCCGGAAAGTGTGTCCGTGCTGGTCGATACCGTGCACGAGCACTCGCGCCGGACGCTGCCGCAACCTGCCTGACGAGGCTGGCTAGCGACGGCTCACCCAGGGGGCGGGAACGCCGTCATTTTTTCGAAAAGTGAACACTCAGGCTTGACTTATCCCCAAATCCCTGCCTGTGATGTTTTACCGGAAACCCTGCTGCGGTGCAGCAGGCTGCACCGGTATAACGTGCCTAAGTTGTTGATTTTATTCATTTCGCGTTTTGCTTCCAAAGTGAGCAATCCAGCCCAAGCCCTGACAGATCAACGGTTTAGCGCGGCTGTGGGCAGCTTACCCACAAAGTTATCCACAGATTTCGGGGAAAGATGGGAAAGCACTTTGAAATCAGCAACTTAACGCCTTTGTCTCCACAGAACATGAGCTTTGCCCGCTAACTCCATTTGTAACAGCCATGGATGAGACTTGCCGCCTGAGGGTGGCTGTCGAGGCGCCGCAACACAGCGGGCTTGGCGGCGCCCTCGACTACCTGAGCGAGCAGGCGATCGCGCCGGGCAGCCTGGTGCGCGTGCCGCTCGGCCGGCGCGACGTGCCGGGCCTGGTCTGGCCCGGCGAAGCCGCCGAGGAACCGGGTTTCGCCCTCAAGTCCGTCACCCAGGTGCTGCACGCCCTGCCGCCCTTGCCCGAACGCTGGTGCCAGCTGGTGGGTTTCACCGCGGCCTACTACCAGCGCGGCCTGGGCGAGGTGGCCATGTCGGTGCTGCCGCCCGAGTTGCGCAAGCTCGACGATGCCCAGCTGGCCCTGCGCATCGCCCGCCTGCGCAAGGCCGCGGCCAAGCCCTTGCCGGTGGTGGAGCCACCGGCCCGTCCTGGGTTGAACGAGGAGCAGGCGGCGGCGCTGGCGCGCCTGCAGGCGCTGGACCAGCCCGGCAGCGCGCCGGTCGTGCTGTTGCACGGGCTGACCGGCAGCGGCAAGACCGAGGTCTACCTGCGTGCGGCCGAGCAGGCCCTGGCCTCGGGCCGGCAGGTGCTGGTGCTGGTGCCTGAAATCAACCTGACGCCGCAACTCGAGGCCCGTTTCGCCGAGCGCTTCGCGACCGGCCCCTCGCCGCGCCGCATCGTCTCGCTGCACAGCGGGCTGACCCCGGCGCAACGCCTGAAGAACTGGCTGGCCGCCCACCTCGGCCTGGCCGACCTGGTGCTGGGCACGCGGCTGGCCGTGTTCGCGCCCTTGCCGCGCCTGGGCCTGATCGTGGTCGACGAGGAACACGATCCCTCCTACAAGCAGCAGGAGGGCGCACGCTATTCCGCCCGCGACCTGGCGGTCTACCGGGGCAAGCTGGAGGGGGCCTGCGTGATCCTCGGCTCGGCCACGCCCTCGCTCGAGAGCTGGCAGCGCGCCGAGCAGGGCCGCTACGTGCGGCTGAGCCTGGCCAGTCGCGTGGGCGGGGGCATGCTGCCGCGGGTGCGGCTGGTCGACATGACCCAGCTGCCCAAGGTGAAGGGGGTCACCTCGGCCCTGTCGCCGCAGCTGGTCGCCGCCCTGGCGCTGCGGCTGGAGCGGGGCGAGCAATCGCTGGTCTTCCTCAACCGGCGCGGCTACTCGCCGGTCCTGCACTGCACCGATTGCGGCTGGAAGAGCGGTTGTCCGCACTGCAGCGCCTGGCGCGTGTTCCACAAGCTGGACCGCACGCTGCGCTGCCACCACTGCGGCCTGACCCAGCCGGTGCCGCGCGCCTGTCCGGACTGCGGCAATCCCGACATCGCCCCGCTGGGCCAGGGCACCGAGCGGCTCGAGGAGCAGCTCGCGGCGGCGTTGCCGGGGGCCCGCATGGCGCGCATCGATGCCGACACGACCAGGCACAAGGGAGCGCTCGAAACCCAGCTGTCGGCGGTGCATGCAGGCGAGGTCGATGTGCTGGTCGGCACCCAGATGGTGACCAAGGGCCATGACTTCCGCCGCATCACCCTGGTGGCGGCGATCAACCCGGACTGCGCCCTGTTCAGCAGCGACTTCCGCGCGCCCGAGCGCCTGTTCTCGCTCCTGATGCAGGCGGCCGGCCGTGCCGGGCGCGACGCCGCGCAGGCCGGACGCAGCGAGATGTGGGTGCAGACCTGGCATCCCGTCCATCCGCTGTACGGCGCCCTGCGCCAGCATGACTACGCGGCCTTCGCCGCCAGCCAGCTGAAGGAGCGCGAGATGGCCGGCCTGCCGCCCTTCGTGCACCTCGCGCTGCTGCGGGCCGAGGCGCGCACGGCGGACGGCGCGAAGGCCTTCCTGCAGGCCGCGGCCGAACTCGCCGGCGGGCTGGACGGCGCCGCCGAGCTGCTGATCTATCCGCCGGTGCCGACCACCATCGCCCGGGTGGCCGACGTCGAACGCATGCAGATGCTGGTCGAGGCGGGCAGCCGCGGCCAGCTGCAGCGGGTGCTGTCGCCGTGGATGGCGGCCCTGCCCGCGCTGCGCAGCGAACACAAAGGGGTGCTGCGCTGGGCACTCGACGTGGACCCGCTGGCGATCTGAGATCCTTGGCCGTGACGCGCCCGGCCGTTCGAACCGGGGTGTCGTCCCGTGGGCGGACCGGGCGGCTGCCGTCGCCGGGTCCTTGAACCATCCGGCCGGCCGTGCCCGCATCCCGGTGCGGACCCGGGCTGTGCGGCACGGCAGGTGGCTTGCCGATGCGCAAAGGGGTCCGGCGCCGTCGCGACCGGGCCCCTCTCGGCCCCCGCCGTCAAGCGTGGGCGGCACCCATGCGGGCTTCAGCGGTAGACGCGTTCGCCCTGATGGGCGCGCCAGGTGGTCTCGAAGTGCTGGGCATCGGCTTCGTTGCGCGGGTTGACGGCCATCAGGATGCCGCCCTCCTTGATGCCTTGTTCGTACTCTTTCACCCGCTCCTCGGGGATGCCCCAGCCGATCAGGGCGCCGACGATGCCGCCGGTGGCGGCGCCGGCACCGGCACCGGCCACCGCCGCGGCCAGCGGCCCCGCGATGACCAGGCCCAGGCCGGGAATGGCCAGTGTGGTGCCCACGGCGGCGATGGCCGCCGCGATCGCACCCACGGTGCCGCCGATCGCGCCGCCCACGCCCGCCCCTTCGGCCGCCTTGTTGCCGAGCTCGGTCTCACGGCCTGCGGTGCTGCCCGAGAAGTGTTTCTTGCGGGTTTCGTCCGACATGACGAGGTTGACGTCGTTCTTGTCGTAGCCGCGGGCAGAGACCGACTCGTAGGCGCGCTCGGCGCTGTCGCGGTCACGGAAAAGGCCGGTCACGAGTGGCTTGGTGTTGCTCATGTCTTTCTCTCCTTCAGCAATGTGAGTGGCAAGATCCGGGGCGGCCTGGAAACACGGGGAGGGTGGATTTACCGGCTCCCGTCGACGCGCCGCAGCTGTGGCCCGGGTCTGTGAAGCGCCGCCGGCTTGTGGCCGGCGGAGATGCCAAGAATGCGCGCCGGGCGTGGCCCCGGGCAGCGGACGAGGGCGCGCGCCCCGGTCGTCCAGACACAGGGTCGGACGTGGGCGCAGTCCTACATGGAGAGGGGGGCGAACGAGGCCGGAGGAAGACGGAAGAGCGTGGGAGGAACGACCCTGATCAGCGCTCGGAAGAACGAATGGCGGCCTTCTTGCGCGACAGGATTTCACGCAGCAGCGGCACCGACAGCATCACCGCGGCCGAGGCCGCCAGGGCCATGGGCAGCATCGAGGCGGTGGCCTCGATGGACCAGGCGCCGGCCAGGATCAGGCCATGGCCCAGCAGGTAGAGGCGGAACGGGCGTCCACGGAGGAGGGCTGTGGATCGAGGCATGGCAGGCACCAGGTGGATCGATGCCTGCAGTGTGCCGCCGCGGCGGCGCCGGCAGGGCGCGAAAAACGTGCGCTTTTGCGCATTTCTCCGGCGCCCGTGGCGGACGGGCTCAGACCAGCAGGCCGGGCACCTGGGCCGCCAGCGCCTGGCGCTGGGCGGTGGCGCTGCCGAGCAGGGCGAAACCGAGCAATTGCCCGTCGCCGCTGAGGAAGCGCGCATCGCAGCCCTCCTCGCTCAGCTCGACCTGCCAGGCACCGGAGGCGTCGAGCGGAGGCGGGCAGACCACCGTCGGGCAGGCCGGGGTCTTGACCGTGACCGGCATCGCCGGATAGACCACGGGCGTGGGCTGGCCGGCCAGCGTGGCGGCCAGGGCGCGGGCCTGCTGCATGATGGGCATCACGTAGGGCAAGGTGTGGCCGTCGACCTCGGCGCAGTCGCCGAGCGCGTGCACATGGGGCGCGCTCGCCGCCAGCAGGCGGTCGGTGACGATGCCCCGGTTGACGCTCAGCCCCGCTTCGCCGGCCAGCGCGGTGCGCGGGCGCAGGCCGACGGCGGACAGCACCAGGTCGGCCGCGAGCGTGCTGCCGTCGCTCAGGCTCAACCGGTAGGCGCTGCCCTCGCGCTCGACCGCCGTCACCGAGGTGCCGAAACGGAAGCGCGCACCGGCGGCCTCGAGCTTGCCGCGCAGCCGGTCGGCCGCCGCTTCGGGCAGCAGGCGCGGCAGAGGCCGGGGGGCGAGGTCGATCACCGTGGGCGCGATGCCGCGCGCCAGCAGGTCGTTGGCGAATTCGCAGCCGATCAGGCCGGCCCCGAGGATGACCACCGAGGTGGCGTGGTCGAGGCGCTCGGCGAAGCGGGCGTAGTCGTCCAGGTCGTTGACCGACAACACCTCGGCCGCCGCGTCGCCCTGCAGCGGCAGGCGGATCGGGTCGGCGCCGGTGGCGATCACCAGGTCGCTGTAGTCGATCCGGCGGCCGTCGGCCAGCTCGACGCGGCGGCCGGCGGTGTCGATGCCGCTCACCGAGGTGTCGGGATGGATGGTGGCATTCAGCTCGGCGGCCATCTTGTCGGCCGTCTTCATCACCAGCGTGGCCGCGGTCTTCTTGCCGGCCAGGGCGTTGGACAGCATCGGCTTGGAATAGAAGCCCGCATGGTCGCGGCTGAGCAGGACCAGCGGCGTTTCCTTGTCCAGCTTGCGGAATTCGCGGGCGAGGGTGTAGCCGGCCAGGCCGGTGCCGAGGATGACGAGAGGGTGTGACATGAGCGGGCGCTTCCGGTGAAAGATCGATGCCTGTGGCGGCAAGACCAGCGAGCCTACCTCAGCCGCGCGGCCCTGGTAGTCCTATCCCTACGTCCGGGCGCGCGCCGGTCCGATGGCCGGACGGTGTCGCGCCCGTTGCAATGGCTGTCCGGGCGGCGGTCGCCCGGGCTTCAGGAGACCTGCCGATGATCGATGCCGACGCCCTGGGCCACTGGCTCAGCACCCGCACGCTGTTCGGCGCCAGCGCGGCCCAGTGGGCGCTGGCCGCCGCGACCGCCCTGCTCTGCCATGCCCTCATCCTCTTCGCGCTGCGCTTCGCCCTGCGCCGCATCGAGGCCGTGTCGGCGCGCACGCGCACCGGCGTGGACGACATCGGCCTGGCCATCCTGCGCGGCACCAGCACCTGGTTGATCGCGCTGGTGTCCCTGCTCATCGGGTTCGGCATGCTCGACCTGGCGCCGCGCTGGAACGCCCGCGTGGGCCAGCTCTGGTTCATCGCCCTGGCCGTGCAGGTGGCGCTGTGGGCGCACCGCGCCATCGATGTCGGGCTCAAGCGCTACAGCGAGCGCCATGCCTCGCCCGGCATGAGCCAGGTCGGCGCGTCGGCGACGCTGATGTCCTGGGGGCTGCACACCGTGCTGTGGGCGGTGCTGCTGCTGGCCATGCTGTCCAACCTGGGCGTCAACATCACCGCCTTCGTGGCCAGCCTGGGCGTGGGCGGCATCGCCGTGGCCCTGGCGGTGCAGAACATCCTCAGCGACCTGTTCGCCTCGTTGTCGATCGCGGTCGACAAGCCCTTCGAGGTCGGCGACTTCATCGTGGTCGACGGGCTGTCGGGTTCGGTCGAGCACGTCGGGCTCAAGACCACGCGCATCCGCAGCCTGGGCGGCGAGCAGATCGTGGTCTCGAACACCGAGCTGCTCAAGAACACCGTCAGCAACTACAAGCGGCTGATCGAGCGGCGCATCGCGTTCAAGTTCGGCATCAGCCATCGCACCACGCCGGAGCAGGCCGAGGCGATTCCCGGGCTGGTGCGCGGCATCATCGGCGCGAGCGACAAGCTGCGCCTGGAGCGCGTGCACTTCGCCGCCTTCGGCGAAAGCTCGCTCGACTACGAGGTGGTCTACGTCGTGCTGGACCCCGACTACAACCTCTACATGGACGAGCAGCAGCGCATCAACCTCGCGCTGATGCGCGAGCTCGCCCGGCTCGGCGTGGAGTTCGCCTTCCCAACCCGCACGGTGATCGTCACCGGCGAGGCGGTGGAGCGGCTGGCCCCGCCGCGCGTGGAGGCCGAGGAGCCGCGCGAGGGCCGGCGCTATGCTTCGTGATCCTTCCTTCGCCGGTGTTTCGGGTCTGAAGCATTGACTCGTCTTCGGGCGAGCCTTCCCTCCGAGCAAGCTCATCGTTTGGTCGGGGTTATTGACAGGATAGTCAATCTTTCGTAGATTGACTCTTATGTCAATCGAGCTGATTCTGCTGACCCAAGTCCTTGACGCCGCCCGTGAGGCGGGCCTGGACCAATCTAGGTTGGCCCACGCCGCCGGTGTCGCTCCTGAAACGATTTCCCGTGCCAAGAAGCGCGGCACGATCGACCTGCGCACGCTGCAACCGCTGGCTCACGCCGTCGGCTTGGCGTTGACCTTGTCGGGTCGGCCTGCTTCCATGTCATCGCCGGACGTCGCCACGGCCAAGCGCTCGTCCTTGGCCGATCCATCACGCGGCTTGGCCTGGTCCAACGCGGCCATGAGTCATGAGGCCTTGGTGCGCAACGCGCTCTTGAAGGGTTCTTACGATCTGGTGCTGGAGTCCGTGTTGGAGCATGGCCTGCCGTTCGTCCGGCAGCAGTGGGCCTTGATGATGGCGGATGCCGATGTCGGGATGTCGGCACGCGCGCGTGCCGACGTCAGCCGCAAGCTGCTCAACATCGAGCGCGGGTTGAGCCATGCTACGGCCTGACACGGCGCGACTGTGGTCTTTCCTGAAAGGGCAATCGGCCCTGGGTGGCTTCGTGCTGGTAGGTGGGACGGCCTTGTCGATGCACTTGGATCACCGCATCAGCGAAGACCTCGACTTCATGATCCCCTCGGCCAGGTTGCCGCGTTCTGCCATCGAAGGTTTGAAGCGCTTTTCGCATGCCAGCGGATTCGGCTTCGTGTCGAACGACCGGCCCGAGGGCGTGGCCGAGTTCGAAGACTCGGGCATGGACTATCACGACTACCAGCAGGATTACGTGGTGGGCGGCACCGTGAAACTGACCCTGGTCGCGCCCGACCACGAGGTCAGGGTGTTGTTGCGGTCGGGTGTCTCGCAAGGGCCCCGGGTGGCGGGCCTGGAGGAGATCTTCCGGCTCAAATGCATGGCATGTGCCAATCGCTCCAAGACACGGGATTGGCTGGACATGTACGTCATGCTGCAGCGTGGTCTGTTCCAGCCTCTCGACATCTACCGGACTTTCGAGCTGGCCGGCGTGCCCTCGAAGTTCGACATCGCCATGGCGCGCATGTGTTCCGGCAAGGTCGGCTTGCTGGACGAGGGCTACGAATCCTTGTTGGCCGAGGCACCATCCCTGGCGGAAATGTCGGCCTACTTCAAGGGTGTTCGCGATGCCATCGAAGTGGAGGTCGCCCGCCTGAAGTCGCTCGAACGTCCCGCTTCAGGTCGTCGAGGCGACTTGCGATGAGAGGAGTACGTCGCCTGGCCTGCGTCGTTGATGTCCCATGCACCGCCCGGCCGACGCTTCAATCCGCCGCCTGCCCCCAGGGCGTGAGGATTTCCCAGCCTTCGTCGGTCACCGCCAGCGTGTGCTCCCACTGCGCCGACAGGGATCCGTCGCGGGTCAGCACCGTCCAGCCGTCGGGCTGGTTGGCGATGTCGGGCAGGCCGGCGTTGATCATCGGCTCGATGGTGAAGGTCATGCCCTTCTTGAGGAGCAGGCCGGTGCCGGGGCGGCCGTAGTGGGTGACCTGCGGGTCCTCGTGGTAGACCCGGCCGATGCCGTGGCCGCAGTAGTCGCGCACGACCGAATAGCCCGCGGCTTCGGCCAGCGTCTGGATCGCATGGCCCACGTCGCCCAGCCGCGCCCCGGGGCGCACCGCCTGGATGCCCGCCATCATCGCGGCGCAGGTGGTGTCGACCAGGCGCCGGGCTTCGGGGTTGGGCGTGCCCGCGAAGTACATGCGGCTGGTGTCGCCGTGCCAGCCGTCCCTGATGACGGTGACGTCGATGTTGATGATGTCGCCGTCCTGCAGCACTTCCTCGGCGCTGGGGATGCCGTGGCAGACGACCGAGTTGACGGACGTGCACAGGGTCTTGGGGAAGCCGTGGTAGCCGACGTTGGCCGGAATCGCCTTTTGCTGGCGGGTGATGAATTCGAAGCAGCGGCGATCGAGTTCTTCGGTCGATACACCGGGAACGACGTATTCGCCGATCATGTCGAGCACCTCGGCGGCCAGCCGGCCGGCAACGCGCATCTGGGCCACTTGGGCGGGAGATTTGATGGAAACGGCCATGGTGCTCAGCAATGAATGTCCACCATTGTCGTGGATCCTCACGCGGACGCGGCGCCCGGCTGCCCGCCGAACATGAAGCTCGACACCGCCGTGCCGCCCATGAAGCGGTCCTCGTGGTAGACCCGGGTCGCCGGCTCGTCCTCGGCCGCGCCCAGCGCCACCATCAGCGGCAGCAGGTGGTCCTCGCGCGGATGGGCGCGGCGCGCCGCCGGCGCCTGCTCCCAGGCCAGCAGCCGCGCGCTGCGTTCGGCGGGAGCGGAGCCCACCAGGGTGTCGTTCAGCCACTGGTCGAACTGCTGCGAGGGCCCGTTCCCCCGCGGGCCGAACTCGCGCAGGTTGTGGTAGCTCAGTCCGCTGCCCACGATGAGCACCTTGTCGCGCCGCAGCGGCGCGAGCGCCCGCCCCAGCGCCAGGTGCTCGGCCGGCGAATAGCCGCTGTGCAGCGACAGTTGCAGCACCGGCACCCGGGCCTCGGGATACATCACCGCCAGAGGGGAGAAGGTGCCGTGGTCGTAGCCGCGTTCGCTGTCCAGCGCGGCGGGAAGGCCAGCCTGCCCGATCATCCCGCGGATCCGCAGGGCGAGTTCCGGCGCGCCCGGCGACGGGTATCGCACCTGGTAGGTGTGTTCGGGGAAGCCGCCGTAGTCGTAGATCATCGGCGGCCGGGGCGAGGCCATGACGGTGAAGGCGGGCTCTTCCCAATGCCCCGAGACCACCAGGATGGCCTCGGGCGTGAGGCCGAGCTGCCGCGGCATCGCCTGCAGCGAGGCCTCGAGGCGGTCGTAGGCGCCGTGGGTCTGGTCCTTCATCCAGGGCCACGGCCCGCCGCCGTGCGAGATGAAATAGGTGGGCAGGACAGGGGTGTTCATGGGCGGGCTCCGGTGTGTGGCGACACCTGACCAGTCTAGGCAGGGGCGGTGTCCGCATCGTTGCCCGTGTTTCACCGCAAGGTTCAAACAGTTCAAACAGCTTCCATGCGGTCGGGCCTGCGTGTCGGGCCGGCGCTGGCCTTACAGTCGTGGGTGCGCTGGCTTGCAGCGCTACTGGAGTTGCGATGTCCTTGTCCCGTCTCGCCCCGATCGGCCGGTTCTTCCGGAGCATCTGGTGGTTCATCGATGCCAGCCGCCGGGCCCTGCTCAACCTGTTGTTCCTGCTGCTCGTGCTGGCCTTCGTGCTGTTGCTGGCGCAAAGCGGCGCCACCGTGCTGGAGGACAAGACCACCCTGGTGCTGGACCTGCGCGGTCCGCTGGTCGAGCAGCGTTCGGCCAGCGCGCGCGACACCGCGCTGGCGCAGCTCAGCGGCGACGTGTCCGACAGCACGCAGCTGCGCGACGTGCTGACCGTGCTCGACGCCGCGGCGCGCGATCCGCACATCCACAGCGTGCTGCTGCAGCTCGACGAGTTCCAGGGCGCTGGCCTGCCCGCGTTGCGCGAGGTGGCGGCCGCGCTCGAACGCTTTAAGGCCGGCGGCAAGACCGTGCTGGCCTGGGGCGCGGGCTACGACCAGCGCCAGTACTACCTGGCGGCGCAGGCCGACGAGGTGCTGATGCACCCGATGGGCCAGCTGTTCCTGCAGGGTTTCGGCGGCTACCGCAACTACTACGGGGACGCCCTCGAGCGTGTCGGCGTGAAGGTGAACCTGCTGCGCGTGGGCAGCTACAAGAGCGCCGGCGAGGCCTACATCGCCAACGGGCCGTCGGCCGAGTCGACCGAAGCCAGCAACGCCTTGTACGGCGGGCTCTGGGCCACCTACACCGAGGGCATCGAGAAGGCGCGCAAGCTGCCGGCCGGTTCGGTGATGGCGATGATCGACGAGCTGCCGCAGCGGCTGGCGGCGGCACAGGGCGACGCGGCCCGGCTGGTGCTCGACGCCAAGCTGGTCGACGGCCTGAAGACACGCGACGAGCTGCGCGAGCTGCTGATCCGGCGCGGCGCGGCCAGCGCCGACGGCAAGAGTTTCCGGCAGGTGGGCTTCAGCAGCTACCTGGCGCGGCAGCGACAGGCGCCGCTGGGCGACGCGGTGGCGGTGGTGGTGGCCGAAGGTGCCATCGTCGACGGTTCGGCACCGGCCGGCACCGTGGGCGGGGTGTCCACCGCCGAGCTGGTGCGGCGCGCGCGCCTCGATCCGCAGGTCAAGGCGGTGGTGTTGCGTGTCAACTCGCCGGGCGGCAGCCCCTTCGGCTCCGAGCTGGTGCGCCGCGAACTCGAACTCACCCGCGGCGCCGGCAAGCCCGTCGTGGTGTCGATGGGGGACGTGGCCGCCTCGGGAGGCTACTGGATGTCGATGTCCGCCGACGAGGTGATGGCCGACCCGGCCACCGTCACCGGCTCCATCGGCGTGTTCGCCCTGCTGCCGAGCGCCGACAAGGCGCTGGACAAACTCGGCGTGCACACCGCCGGCGTCACCACCACCTGGCTGGGCGGGGCGGGCGATCCGCGCCGGCCGCTCGACCCCCGCTTCGCCGAATTGCTGCAGACCCACATCGAGTACATCTACCGCGACTTCGTCTCGCGCGCCGCCCAGGCCCGCAAGGCGCCCATGGAGGCCATCGAGGCCGTGGCCCAGGGCCGGGTCTGGAGCGGCCGGCAGGCCAAGGAGCGCGGACTGGTCGATTCTCTGGGCGGCCTGCACGACGCGCTGCAGGCGGCGGCCTCGAGGGCTCGCCTGGCCGGGTCGGCCCGCACCGTCTACATCGAGCCCGAGCGCAGCCGCTTCGATCGCCTGCTGGGCGCGCTCGGCGGCACGGCCGCCGGGCTGGTGGCCCAGCAGCTGGAGTCGCGGGCCTCGCCGCTGGGCCTGTCGCCGAAGATCGCGCGCGACGCCCAGGCCGAGCTGCGCTGGCTGATGGAGGCCGCCGACGGGCGCCATCCGTTCGCCACCCTGGCGCACTGCCTCTGTTCGGGATATTGACGGCACGGCCCCGGCAAGCGGGCCGCCGTGCCGGGGTATGGTGCGCTGCGCTCAGGCCATCAAATTGTCGAGGCGGGCCATGCGCTCGCGGGCTACGCTTTCGCCGAAGCTCATGGAGACGCTGCCGAACAGCGCTGAGCGCAGGTCCCAGACGTCGCTGCGGTGGCGCGCGCTGAGGATGCTGCGCGACAGGCTGCTGCGTCGTTCGGGACTGACGTCCTCGATCAGTTCCAGGCAGGCGCACTTGAGCGTGTCGAGCGAGGGGCCGTGAGCCGGGGTCCGCAGGCGTCGGGCCAGGAAATTCAAGCAACGGTCGGTCAGTGTCATCGCAGGTCTCGGTCTTTCTGAGCACCCGTCGAGAGAGGCCCATCCCAGTCATGGCCGGAGGTACCCGGCTCGGCTTGCCGGAGGATCTTGTCCACCGGCAGGTGCCCAGTGTCTCCGGGTTGTTACCAGGTGTATAGAGGGAAAGCTTTCACGAAGCTTTCAATGTGAACTAATCAGCAAAAAATATATTTGGCGGCGCGCCCGGAACTCAGCCGGCCCGATGGGCCCCGGGCCGGCCGGATTCGACCTCGAAGCGCGCCGCGCTGCGCACGCTGGCGGCCGGGTCGCGGGCGTCGCTCACCACGCGCAGCGTCGCGCGCAGTGCCTGGGCGTCGAGCCGGAAGCCCACGTAGCCGCGGTCCTCGCTGCGGCCGTACAGGATGTGCGGGTTGAACGGCAGGGCCGCGTCCACCCGCGCCTGGGCCATGCCGCGGCTGCTGATCGAGGTGCCGCAGAACTCGGTGGCCAGGGTGGGGCCGTCGGGCCGGCGTTTCAGGTCGGCCACGTAGTTGGCATGCACATCGCCGCCCAGCACCACCGGGTTGCGCACCCGTCGTTGCACCAGCGTGTCGAGCAGGCGCTCGCGGGCCGCCGGGTAGCCGTCCCAGCCATCGGTCCAGTGGCTGGGCGGAGCGCCCCAGTCGAAAGGCGCCATCAGGGTCTGTTGCGCGAGCAGGTTCCAGTGCACGCCGCCCAGGCCCAGGCTCTCGCCCAGCCAGCGTTCCTGCGCCGCGCCGAGCAGGCTGCGGGCCGGCAGGGCGCGCTCCGGGCAATCCGCGTCGCGCACGGTGTTGGAGCCCCCCTGGTGGGGGCGCGGGCAGGCCTGCGGGTCGCGGTGCTGGCGGTCGTCCAGCACATGGAAACGCGCCAGCGCACCCCAGTCGTGGCGGCTGAACAGCGGCAGCGACGGCCCGCGCGGCCGCATCGACGGCGGCAGCGGCATGTGCTCCCACCAGGCCTGGTAGGCGGCGGCGCGGCGCTTCAGGAAACCCGCCGCCAGCAGTTCCGAGCGGTCGCCGGCGTAGTCGTTCTCCACCTCGTGGTCGTCCCAGGTGACGATCCAGGGGGCGCTGGCATGCATGCGCTGCAGGTCGGGGTCGCTCTTGTACTGCGCATAACGCTCGCGGTATTGCGACAGCGTGCGCACGCCCGTCAGGCCCTGGTGGCTGCGCACGCCGCCGGGCAGCGGCGGGTACTCGTAGATGTAGTCGCCGAGGAAGACCACCAGGTCGGGCGACTCGTCGGCGAGGTGGCGCCAGGCGGAGAAGAAACCGTGGTCCCAGCGCTGGCAGGAGGCGATGGCGAACGACAGCGGGGCCAGGCTGTCCGCAGCCGGCGCGGTGCGGGTGCGGCCGGTCGCGGACTGCTGGCCCAGGGCGGTGAAGCGGTACCAGTACCAGCGCGCCGCCTCCAGGCCCTCCACCTGCACGTGCAGGCTGTGGCCCCAGGCCGCCTTGGCGCTTTCGGTGCCCTGCCGCAGGATGTGCCGGAAGGCCTCGTCGGCGGCCAGCTCCCAGCGCACCTCGACCCGGGCAGGCGGCTCGGCCGCCAGGGCGAGGCGGGTCCAGAGCACGATGCTGTCGGCCCGCGGGCAGCCCGAGGCGACACCGAGCGCGAAACAGTCGTCGCGCGTCCCCCGGTGGGCGCAGGACAGCAGGCCGGGGGCGATGCCGGCGCCCAGGGCCAGGGCGAGCAGCCGGCGGCGCGACGGGGCTGCGGGGTCGGGGAGCGGCATGGGCAGGGTGGGGGGAAAACGGGTTCACGCTATCACATCGACGAACAATGCGTGACCTTGCCGGCGCCGGTTCATCGCCCGCGCTCGCTATCATCCACGGCCGTGCCGTCACGCCTGAACCCGATGCCTGCCCATGTCTGAAGCCGCCGCCTCGCTCAACCACGCCCAGATGGAGGCGGTGCACCACCTCGACGGCCCCTGCCTGGTGCTGGCCGGCGCGGGCTCGGGCAAGACGCGGGTGATCACTCACAAGATCGCGCGCCTGCTGGAGGCCGGCTATGCGCCGGGGCAGATCGCCGCCATCACCTTCACCAACAAGGCGGCGCAGGAAATGCGCGAGCGCGCGAAATCGCTGATCGGCGCGCGGGCCGCGAAGAGCCTGGTCATCAGCACCTTCCATTCGCTGGGCGTGCGCATCCTGCGGGCCGAAGGCGCGCGCCTCGGCCTGAAGGAGCAGTTCAGCATCCTCGACGGCGACGACGTGCTCGGCATCCTCAAGGATGCCGGCGGCACCACCGACGTCAACCTGGCCCGGCGCTGGCAATGGACCATCAGCCTGTGGAAGAACCAGGGCCTGGACAGCGCGAGCGCCGAGATCGCCGCGCTCGACGAGGACGAGCGGGTGGCTGCGCAGGTGATGAAACGCTACGAGGAGCGCCTGGCCGCCTACCAGGCGGTCGACTTCGACGACCTCATCGGCCTGCCGCACCGGCTGCTGCTGCGCGACGAGGAAGCCCGCGCCAGCTGGCAGGACACCTTGCGCTACGTGCTGGTCGACGAGTACCAGGACACCAACGCCATCCAGTACGAACTGCTCAAGTCCATCGTCGGCGAGCGTGCCATGTTCACCGCCGTGGGCGACGACGACCAGAGCATCTACGGCTGGCGCGGCGCCACCATCGAGAACCTGCGCCGCCTGCCGCAGGAGTATCCGAGCCTGAAGGTGATCCCGCTGGAGCAGAACTACCGCTCCACCGGCTACATCCTGCGCGCCGCCAACTCGGTGATCGGCAACAACCCCAAGCTGTTCGAGAAGAAGCTGTGGAGCGACCTCGGCGACGGCGAGCCGGTCACGCTGGTCGAGTGCGACAACGAGGAGCACGAGGCGGAGCGGGCGGTCGCGCGCATCCAGTCGATCCGCGGCCAGGGCGGCGAGGTCGCCTTCAGCGATTTCGCCGTGCTCTACCGGGCCAACCACCAGGCGCGCATCTTCGAGAAGGCGCTGCGCAAGGCCAACATCCCGTACAAGGTCTCGGGTGGCCAGAGCTTCTTCGACCGGGCCGAGATCAAGGACTTGTGCGCCTGGCTGCGCCTGCTGGTCAACAACGACGACGACCCGGCGTTCCTGCGCGCCATCACCACGCCCAAGCGCGGCATCGGCCACCAGACGCTGGGCGCGCTGGGCGAGTTCGCCGGCAAGTGGAAGGTCAGCCTCTACGAGGCCTTGTTCGCCGAGAGCCTGGGGGCCTCGCTGAATGCGCGCGCCCTCGGCTCGCTGCATGAATTCGGCCGCTGCGTGAGCGAGCTCGAGTACCGTGCGCGCCACACCAGCGGCGGCGAGGATGCCAAGGCCCTGCTGATGGAGTGGCTGAAGGACATCGACTACGAGAAACACCTCTACGAAGGCGACGACAGCGAGAAGGTCGCGGCCGGCCGCTGGGCCAACGTGCTGGACTTCGTCGACTGGATCGCCAAGCGCTGCGGGGGCCAGATCGAGAACGACGGCGGCATGACGGTCGAGACCGAGAAGAAGAGCGTGCTCGACGTGGCGCAGACCATCTCCGTCATCATCAGCCTGGCCGAACGCGGCGACGAGCAGGACCAGGTCACCCTCAGCACCCTGCACGCCTCCAAGGGCCTGGAATGGCCGCATGTGGTGCTGGCCGGGGTCAACGAGGGCCTGCTGCCCTTCCGCAGCGAGGACGACGAGATGACTCCGCAGCGGCTGGAGGAGGAGCGCCGGCTGATGTACGTCGGCATCACCCGCGCCCGCCGCACCCTGGCGGTCAACGTGCTGCGGCGGCGCAAGAAGGGGCGCGAGCTGGTGCCGGGCGTGCCCAGCCGTTTCATCGCCGAG
The DNA here is from genome assembly GCA_966211755.1 of uncultured Rhizobacter sp. Taxonomy (GTDB): domain Bacteria; phylum Pseudomonadota; class Gammaproteobacteria; order Burkholderiales; family Burkholderiaceae_C; genus Rhizobacter. The sequence goes on along the minus strand of CBIHOH010000006.1, from coordinate 65,693 downwards.
ATGAAGCTGCAGGAAGCCGGGCCCAAGGAAGACCCGCGCGAGAAGCTCAAGGCCTTGCGCGCCGCGGCGGCGCTGCGCGCCAGCGCGGCCAAGGCGGCCGAGGCCAAGCCGGAGTGAGCGGGGGGCCTCGCGGCGTCGTCGTGTGCATCGGCCTTCGGGCGGCAAGCGCTCTGCTGCTGGGCATGCTGTGGGCCCTGTCCCCGGCACGGGCCCAGACGGACGACGACGAGCTGCTCTGGCACCGGGCGCACGGCCTGGCCGCCAACGAGGGCCGGTGCGAGCCGGCCGTGCCCTTGTTGCGCGAGCTGTTGGCCCGCTCCGCCGATGGGGCGGAGCACCGGATGTACGCCTCGATGCTGCTGGGCCGCTGCCTGGCGAAGGCCGGTCGGTTCGAGGAGGCGGCTCCGCTGCTGGAGGTCACCGCCGGATCGACCGAGCCCGGCCACGTGCTCATCCGCGCCGAGGCCCTGCGGGAGCTCGCCCGGCTGTACGCCGAGGGCTTGGGCGTGCCGGCCGACCCGGACCGGGCCATCGGCCTGTACTTGCGCGCCGATGCCTGGCTGCCGGCCGCGGAGCTGATGGAGCGCCAGGGCTGGGGCAATGGAGCCACGCGGGATCTGCTGCTCGATCACGCGGGTGTGGCGGGCAAGCTGCATCTGGCCGAGCGGATGGCGATGCGCAACGCGAATGAATATGACGTCCAGCGCAAGCTGCTCGATGCGCTGGCGACATCGCCCGCCTCCGAGGCGGACCGCGCGGCGCTGTCCACCGTCGCCCTCCGGCTGGCGGCGATCGAGTCGCGGCGGCAGGGCCCGGGTGATCTGCTGTCGACCCTGGACCTGCTGCGCCGGACCGGCCCGGCGGGGGCCGGCGAATTGCAGGCGGCCGTCTCGCGCATTCCCTTCGATGTGCACCTGCCCGGCGACCCGGCTCCTGCAGCCTCCGCGCGGCCGCGGGCGGGCCAGCCCTGGCCCACCGGCGTCTCTCCGCACCTGCTGGCCTGGGCGATCTGGGGCGAGACCTTGTTCGCCGAACCCCTGCCGATCGCGGCGGGGGCGCCGGGCGAATGGTGGCTGGTGGCCGAGGCGGGGACGATCGACCGTCGCGACCTGACCTGGGCGAGCGTCGCGCGGGGGGCGAACGTCGATCCGCGCTACCGGGTGGCCTTGGTCCGCGTGGTGTCCGTACCTGGTGCGGGCCGGCCGCGCATCGATGTGCTGGCCACTTCTTCCGCGCAAGGTATCGGCACGGATTGCCTGGCCGGTCTGGTCGAAGAGGGCTCGCCGAGCCAGGCGGAGATCTTGTCTCCGGTCCGTGCCTTGCGGCTGGGTCCCCATCGTGTCTTGGTCATGGAGCAGGCGCATCCTGCGGGTGGCGGCGCGTTCGCGGCGACGGCCTTGCTCTGGCCGCAGGACGGCCGCTTGAACGAAGTGCTGTGCGCGGTGATCTCGAACCCGTCCGCGACGGCCGGCGGATGGCTGCCCGATGGAAGCTGGCTGCGTCCTGTCCACCCGCGTGCATCGCAGTCCGGGGGGCAGCCGGTCCGCTCCGGCTGGCCGGTCCTGGGGCTGTTCCCCAAGGGCGCGACACGGCCGGTGGTGCGCTGGGCGTGGGACCCGGCGCAGCAGCGCTACGAGCCGATCCCGGGACGGCGGCGCTGAAGTCGGTGCCGGCCGGGCCGCCCCGGCCTTGCAGGGCCGGCCCTACATCCCCTTGAACAAGCCATAGAAGCTGCGGCTGACCTCCAGCGTCTCCGGCCGTCCCTTCACGCTCACCACCTGCCGTCCCCGCAGGTCGCGCGACACCCCGGCGATGGCCCGCGCATGCACCAGAGTCGAGCGGTGGATCTGCCAGAACTGCTGCGGGTCGAGCTCCTGGATCAGTTCCTTGATCGGCTTGCGGATCAGGGCCTCCTGGGTGGCGGTCTGCAGACGGGTGTATTTCTCGTCGGAGATGAAAAACAGCACCTCGTCCACCGGGATCAGCTGGATCACCTGGCCCACGCTGGCCTGGATCCATTTCAAGTGCTGGCGGGGCGGCGCAGCGAGCCGCGTGCCGAGCTGCTGCAGCAGCCGCCGCATGTCCTCCTCGGCCGGGACCGGCCCGTGCTGCGCCAGGCGTCTGCGCAGGCGCTCCACCGTCACCCGCAGGCGCTCCGGCTCGGCGGGCTTGAGCACGTAGTCGACCACGCCTTGTTCGAAGGCCTCGACCGCGTGCTGGTCGCTGGCGGTGATGAAGACGATCTCGCAGCCCGCCCAGCCGCCGGCCTCGCGGGGCAGCGCGGCGATCTGCTGGGCGGCTTCGATGCCGCTCATGCCCGGCATGCGGATGTCGAGGAACACCAGGTCGGGCCGGTGCCGCGCGGCGAGTTCCACCGCCTGCTGTCCGTTGGCGGCCTCGGCCACGATGTCGAGCTCCGACCAGGCCTCGGCCAGGCGGCCGCGCAGCTGCTCGCGCATCAGGCGTTCGTCGTCGGCGATCAGGGCGCGTACGGAAGTCATGGGTCGCATGGTAGTGGGACGCCGCACCGCTCAGGCCGTTTTCTCGCGCAGGCGGTAGGGCACGGCGATGGTGGCGAGCGTGCCCCCCTCCGCCTGCCCGGCCACCGTGAGGCTGGCCTGCGGGCCGTACAGCAGCTGCAGGCGCTCGCGGATGTTGCTCAGGCCGATGCCGCTGCCCGCCGTCGCGCTCCCGCCCAGGCCGCAGCCGTTGTCGGCCACGCTGACGACCAGCCGGCCGTGCTCGACCGCGGCGCCGATGCGCAGGCAACCGCCTTCGGGCAAGGGCTCCAGGCCGTGCCGGATGGCATTCTCGACCAGGCTTTGCAGCATCATGGGCGGGAACTCCGCCGACAGCAGGCCCTCGTCGACCCGGATGTCGGTGCTCAGGCGGTCCTCCATGCGTACCTTGAGGATCTCGAGGTACGGGCGGATGACCGCCAGCTCGTCGCCCAGGTCGCGGTCGCCCTGGGCGTTCGCCTCGCGCAGCGTGGGCATGCTGGCGCGCAGCAGGGCGATCAGGTTCTTCTGCATCTTCGAGGCCCGCGGCGGATCGGTTTCGATCAGGTGGTCGATGCTGGCCAGGGTGTTGAACAGGAAATGCGGCTCCACCTGGGCCTGCATGGCCGCCATGCGCGCTTCCACCACCTGGCGCTTGAGGCTCTCCGAGCCGGCCTGTTCGAGGGCCGTGGCCGCCTGCGCCTCGGCGCGCAGCCGGCCCGCTGCCATGAGCTTGATGATCATCGACACGACGATCAGCAGCACCATGAAGTCCGGCAGATGGTCGCCGGGGCGGAAGGCCCGGGTCCGCTGCTTGTCCGCCAGCGCGTTCTCGATCTGGTCGGCCACCCGGTGGATCCTGTCGGCATCGATGTGCTCCGGCAGCGTGATGCGCACGCCCGGGCTGTCGGCCTGGGAGGCCGGGGCGGCGGGCGGCGTGCCGGCACTGCCTGCCGGGCCGATGCGCACGCCCTGCTCGTCGACGCGCACCTCCAGGGGCCGTGGGTCACCTGCCGGCACGCCGTTGGGCTGCGCCGCCGGCTCTTGTCGGCGCGGCAGGCGCTGCGCCGGGCCGTCCTGGCCCCAGGGCATGTTGAACGGCGGCAGTTCGGAGAGGATGCCGGCGGCGATCAGGGCCAGCAGCGATACCAGGAAGAACCGCTTCCAGCTGATGCTGTCGAGCCAGCGCGAATAGCGGCTGAAACCGCGGCCCAACGAGTTCGACAGGCGCTGGCGGCGAGGCGGGAGAGGTAGGCTTGAGGAAGTCATGCGCCCACTCTACGTGCTGCCTCCGTGCGCCTCCAGCGGCAGGCGACGGAACGGGCGCTGCGGTGGACAGGCTGCAGCCGGCGGCGACCGGGTGCGGGCCGCCCTGCCGGGCCGAGGTCCACCTCCTGCGTTTCAGAGGAACCCGAGCCGGCGGGTCGTGTAGTTCTGCAGGTTGGGCAGCACCCTGCCGAGCTGCGTGTCGCTCGCGCCGAACCAGCCGAGCAAGGTGGCCGCGTACTGGTCGACCGAGGTGGTGGGGATGTAGCGGCCCTGCAGCTCCCAGCTGTCCACACCGACGTCGTCCGGCCCGCCCAGGGTGAGGTCGGGGTAGCTGCCGTAGCTGGTGCCGCCCTTCACCGCCCCGCCGAGCACGAAGTGCTGGTTGCCCCAGGCATGGTCGGTGCCGGTGCTGTTGTTGGGGCGGAAGGTGCGGCCGAAATCGCTCTGCGTGAAGGCGGTGACGGCCTCGCCCAGGCCCAGGGCCTTCATCGCGGCGTGGAAGCAGGCCAGGGCATCGGCCAGTTCCTTCAGCAGCCGGGCGTGGGCGCCTTCGGTCGGGCTGCCGGTGATCGACTGGTTGGCGTGGGTGTCGAAGCCGCCCATCCCGGCAAAGAAGATCTGGCGGTTGCCTTGCACGGTCGCGTTGCCGGCGACCAGCTTGGCGATCTGGTAGAGCTGGCGTCCGAGGGCGCTGGTGAGGGTCTTGTCGGCGGCGATCAACGGGGCGAAGGCGGTGTCGATGGCGGCGATGGCGCCGCTGCTGCCGGGGGTGACCTTGACCAGCCCGCCCAGCCGCTCGGACACCAGGAAGGCGTTGCGCTGCGCGGCGCTGAAGGCGTCGGCGAGTTCGACCCCCTGCTCCTGGGCGTACAGCGCGGTGAGCGCGGCCTTGCGGGCGACGTTGGGCGCCCATTGCAGGTCGTCGGCCTGCAGCCCGTAGGCGCCGAAGGTGGCGCCTGGGGTGTCGGGCAGCACCAGGGGCGATTGCGTCTCGGAGATACCGAAGCGCGCGCTGCCGTTGACCGAGATGACGGGGTTGGCGGTGGCCAGTTCGGCCGAGGCCCGGCCGCCCCAGCCGCTGCGCGTGAGCGCGCTGGCACTGCCGGTTTCCCACAGCGTCTGCTGGTCGGAATGCGAGAACAGGTTGTCGGGCAGCAGGTCGGAGCTGCCGGGCTCGGCCCGGAACTGGGCCTTGCTCATCGGCTTGTACAGCGGGCCCACGTTGAAGACCGGCGCCAGCCGGCCTTCGTTCCAGGCCGGTGCGAGGGCGGCCATGGCCGGGTGCAGGCCGAAGGGGATGCCGGACAGCGGCGTGAGGCTGGCGGCGGGGATGGCCATGCCGCCGCGCACGCTCTTGTACAGCTCGTGGCGGGCGCCGTCGGTCGGCACGATGGTGTTCAGGCCGTCGTTGCCGCCGTACAGGAACACGCAGACCAGGGCCTTGTAGTCGGCCGCATGGGCCGGGGAAGTGCCGAGCATGAGGTTGCCCAGGCTGCCGGCGCCGAGGGCGCCGGCGAGGCCGAGGCCGGAGCGGGCGAGCCAGGCGCGGCGGCTGAGCGGCAGGGTGGCGGGGTGGGTCATGACGGGGGTCCTCAGCGCATCACTTGGTAGTTGGGCGAACCGAACACCAGGTAGGCGGCGGTCTTGACACGGTTGCTGCGCCAGTTGGCGGCATCGGTGGAGGCGGTCCACCAGCCGACCGCCTTGATCACCTCCGCCCGCGGCGTGGCGGGCAGCGGCTGGCCCAGCGCGAGCATCGACAGGCGGTCGACCAGCACGGCGGCATTGTCGGCGCTGCCCAGGAAGGCGCTCAGGTCGACCTGGGTGCCGACCGGGTTGGGCACGTCGGAGTCGACCGCCTTGGTGCCGTCCCATGCGATCAGGTACATGAGGAAGTTGAGCCGGCCCAGCGCGGTGCTGGCGTTGTGGATGCCGAAGCTGGGGCCGACCAGGCGGGTGCCGGCGACCGGATAGTCGGGCGGATAGAAGTTGAAGACCGAGGGCGGGCGGAACACATGCTGGCGCATCGTGCCGCCCCACCACCAGCCGAGCGCGTCGCCGTCGGTCTTGCCGTTGAGCGCGCGCAGAAGACCGGTGAACAACTGCACGGGCTCGCGCAGTCGGCCGCTGCTGGCGCCCGGGGTCTCGGCGCGGGCCTCGGCATCGAGCAGCACGGCCGCCACGGTGGCCGCCAGGTCGCCGCGCCGGCCGGTGCCGTGGCCCTCGTACTTGCCGGCGTTGAAGGCGCCGGCCACCCGCGCCACATACGCCGGCGAGGGGTTGCTGGTCACCAGGTGCTGGATCAGCTGCTTGCCGATGAAGGGCGCGGTGTTGGGATGCGCCATCAGGCTGTCGAGCACCGCGTCGAGCGCGGCGGGCGCCGTGTGGCCGGCGGCCAGCGCCGAGCCGCCGAGCAACTGGCGCGCCGTGTCGTTGTGGTAGCGCGCGACCGGCACCATGTCGCCGCCGTAGTAACGGCAGTTGGCGCCCGTCGGGTAGCAGCCGTAGGAGGTGGCGCCGCCGGCCGGATACGTCCAGCCCGTCAGCGCAAAGGCGTAGCTGCGCACCATGTCGTTGTCGTAGGTGGGCGTGCACTTGCCGCCCTTGAGCGTGCCGTCGAGGTTGAGCTCGCAGGTGCCGATCGAGAACAGCTGCAGCAGCTCGCGCGCATAGTTCTCGTTCGGCGCGTCCTTGTCGTTGTTGGCGTTGTTCAGGAAGTCGCCCATCACCGGCGACAGCGTCACCTTCCTGAGCACGTCCCGGTAGTTGCCGAAGGCCAGGCCCATCAGGTTGTTGTAGTAGTTGCGGAACCCGTAGGTGCCGCTGACGTCCAGGTTGTTGACGACCAGGATCTGCTGCAGGGCGAAGGCGACGCGCTGGCGCAGCTGGTCGGGCTGGTTGACGGCATTCCTGTAGAAGTCCCAGAGCAGGGGCTCGGTCGAGTAGTTGTCGCGCCAGCAGGTCGGGCCCTTGCCGTCGCAGAACTCGCCGGCCCCGGTGTACTGGTGGATCTCGCCGCCGTTGCCGCTGCTGTAGCGCGCGCTCACCGGCAGGGCGAGCTGCTCGGCCACCCAGGCCTTCGGGCCCTTGGACTTGATCGCGACCACCAGCGCCTCGGTCGCGCCGAAGCTGGCCTGGTCGGCTAGGCGCACGGCGTCGCGCGAGCTGGTGGGCGCGGGCGCCGGCGGCGTGGGCGGCGGCGGCGGAGCCGAGACGTTCGGTGGCGGTGCGGCGGCGCCCGGGGGCGGCGCGGCGGTTTCCGCCGAACCCCCGCCGCAGCCGGCCAGGGCGGTGATCAAGGCCAGGCCGGCGACGGAGTGCCAGCGCAGGTTCAGGGCGCGACGCAAGGCGGCATGGGATCGGGTGGTGCGGACGAGCTGCATGGGTGAAGGACCTGGTCTGCGTGCAACAAAAGTGGCGTTCGTGCCGGCTCCGGCACAAGAACAAGACAGGTCGTGCCGGCACCTCACCCGCGGTGTCGCCGCCCCTGGCACCGTGGCCCCCCGGGGGCTCGGCGCAGCGGTATTGCAGCAGGAACGGTGTGCAGGCTTGTTACGGAATGTCAGCATCGCGGCGCCATCCGCATGAACCGGCATCCCCCCATGGTGTACTGCTGGTCCGGCTGCGCAGCGCAGGTCCGGCTGAGGTCTTCGGGTTTCCACATGGTTTTTCATCTCCTTTCAAGTCGGGGCGGCGTCGGCGGCCTTTCCTCGTTCATGTCTCGCCGCTTGCCTGTGGCCTGGCTCGCGGTGGCCGGCCCGCTGCTGCTGGCCAGCGGACCGGCGCATGCCTTCATCACCATCTCCCCGTGGGCGGTCGTCGGGGTGCTGTTCGTGCTGGCCTGGCCGGTGGTGTTGCTGGTCCTGGTCGGCGTGCTGGTCTGGCTGAGGCGGCGACGCCCGGCCCGGCTCGGGCTGTTCCGGGGCCTTCTGGCCGTCAGCCTGCTCGGCAGCGCCCTCTGCCTGGCCCTCATCGGGCCTGAGATCGTCAGCTCGATCGAGTCCAGGCTCGAGCGCCGGTACTGGGAGCGGGTGAATGAATCGGCCACGCCGGCACGGCTGGCCGAACTGGACCGGCGGCTCGACGAGCGCGGGCCGCAGGCCGCGCAGGACTACATGACGCGCCTGGCACATGGCTTGGACGAGCTTCCGCAAGAGGCTGTGCTGACGCATCTGTTCCAGCGTTGTGCCGATTTGATGGTCCCCGGATCCGGCAGTGCCGATCCACTGCTGATGGAGGCCTTGTTGAATGGCCGTGCGACGCTGGTCCGGCAGGCGCTGGCCGTGCCTCCTTGCGCGGGCGCGATGCGTCCCGACCGCGAAGCCTATCTGGCCGAACATCTGCTGCACATGGTGTCGCGTTGGGTCGGCGATTTCCGCGGGGAAATGGCCTACCTCAGGGAGTCGGAGACGATGGAGGTCCAACAGCCGCGCACGCAGGCCCTGCTCGTGTTGCTGGACCGTTATCCGAAGCTGATCGACGTGGAGTTGCCCGAGGACGAGTGCCGTTTCGCTCCATCGTCCGGCTTGCGCTGCAATGCCCTTAGCGAAGCGTTCCTGGGTGGGCATCGCCTGCTCACGCAGGCTTTGCTGCCGCGCGACCGTCGGGCCGCGGAGCACCTGCCCGCCATGGCCGTGCATTTGTTGAGCGGGCGCGTCGACAGCGCCGCGCGGGCAGCCCGCCAGGATCCGGCCTTGCTCGCACGTCTTCTGCCCGCGCTGTTCGCCAGTGCGTCTGCCGAGGCCTTGGGCGGCTTGTTGCACGCGGTGCCGCTCGACGCGCAGGCGATGCTGACGGCCGATCCCCTCGGCGGTTCGGACTACGACAGGCTCAAGCTGTTCCATGTGACCGCCTTCCGCGAGCGGGAGGCGAAGGACTGGCCGCTGCTGTGGCTGCTGCTCGACCGCGTCGGGCCGCAGCTGCGGGTCGGCGAGGCGGAGCAGCTGCAGCCTTACGTCGACGGCGAGGCGCTCGAAGACCCGCCGCGCCAGAAGCTGCTGGCGCGGCTGAAACAGGCCGGCCAGCCGTGCCGCGTGCTGCGCACCGTGGTCCGGTATCACGACCCGGTGCGCACAGGTGCGGATTTCGAGCGGCTCACCGGCTGCGAGTTCAAGCCAGTCCACGAAGACCATGCGCCTGAGGCAACCGGGAGCCGGCCATGACCGATCAGATGTCGGTTTGGGAGTCGGCCATCTTCATGGCCTTGTGGGTCATGCACGACTTTCCGCTGTTCTGGCCGCTGCTCCTGCTGGCGGGGCTGGGCGTGACGTGGCACCTGAGGCGCCGGCCTGGCGGCAGACGCCGGTGGGTGCGCAGCCTGCTGGTCCTGGGCCTGCTGGGCAGCGTGCCATGGCTGTTCTTCGGGGTGCCGGCCCTGGTCCATCAGGTCCAATCCGAGACCGAGTCCCGGTACTGGAGGCGGGTGGACGAGGCCGCCAAGCCGATGCGGCTGGCCGAGCTGGACCGGGTGCTGGCCGAGCGTGGTCCTCAGGGATACCAGGACTACCTGGAGCGGCTGGTGGAGTGGCCGATGTCTACGGTCGATGCGGCCGTGTCGGCGCATTTGTTCCGCCACTGCGCCGATCTGATGCTGGCTTCGGGAGGGGGGACGGCGGGCGATTCGCTGCTGGTGAGGGCGGTATTCAACGGCCAGTCGACCTTGCTGCGCCAGGCGCTGGCCGAGCCGCCCTGCCCCGGGGCCCGCCACCCCGACCGGGAGCGTGAGGTGGCCGGGCGGTTCCTGGCCATGGTGCAGGAGGCCGCCGAGATGTACGGCCGCGACACCTTGCATGCCTATCGGCCGCCTCACGACACGAGCCATCAGTTGCGGGTGGACGCCCTGTTGGTGCTGCTGGACCGCTATCCGCGCCTGCTCGATGTCGAACGGCCCGAAGGCGAATGCCCCTCCATCCCGCAGCAGGGTTGGCGCTGCAATGCACTCAGCATCGCCTTCCTGGAAGGGCATCGCTCGCTCGCCCTGGCCCTGCTGCCGCGCGACCGCCAGGCCGACCGGCACCTGCCCGGGATCGCGCTGCACCTGCTGAACGGCCGGGTCGAGAGCGCGGCGCAACTGGCCCGCCGGCGGCCGCAAGAGCTGCTGCAGCTGCTGCCGGCCCTGTTCGCCACTGCGAAGCCCGAAGCCCTGGCCGGTCTGTCGCGCGCCGTGCCGCTCGATGGAAAGACCGTGCTGGAGGCCGCGCAGCTGTCCGTGCACCGGGACAGGGAGGCCGGGTTCCACCTGATCGAGGCGCCCTTTCTGCGCCAGCCCGAGGCTGGCGATCGGCCGGCGCTGTGGCCGTTGCTGGATCTCGTGGGAACGCGGCTCGGCGCCACCGAAGTGCGCATGCTGGCCGGCCAGCTGCATGGTCAGCCGGTAGAGGAGCCGCTGTCGCAGCGCCTGCTGGTCCGCCTGAAACAGGCCGGCCTGTCGTGCGAGGTGATCGGCGGCATGGTGTGGGCCCCCAACGCCGCCCGCGACGCGGCCGTCTTCAAGCAGCTCACCGGTTGCGAGTTTCCTGCGGCCGAAGAGGAGCCGGCGCGCTGAAGCGCCGGCTCAGTGCCCGGCTTTCATCCGGCTCGACACATGGCCCGCCATGGCCCTCGCCAGCTGCTCCTCGTCGAGGAACACCTCGCCGATGCGCTCCTGCGACAGCAGGGCCGCGTCGTCCTCGCTGTGGGTGTGCAGCACCACCTCGATGGCCGGGTTCAGCTGGCGGGCGGTGTCGACCATCCTGCGGGCATTGAAGGTGTCCGGGGTGGCGATCACCAGCATGCCGGCCTGGGCGATGTGGGCCTGGATCAGCACGCCGGGGTCGGTCGCATCGCCCGAGACCGCGGGAATGTCCCGGGCCCGCAGGCCTTCGACCACCTCCCGGTTCTGGTCCGCCACGACAAAGGGAATGCCGCGCTCGGCCAGCAGCCGGGCGATGCGACTGCCGACGCGGCCGTGGCCCACCAGCACCACCTGGCCCTTCAGCAGCGACACGTCGGTGCTGGTCGGCAGCTCGGCCAGCGGGTCGTCGCGAGATTCCAGGCGGCGGGCCAGCGCCGAGCGCGCGCGCACCCAGGCCGTGAGCGGCTCGAGGGCGGAGAACAGCAGGGAGTTCAGGGCGATGGAGATCAGCGCGCCGGCGAGGATCAGGCTCTGGCCCAAGGGGGTCATCAGGCCCAGCGACAATCCCAGCCCGGCCAGGATGAACGAGAACTCGCCGATCTGCGCCAGGCTGGCGCCGACGATGAGGGCGCTGTTGAGCGGATAGCGGAAGGCCAGCACCAGGGCCACCGCCGCCAGGGTCTTGCCGATCATGATGACGGCCACCACCGCCAGCACCTTGAGCGGCTCGTCCAGCAGCACCATCGGGTCGAGCAGCATGCCGACCGAGACGAAAAAGAGCACCGAGAAGGCGTCGCGCAGCGGCAGCGACTCTTCGGCCGCGCGGTGGCTGAATTCCGACTCGCGCATCATCATGCCGGCGAAGAACGCGCCCAGCGCGAAAGAGACGTCGAACAGCTTGGCCGAGCCGTAGGCCACGCCCACGGCCGCCGCGACCACGCACAAGGTGAACAGCTCGCGCGAGCCGGTGCGCGCCACCAGCCACAGCAGCTTGGGGAAGGCCCAGCGCCCGACCAGCAGCATCAGGGCGATGAAGGCGCTCACCTTGGCCAGGGTGATGCCCAGCGTCGCCCACAGGCCGTAGCCGCCGTCCACGGCATGCGATGCCGCGGGATGGCCTCCCAGCAAGGTGGCCATCGGCGGCAGCAGCACCAGGACCAGCACCATCACCAGGTCCTCGACCACCAGCCAGCCGACGGCGATGCGGCCGTTGACCGATTCCAGCACCCCGCGCGCTTCCAGGGCGCGCAGCAGCACCACCGTGCTCGCCACCGACAGCGCCAGGCCGAAGACCAGGCCCTGGCCGAGCGGCCACCCCCAGCCCCAGGCTATCCCCATGCCCATCGCGGTGGCCGCGGCGATCTGCAACAGCGCGCCCGGGATGGCGATGCGGCGCACCTGGAGCAGATCGTCCAGCGAAAAGTGCAGGCCCACGCCGAGCATCAGCAGCATGACGCCGATTTCCGCCAATTGGCCCGCCAGCCCGACGTCGGCGACGAAACCCGGCGTGGCCGGGCCGACCACGATGCCGGCCAGCAGGTAGCCGACCAGCGGCGGCATTTTCATCCGGGCGGCGAGCAGCCCGAAGGCCAGGGCCAGGCCGAAGCCGACGGCGATGGTGGAGATCAGGCTGACGTCGTGGGGCATGCGCGGTGGGTCTACCAAGTGAGGAGGGGGGGTGATCGAGTCTATCGCCCCGCCCGTGTGCCGCGGGACGAGCGGGCATTGCAGGCTCGGTCGCCTGGAGAAACCATTGGTTGCAAGACCGACCTCAAGTTCCCGGGCCGGCCGTCGATACCTCCGTGAGTGCGTTTCCCGACCAGCCTGACCCGCTGGCATGCCATGCCTTCCGACACCGATGACACAGAGGCGGCGCCGTCCGCCGCGGCCAGGATGCCGAACCGGCCCATCGTCGCCCGTGTGGCCCTGGAGGGTTTTGGCGAGGACGATCCTGCCATCCGCTGGGAGCGCAGGCCGCTGTACCGGGTGGTCGAGGTCGTGCGCGACGGCGAGGGCCGCTTGCGCAAGGAGGGCCGGATCTGGCACTCCGACCTGGACCACCTGCGGCGGTTCGGCCGCGCCGTGGCCTCCAACGCCGCCTCGCACAAGGTGTGGATCGCCGACGTCCGGGGCGACGTGATCGAGGAACTGCCCATCCTCTCGCCCGATCAGCGCCAGCCCCTCTGGGGCGGCGACTGGCAGGACATGCCGCTGCCGCCCCGCCCTCCGGTGCGCAAGGCCGCGCGGGCGCGCCGCCCGGCCGTCGCCGAGCGGCCGATCCCGGTTCTCGCCGACCCGCCGTTCGACCTCGAGGACACGCCGGTGGCCGCGGCCGGGAGCGCGAGCGGAAACGGGCCCGAAAGCCCGGTGCCCAGCGTCGAGGAGCCGGTGCAGGTCGACACCGGCCTGGTCGAGATCGAGGTGATTCTGCCCTGAACCGGGGGCCCGGGGTGTGCGGGCGCTTGCTGTTTCCAAACCGGCTTCTCCGGTCGAGAATGCGCGCATGAACCTTGCCTTTGCGCGCACCCGTCCCAGGGAGTTCCTGCGCGCCCTGTACGACGCCGCGGTGGCGCGCGCGCTGCCCTCCGCCATCGTCGCGGAGAACCTGCCGCCGCCGCCGACCGGGGGGCGCACGCGGGTGCTGGGCGCGGGCAAGGCGGCGGCGGCCATGGCCGCGGCGGTGGATGCCGCCTGGCCGGCCACGGCGCCGCTCGACGGCCTGGTGGTCACCCGCTACGGCCACGTTCCTCCGGCCAGCCGGGCGGCGCCCGGGCGCATCGAGATCGTCGAGGCCGCGCACCCCGTGCCCGATGCCGCCGGCCTGCAGGCCGCGCAGCGCATCGCGGCCCTCGCCCGCGGCCTGGGCGCCGACGACCTGGCGCTGTGCCTGTTTTCGGGTGGCGGGTCGGCCCTGCTGGCCTTGCCGATCGACGGCGTCACTCTGGCAGACAAGCAGGCGATCAACCGGGCCTTGTTGCGCAGCGGTGCGGCCATCGACGAAATGAACTGCGTGCGCAAGCACCTGTCGGCCATCAAGGGCGGCCGGCTGGCGGCGATGTGCGCGCCGGCCCGGGTGGTGACGCTGCTGGTCAGCGACGTGCCCGGCGACGATCCCGCCGTCATCGCCAGCGGCCCCAGCGTGGCCGATCCCAGCAGCTGCGCCGACGCGCTGCGGGTCCTGCGGCGTTACGCGATCGAGCTGCCCCCGGCGGCACGGCAGGGGCTGGAAAGCGGCGCCTTCGAGACCCCCAAGCCGGGAGACGCGTGTTTCGCGGGCCAGGAGCTGCGCCTGATCGCCACCCCGCGCCGGTCGCTGGAAGCGGCGGCCGGGCTGGCGCGTGCCGCCGGCCTCGACGCGTTCGTGCTGGGCGACGACATCGAGGGCGAGTCGCGCGAGGTCGGCAAGGTGCATGCGGCCCTGGCGCGCTCGGTCGCGCGGCACGGCACACCGTTCCGGCGGCCGTGCGTGATCCTCAGCGGGGGCGAGACCACGGTCAGTGTCCGCTCTGCGGGCGGACGCGGCGGGCGGGCCACCGAGTTCCTGCTCGGTTGCGCCCTGGCACTGCAGGGCGAACCCGGCGTGTACGTGCTGGCGGCCGACACCGACGGCATCGACGGCCTGGAGGACAACGCCGGCGCCATCGTCACGCCCGACACCCTGTCGCGCGCCACCGCGCTAGGGCAGCGGGCCACGGACTTCCTGGACCGCCACGACGCCTACCATTTCTTCGCGCCGCTGGGCGACCTGGTGGTGACGGGCCCCAGCTTCACCAACGTGAATGATTTCCGGGCGCTGCTGATCGTGTGAGCTTCGCCGGGGGCTTGGGGCATGCGCTCGCCTGCCCGGCACGGCCTGCCGCGCGACTCACAGCAGCAGCGCGGTCTGGGGCGCCACTGCCGCCAGGCCGAGGATGCGGGCCGCTTCGGGCACGCCGCTCGTGAGCAGGGACGACAAGGCGTTCCACGCGGCGCCCACCTCGATCAGCATCTGGCGCAGCAGCCAGTGGCGGTCCTTCTCGTCGAGCCGCTCGAACCAGCCGTGGGCCCGCCACTGCGTGGCCACGGCACGCGGGTTCTGCCCGGCACGGATGCGTGCCGGCAGCACCGAGAACCGGGAGACGATGTAGTTCCACAGGCCGGTGAGGCGCAGCGCGGATTCGCGCCGGTCGAGTGTCGCCTTGGCGCTGTCCGGCGTCGCCAGCAGGGTGGCCGCCTGGCCGAGCGCGGCCAGCAGGTCCAGCCCGTCCCATTCTTCGTGGATGTCCCATTGCATTGTTGTCCCTTGGTCTGACGCACCGGGCTCGGTGCGGGAGAACCAGTGTGTCGGGCTACCGGCTCAGGAGGTGAGCCTGTCCCGCCGCGGGCCGGGAAAATGCGGAAACCCCCGGGGACACGGGGGCGGGCCGTGCGCGACGGCCCGCCTCCCATTCACAGGAAACCGAGCCTGCGCGTGGCGAAGTTCTGCAGGTTCGGCAGCACCCGGGCCAGCTGGGTGTCGGTGGCGCCGAACCAGCCCAGCAAGGTCGCGGCGTACTGGTCGACCGAGGTGGTCGGCAACCAGCGGCCCTGGCGTTCCCAGGTGTCGACGCCGACGTCGTCGGGCCCGCCCAGCGTGAGCTCGGGGTAGATGCCATAGCTGGTGCCTCCCTTCACCGCCCCGCCCAGCACCAGGTGCTGGTTGCCCCAGGCGTGGTCGGTGCCGAGGTTGTTGTTGATGCCGAAGGTGCGGCCGAAGTCGCTCTGGGTGAATGCGGTCACCGCATCGCCCAGGCCCACGCCCTTCATCGCGGCGTGGAAGCAGGCCATCGCGTCGCCCACCTCCTTCAGCAGGGTCGCGTGGTAGCCGCCGGTGGGCGTGCCGTTGATGACCTGGTTGGCATGGGTGTCGAAGCCGCCCATCTCGGCGAAGAAGATCTGCCGGTTGCCCTGCACCGTGGTGTTGGCGGTGATGAGCTTGGCCACCTGGTAGAGCTGGCGCCCGAGGCCGGTCCTGATGGCCCCGTCGCCGCCGATCAGCGGGGCGAAGGCGAGGTCGATGGCCGCCACCGCGCCCGTGCCCCCAGGCTTGACCTTGACCAGCGCCGCCAGCCGGTTCGACACCGAGAAGGCATTGCGCTGCGCGGTGGCGTAGGCTTCGCTCAGGGACAAGTCCTGGCCCGTGCCGTACAAGGTGTTGAGGGCGTTGCGGCGCAGCACGTTCGGCTCCCAGCCCAGGTCCTGGGCCTGCAGGCCGTCGAGGCCGAAGTTGGCGCCGGGATAGCCGGGGATCACCAGGGGCGTCTGCAGGTCCGAGGTGCCGAAACGGGAGCTGCCGCCCACCGAGATGACCGGGTTGACGGTGGCCATCTCGGCCGAGGCCCGTGCACCCCAGCCGCTGCGCGTGCCCATGCGGATGCTGCCGGTTTCCCAATGGCTTTGCTGGTCCGAGTGGGAGAACAGGTTGTCGGGCAGCTGGCGCGAGGTGTTCGGCTCGGCGCGGTACTGCGCCTTGGTCATGGGCTTGTACAAGGGGCCGACGTTGAACACCGGGGCCAGGCTGCCCTCGGCCCAGGCCGGCGCCAGCGCCGCCATGGCAGGATGCAGCCCGAAGTCGATGCCGGCGAGCGGGGTCAGGCTGGCGCTCGGCAGGGCCAGGCGCTGGCGCACGTTCTTGTAGGCCGCGTAGCGGCCGGAGTCGGTCGGCACGATCATGTTCATGCCGTCGTTGCCGCCATACAGGAAGATGCAGACCAGGGCCTTGTAGTCGGCCGCATGGGCCGGCGAGACGCCCAGCGTCAGGTTGCCCAGGGTGCCCGCGCCCAGCGCGCCGGCCAGGCTGGCGCCCGAGCGGGCGAGCCAGCCGCGGCGGCTCATCGAGGCGGGGGCGTGGGAATGGGTGTGAGTGTGGGGGGTGTTGCGTGTCATGCTGTGCGCCTCAGTGTTGCACTTGATAGTTCGGGGAGCCGTACACCAGGTAGGCGGCCACTTGGGCGCGGTAGATCCTCCAGTTGACCGGGTCGCGCGAAGCGGTCCACCAGGCCACGGCCTTGATGACGTCGGCCCGGCCGGGCTCGGGCAGGGGCTGGCCCAGCGCCAGGTTGGACAACCGGTCGACGAGCGCGGCGGCGTCGTCGGTGCTGCTCAGGAAAGCGCTCAGGTCGATCTGCGTGCCGATCGGATTGGGCACCGGCGAGGCGCTGGCCCGCGTGCCGTTCCAGCCGATCAGGTACTGCAGGAAGTTGAGCCGTGCCAGCGCCGTGCCCGACCCGTGGATGCCGAAGGCCGGCCCCACCAGGTTGGTGCCGCTGACCGGGTAGTCGGGCGGATAGAAGTTGAAGACCGTGGGCGGGCGGAAGACGTGCTGGCGCAGCAGGCCGCCCCAGTTCCAGCCCAGCGCGTCCCCGTCGGTGCGGCCGTTCAGGCCGCGCAGCACCCCGGTGAACATGAGCACCGGCTCGCGCAGCTTGCCGGCGTTGCGCGAGAGGTTGGCGCCGCGCGCCTCGGGGTCGAGCAGCACGGCGGCCACCGTGGCGGAGAGGTCGCCGTTGACGCCGCTGCCGAAGGACTGGAACTTGCCGCTGCGAAAGGCGTTCGCCACGCGCGACACATAGGCGGGCGACGGGTTGCTGGTGACGAGGTGCTGGATCAGCTGCTTGCCGATGAAGGGCGGCATGTTGGGGTTGGCCATCAGGCTGTCGAGCACGACCTCGAGCGCGCCGGCCGCGGTGTGGTTGGCCGCCAGCGCATAGCCGCTCGGCAGCTGCAGCGCCGCGGTCGTGTGATAGCTCTCGAGGGGCACCATGTCTCCGCCGTAGTAGCGGCAATTGGCGCCGGCCGGGAAGCAGCCGTAGGGCGCCTTGCCGCCGACGGGATAGGTCCAGCCGGTGAGCGCCTGCGCGATCGAGCGCACCGTGCCGTTGTCGTGGGTCGGGTTGCACTGCCCGCCCTTCAGGCTGCCGTCCATGTTGAGCTGGCAGTTGCCGATGGAAAACAGCTGCGTCAGCTCGCGTGCGTAGTTCTCGTTCGGCAGGTGCTTGCTGTTGTTGGCATGGTCGAGGAAATCGGCCATCACCGGCGACAGGCTCACCTTCTTCAGCACGTCGCGGTAGTTGGCGAAACTCAGCGCCATCAGGTTGTTGTAGTAGTTGCGCAGGCCGTAGGTGCCGGTCACCTTGAGGTTGTTGACCACCAGGATCTGCTGCAGCGCGAAGGCCACGCGCTGGCGCAGCTGGTCGGGCTGGGTCATGGCATTGCGGTAGAAGTCCCACAGCAGCGGCTCGGACGAGAGGTTGTCGCGCCAGCAGGTCGACACCTTGCCGTCGCAGTAGTCGCCGGTGCCGGTGTACAGGTGCATGTCGGGACCCGCGCCGCTGGTGTACTGCGAGCTCTGTGGCAGGTTCATCTGCGTGGCGATCCAGGCGCTCGCGCCTTGCGATCTGATGCTGGCGACCAGCGGCTCGGTGGCCCCGAAGGTGGCCTGGTTGGCGAGCCGCACGGCGTCCAGGGTGGTCGTGGGCGACTCCGGGGGGACCACCACCGCCGCGGTGTCGGCGGTCTGCGCGATCGCCCGCGGGGGCGCTGCCGGGGCGTCGGCCACGGGGGCCGGTTCGCCGGCTGCAGCCGGCGCGGGCGCGGGCGCCGGCGCCGGGCCGGACATGGCCTCGGACGGGGGCGACATGCCGGACATCGAACCCTGGTTGGAGGACGCCTGCTCGGAGGACCTCGCCGCCGTTTCCCCCGAGCCTCCGCCACATCCGGTCAGGACGACCAGCAAGGCGGCGGCTGCAACAGAATGAAACTGCAGGGTCAAAGCGGCCCGTGTGACGAGTTTGTAAGTGGAAGGTCTGGCGGTTTGCATGGAAGGTGTCGGTGGGCTTGCAAGAGTGGCGTATCACGTCGGCGTCGATGCGATACATGACAGGTTTCGTCAGCACAGAACAAGACTGTGTTCGCCTACCCGGTGCGGAGGGCTTGTGGCCTGGCACATCCGGACCTTTGCAGGATGAATGCCCGGCAGGTTACGGAACGTGAACGGATCCACCGGGCTCCGTATTGGATGACGAGTGACATCTAAAGTGGTTGGAGGGTTTCGGGTGCCAGGGATGTCCGATGAACACGGACTTCCCGAGGGGGCGGACGGAACGGCCTTTCCGGTCGGTGGTCTGCCGGGTGCGGTCCGTGCCGGCATGGCCTCGCGGGCGACGATCCCCTATCGGCCGATGGGCGCGAAGATGAAGCCCTTTCGCGCACGGCGGCTGGCTAGGCCTTGGTTTTTCGCCTCATGGCATGGCGCGTGCGATCCGTCACGCTCTTCACGGCGCCTTGGCGATGGGGCCGGCGGGCAGGGCCTGCGCACCATGCAGGATGGCCTGCGCATGGAGCTGGCGGGTCAGCGGCAGGTAGTCGGGCGCGGCGCGGGCGATGCCCGCGACGATCGCCTTTTCCAGGAAATTGACGACGCGGTCCCCGCCGCTCCCGGGCCACGGCCGTGGCCGGTGTTCCACCCGCTGCAGGGTGTGCCATAGCAGTTCGCCGTTCTTGCCGAGCAAGCGATAGTCGGCTTCGATGGCCAGCACGGTGTGGGCGATCCAGTAGTCGGCGTCCCACACCCGGAGCGTCACATACAGAACGGCGTCGGCGCCGAAGCGGCTGGCCAGCCGCCGCGCCGAGGACGGGTGTGGCCGGATCGGCGCCTCGCCCTCGCGTTCGAGCAGCGTCTTGACCGTATGGATCGGGAAGACGTAATAGCCCCTCTCGGCCAGGACCGGTGCCAGCGTGGACACGAGCAGGTCGGGGGCGTTGGCCTGCCGCGAGCCATTGCCGGCGGGCACGACGAGGATGGAACGGGGGGCTGCCGAGGCCCAGGCGCGGACGAGTGTTTCGCGCGAGGGGGCTTCGGCAGGCAGGGCTTCTTCTTCCTCTGCCCGTTGCTGCGCCGTAGCGTCACCCGGCGGGGGCTCGGGCCGGAAGCGGATCTGGACACACCCGCTGCAGAGGCCGCAGAGCAGCAGCGCGGTCGCGGCGAGAGTCCTCATGATGCGCCGGCAGGGCCGTCGGTTTTCGTCTGCGGGGCAGCCTCGTCGATGCCGGTGATCAAGACCTCCATCAACAGCCGGCTCTCCGGCCAGGCCGCTCGCTCGCGGGCGTACAAGGCCCTGGCTTGGTGAGTGTCGCCGGCCTGCATGTACAAGCTTCCCAGTTCGGCATACATCCCCGGCGGCACTTTTTTCCGATTCGCTTCCAACGAGGCGATGTGGTGTTCCAGCGCCCGCTGCAGCCTGTGCATCTCGGAGGGACGCTGGTAAACGTGGTAGAGCAGCGTGTCGTAGTCGCCCCAGTCGTACGACGGGGTCGAGCAAGCGCACAGCAGGCTGACCAGGGCGAGCGCGGGCAGGCGGTGGCTTCTCGACGGGCGATGCATGTCCGGCTCCGGTCGGCCGGTGTCAGTCGCGTACCAGCCGCCACCATTCGGTACGCGGGTGCTCGCCTTCTTCCACCCAGCCGAGCAGCACGCCCGCGACACCCGCCTCGAGCTCGGCCAGGCGGCGCAGCGCCTGCGGATCGCGGCTCGTCACGAAACTGGCATGGCCTTGCCAGGCCAGGTGCTGGCTGAGGGCGGCCAGCATCTGGCTGGGCTGGCTCTGCATGAAGCTGAAGGGCATGGGCAGCCCGTGGCGGCATTGTTCGAGGCAGGCCCGCGTGGCGCTCAGGGTGCTGCCGAGGCTGGCCACCCGCAGGCTGGCGCCGCCAGGCAATGTGTGCTCGCCTGCGGCATCCAGGCACAGCCGGGCGCCGTACAGGGCCAGTTCGGCCCAGTGGCCGATGCGCCTGGGGCGTTGCCCTAGCCGCGCGGCGAGCCGGTCGCGCCAGTCGGTGGGGGGCGGGTCCACCACGAGGTGGGCGGCGACACGCAGGCCGCTCACGCTGCCGCCCCGTCTTCGAGCACCACGGCGGCATGGCCGCCGCCGAAGCCGATGATGGCGGCCAGCAGGCGGCGCACCCGGGCCGGCGGCTGCGGGCTCAGCGCCAGCTGCAGCGTGTCGTCCAGCGCATAGTCGGTGGCCGGCCAGGCGCCGGACTCGAGGCAGCCGAGCAGCAGCGCGATCTCCGCCGCGCCGGCTGCGCCCAGGGTATGGCCGATGTCCGGCTTGAGCGACACCAGGGGCGGCAGCGGGTCGAACACCTGTTTCAGCGCGGCCGCCTCGACGGCATCGGACGCCGGGCTGCCGGCCGCCTGCGGCTTGAGCAGGTCGATGTCCGCGGCGCGCAGGCCGCTTTGCGCCAGCGCTTGCTCGCACATCGCCACGACGGCGCCGGGCACCGCGCCGGCCGGGTCGCGCCCGTCGACGATGCTGGCGCCGCCGGCCAGGCGCCAGCGCGCCGGCGTGGCCGACAGATGCAGTGCCGCCACCGCCTCGCCCAGCACCAGGCCATTGCGATCGGCGCCGAAGGGGCGCGCGGCGTCGGGCGAGAGCAGCTGCATGGCGCCGAAACCCGCTACCGTGAGCCGGTTGCTCAGTTCCACGCCCAGCACCAGGGCATGGGCGGCCTCGCCGCTGCGCACCATGGCCGCCGCGCTCAACAGCGCATTCAGGGCCGAGGTGCAGGCGGTGGAGACGGTGAACACCGGCCCGCGCCAGTCCAGCCATTGGGTGATGCGGTCGGCCAGCACCTGCACGTCCCCGTCCAGGTCGCCGCGCTGCTCGCGATCACCGACGTCCAGCGACGAGGAGGCAATGAACAAGGGACCGTCGCGCTGCGCCAGGGCGCCGCTTTCCCGGGCCACCCGCTGGATCTGCCGCCGTGCGCGCTCCTGCCAGCTGCCGGCCTCGGGCGGCAGGGTGTAGACCGGCCAGGCGGTGCCGGGCGCGACCGTCACCGGCGTCGGGATCACGCCACCCCGGCGCAGGCAGGCGAGCGAGGCGGCCAGGTCGGGCCCGAGCGCGCAGGCCAGCCCGGTCCCGGCGAGGTAGACCGGGTTCATGCCCGGCGATCGTGCAGGTATTGCGCCAGGCTGGCGATGGACACCAGCGCGCGGCGCGTGTCCTTGCTGTCGGGCATGCGCACCCCGAAGCGTTCCTGGATGGCCATGGAGATCTGCAGGGCGTCGAGCGAATCGAGCGCCAGCCGGGCCTCGGGGCCGAACAGCGCTTCGTCGTCGCCCAGGCCGCCGTCCGGAGCCTGTTTTTCGGCGGCTTCGAGCACCAGGGTCTTCAAGGCGGCGATCAGTTCGGCAGGGGCGTTCATCGGGAGGGTCTTCGGAAAAGAAAGAGGGCCAGCAGCAGCATGCCGGCCGCAAAGCTCATCAGGCGGGCCGCATGCGGCCAGGCGGCGGCCATGTCGCCACCGCGCAGCAGCACCGTCAGCAGGGCCTCCAGGCCCCAGTTCATCGGCGACAGCTCGGCCAGGCGCTGCATGAAGGCCGGCATCACGAACTTGGGCACCATGATGCCGCCCACCGCCGCCATCAGCACGTTCAGGATGGGGCCGATGGCGGCCGCCTGCGCATGGCTGCGCACGGCGCAGGCCAGCGCCAGCGACAGGCTCACCGCGGCCAGGCTCACCGCGCCCAGGGCCAGCAGCAGCGCGGGCCAGTCGACGCCGCGCAGCGAGAGGGCGTCGCCGCCGAGCAGCGGCATCACCCACACGCCGACCGCCAGCATCAGCGCCGCCTGCAGCGCGTTCACGCCCAGGTAGGGCAAGGCCTTGGAGACCAGCAGCACGCTGCGCGGCACCCCCAGGCTGCGCAGCCGCGCCAGCGTGCCCGAGCTGCGTTCCTGGACGAACAGATTGGCCAGCGAGGCGATGACGAAGAACATGCCGAACACCAGCCAGGCCGGCACGTTCTGCTGCACCGAGGTCGGACGCGGCCCGCCGCTGGCGAAACGTTCAGCCTGCACCAGCGCCATCATCGAGGCGTTGGCCGGCGGCGGCGGGGCATCGGTGTTGGCCAGGGCCGCCCTGGCCTTGAGTTCGCCGGCAGCGCCCGCCAGCTCGGCCTTGAGCGAATTGAAGAGGCTGTTTTCCATGCCCGGGTCGACCAGCAGGCGCATCAGCGGCGCGACGGGCAGCGAGGGCTGCCCGAGTTCGTCCGACAGCCCGGCCTCGAGTACCAGCACGTATTTCAGCTGGCCGCTGCGCAGCTGCGCCTGCCAGTCGGCCGCCAGGGGCCGGGGGGCGCCGTGCTGGCGCTGCCAGAGGGCCTGCAGCGACTGCGCCAGCTCGCCCGGGTCGTGCGAGGTCACCGCGTACGGCAGAGCGGCCAGCGGCGGGTTGTACACATCCTTCAGCGCCAGCGACATGATGACGATGAACATCACCGGCATCAGGAACAGCGCCGCCAGGCCGTGCAGGTCGCGGGTCAGGGCCAGCAGTTCTTTCTTGACGAGGGCCGGCAGCATCAGGTGTCTCGCAGCGAGCGGTGGGTCAGGGTCATGAACAGCTGTTCGAGGTTGTAGCGCCCGAACTCGGCATGCTCGGCCGGGGTGCCGGCGGCATCGAGTGCGGCCAGCACGCCGGCCACGGTCTGTCCGGGGTGCAGCCGGATGCGCAGGCGCTCACCGAGCGTTTCGACGAGGCCGAAGCGCGCCAGCGCCGCGGCATCCGCCCCGGGCGCGCCCAGCGTGAGCAGCGGGCTTCCCTGGGACAGGAGTTCGGCCAGCGACCCGTCGCGCATCACCTTGCCGTGGTCGAGGATCACCACCCGGTCGGCGATGGCCTCGATCTCTTCCATGTAGTGCGAGGTGTAGATGACGGCCGCGCCCTGCCGGGCCAGGTTCTTGATGGCTTCGAGCAGGAAGGCGCGCGACTGCGGGTCGACCCCGACCGTGGGCTCGTCGAACAGCACCAGCTCGGGCTCGGGCAGCAGGGCGATGGCCAGGTTGAGCCGGCGCTTCAAGCCGCCGGAGAGCTGCTCGGCCCGTGTGCCGGCGAAACGCTCCAGCTGGGCGAAGGCCAGGCAGGCCTCGATGCGTGCCCGCTTGCGCGCGCCCGACAGGCGTGCCGCCGCGGCGAAACAGGCCAGGTTCTCGCGCACCCCGAGCATGCCGTAGAACGCATATTCCTGCGGTGCCACGGCGATGCGGGTCGGTTGGCGGGCGCGCACGGCCTGCAGCGCTTCGCCATCGATCAGGATCTCGCCCTGCTGCACCGGCAGCGTGCCGGCCAGGTGCGAGATGAGGGTGGTCTTGCCGGCGCCGTTCGGCCCCAGCAGGCCCAGCACCTCGCCGCGCCGGGCCTCGAGCGAGACCCCGTCGAGCGCGGCCTTCGGCGCGAGCGGATAGCGGTGGCCGAGCTGCTTGAGCGTGAGCATGGACGAGAAACCGGACAGCCGGCGGGTCAGCCGGCCACCGCCTTGAGTTCGCGGAAAAAGGCCTCTTCCAGCGCGGCCTGCTCGCGCAGCTTGGCGGCGAGCGCGGGCGGGTCGACGGCTTCGCGGCCCTTCACCATGCGCGCCGCCTTCAGCGCAAAGCTGCGCCAGCCGTCGCCGATGGCGATCAGGCGCTCGGAGAACTCCGCCAGCCGCGGCAGGCTGGCCAGCTCCGCGGCTTCCTGCAGGAAGGCCGCATAGATGAAGCGGAAACCGGCCCCGCCGGTGCCGATCTCCTCCTGCATGCGCACGATGTGGCCGATGAAGGCCACGCTGTGGGCGTCGCCGGCCGGCAGGCGCTGCAGCTTGTTGGCCAGCAGGCGCATGCCGCGCACGCCGGCGATGGGCACCGGGGCGAGCATGGTGCGGGCCGTCTTGCGGATGGCCTTGCGCACCGCCTCGGCGTCCACCTGCTTGCGCCCGATCGACTGGGGGTAGTACATCAGGCCCTTGGGGGCCAGCACCCCCTTGGCGAAACGCGCGCGCGCCAGGTCGGCGCTGGCGCAGCGCACCGGCTCCTCGAACACCGGGTCGCTGATCAGGTAGTCGTCGCCGTCCTTGCCGTACACCAGCAGGTTGTGCGCATTGAAATGGAAGCGCATGTCGGGCGGGAAGTACGGCAGCCAGTAGACCGAGGTCTGCAGGCCGACGATCTGGCCGCTGGCCAGCAGGGCGTCGAGCCGCTGCTGGCCGGACTCGGGCGAGCCGAAGGTCTCGAAGCGGAAACGCGCCGCCAGCGGGGCCAGCAAGCCCTTGATGATGGACTTGGGCGGCATCCGGTAGGCGATCAGGGGCAGGCCCGACAGCTTGATGAACGGCAGGTAGGCGAAGGACAGGGCCGAGGACAGGCCGAAGGCCAGGCTTTCGCTCATGGGCACGCCGTGGTGGCGCAACAGGTTCGAGATGACGCCGCTTTCGCAGTGCGCGGCGTGTCGGTGCTGGAAGCTCATGGAAGTCGGCGCAAGGTGTCGATCGATACGCCCAGGGCGTCGGCATAGCGGCCTAGCTGCTTGGGCGACAAGGCGGCAAAGTGCGCGGGCTGCAGATGGCGGCGAACCCGCCACTGCCAGAAGCCGCTGGTCTGCGACAACAGGGCCACGTCCATGCGGCAGGCGTACATCCAGTACTCCAGCGGCGAGGCGCTGCCGGCCTGCACGCGCGCCCGGGCGGCCTGGGCCAGCGCCTGCAGCGCGTCGACCGCATGGCTGGTCACGATCTCCTCGGCTTCCCAGCCGCGCGAGGCGGCCATCACGACCCGGCCCTGCGCGTCGCGCGCGTACACGGCCTTGCGGTGGCCGCCCAGGGTGGTATTGCCCTCCTGGGGCACGGCGTCCAGATCCATCGCTTACACCGCCTCCATGTGGACGAAGCCGCTTGAAAAACGCCCGCTCTCGGGCACGAACATGAGAAGCTTGTGGCCGGGGCGGATGCGCCCGGAGCGGAACAGTTCGTCCAGCATGATGTAGGGCGATGCCGAGCCGGTGTTGCCCTTGTGGATCAGGTTGCTGAACCAGCGCTCGCGCGGAATCGCGAACCCCAGCTCCGCCAGGCATTGCTGCACCGGCTCGATGAAGTAGGTCGACGACAAGTGCGGCAGGAACCAGTCGATGCCGTCGGCTGTCAGCTGGCGCCGCGCAATCAGCTCCTGCAGCGGCTCGCGCAGCGTGGCGCGCACGATGTTCTCGTTGAGCAGGCGCACGTCCTGCTTGACGGCGAAAACGGAGCGTTCACGCCATTCGGCGGACGGGATGCGCGCCCAGCCTTGCAGCGACTCGTCCGCGTTCTTGTCGGCGCCGGTGTACATGCAGGCCGGCAGCTCATGGGCGGCGGACGACAGGTCGATCCAGTCGATGCGCAGGGACAGCGGGCCGCGGGGTGTGTCCTCCAGCAGCACCGCGCCGGCGCCGTCGGAGAGCATCCAGCGCAGGAAGTCTTTCTCGAAGGCGATCTCGGGCCTCGCCTCGAGGGCCTGCAGCTTGGCTTCCACCTCGGCGTCGAAGTTGTGGGCCAGCAAGATGGAGGAAGCCAGCTCGGAACCGGTGGCGACGGCGCGTGCCGCATCGCCCGCCCGCACCGACAGCCAGGCATGCTTGAGCGCGGCGGTGCCGGCCAGGCAGATGCCGGCGCACGACACCACTTCGAGGCGCGGCCAGCCGAGCTGGCCATGCACCATCACCGCGTGGTTGGGCATGAGCTGGTCGGGCAGCGAGGTGCCGGTGACCAGGCAGTCGACCCGGCCCACATCGCCCAGCGCGCGAATGGCCTCGGCGGTCAGCTGCGCATTGGTCATGGCCAGCCGGCCGGTGGCCCGGTCGACGGCATAGTGGCGCGACTGGATGCCGTTGCTGCGCAGCACCATGCGGCGCGCGCGCGAAGCCTTGCCGCCGACGCGGCCGAGTACATCCTCGATTTCTTCGTTGCCAACGGGCGCAAAAGGCAGGAACGACCCGGTGCGGGTCAGGAAAACATCAGTCCTCATACGTGTGGCAGCGCTCTGTCGTCGAGCCCGAAGGAAGCTCGAACTGGGTCTTCATTCTACCCAGGCGCTTTTTGAGCAAGGGGCGCAGCAAGGCCTGCAGACCCAAGCTGACCGGCACGACCGTGATAATCAGCGCAATCAGGAAGGCGACATACAAGGCCAGGAAGGGCTTGCGTTGCCAGCTGCCGGGCCGGCCCAGTGCACGGATCAGCAGCCCCCACACATAGAAGCTGCGGGTGCCGGCCTTTTCGCTGAACATCAGCCGCGGGTCGGCCGTGACGGCGCCTAGGCCTGCCAACAGCGGTTGCGCCTGCTTTTCGCGGTCCTGTTTCAAGGCCTCGACCAGGGCGCGGCCGAAACGCACCGAGCCGTTGATTTGCTGCGACGTCAGCCCGGCATCCGGCAGGCCCCAGAAACCGGTCTTGCGGCCGGCCAACAGCCAGGCGGTCGTGGTGAGGAAGGTTCCCAGCGGCGAGCCGGGGTCGGTGAGGACCACGTTGTCGATCAATCGCGCGCCCTTGGCGGCCAGTAGGCGCTTGAGTTTTTCATGCGCCGTCAGCCACATGTTGCGGCAGGCGATGACGGTCACCACCGGCTTGCCTGCCAGCAGGCGCTGCGCCAGCGGGTGTTTCAGGAAGGCGGTGATGGGCTGCGAAGGCGCCAGGAACCACACCTGGTACGGCAGGATCACCAGGTCGAAGTCCTCCTCCCCCGTGAGCGACAGCGGTTGCAGCGGCGGCGGCACCAGGTGCGCCGACTCCGGAAACGCATCGAAGAACTGGAAAAACGGCCACGGAAAGGGGAATTCCTGCAGCGGACGCAGCGTTTCCACATGCACGCTGATCAGTGGGTCGGCCTTCAAGGGCGCCACGATCCGCTCGGCCAGCGCCGTCAGCTGGCCGGTCTGCGAATAGTGGATGACCAGCACACGCTTCGGCTTTGGCTGAGAGGGGGGAGTCGGAGTCACGGCAGGGAGGTGTCGCACGAAAAGTGTTTAAAGAGGCGTTTCCGGATCGGCCGGAGCAGCCGCCATTGTCGATGCGCTTGCCCATGGCATGCGATCCCGACAAAGGGGGGGCGTGTCAGTGAATGTATCGCCGGCGGCGCGTCCGCCCCTGCGGGCCCTGCCGGGCCGTGGCAGGTGGCCGGCTCAGGCGGCCGCGGGCCAGCGCGCGGCGGCGAAGCTGCGGACGAAGCGCTCGAGTTCGGTGGCCGGCAGGTGGTCGATGCCGCCCGCCGCGGCCCGGCCCGCCCCGCCGAAGCGGGCGCACAGCTCGGCGGCGCCGCCGGGGGCATCGAGGGGGGCGCGCACGCTGACGCGCCAGCTGCCCGCCGGCTCGGCCACCAGCAGGGCGTGGGCGCGGTGCGGCTGGCGCTGCGAGAGGGCGTTGGCGAACGTGCCGACCACACGCCGGCTCCAGGCCATGGCCGGCAGCAGCAGCACGCTGCCGCGGGCATCTTCCCAGTAGGGCTGCAGCCGCGAGGCCAGCGCCAGGTCGTCGAGGCGGCGTGCCTCGATCCCGCGCAGCAGCGGCTCGCGGGCCAGCATGTCGAGCGGGTCGGTGTAGCGGGCCATCAGCCCGTACAGGTCGGCCGGCGCGACCAGCACGTCGGAGAGGTCCTCGCCGTAGGCGTTGTAGTTGATGGCTTCGCCCATCGTCCGCAGCTGCCCGGCCTGCGTGGCGCTCAGGCCGGCCGCGGCGGCGAGCTGCTCCGCCACCTGCGCCAGGTTGTCGCCGAAGGCGCCGACGACGGCCCAGGCGCGGTGCCGCCCGTCGAGCGCGCGGTCCACGAGCACGCTGCTGCAGACCTCGGGCGCGGTGTCGATGAAGGATTCGAAGCCGGCATGACGGACCGGCGCCCCCGTGCTGTGGTGGTCGAAATAGCGCACCCGCACGCCGGCATCGAGCAGGCGCAGCAGCGCGTCGCGGTTGCGCGACAAGGCGATGTCGCACACCAGCACCTCGTCGCCGCGGCTGGCCTCGACCTGCGCCAGCAGGTCGATCTGGCGCTTGAGCCCGGTGACCAGCGTCGCCTCGGCGGGTTCGTGCAGGCGCCATTGCCGCACGGCGCACAGCCCGTCGGCGTCTCCATTGCAGACATCGAAGCGACGTGTCATGGGGTGCTTTCGAGAGTGGCGGCGACGTCCTCGTCGCTGATGGGCGGGAAGTCGGTGTAGCCGGCACTTGCCGCGGGCCGCTGTTCCACGCAGACGAAGGTGTCGGCGCAGTCGCTCAAGTGGGCGACCGCCGCGGAGGCCGCCACCGGCACCGCGAGCACCACGCCTGCCGGCCCGCGCTGGCGCAAGGCCTCGATGGCGGCGCGCAGCCTGGCGGGGGGCGTGTCGCCGTCGTCGACGAGCACGGCCGTGTGGCCCTGCAGCGGCAGCGGCCGGCGGCTGCCGAGCAGGCGCCGGCGCCGCCGCGCGAGTTCGTGCAAGGCCCCGGGGACCATTTCCTGCACGTATTCGGCGGTGGCGCCGCTTTCCGTCATCGCCTCGTCGTCGAGCACGATGTCGGGCCAGGCACCGTCGAACACCGAGGCGACGGTCAGTGCGGGCCGGTCGGGCGCCGCGATGTCACGGCCCAGCAGCAGGTCCAGCGGCGCCGGCAGGGAGTGCGCCACCTTGGCCGCCACCGGCACGCCGCCGCCGGGAAGCGCGATCACCACGGGATCGGGCGGGGCGAGGTGGCGCAACACATGCGCCAGCACGCTGCCGGCCTCGGCTCGATCCGCAAACAGCTTGTCCATGAGCATGCTCCTTGGTCGGTCCCGGCATGAATCTTCCCGTACGGAACGCCCGCCATGCCGCAGGCACCCCGCATGCCAATGCAAGCCGACGCCCCGGCCGGCTGTCGCCCGCGAGGCGCACGGCGCCGAAGTTCCTAGTGTTGCCAATCCGCGTGACATTGACCGTGTCATGGATAAGTGTGGCGCGCGCGGGACGGGTGAGCCATCCTACCTCTTGCGAAGGATCGTGATGAACGCTGCGAACTCTCCCAGGATGCCCATGCCGGCCGATGTGTTCCCCATCGTGCCGATGCGCAATGTGGTGCTGTTCCCGCATGTGTTGCTGCCCATCACCGTGGGCCGCGAGAAGTCGATCGGCGCCGTGCTGCAGGCGGCGCAGGCCAAGGGGCTGGTGGGCATCGTGCTGCAGAAGGATCCGCTGGCCGACGATCCCGATCGCCGCGCGCTGTGCGACATCGGCACCTTGTCCAGCATCGTGCGCGTGGTCAGTTCCGCGGACGGGCTGCGCCATGCGGTCTGCCAGGGACTGCAACGCTTTCGCCTGCTCGAGCTGGTGCCGGGCTATCCCTTCATGGCCGCGCGGATCCAGCGCATCGACGAGGCACCCGTGCCCAGCACCGAGGCCGAGGCGCTGGGCATGCAGCTGCGTGAGCGGGCGGTCGAGATCCTGTCCCTGCTGCCCGGCGTGCCGGCGGAGTTGTCGCATGCCTTGCAGGCCACGCGCGAGCCGTCGCACCTGGCCGACATCACCGCCAGCCTGATCGATGCCGAGATCGCCCAGAAGCAGCAACTGCTGGAAACGCTGGGCGTGGAGCAGCGCCTGCAGAAGGTGCTGGGCATGTTGTCGCACCGCATCGAGGTGCTTCGCCTGTCGCAGGAGATCGGTGAACGCACCAAGGAGCAGCTCGACGACCGGCAACGCAAGTTCCTGTTGCGCGAGCAGCTGAAGGCGATCCAGAAGGAGCTGGGCGAGGGCGACGCCGGCGGCGACGACGTCGCCCAGCTCGACAAGGCCATCGCGGACGCCGGCATGCCGCCCGACATCGAGGCCCAGGCGCGCAAGGAACTGGGGCGGCTGCAGCGCATGTCCGACGGCGGCGCCGAGGGCTCGATGCTGCGCACCTACCTCGAGTGGATGACCGAGCTGCCCTGGCGCGACCCGGCGCCGCTGGTCATCGACCTCGGCGCCGCGCGCCGCACGCTGGAGGCCGACCATTTCGGCCTCGAGAAAGTCAAGCAGCGCATCCTCGAATTCCTGGCGGTGAAAAAGCTCAATCCGAACGGGCGGGCCCCCATCCTGTGCTTTGTCGGCCCTCCGGGCGTGGGCAAGACCTCGCTCGGGCAAAGCATCGCGCGGGCGATGCAGCGGCCGTTCGCCCGCGTGTCGCTGGGGGGCGTGCACGACGAGGCGGAAATCCGCGGCCACCGCCGCACCTACATCGGCGCCATGCCGGGCATCATCGTGCAAAGCCTGCGCAAGGCCGGGGCGCGCGACTGCGTCATGATGCTCGACGAGGTGGACAAGGTGTCGGCCAGCCTGCAGGGAGACCCGTCGGCCGCGCTGCTCGAGGTGCTCGATCCCGAGCAGAACTCCAGCTTCCGCGACAACTACCTCGGCGTGCCCTTCGACCTCAGCCGGGTGGTCTTCGTCACCACGGCCAACGTCATCGACAACGTGCCCGGCCCGGTGCGCGACCGCATGGAGGTGATCGAGCTGCCCGGCTACACCCTGGAGGAAAAGCTGCAGATCGCCCGCACCTACCTGATGCCGCGCCAGCGCGAAGCCAACGGCCTGAGTGCGGACCTGTGCGAGATCACCGACCCCGCCCTGCGCAGCCTGGTGGCCGACTACACCCGCGAAGCCGGCGTGCGCCAGCTCGAACGCGAGATCGGCCGCGTCATGCGCCATGCCGCCATGGAGGTCGCGGCGGGGGCACAGGAGGCGGTGCGCATCGACGTCGCCGATCTCGACAACATCGTCGGCCCGGCGAAGTTCGAGCACGAGGTGGCCTTGCGCAGCGGCCTGCCCGGCGTGGCGACCGGCCTGGCCTGGACACCGTTCGGCGGCGACATCCTCTTCATCGAGGCCACCCGGGTGCGGGGCAGCGGCAAGCTCATCCTCACCGGGCAGCTGGGCGAGGTGATGAAGGAGAGCGCGCAGGCGGCCCTGACCCTGGTCAAGTCGCGTGCCGCCCGGCTCGGCATAGACGACGCCTCGTTCGACGGGGTGGACGTGCACCTGCACGTGCCGGCCGGCGCCATCCCCAAGGACGGGCCGAGTGCCGGCGTGGCGATGTTCATCGCCCTGTCCTCCCTGTTCACCCAGCGGGCGGTGCAGCACGAGGTGGCGATGACCGGCGAGATCAGCCTGCGTGGACTGGTGCTGCCGGTCGGCGGCATCAAGGACAAGGCGCTGGCCGCGCAGCGTGCCGGGCTGGCCCGGGTGATGATCCCGTCGCGCAACGAGAAGGACTTGCGCGACGTGCCGCCCTCGGTGCGCGAGGCGATGGAGTTCGTGCTGCTCGACACGGTGGACGATGCGGTGCGGGCCGCCGTGCCTTGACGGGGCCGGGCCCGCCGCAGGCCGGCGCGGCGTGACGAGCGCTGCTCAGGGGGTTTGGAAAAAACGTTCCTGCCGCCGGATTCTTTCAACCAGGGCATCCTGCGCCCGCCCGTCGGGCACCCCTAGGAGCGCCAGCGAGGTGTCCTTGTCGTGTTCCGGATCGACGGCTTGCGCGGCGGCCTCCGTGTAGCCGATCGGCAGGCCGTAGCCCTCGCCGTACTCCATCTCGATGCGTCCGCCGGCCTCCACCCAGATGTCGATGCCATAGAAGTAGCGGGCCTTGAAATCTCCCGTGACGACGAGGCTGGCGTCCTGGAAGGCGTTGACGGCGATCTCCGAGACCTTCATGTTCCCGTCGACGAAGACGGATTTCCCGTAGTCGTTGGCGAAGTGCCGGCAGTCGAGGTCGCCGAGCACCCACAGCGATCCGCCCTCGTCGAAGTCTTCGTCGGCGCATTGCGCATGGACGAAACCCGACGAGGCCAGCGGGCCCATGACGATCAGGTTGGCGGCCGGCGGCTGCCAGTCGCCTTCCAGCGAGAGCCCGCCGTCGATGACGTAGCAACTCTCGTCGTGCCCGCCGAGCGCCATGTCCAGATCAAAGCGCGCGAGCTGGGCCTGCAGGGCGGCACTGCCCCTGGATTGGAGGAGATCGATGAATGCTTCGGGAGTGACTTGTTTCATGGGAGCCGGGTGGAATGAAGGGCTGGGGACGTTGCGCGGTGCGCGGTCGGGATCATGGCATTCATCTGATGAATCTCCTGGTCTTTTGCGGATGCGACGGGGTGGCGCCGAGTCGCATCGACAGCTCGGGGTCGCCGGCGAACGGCATGGACAGGTAGCCGTGCTCCGGCGAGCCCCGGGGAGGTCGGGGGCGCTCCTTGTCAGTCCAAGCCTGGGTTTTCTTCATGCTCAGGCTCCCGCGGCTTTCACGGCGCGCTGGAACAGCTGGGCATGCCGTCGCATGCCGGCGGTGACCGATTCCCAGGTTCTCGCCGGAAAACCTGCCGGCAGCGTGTTCGCGATGATGTCGAGCGCTCTGTCCACGCTGTCGACCATGGCTTTCATCCGCTTCCACACGCCGGGGCCGCAATGGGCGGCCAGGCGCTGCCAGTGGCGAAGCTGGATGTCGCGCAGCCGGTAGTGGGCATTTCGTTCGCCGTGGATGGCCATGGCCAGCTTGGCGCGCTGGTAGGCGACGAGGTTCGGCCCGTCCCCGATGATGGGCCACGCGGACAGCACGTCGTAGAGCGGCGTCAGGCTGAAACGCCCTTTGCGCCGGTGCCGGAGGGAGAAATTCTTGGCGTGGCCATCGGTGGCCGCCAGCAGCCAAAAGGCGAGCTGCGCCAACGCGAAGAGGGTCCGGTCTTCGGCGGCGTATTCGCTCGCGCCGAGCACCCGCAGACAGTCCTGCACCGAGGGGCCCCCGTCCGACTGGTACTTGCGATCCGGTGCGATGCCCAGCGCCTGGCAGAAGTCTTCTTGGGGCAAGCGTGCAATCCAAGTCCCTTCGGTCGGCTTGAACCCGGCCTTCTGCTCAGCATCGGAGGCGATGCCCTGCCAGTGGCGGTCGAAGCGTGTCACGACGAGTGCCTTCGACTCTCCGAAGGTGGCCATCTCCGTCTGGGCCATCTCGATACCCAGCGCCGACATGATCCGGGCGCACAGCCATTCGTTCTCCACCGAACCGGTCATGTCGACCCGCATGTTGCCTACGAGGCCCAGGGGCAGCTTGAGGATGTGCGTCGTCGGCGTCGCGCCCTGCGGGCGGTACCACTTGCCGCCCATGCGCAGGAGCGCCGTCTTCTCCTGGGCACCGGCGATCGAGATGCGGAAATCGTCTCCATCACGCTGGCCGAGCGGGGCATCCGACGTGACCGATGCCAGGATGGTCTCGACGTCACGGTCCTTCAGCGGCTCGGCGTCGATGCGGTCCCAGCCCTTGGGTTCGGTTCCCGGCGGCAGCAGTTGCACCGCACCCGCGCAGTCGCGCCCGATGGCCGTGAGCAAGCCGAACGCGTCGTCCGATCGAGCGTGGAAGCGTCGCCGCAGCCGGCGCCGGATGTCGGCGCTGTCGGGCAGCAGGTTGTCGAAGTAGTGGGTGACTGCGTCACCACGGTGTTCCAGGCCGGCGGTGAACGGCAGGGACAGCGACAGCGCCCGCCCCTCGTCGGAGCGCGCCCAGGTCTCGTGGTAGCGCAGGACCGGTGTGCCGGTGCGCAGCGTGGTCCATACGCCCACCGGCAGCCCGTTCATCCAGATATGGAGTTCGGCCACTGCGAGGCGCTACCAGGGTTCGTCCGAAGGCCTGCGTTTCCTTGCCGCCGCGCCGGTAGCGGCAGTGCGCGAGGCCCCGGGCACATCGACGGCGGTGACCTCGGCGCGGGTGGGGCGCAGCACCATCTGCACCCCCAGCGCGTTGAGGATGTCGAGGAACTGCTCCACGCTGATCGCCGTCGGATCGTGCTCGATGCGCGTGACCCGTGTCTGCCCGACGCCCAGCACGGCACCCAGCTGCGCCTGGCTCAGGCCGCGCGCCTTGCGCAGGGCCCGCAGGTGGCTGGAGAGCTGGCCGGGGGATTGGATGGGATGATCCATCTGCGCAGCTTATGCCTTCCGTGGCATTTTTGCAAGAAATGCCTTATGAGTCATAAGACGGGCATGTGCCTCGTAAGGCATGCTTGCGCTTCCGGTCTTGGCGGATGTCCCGGGACCAAGCACCTAGCCCGCAGTGCCTCAAGGCGTGGGTGTGAGCAGGAAGGCGCGTTGCTTGCCGCCGATGGTGCCGGTCCCCGCAATCTGGCCCGCGTCGTTGAGATAGATGCGGGTGGGCTCGACATTCGACAAGCCCGGCGCCAGGGTGTTCACGTTGAGCATCACACCGTTGGCAAACAGGAACGGTTGCTTGCGCCCGTCGGCCAGCGTGGAGTTGCCGACCACCTGCCCCGACGCATTGACGCCCGTGGCCGTGCTGCTGGTGCCGTCCAGGGTGCCCAGATCGATCATGCGGGTGCCGTCATGAAAAAAGGCATGCTGCTGGTTCGCCGCCGTGCGCGACGCACCCACCACCTGGCCGCGCCGGTTGATCGCCAGGCCCGCGCTGCTTCTGCCGCCCAGCGTGCCCAGGTCGACCATGCCGCGGCTGTCGTACACGAAGGCGTGGCCGACTCCGGCACTCGTGGCGCTGCTGCCGGTGACCTGCCCCGCGTCGTTGACGGCCAGCGCATTGCAGGCGCGGCCACCCAGCGTGCCCGGATCGATCAGCCCGCCGCCCGTGGACAGGAAACATCGCGGCGTCCCCGACGCGTCGAAAGCGCTGCCCACGACAAGCCCGGCCTGGTTGAGGCCATAGGCATAGCTGTACAGGCCGCCGTAGGTGCCCAGGTCCACCATGCCGGACGCCGTGGCGAGAAAGGCATGGTCCTTCTCATCGGGCGTTCGCGCGTAACCGACCACCTGCCCGCTGTCATTGACAGCCACGGCGTAGCTGAAGCTGCCGCCGAAGGTTCCCAGGTCATAGGCATTGCCGCCGCTCAGCAGGGTGGCGGCGAGCCGCTGGCCGCTGGCGCTCAGCACGTTGCCCGCCGCGACGCCGCCCGCACTGAGGGCCAGCGCTCCCCCCTGGCGTGTGCTGAGCGGCCTGGCCACACCGCCGCTCCAGATCACCGGGTAGCGCGCGCCATCGGCAGCCTCCGCATGGCCCACCACCTGGCCCGCGTTGTTGAGGCCGTTGGCCTCGCTGGTGGCGCCCCCCAGGGTGCCCAGGTCGGTCAGGGTCCAGCCGGCCGACATGGCCGGGGTGGCGTACAGCCAGCACGCCAGGCCACTGGCGAGCAGGTGCAGAACATTCCTCATCTTCATAAAAAGTCCTCGTGAAAGTTTGCTTGGGGCCGATGCCCTTCGCCCCGCCCATGTGACCGGAATCGGGTCGACACAGTGTCGGCGGTGCATGGCTCATGACGTGAGCCATGCAAGCTCAAAGGGGACAACAAGCGCTTTCGGGAGCGGGCGAATCGCTCCGGGTGCTGCTGGCCCGTGGTGGCCTGCCTTCGTGAGGCTTCGTTCTGCTAAGACATCCGGAATGCGTCTTCACCTACGGGGGCGAGCCGGTGGCGAATGTGCACACGAAGGCCGGCAGAGCCATCCCCGGAAAGGCGGAACCGGCGGGCTGTTGATCTGCCGCGCTCCAATGCCAGGTTCCGAGCCACTGCACAGACTACAAGCTGTTTTTTGCATTTACAGCTTTAAATGAGTATTCTGGTTGCCCAGGAGAAGACGGCCCTGCTGTTGCGCGATGGCCAGTGGTGTCTGCCGCGAGGCGGCACGCCCACCACGCACATCTTCAAGCTGCCCCTCGGATTGATCGGAGGCATGAAGCTGGACATGCGTGACTCGGTGGAGAACGAGTGGCTGTGCGCACTGATCCTGAAAGAGTTCGGGCTGCCCGTGGCGGCCTGCCAGCCCATGCAATTCGAGGACGTCAAGGCCTTGGTGGTCGAGCGCTTTGACCGCATCTGGTGGAAGCACCCATCGGGGGACAGCCGGCTCATTCGGCTGCCGCAGGAGGACATGTGCCAGGCCACGGGGGTGCCGCCCGAAGCGAAGTATGAAGCAGACGGCGGGCCGGGTATCGATCGCATTCTCGACGTGCTGGACGGCTCCACGATGCGCGAGCAGGACAGGCATGACTTCTTCAAGGCTCAGCTGCTCTTCTGGATGCTGTGCGCCACCGACGGCCACGCGAAGAACTTCAGCCTGTTCCTGCGGCCTGGCGGGCGTTACCAGCTCACGCCGTTCTACGACGTGCTGTCGGCCTATCCGGTGTTGGGGGAGGGGCCAGGGAAGATTTCTCCCTTCAAGGCCAGGATGGCGATGGCAGTGCGTACCAAGAATGCGCACTGGAAGATGCGGGACATCCTGCGTCGACACTGGCTGGCGCTGGGTGCGCGCCACGGCGTGGTGACCGACGGTGGCCGGCGGGTCCAGGTCATGATCGACGATGTTGCCGCACGCACCCCCCAGGTCATAGCCACCGTGCGCGCCGCGCTGCCCGAGGGCTTTCCGATGTCGGTGGCCGACAGCATCCTCGATGGCCTGCAGGACGCTGCGAATCGACTCGCAAGCCAGCATTGACTTGCCGATCCATCGTCAGACGCCGAGCTTCAGGCGCAAAAGGAAGTCGTGCGAGCGGCATCCCGACGGTACACGCCAGTGATCAGCTGACCGATCACGTCCATCTGAAGCAGAAGCGACTGGCAGGACAACCGATTGATCTGCCTGAAGACGAGCGCCTCCTTGTAGAAGAGCTGGCTGAAATGCAGAGAAGCCCCGGACAGCGAACTGTACGGGGCTTCTTGTGACGATCTGGTGGCCAAGGGCGGAATCGAACCACCGACACGCGGATTTTCAAGCGCCTTCCGAATCCATCACAACCCGGACCACAGGGCACACGCCTGGGATGAGGGGGGCGTATCAGGGCGTTGAAGGGTGTCGATCTGCCCAACGTAGCTACGTTTTGGCTACGCGCTTGGCGCCGTCAGGGTGCCGCCGTTCAAGCGGCGGCATCACGCGCGCTTTCGGTCAGTCGTCCCGCTGAACCTGTAGAACCGATTCGTAGCCCTGGCCACCGTAGTACACGCCGACGATCGAGACAACCATGGCCGCATCGCCCACGGCGAATGCGATCACCGCGCTGCCCTTGTAGTTCGTGACGCGAAGGCCTGGGCGAACATCGTCTCGCAGGGTTCCTCGATGCGGGAATGTCTGCATCCCCTCGCAGTAGTCAATGATGGCTTCGGTATAGCGTTGTGGGCCACGAGCGGCGAAGCCTCGGCCGCGATGTACTCGTACAGCGCCTCGATCTGGCTAACTGTCTTGAGCGAAAACTCTACGGTGTAGCTCGCCACCCTTTCAAGCCTTCGCGGCTACGGTGGCCTTTTCGTGCGCAGCCGCCAGCCGCGCCCGCACCTTGCTGGCGGACACCACCTGCGCGCGGTCAGCCTTCAGGGCGTCATAGGTTTCAGCAACCTCTCCGCGCAACCAGCTTTCGACGGCACGATCTCGCGCCATCAAGACACGCAGCTCGTCACGAATCACCTCGCTCTCCGTCGCGTACTCACCGGTAGCGACCTTCGACTTCACCGCATCCGCCAT
Organism: uncultured Rhizobacter sp.; assembly: GCA_966211755.1. Lineage (GTDB taxonomy): Bacteria > Pseudomonadota > Gammaproteobacteria > Burkholderiales > Burkholderiaceae_C > Rhizobacter. Next base: position 28,019 of record CBIHOH010000006.1, on the reverse strand, counting down.
CTCGTTGGGCAAGGTGATGCTGAATTGTTGAGTGGTGCGCATGAGAGTCTCCAGCACGTGGCAGTAAGATTTAATCCTGTCATCGAAGCTATATTTTGGCTATCTCCACTAGGGATGCATGGGCAAAGGCGGACTGGCGCCTGCCAAGCGAATGGCTGTTCGCGACCCGGAGCGGAAGTCCAGGCTTGCTCCTCGGGCGACCAGTATGCGGCGGTTGCTGTCACTCACACTGCCGAACTTGACGCATCAAAGCTGCCGCTGACCGTTCGAGCGGTTGAATTGGGGTGAGATCCGTCTGTTTGCCGCGAAGGATCGCGGCGCTGAATTCCATGAGGTGACTCTTGGCGGGCAGGGAGACAGCTCACGACAGGGGTCAAAATTGCGAGATCGGGACTACCATCAAGCGATAATTCTTTCGCACACCAACTTCAACGATTCCAGGCGTCCCCGTGGCTAGCTCCGAACAGCTCAAGGCTCTCATCAAGTCGCACATCAGTCGCGATGATGGACACTTTTTGTCTGTCGCGATGCAGGTCGCAGCGCATGAGGCCAAGCTGGGTCACGGCAAGCTGGCAGAGGAACTGCGCCAGATGATCGATGCCGCCAAGAGCCGCATCGGCCAGGACGCGACGGGCAAGCTCGTTGCCATCGGAAGTGTTACCAAGCCTCGCGGGGAACTAGCGAACCTGCTGACGGTGAGCCACCCGGCGAACCGGCTGGGGGACATGGTCCTCGACGAAGTGGCTTCAAACCAGCTTCAGCGGGTGGTCAAGGAGCAGCGGCAACTGGCGCGGATCAAAGAGCATGGGCTCTCACCGCGCCGCAAGCTGTTGCTTGTGGGGCCGCCGGGTACAGGCAAGACCATGACCGCCGCCGCCTTGGCCGGCGAACTTGGTATCCCACTCTTTCTGGTCCGACTCGATTCCCTGATTACCAAGTTCATGGGCGAAACCGCCGCGAAGCTGCGACAGGTTTTCGACGCGATAACCGATATCCGGGGGGTTTACTTTTTCGACGAGTTTGACGCCATTGGATCGCAGCGGGGACTAGCCAACGACGTGGGCGAGATTCGTCGTGTCCTGAACAGTTTTCTGCAGATGATCGAAAACGATCAGTCGAATAGCTTGATCATTGCGGCAACCAACCACCCCGAAGTTCTCGATTACGCGCTGTTCAGGCGATTTGATGACGTGGTGGAGTACCACCTACCCACGTCCGAACAGGCACTGGCACTAATTCGCTCTCGTCTCGGCCAATTCGCTCCCAAGCCTTTCAAGAAGGATGGCTTGGTTGAGCAAGCCGAGGGCTTGAGCTACGCAGAGATATGTCGTGCGGTAGACGCTTCCATCAAGGATGCGATCATGCATGACCAGACGAAAGTGCAACGAGCTGAGCTGGGACGTGCGTTAGAGGAACGCCGCTTCATCAATGCGAAGCTCGCAAAGAACAGTATGCACGCGCCGAACCATGCCGGACCAAATACCCGATAAGCAACCGCATTTCGTACTGCAGAACACGTCCGAGGCGAAGCCCTTCACGGCTCATTCGCCAAGGGGTGGCAAGAAGGCGGTACTGCCGCAGCTCGATCGAGCACAACATGGCGCTGCCCTGCGTGGACAACTGCAGACTTTGAAGCCGTTAGCCGACGCGGCACGTCAGCGCCAGGAGGAGATCGGACTCGAATCTGGCCTTGGCCTCCAAATCCAGTTTCTCTCCAGACCGGACGCCGACTTGGCGTTCGAGCGCCTGGCCGCGGAAGGCAAGGGCAAGGGCATCGAGCTGCTCAGCGTACAAGAGCGCGACAATAAGACCGTTCTCGCCAACGTGTTCGTGCCCGACGGTCAGCTTCAGCACTTCGAACGTCTAGTCACGGAGTATCTCGAAGAGAAGACAGACCGCAACGGCAACGCCAGAGACAACAAGAGGCTACTGAACACTATCGGCAGCATTCGGGCGGCTGCTATCCAGGGCCTGTGGACTGACGCGCCCGACTTGCTGCCCGCCAATCCCGAAGAGGCGTTCTGGTGGGAGGTTTGGGTGCGGCGCGGCAGGGATGCTGACGTGTCCGCCGTCGATGACTTCCGTCGTTTGGCAGCGATGTCTCAGTGCCAAGTCAGTGACGCAGTGGTCGACTTTCCCGAGCGATCTGTGGTCGTCATGTACGGATCGCAGCAGCAGCTTTCCCAGTGTGTGATGGCGCTCAACTGCGTGGCTGAGCTGCGGCGAGCAAAAGACACCGCAGAGTTCTTCGTTGGCATGGGCGCCGCCGAACAGCAACAGTGGAGTGCCGATCTGATGGCCCGGCTTCAGCCGCCTGGTACGGGCGACGAAGTCCCGCGCGTCTGCCTGCTCGACTCGGGCGTCAATCGCAGCCACCCGCTGCTGCAGCCGCTAATGGACCCCGCCGACCTGCACACCGTCAATGCGGCGTGGGGGACGGACGACATCGCGAACCATGGCACCGGACTGGCCGGCTTGGTTGGCTACGGTGACCTGCATTCCGCGCTGGCATCGGCCAGCGCGATCGCTGTTTCTCATCGCATCGAGTCCGTCAAGCTGACGCCAAACCAAGACGCAAACGTGGGTGACGACAAGCACCACGCGCGCCTGTTCCTGGACGCTGTCACCATACCTGAAGCGCAGTTCGGTCAAAGAAGGCGCGTCTTCTCATCAGCCGTGACGGCCTCCGACTACCGGGATTTCGGGCGCCCATCGGCATGGTCGTCGACCGTCGATTCGCTGGCGTCCGACGACATTGGCGAGGGCTCCTTTCCTCGCCTCTTTGTGCTGTCGGCAGGGAACACGCATGACCGAGCACACTGGGCCCAGTACCCCAACAGCCTGTCGCTCAACCTGGTCCACGACCCCGGTCAGTCCTGGAACGCGCTGACGGTCGGCGCCTTCACCGAGAAGACCGCCGTCACCGAGCCAGGGGCCGCGCACTTCATTCCCGTCGCGACGAGCGGAGCGCTGAGCCCGTTCACGTCAAGCTCGTTCGGATGGAATGAGCGCGCCTGGCCGCTCAAGCCCGACGTCGTGTTCGAAGGCGGCAATGCTGCCACCGACGGCGTGAATACTGACACCTTCGCCAGCCTCGAATTGCTCACCACGAACAACCGTCCCCTGACCCGGGTCTTCTGGACCACCAATGCCACCAGCGCCGCGTCGGCACTGTGCTCGCGAATGGCGGCCCAGATCATGGCGGCCTACCCGGCGCTGCGGCCGGAGACGGTCCGCGCATTGATCGTGACCTCGGCGGAGTGGACCGAGCCGATGCTGCAGATGTACCCGCCGAACGGCGCCCGGCGCACCAAGCAGGAGTACGCCACGTTGATTCGCCACTGCGGCTGGGGTGTACCCAGCCTGGAGCGGGCATTGTGGAGCGTCGGCAACTCGTTGTCGTTGGTAGTGGAAGACGAGGTGCACCCGTACAAAAAGGAAGGGAGTGTCGTCAAGTCTCGAGACATGAACTTCCACGCCCTGCCTTGGCCCAAAGAGCAGCTGGAGGCGCTGCAAAACACGCAGGTCGAGATGCGCGTGACGCTGTCGTACTTTGTCGAGCCCAATCCCTCTGCCCGTGGCAGTTCGTCCAAGTACCACTATCCATCGCATCGCCTGCGCTTTGCAGTCCGTCGGCCGCTTGAGTCGGTCGAGGACTTTCAGGCGCGTATCAATGCCGCCGTGATCTCTGAAGAGGCCGGACGCGCTGCGCCGCCGGCCGACTCCAACTGGGTCCTGGGCGATAACTTTCGACATCGCGGTTCACTACACCAAGACATCTGGCGCGGCAACGCAGCTGACCTCGCCAACCGGGGCTTCATAGCGGTCTATCCGTCGAATGGATGGTGGCGCACACGTCCCGCGCAAGAGCGGTACGACCTGCCGGCCAAATACAGTCTGATTATCACCATTCGCGCGCCCGAAACGGTCGTGGACCTCTACACCCCAATAGCCCAGCAGGTAGCGGCACAGGTTGCCGTGCCGGTCGTTGTGAACGCCTAGACCGACTGCGGAGCGCGTGGCCCGCGCTGAAGCGCGGTGACACCGCGAAACGGACCTTCGTGATCTTCCGTTTTCGGCCTATTGAAAAACTCTGCCGGTCGCTCAATTCAGGACGAAGTCAGCGACTGGTCCGAAGATTCGTTTTTCCGCGCCAAGAGCTTCCGCATGACGTCGCACCACCGTTGCCGAGACTACCGTCGCCGTCCGTATTGAGCGTTCAATGCGGGGGGGCAGCGGACAGCCTCCATGACCTGCGAGGGATTACGCTGAAACGCCCCAAAATTCTGTTGAATGATTATTCAACAACGACCCGATACTCGTCCGAAGTCATAGGTTCAAAATTCGCCGGAACGCCACCGCAAAGTTCGATCAGGACTCGGCGAGCGAACGGAGCTCCAAGTCGGTTGATGCGTAGAACAGTTGCTGTAACTGTCGAATTCTCCAGCAAAGCTGTACGAAGATCATCAACGAGGTAGCGTGGTGCCCAGCCGATCATATGGCAGTCAATTGTTTGCAGTTGCACAGCATACTTCGTTGCTGGGTTGTTAACTTCAATAGCGACTTGCAGTGACTCCCCTTCTGTCAACGCTTCCGCGCGAACTCTCCCAGCAGCGGAAACGTGCCGCAGTCCGTGAATGAAGAATCGAAAACGAATAGTGCCATCAGTCAGCTTGTGAACTTTGGGGAAAACTTCCAAGCTGTCTGTTTGTCGCTCGCCCCCTGTTAAACCCAGGATCTCAATGGGGTCGGCATGTGCAGGGTCCATGTCAAGCCATTGAAGATACTCGGTAAAGTCCTTTCGGTTAGGTTCAAGAATCCGATTCTTGAACAAGGGAAAAAGTTCATCGGCCTCATATCGTCGGCCGAACTCCGGGAAGGAAATCAAAGGCTCGAAACCTGCACGCTTATGCGCATTCAAAGCGCCACGGGTGTATCGGAATACATAGTCCCGACGATCAGCTGATACATCCAAGCGGCCAATCGGGAACCACGCCCGGGTCGGACTGGGAGCTTGCCAGGCAACGAACAAAGTGCTCATTTCAAAATCTCAATTAACATTGCTTGTGCAGAAATAATCATGGATTCTGCGAACTGCTTCGCAGGAGCCGAAGCTCGCTCGTCTGGAAGAAGGTGGATGATCTGATGAAAATCGTTATAGGTCATAGCTTCTACCCGTTCCAAGGCTGGGCTGAAGAACAAAGGATACGCTCGAGCCGCGACCTGAACAAATCGAAGAGGATTTTCACCGTGCCGCTCTTCAGCGTCTCGAAAAATTCCACCACGGCCCTTGCTGACGTACCACCCGACTCTCTTGCCAGCCAGCAACTCCAGCCGACGCTCGTCGCGCAGCTCCCTTCCCAGCGATGACGCATGATCAAAGCTCGGTGCGACGCTGAGCGTGTGTGCGCCTACGTCGGTTTGAGTCTGAAGCAGAAGACCCCAGTTCTCATGGTGACGATCCGTGTTGCCTATCAATGCATCCAGCACCATATAGCTGGCCAGTTCAGCCAAGATCCCATCAGCATGCTCCAACGGAAATAGCCCCCGAATTGCGGCAACAATGTTTTCTAGCGTGTGGTCGGACTGTTTGAAGATTTTTCCTTTGTCGTAACCCGTTACCCGTGTGGCCAAGACCTCATTACCATGCACTAGTGCTTGGCCGCCGTCCACATTCACAAAGTTGCGCGAGATGCACCCGCGCCTGCCTCCATATTCCGCCAGTTCGACTGTTGCTGCCCTAATGCCGGTGACTCTTGCCACTTCGGCCGCCACCTTTTCGGCCCAGTCTTCGCCTGTGCCGGGGCGGGCTTCTTTGAAGAGCCAACGCTGATCCTTTAGCAGAACCCAAAACTTCGGCTTGCTGCCAAGCTGTTCGGTGTCCTCCCTCGCATCCAGTGGAATTGTGACGATCGGATAGCTCATCGCGTGAGCCTGTCATCAAAGTTGTTAATCTTCGTCAATACACCCACCAAGCGCTCAGCGCCATCAATTTGATTTTTTTCAAGCACCATCATGTAGCGACAATCGCGGCAAGGTCTTGTTTGGTGTCAGGATGAAGCGAATGACTCGCTGGGCAGGTCTCGCCCGAAGGCGACCTACATGCATCATGTCCAGAAACTTCAGCCATGGAACCGATTTCAATGCCGGCGCCTTCTGATCGGCTTTGTGTTCCGAGGTCTCTTCGACTGCAGGGTCTGAACCCATGCGTGCCATGACTTGCTTCAGAAGGAGGAAGTGACGCGACGGGAGAGGCTTCAGCCTTCAAGATTTCTAGGGGGTCTCATGGTGGTCTCCAGCGCAATCGCGCCAAACAACCCATAGCTTGCCATGATTAATAGCTTTTCGGTTCACGCCGGACTGGACCGCTGTCTGCAGCCGGGTTTGAGGAAGTTCAGCGTCACCGGCCCTCCTCTATCATTCGTTGCAGGTCGTCCATGTCATTCGGGACAAGCGTGTGCAGCACACTATCTACCCGGCGCTGCAAGCGCCAGCGCAGCACGAGCCAGCCAGTCCAGAATGGCACCCAGACCAGTAGCCCCACCGGCCACCCTACGGCGCCCCACAACAGATAGGCGCCCAGGCTCACGGTCAGAGCGGTGAACAGGTCTGACCAGTGGAACAGGGTGGCCGGATCTTCGCGGGTGTAGTTCACTGCGTCGCCGGTGCTGAGGTTGAACAGCGCCAGCACGGTCTGCCCGTCGAGCAGCAGCATGACCTGATGGTTCATGCGGGCGGGGAACACCCGGCTGTGGATGACGTACTTGGCCTCGTTGCCCGGTACGGTGCGCAACCACACCTCACGCCGCTCCGGCGCGCGCTGCAGGGGCAAGCCATAGCGGTTCACATTGGTGTAGCGAACCGCCTCTACCACCGTGCCGACGATGCTGGTGAAGTCGGGATTCCTGCTTGACATCGATACCTCCAAAAAGGGAAGGTCAGCGTCTCACCAACCCTGCCAAGACAAGCAGGGGCGACTACAGTGCCGGCTATACGCCCCCAGCGGTGCGCAAGGGCATGTGCTCGGCGGCTACGGAATTCAAACCTCTGGCAGCGCCTCGCGTGTGGATGCGACGGAGGCGGGCTGCGCGGGCGCCGTCTCGGGTGCCACGGCCTGCACCTCATGGAGCCGCGTATTGGCAGCTCGCTCCAAGCGCCAGGCAATCGCCTGGAACCTGGCGAAGTCTTCCGTGATGGACATCAACTCCTCCAGTTCCAGCGCCGCCCGGCCGCCACGCACTACCGTCAAGGGTGGGGGCGGCTCAGCCACCGACTTGGGCGCACATGGAACGGTGGCAGCATCAAGATCCTCATAAATATTCACACTATTGTGTGAGGACAAATGCTAGCCGAACGCCGAAATTCCTCCAACTATTGGGGGAATTCTTTTGCAATTGGCGGAAGCTTTTGGTCGGGTACTCAGGAAGTGCCGCAAGGAAGCAGGCTTGTCGCAGGAGGCGCTGGGCCTGGAGGCCGACTTGGAGCGCAACTTCGTCAGCCTGCTGGAGCTGGGGCAACGCCAGCCCTCGCTGGGCACGATTTTCAAACTCGCCAAGCCGCTGAGGCTGCGGCCGAGTGACTTGGTGACGATGACCGAAGCCGAATTGCTGGCGAATTCCTCCTCAAAATCCACTTGACGACCCTGGTTGAGCGCCGTTCAATTGAGGTTCTTTCAAGGCTCCTTGTCCTTGTTCCATCGCGGAGCGAAAAGGCGTTGCGGTCGTTACCCGCCCTCGTAGTTTTCCGGTTCACGCCGGAATGAGTGGTCCCCGAGGCCACTGAGCAGTTTTCAACTGCATCTTCTTCCGCTGGCCCCCGCTTCGATTGGGAACCGGCTGAAAGCGTCCCTCGCCCCCGCAGGGCGCCGTCCTCGGCCTGTGCCGGGGACGATCATCGGCGTACAACGCCTTCTGCGAGTGCCACCGCACGGCCTGACCGGCGGCGGCAGTCTCTTGCGCGATCCCGCGCAACTCCACCACATTGCGCTTGCGTGCATGGCCGGCACTTCGCCTGCGGCCGTGCGTTCGCGCCGACGAGCGTCTGGCCCCGGCACCATGCTGGCAAACGCTCAGCGTCGTTACTGGCAGCCGCGCTGACAGTGACGACGCTCTACCACTGATTGGTTCCCCGTCAACGGTTCCGTTGCGCCACCAGTGACGCAGCGAAGTGATCGCGGATCGAAGGCTCGACCTTCGACGCGCCGGGGCCCCGAGCCCCTTGCCCTCGGCGGCGCTCCATGCGCCGCCTTCTTCTGCGCTACAGCGGTCCAACCGCCACGCGCTGCCATGTGTCGCCTGTCGGTGGACACGAGTGTTCCGAAGGCGCGACCTTCGAGCCCCAAGGGCCCGACCCTTGTCGAACGGTGTGATGTGAATCGCACCCACCTTGCGCTGCGACGGCCCGACCGTCGCACGCCGCCCGATCCCCCGTCAGTGGATCACCCCCGACGTGTGCGAAGCACACCCCTTGGACCCTGGGTCAATGGTCTCCGCATGTGTAGTGCCAACAGGCACGGCATGCGGCGCCAATAGCGCGTGCAACGCCGGCGAGCTGTCAACAACCTTGCACGAACGGGAGTGGTGTCCCGCGTCCCTTGTGATTCCCCCGCGCTGCGGCGTGGGGGATGGACAGAAACACTTACCGAACCCCTGGCACCGACGACGACTGAATTCGATGGATCGATGGATGAAGGAGAAGACGGCCATGACTCTGCGACACGAGGTGCGCCATGCGTGACCTCAATCACGACTTCAAGAACCTCTGCAAGCGCAACCGCGACGGCTCGTTCGCAACCCAACATGATCGGGAAAGCATCCTGGCCTTGATCGCCAACCAGTTGCAGGAGGGCGGCTTCCAGCACTTGCGGGCCACCGGCATGCGCACCAAGCACGTCGAGCACCTGGTCGGGCGCTGGCACGAGGACGGCATCAGCGCGGGCACCTTCAAGAACCGCATGAGCACCTTGCGCTGGCTGGCCGAGAAGATCGACAAGCAGAACATCGTGGCTCGCGACAACGCGGCCTATGGCATCGCCGACCGCAAGCACGTGACCAACGTCTCGAAGGCCACCGAGCTGGACGCCGACAAGCTGGCCAAGGTCTCCGACCCCTATACGGCCCTGTCGCTGCGTCTTCAGGAAGCCTTCGGGCTGCGGCGGGAGGAAAGCATCAAGCTGCGCCCGTCCCTGGCGGATCGAGGCGACGTGCTGCATCTGAAGGCGAGCTGGACAAAGGGAGGCAAGGAGCGGGACGTTCCGATCCTCGACGACACGCAGCGGGAACTGCTGCAAGAGGCCAAGCAGTTGGCAGGCGCCGGCAGCCTGATCCCGGCCGAGATGTCATACCGGGATCAGTTGAATCGCTTCAAGGCCCAGACGGCGCAGGCCGGCATCGACCGCGTGCATGGCTTGCGCCACGCCTATGCGCAGACACGCTACGAACAGTTGACCGCCTGGAAGGCGCCGGCTGACGGTGGCCCCCACGCCAAGCAGTTGACGCCGCAGGAGAAGGCCATCGACCGGCAGGCCCGCTTGACGATCTCGCGCGAGCTGGGTCACGAGCGTGAGCAGATCACAGCGGTTTACTTAGGTCGTTGAGGCCCCGGAATTCGCATGCGCCATGAACACGCTAGACCTGGCCCAAGCCGCGCAACTGCTGAAGGTTCACCCGAAGACCCTGCAGCGGCTCGCGCACTGCGGCGCCGTCCCCGCCTGCAAGGTCGGCCGTGCCTGGGTCTTCGTGGACGACTTGCTTCTCGAAATGCTGGTGACAAAATCGACCTTGCGTGTGTCCGTGGTCGACTTGCAGGAGAAATCCACATGTCGCTCTACAGACGAAAAGACTCGCCCTTCTGGTGGGTCAAGCTCCCGCTCATCCGCGGTGAATCGAAGCCTTTACAGCAAAGCACTGGGACTGCCGACAAGCGGCAGGCGCAGCAGGTCCACGACCAGCTTGCCGCCGCCCGATGGGAGCAGGAACGACTCGGCGTGAAGCCTCGACACACCTGGGAAGAAGCGGTCCTGCGCTGGCTCTTGGAAACGAAGCACAAGGCCACGCATGACAGTGACAAGGCAAAGCTTCGCTGGCTCGACCCTTACCTGGGAGGCAAATACCTCGAAGAGATCGACCGGACCTTGATCGACCGCATCAAGTTCGACCGCGAGTCCGTGTCATCGCATGCCACCACCAACCGTTACCTCGCGCTGATGCGGGCCATCCTGAAACGCGCCTGCGATGACTGGGAATGGCTGGAACGGGTGCCGAAATTCAAGCTGTTCAGGGAGTCCGAGGGGCGCGTGCGCTCATTGACGCCCCAGGAGTTCGACAGGCTGCGCCTGGAACTGCCGCCCCACCTCGCCGACATGGCGGTGTTCGCGGTGGCCACCGGATTGCGGCAGGCGAACGTGACGGGCCTGGAATGGAAGTACGTGGACCTGGAACGCAAGCACGCCTGGATTCCGGGCAGCCAGCATAAGAACGGCCGGCCGCATTCGGTGCCCTTGAACGAGATGGCGCTGTCCGTCCTGCGCAAGCAGGTGGGCAGGCACCCGGAACGGGTGTTCACGTACGCGGGCGAGCCGGTGGTGAACGTGTACACGAAGGCCTTCAAGGCGGCGCTGGTGCGGGCCGGCATCGAGGACTTCAAGTGGCACGACCTGCGGCACACCTTCGCCACCTGGCACCGCCAGGCCGGGACGCCGACGCACGAGCTGCAGCGGCTCGGTGGGTGGAAGACGGGGGCGATGGTCGAACGCTACGCCCACGTGGCGCCTGAGGCCCTGGAAGGGGCCGCGAATCGGCTCGATGCGTTCGGAGGCTACGTTCTGGCTACGCCACAAAGCACAACGGCTTAGACATTGCTGTCTAAGCCGTTGATTTGACTGGTGGCCAAGGGCGGAATCGAACCACCGACACGCGGATTTTCAATCCGCTGCTCTACCAACTGAGCTACTTGGCCTAAGCCGCGCAGTATAGCACCGGAAATTCAGTTCACGCCACTTCCGCGTTTGTTGCGCGACAAATCGACGCCCAGTTGCTTGAGCTTGCGGTAGAGGTGGGTGCGCTCCAGCCCGGTCTTTTCGGCGACGCGGGTCATGCTGCCGTTTTCCTTGGACAGGTGGAATTCGAAGTAGCTTTTCTCGAAGGCGTCGCGCGCTTCGCGCAGCGGGCGGTCGAGTTCGAAGACCTGTTCCGACTGCGGCCCCAGCGGCAGGCTGCCGGTGGGCTGGCTGACCAGGCCGGTCATGGCCACCTCGACGGTGAGGTGGCTGTCGTGGCGCGGCAGTTGCAGCGCCGGGATGCTGGTGTTGCCGGCCGGCGCCCGCGGCGCGGGTTTGGTCAGCGCCTGTTCGACCGCCCGCAGCAGCTTCTGCAGGGTGATGGGCTTTTCGAGGAAGGCGAAGGCGCCGACCTTGGTGGCTTCGACGGCGGTGTCGATCGTGCCGTGCCCGGACATCATGATCACCGGCATGTTGAGCATGGAGGCGGCGCCCCATTCCTTCAGCAGCGTGATGCCGTCGACGTCGGGCATCCAGATGTCGAGCAGGACCAGGTCGGGGCGTACGCGCTCGCGGCAGGCACGCGCTTGCGCCGCGTTTTCGGCGAGTTCGACGCTGTGACCTTCGTCGGTCAGGATTTCTGACAGCAGGGCACGGATGCCCAGTTCGTCATCAACAACAAGAATGGTGGCCATGGATCCTCGGTGCGCGGCTCAAGCAGTATGGGGAACAGCAGGGGGGCCGTCAGCCGGCGCTAATTTTGAAAATGATAACGAAACTTGCGCTCCCGCCATACCCTGACCGTCTGGGCCAGGCGCCGGGAGGTTGGCCAGACGCACGCGTGCACCGTGTTCGTCGGCGATTTTCTTGACCACCGCGAGCCCCAGGCCGGTGCCTTTGCTCTTGGTGGTCACATAGGGTTCGAAGGCCCGTTTGAGCACTTTCTCGGGGAAGCCGGGGCCATTGTCGATCACTTGCAGGCGCACCGTCTGCATTTCGCCGTTTTCCTTGCGCGTGACCGCGGTGCGCAGGACGACGTGCCCGTCCGGGCGCTCGTTCACCGCGTCGAGGGCGTTCTGCACCAGGTTGTGGATGACCTGGCGCAGCTGGGTGCTGTCGCCCACGATGGCGGGCAGGCCGGGCGCGAGTTCGGGGATCAGGCGGCCCGATTCCTGGGCCGTCGCATACAGGCCCAGCACTTCGGTCGCCAGGGCGTTGAGGTCGAGCGCCACCAGGCGCGCCGCCGGCAGCCGCGCATAGTCGCGGAATTCGTTGACCAGGGTCTTCATCGCCTGCACCTGGTTGACGATGGTGCCCACCGAGCGCACCAGCATGGCCTGGTCCAGGCCTTCGAGCTTGGCTTCGAGCTTGTGCTGCAGCCGCTCGGCCGAGAGCTGGATCGGGGTGAGCGGGTTCTTGATTTCGTGCGCGAGGCGGCGTGCGACTTCGCTCCAGGCCTCGGCACGCTGCGCGGAGACGACCTCGGTGATGTCGTCGAACACCATCAGCCGGCCGTCGTTGGGCATGGAGGCACCGCGTACCAGCAAGGTGGTCTTGTCGCGTTCGGAGCCGCTGACCGGGCCGGTCAGCAGGTCGAAGGCGTCCTGCCAATGGTCGCGTTCGCCGGCCTCGGGGCTGGCGCGGTGCATGGCGAAGCGCTGTTCGACGGCGCTGGCGAATTCGAGCAGGCCGGGGACCTCCCCCAGCTGCCGGCCCCGGTAGGCCGAGACCGGCACGCGCAGGATGCGCGTGGCCCCCGGGTTGACGGTGTCGATGCGGCCCTCGCGGTCGAAGACGATCACGCCGGCGGTGAGGTTGTCCAGGATGGTCTGCAGGTTGGTGCGCGCCGCCTCCAGTTGCGCCAGGCTGCGTTGCACCAGCGCCCGGGCGTCCGACAGTTGTTCGGTCATGTCGGCGAAGGATCGGGTCAGGCCGCTGAGCTCGTCGCTGGCTGCCAGGACCTGCTTGGGCGTCAGGTCGCCACGCGCCACCTGGCGCACGCCCTCGGCCAGCACCAGCAGGGGCCGCGCCAGCTGGTTGCCCAGGGTGACGGCCAGCAGCAGCGCGCCGAACACCGCCAGGATGAGCGTGAGCGTGAGCGTGCCGATGTACATGCGCCGCAGCCCGTCGCGCGCCAGCGCCCGCTGCTGGTATTCGCGGTAGGCGGCCTGCACCGCCAGCGCATTGCTGACCACCATGGCCGGCAGCGGCTGGGTCACCATCAGGAAGCGGTCCTGGCCGTTGAGCGCGAAGCCGGTGCTGGGCATGTAGGCCAGCGCCCGGATGCGCGCGTTGGTGGAGGCGGCGGCGCTGTCTTCGTCCAGCCCCTCGAGCTGGCTGATCACCCGCACGGCGCGTGCCTGGCGCAGCTGGGCGCTGCTGGGGCGTTCGGGGGCGAAGCGGGCGCCCCGCGCGGCGGTGGCCAGCACCTGTCCGCTGGGGCCCAGCAGGGTGACCTCCTCGGCCGACAGCTGCTCGCGCAGCCGCTCCAGCGCCAGCGCCGGGATGTTGGGCGAGGCGTCGCCCAGCCGCTCGGCCGCCAGGCGGGTCTTGGTGGCGAGCTCGTTCACCTGGGAGTCGAGTGTGCCCCGGCCGAGGCTGAGGCCGGCGTCCAGCGCGCCCTCCACCTTCAGGTCGAACCAGGTTTCGATGCTGCGCGCGACGAACTGGTAGGACACGGTGTAGATCAGCAGGCCGGGGAGGACCCCCACCATCGCGAACACCGCCGCCAGGCGCAGCAGCAGCCGGCTGCCGAACTTGCCCCGGCGCACCCGCATCAGCAGGCGCACGCCGGCGATGCCGATCACCATCACCAGCAGGCCCGCCACCACCACGTTGACCCAGAACAGCCAGATGTAGTGCTGCTCGTACAGGCCGCGGCTGTTGGTGGCCAGGCTCAGCAGGAACACCAGCACCAGCCCGGTGCCGATGACGGCGACCAGGGAGATGATCCACGCCCAGCGGGAGGCTTTGCTCATGAAGGAAAGATCGCCGGGGAAGGCCTCAGTTGAGGCGGATGCTGCGCTCGACGCGCAACGACCATTCCGATTGCCCGCCGATGCCGATCTGCATCGGGCGCGGCATCTGGGAGGTGTCCAGCGAGTAGACGAATTCGACGTAGATGCCGTCGCTGTCGAGCTGCGAGGGGTCGGCGAGCTTCCAGTGCACCGAACTGCTGAGTGCGGCCAGGGCGTCGGCGAGGGTGTCGTAGTTCTGGTTCAGCCCGCCGAAGGTGACCCGGTACTTGCGGGTCAGCGGTTGGTAGGCGAGGCGCCAGTTCCGGGTCGCGGTGTTGATGTGCTTGTCCCGCCAGTACCAGCGGTCGCGGAACACGCTGGCTTCAGCCACGAACACCAGGGGAACGCCTTTTTGCAGCGCGTCCTCGACCGTCCGGGAGAGTTCGAACTTGGCCGAGAAACTCAGCAGCAAGCCCTCTTCGCCGCGTGTCAGCTCAAGGCCGCTGAGCTGGACCGTGTCGGCCCGCGCCGGCCAGGCGGCCAGCAGCGCCAGCAGGCAGGCGGTTGCCAGCATCCAGCCGCGGGCGCCGCGCAGGGCGCCCGCGCCCAGGCGGGAGGTCAGCAGAGGAAGCCAGGCAGGACAGTGCACGCGACAGGTTCAGGGCTGGGACTTGGTCATCAGGGCATAGAAAAAGCCGTCCCCGGAAGCTCCGTGGGTGGGCGTCCGGGCACTGCCTAGATTGTCGGGCCGTGGCAGCAGGTGACCGGGAGAAGCTGGGTGCGGAGCCAGGGTGACACCGGGTTGGCGTTGCAAAAAAGCGTCGATTACGGACTGGCCCTCGGTTTTGAACACCGAACAGGTGCAGTAAAGCAGGCGCCCCCCCGGTTTCAGCAGGGGCCAGAGGGCATCGAGCAGTTCCGACTGGATCTGCCCCAGGCGCCCGATGTCGCCCGGCCGGCGCAGCCAGCGCACGTCGGGGTGCCGGCGCACGATGCCGGAGGCGCTGCAGGGCGCATCCAGCAGGATGGCGTCGAAGGGGCGGGCGTCCCACCAGGCGGCGGGCTCGCGCGCGTCGCCGGCCCGGGTGCGGGCGCTCAGGCCGAGGCGGCCCAGGGTGTCGTCGACGCGGGCCAGGCGCTGGGCGTCGCTGTCGAGCGCGAGGACGTCGAGCTCGGCCAGTTCGAGCAGATGGGCCGTCTTGCCGCCCGGGGCGGCGCAGGCGTCGAGCACGCGGGCTCCGGCGGGCAGGCCGTCGCCGATCAGCAAGGGGGCGGCCAGCTGGGCGGCGGCGTCCTGCACCGAGACATCGCCCTCGGCGAAGCCGGGCAGCAGGTGGACCGGGCTGGGGGCGCTCAGTTGGACGGCATGCGGACCGACGAGCTCGCCGGCCAGGCCGGCGGCGGCCAGCCGCTCGACATAGGCCGCCGCCGAGCCGCGGCGCGCGTTCACCCGCAGCGTCATCGGCGGGTGCTGGTTGTTGGCCTGCAGCAGCGCCTGCCAGTCGTCCGGCCAGTCGGCCTTCAGGCGGTCGATCCACCAGCGCGGGTGGTTCCAGGCGGCGACCGGATCGGCCTGCAGCCCGGCCACGATGGCCTCGCCTTCGCGCAGGAAGCGGCGCAGCACCGCATTGATGAACGAGGCGCTGGGCTTGAGGCTTTGCTTGGCCGCCTCCACCGCCTGGTTGACCAGGGTGTGCGGGGCGTAGCGGGCACCGTCCTCGACGCCGGGCCACAGCAGGGCGATGGCGCTGACCAGCAGGGCGTCGACCGCGGGGGGCGGCGTCTTGGGCGCCAGGCGCTGGCGCACCGCCGACGCGCCGCCCAGGTGGCGCATCACCTGGAAAGCCAGGGCCTGGGTGCCCGGGCGGGCGGCGGCCGGCACACGTGCCAGCGCCTCGTTGAGCGACTGGCCGTCGCGCACGGCCTGCACCGCCTGGGAGGCATGCTGCAGCAGACGCGACAGCGGGAGGGAGGGGGTCGGGGTATTCACGCCGCGGAGTCTACGTGCAGCGGCCGGCCCCCGGAGGCTCCTCAGTCGGCGCGGACGGCCTCGACCTGGATCCGCATGTGGATCTTCCCGGTGTCGTATTCGACATATTTGCTCATGCCGAAGTCGGCCCGGTTCAGGTCGCCCTCGAGATCGGCGCCGCAGGCTTCCTTCTTGTAGAACGGGTGTTCGATGCACTTGAAGCTGTTGAACACCAGCTTGACCGGACGGGTCGCGCCGAGCAGCGTCAGCGTGCCGTCGACGCTGGCCGGGGTGTCCCCCTTGAAGACCAGGGTGCCCTTGTAGGTCATGGTCGGGTATTTGGCGACGTTGAGGAAGTCCGCCCCGAGCGAGAACTGGTTCATCTGGTCGTGGCCGAAATCGATGCTGCCCGCGTCGACCACGATCTCGACCGTGCCGGTGCGGGCGGCGCGGTCGAGTGTCACCGTGCCGGAACTCTTGTTGAACTTGCCGCGCCAGATCGACAGGCCCATGTGGGGCATCTCCAGGCTCGGGTAGGTGTGGTGAGTCTCGATGTCGAAGCGCTCGGGGGCCGCGAGGGCGGGGGCCAGGGGCCAGGCCAGGACGAGGGCGAGCAGGGGCAGGCGGGCGGACATGTCTGGGTTCTCCGAAGGGGGGCGGGCGGTGCAGGGCGAGAGTGTTCAACGGCGTCCCCGGGGCGTCAAGCGGGTGGATGGCCGGCCGCCGGCAGGATCGGCCGGCGGCGGTCACAATCACTGCCTCACAAGCCAGAGGAATCGTTATGTCCGGTGAGCCCACCGTCCCCATCTTCAAGAGCGAACAAGAACTGTCGCAGCTC
The DNA here is from genome assembly GCA_966211755.1 of uncultured Rhizobacter sp. GTDB lineage: Bacteria > Pseudomonadota > Gammaproteobacteria > Burkholderiales > Burkholderiaceae_C > Rhizobacter. The sequence continues at coordinate 11,259 of CBIHOH010000006.1, read as the reverse complement.
AAGGCCTCCGAGCGCATCCGCTACCGGCTGGTGGGGGCCGGCTGCCGGTACCACGCCAATGACAACATCTCGGCCTTCATCCGCGAGGGCGAGGTCGAGGAGCTGAAGGCCGAGGTGGCCGCCAGGATGCAGGAGGTGCTGCGCGCGCTGGTGATCGACACCGACAGCGACCACAACACCAACGAAACGGCCAAGCGGGTGGCCAAGATGTTCCTGACCGAGGTGTTCCGCGGCCGCTACGTGCCCATGCCCCTGGTGACGGAGTTCCCGAACGTCGAGCGCCTGAACGAGCTGATGATCGTCGGGCCGATCCGCGTGCGCAGCGCCTGTTCCCACCATCTGTGCCCGATCATGGGCAAGGTGTGGGTCGGCATCCTGCCGAACGAGCATTCGAACCTGATCGGGCTGTCGAAATATGCCCGCATCTGCGACTGGATCATGAGCCGCCCGCAGATCCAGGAAGAGGCGGTGACGATGCTGGCCAACGAATTGCAGGACCGGGTCAAGCCCGATGGCCTGGCGATCGTGATGGAGGCCGACCACTTCTGCATGCACTGGCGCGGGGTGAAGGACAGCGACTCGAAGATGACCAACAGCGTGATGCGCGGCGCCTTCCTGAAGGATTCGAGCCTGCGCCGCGAGTTTCTCTCGTTGTTGAGCAACAAGACCTGAAAGGAGCCACCACCATGCTGGTACGTCTGATGTATGCAAGCCGCGCGGCCGCGACGGTGAACCACGATGAACTCGTGGCCATCCTGAAGAAGTCGAAACTCAACAACCCGGCCGCCGGCATCACCGGGGTGCTGTGTTTTTCGGCCGGCATCTTCCTGCAGGTGCTCGAGGGCGGCCGTTCGGCGGTGAGCGAGCTGTACAACCGCATCGCGCGCGACCCGCGCCACACCGAGGTGGTGCTGCTGAGTTTCGAGGAAATCGGCGAGCGCAGCTTCGCCTGCTGGGCCATGGGACAGGTGAACCTGTCGCGCCTCAACCCGGGCCTGCTACTGAAATATTCGGAGACCGCGGTGCTCGACCCCTTCGCGGTGTCGGGCAAGGTGTCGATGGCTTTGTTCAACGAATTGATCGCCACCGCGTCGATCGTCGGGCAAAGCTAGGGCCCGTTCGCACAGGCTTCCGTAGTGTGAACAGGCCCTAGCCCTGCAGCGCGATGTAGTGCCGGGCCAGCTCGGGCGGCAGCGGGCAGTCGAGCAGCCCGATGGCCAGGCGCAGCGCGTCGGCCGCCGTGTCGCCCAGCCGCTGCCTCGGGCTGTGGGCCACGGCCGTGTCCAGCCAGGCGCGTGCCAGCAGGGGGCGCAGCATCAGGGGCAGCGACTGCAGCTCGGCCAGTGCATTGGCGAGGCCGTCGGCATCGGGCGCCTGGCAGGGCGGCAGCAGGTGCGGCGGCAGCCACGGCCGCATCACCGCGCCGTACCAGGCTTCGCCGGCGGCCGCGCCGGTCCCCGGGACCAGCCGCGACAGGTAGGCGGTGACACGGCCGGCCTCGCGCAAGCTGTGCAGCGACAGCTGCGACATGTCGTTGTGGGCGCTCGGGGTCGACGCCTGGGGCATGGGGTCGCCCAGGCGATGCCGCAGCACCAGCCAGTGCAAGCGGTCGATGGGGCGCACCTGCCCATCGGCCGACATCACCCGGCGCGCGGCCTCGAGCAGCGCCTGCCGGTCGCTCAGCGGGGTCTTGGCCAGCTGGGCCAGGCATTGTTCGAGGCAAGGCAGGCGCAGCGCCGGGCCCAGCCGCCCGACGTGCTCGTACAGCACCCGGGCGGTGCTCAGGCCGCGGGTCTCGTCCTGCCAGGCGCGCCGCTCGCGCTGGCTGCCGGGGGTCAGCAGCAGGGCCAGGACCGCGGCACGCAGTTCGGAGGGGCTGCGCGGGCCGGCCAGGTGTCTTGCGGCCTCGCGTTCGGCTGCGTCGGGTACTGCGGAGGGAGCCATGGGCGGAGGATAGGCGAAGCCGAAGGGACCGGCCGTGTTCAAGTGTTGCGCGCAGGCGCGGGCGGCGTGGCCTGCAGGGGCGCGGCTTCCCGGAAGCCGTAGAGCGTGGACAGCAGCCGGGTCGGAAACTGACGGGCCGCCTGGTTGTAGTCGTCCACCGCGTCGTTGAACACCTGGCGGGCATAGGCGAGTTTGTGGTCGGTCGCGTTCAGCTCCGCGACCAGCTCGCCCAGCGCCGGGTCGGCGTTCGCGCCGGCAGCCGCTTGCAGCGCGTCGAGCAGGCGCGCCCGGGTGGCGTCGACGACATGCTCGGCCAGGGACAGGCTGGACACCGCACCGAAGGCGCAGGGACGGGCGCGGGCCAGATCGAGTGCCGCCCGGGCCTGGCGGCAGGCGGCGCAGGCGGCCTCCAGCGTGTCGGCCTCCAGGCCGGCATGCGGCCGGGCCGCTTCGGCCAGCAGCGGCATCAGCTCGTGCCGGCGCTTGATCTGGGCATCGACCTGGGCGAAGGCCTTGCCGATGACGTTGCGCAGGCCGACCAGTCGGTTGTAGGCGCCCACCGACCAGAAGAGCAGGACGGCAGCGACGAGGCTGATGACGATCTGTGGAGCAGTCAAGGGCGGTTCCTCGGGATCCTGGGGGCGACGGCGCGCTGGGTTCGCTGCGCGCGCCTGCACTCTACGACACCCCGGGCCTCCGGTGCGCGTCGGCCTCCGGCGGCCCGTGCGAGGCGGCATCGGCTCCGAGAACAATGCCACGAACACCCGCTTGATCGGCCGTGCGTGCGGCCCGGCGCTGCTTGACAATTCACCCAGCCTTCGCAGGTCTTGCGTGAATCGGCTGGAGCGGAACATGAATACATTGGAGTCACGCCAGGACAGTTTCCTGGTGACGATGCGCCAGCTGGCCAGCGCCTTGAGCGATTCGCGCCTGAACCTGAACGAATTCCGCTCGGAGGTGTGCCGAGGCCTGAGCGACATGTTCGCCGGCACCCGGGCCAGCCTCTGGTACCTGGTCGAAGCCATCGACGGCCGTCGCCTGCGTTGCGTGGGCCTGTACTCGCCCGACAGCGGGTCCGGCGCCGTGGGCGCCGAGCTGCTGGAGAACGACTACGGCGAGTATTTCGAGGCCTTGCTCAAGACCGGCGCCTACCTCTCGCACGACGTGTACGCCGACCCCAACCTGCAAGGCCTGCGCGCCTACTTCGACCAGACCGGCGTGCGTGCGCTGATGGACACGGTGTTCCAGATCAACGGCGAGGCGGTGGGGGTGATCTGCATCGAGGAAACCCGCGGCACGCGCCGCTGGACCCCGACCGAACTGGCCTCGCTGCGGCGCGGGGCCGGCGGCATCAGCCTGGCCATGGCCCGTCAGGGGCCGCGCTATCACTTCGGCATGGACGACGGCGAGGCCGACGGGCCCCCGCCGGCGGCCTGACCGCGGGGCGCTCAGTCGAGCGTGCTCAGTGGGGCGGTGTCTTCGAAGCGCGTGTCGCCCAGCGTCGCGCACCAGGCGCTGAAGCCACGCGCGCGCAGCGTGCAGGCCGGGCATTCGCCGCAGCCGTAGCCCCAGGCGTGGCGGTGCTGGCGCTCGCCCAGGTAGCAGGTGTGGGTGTGTTCGACGATCAGGTCGGTCAGGGGCTCGCCGCCGAGCGCGGCGCTGAAGGCCCAGGTCTGCGCCTTGTCCAGCCACATCAGCGGGGTCTCGATGACCATCGGCGTGTCCATGCCGAGGCTCAGGCTCACCTGCAGCGACTTCAGGGTGTTGTCCCGGCAGTCGGGATAGCCGGAGAAGTCGGTCTCGCACATGCCGCCGATCAGCACGTTGAGCCCGCGCCGGTAGGCGATGGTGGCGGCAAAGGTGAAGAACAGCAGGTTGCGGCCAGGCACGAAGGTGTTGGGCAGGCCGTTCGCGTTCATCTCGATCTCGCGCGCCGAGGTGAGCGCGGTGTCGGACACCTGGGCCAGCAGCGACAGGTCGAGCAGGTGGTCGGCGCCCAGCCGCTGCGACCAGGCCGGAAAACGCGCCCGCAGCCGGGCCAGCACCTCGACGCGGCAGGCCAGCTCGACGGCATGGCGCTGGCCGTAGTCGAAGCCGATGGTCTCCACCTGTTCGAAGTGCTCCAGCGCCCAGGCGAGGCAGGCGGTGGAGTCCTGGCCGCCGGAAAACAGCACCAGGGCACGGCGCGCGGCGTTCACTGGCGGACCTCGCCCTGGCCGAGCACCACCCACTTCATGGAGGTCAGGCCTTCCAGGCCGACCGGGCCGCGCGCGTGGAACTTGTCGGTGCTGATGCCGATCTCGGCCCCCAGCCCGTACTCGAAACCGTCCGCGAAGCGGGTGCTCGCATTCACCATCACGCTGGCCGAATCGACCTCGCGCAGGAAGCGCATGGCGCTCGGATGGTGCTCGGTGAGGATGGCGTCGGTGTGATGCGAGCCGTAGCGGTTGATGTGCGCGATGGCCTCGTCCAGGTCGGCCACGACCTTCACGCTGATGACCGGCGCGAGGTACTCCTCGGACCAGTCCTGTTCGCTGGCCTCGGCCAGGCGCACGCCGGGCACGCTGTGCAGCCAGGCCCGGGCGCGCGCGTCGGTGCGCATCTCGACGCCCTTGGCCGCGAAGACGGCGCCGATCTCGGGCAGGAAACGCGCGGCGATGGCCTCGTGCACCAGCAGGGATTCGGCCGCGTTGCAGGGGCTGTACTTCTGCGTCTTGGCGTTGTCGGTGACACGCAGCGCCAGCGCGAGTTCGGCGCTGGCATCGACATAGACGTGGCAGTTGCCGTCCAGGTGCTTGATGACCGGCACCTTCGCCTCGCGGCTGATGCGCTCGATCAGCCCCTTGCCGCCGCGCGGGATGATGACGTCGACCGACTCGTTCGAGGCGATCAGGAAGCCCACGGCGGCGCGGTCGGTGGTCTGCACCAGTTGCACGGCGTCCGGCGGCAGGCCGGCTTCGGACAGGGCGGCCTGCACCAGTTTCCACAGCGCCAGGTTGGAGTGCAGGGCCTCGGAGCCGCCGCGCAGGATGCAGGCATTGCCGCTCTTGATGGCCAGCGAGGCGGCCTCGATGGTCACGTTGGGCCGGCTCTCGTAGATCATGCCGAAGACGCCCAGCGGCACCCGCATCTGGCCGACGCTGATGCCGCTCGGACGCCGCCGCAGGTTGGTGATCTCGCCGATCGGGTCGGGCATGGCGGCGATCTGCTCGCAGCCTTCGGCCACGGTGGCCAGCACCTTGTCGGTCAGGCGCAGGCGGTCGACCATGGGCGCGGCGAGGCCGGCGGCCTCGGCGGCCTGGATGTCGGCCGCGTTGGCGGCGGCCAGGGCCGGGCTGTCGTCGCGCAGCAGGCGCGCCAGCGCGAGCAGGGCGTTGTTCTTGGCGGTGGTGGAGGCGGCGGCCATGCGGGTGCTGGCGGCACGCGCGGCTGCGCCCATGCGGGCGATGGTGGCTTGGAGGTCGGTCGAGGTCATGAGGGATTGTCCCAAAAATGGGGTCCGCCGGCTCGGTCGCGGGAATCCGGGCCGCGGCCCGGGGGTCATTCCCGGATGGCTTCGACCTGGACCAGCAAGCGTACGCGGTCGTCGACAAAGGGCAGGCCGTAGGTGATGCCGAAGTCGCTGCGCCGGAGTTCGGCCTCGAAGTCGCCCCCGCACACCTCTCGTGCGAGTTCCGGATGGGTGTAGCAGTTGAAGTGGGTGGCGCGCAGTGTCAGCGGCTGCGAGACATCGCGCAGCGTCAGCTCGCCGCGCAGCTCGGCCAGCCGCGGGCCGTCGAACCGCAGCTGGCGGGCCACGAACCAGGCGCGCGGATGCTCGGAAGCGCGGAGAAAATGCTCGCCCCGCAGCATCCCGTCCAGCGGCCGGATACCACTGGTCACGGACGCGGTGCCCACGCTGATGGAGATTTCACCCTGGCGCGAAGCCTTGTCCAGGCGGATCTGGCCCTCGATGTCATCAAATCGGCCGCGATGGGTGGAAGTGCCGAAATGGCCGACTTCCCACTGAATCCGGGTGTGGTGAGGGTCCAGCCGGTAGGAGATACTTTGCGCATGGGCAGGGGCCATGCAGGCCAGCAGCCCCATGCCGGCCAGCCGTCGAAGGCGGCGCAGCGCGCCGGGGCGTGCGGGGGCGGCAGGTGGTCCAGGAAAGGAACGAGGCTTGGTCAGAGGCATCTCAGGGCTCCAAAAGGGGCGTCAGTCCCGATCATGCGTCAAGTCGAGGTGTCGAGAGTCCATTCATGACGCATAACGCATCAGCGCTGCCGGCGTCGCAGGCAGCCCCGGATGCTTTCATGGCGCAGCGCGTGAGCGAGGCCCAGAGCAACATCCTCTTCCGCCACGCCCAGACCGTCAGCTTCGCCGGTGTGGTGTTCGCCTTCCTGATGACCCTGGGGCTGGTGCCGCATGTGCGCAACGACCTGCTGTGGGGCTGGTTCGCGCTGCGTTTCTGCGTGTCCGCCGTGCGCCTGCTTTTCAGCCTGCGGTTCTTCCGCAGCAGCGGCCGAAACACCTCGGCCTGGCGCCACGCCTTCGTCCTGTCCCTGGGCGTGGACGGCCTGGTCTGGGGCCTGGTCGGGCTGTTGCTGATTCCGCTGAACATTCCCGATGTCTCGGCGTTGGTGCTCACTGCGCTGGTCGGCGTGGCGGCGGTCGGCTCCTTCACGCTGCAGCCGAGCTGGCGTGCCAGCGCGGCGTTCGTGGTCAGCATGCTGCTGCCCATCGCCCTGTACGAGCTGCTGTACGGCGGCCGGGCGGGCTGGTATGTCAGTGCCGGCCTGGCGATGTTCACCGTCATGGTGCTGTTCGAGGCGCGTGGCGCGGAGCGCCGCATCCGCGAACTCCTCAAGCTGCGCTTGACCACCGACCAGATCGCCGAGGAGCGGGCCGAGGCGCTGCGCCTGGCCCAGCGCCAGAGCAGCGTGAAGGGCCAGTTCCTCGCCACCATGAGCCATGAGATGCGCACGCCGCTGCATGGCATCCTCGGCCTCACCCGCGGCCTGCGCGAGGCCGACCCCGGCAACGAGCGGCTCGCGCTGATCGAGCGCGCGGGCCAGCACCTGCTCATCCTCATCAACGACGTGCTCGATTTCTCCAAGCTGGAGGCCGGCCAGGTGCGCCTGCAGTCGAAGGTGTTCGACCTCGCGGCCCTGGTCGACGAGGTCGTCTCGCTGTCGCTGGCATCGGCCTACGAGGCCGGCTTGTCGCTCAACACCCGGCTGCACATGCCGCGGCCCTGCCTGGTGCATGGCGACCCCGCGCGCCTGCGCCAGGTGCTGCACAACCTGGTGGGCAACGCCATCAAGTTCACCGAGTCGGGCGCGGTCACGGTGGTGGCCAAGCACAATGCCGCGCGGGGGCGTGCCCGCATCGCGGTGCACGACACCGGCGTGGGCATCGCCCCCGAGGATCTCAAGCTCATCTTCGACGCCTTCCACCAGGCCGATGGTTCCTTCACCCGGCGTTACGCCGGCACCGGTCTCGGGCTCACCATCGCGCGCGACCTGGCACGCGCCATGGGCGGAGACCTGGTGGCCACCAGCCAGCCGGCGCGCGGCTCGTGTTTCACGGTCACGCTGTCGCTGCCCGCGGCCGAGGTCGACCTGCCGCTGGAGATCGAGGCGCCGGCGGTGTCGGACCTGAAGGGGCGCGTGCTGCTGGCCGAGGACAATCCGGTCAACGCCATGGTCGCCCAGGCGGTCCTGCAGAAGATGGGCCTGCAGGTCGAGCTGGTGGGCGACGGCGAACAGGCGCTCGCCTCGTTCCGCGCCAACCGCCCCGATCTCGTGCTGCTCGACTGCCAGATGCCGGTGATGGACGGCCTGGAAGCGGCCCGTCGCATGCGTGCCCACGAACTCGCCGAGGGCTGGGGGCGCACGCCGCTGCTGGCCCTGACCGCCAATGCCCTGGAGGGCGATCGCGAGCAAAGCCTGCAGGCCGGCATGGACGAGCACATCGCCAAACCCTTCCGCGACGCCGACCTGCACGGCGTGCTGGCGCGCTTCCTGCCGCGGCAGCCCTAGGCCGAGCCGTTCCAGGCCCGGCCGGGTGGCTTACTGCTTGACGGCTTCGACCTGGATCAGCACCCGGATGTTGTCGGGGATGTTGGGCACGCCGTAGCTGTTGCCGAAGCTGGTGCGCTGCACGGTGGTCTCGAAATCGCCGCCGCACACCTCGCGCTTGAGCATCGGGTTCTGGTAGCAGTTGAAGTTGCTGGCGGTCAGCGTGACGGGCTGGGTCTTGCCCAGGAAGGTCAGCGTGCCGGCCACGGCCGTCACCTTGTCGCCGTCGAAGCTGAACTTGTCGCCCACGAAGCGGGCGGTCGGGTGCTCGGTCGCGTTGAAGAAGTCCTTGCTCTTGAGGTGGCCGTCGAGCGGGCCGACCCCGGTCGATACCGAGCCGGTGTCGATGGTGATGTCGGCCTTGCCGGTCTTGGCGGCCCGGTCGATGGTGACGCTGCCTTCCTTCTTGTCGAAACGGCCGCGCAGCGTGCTGGTGCCGAAGTGCCTGGCCTCGAAGGTGGCGAAGGTGTGGGTCGGATCAATGGCGTAGGTGGCGCTCTCGGCGTGGGCGAGGGAGGTGGCGGCCAGGGCGAGGGCGGCGAGCAGGGGCTTGTTCATGCGGGTCCTTTGAGGTGAGGGAGGGGAAGTTGCGGAAAAAAGAACGACAAGAGCAGCGCTGAGATCAGCGCAAAGGAACGATGGAAGAGCGTTCGGGGAGCGCAGGCGCGCGACCTCCAGGGGCGGCGCCGCGCCCGCCGCTCAGAGCGCGCCGACTCCGGTGAGCGCGAGCTTGAATTTCACCTGCACCTCGTCTGCCACCATGGAGGTGTCCTTCCAGTCGCCGTCGCCGATCTTGAAGTCGAGGCGCTTGATGGCGAAACTGCCGCTGGCCGTGGTCTTGCCCGCGGCCTGGGCCAGCGCCACCGGCACCACGATGGGACGGGTCGAGCCCTTGATCGTCAGCTTGCCGGCGACTTCGAACCTGCCGCCGCCCAGGGGCTTGACGCTGTCGGACTGGAACCTCGCCTGCGGGAAGGCCTTGGTGTTGAACCAGTCCGGCTTGACCACCTCGGCTTCGGTCTCGGCCGCGCCCAGCGTGACACTGGCCAGGTCGATGCTCAGGCCGATCCTGGCCGCCTCGGGCTTCTTCGGATCGAAGCTCAGCTGGGCGTCGAATTTCTTGAACTTGCCGTCGACCGGCACCCCCATCTGCTTGCTGGTGAAGCCGATCTCGCTTTGCGCCGGCAGCAGTTGTTGGGCCAGGGCCGGCCAGGCCGCGACCAGGCCCAGGGCCAGGGTGGCTGTGCTCAGGAGTTTTTTCATGGAGTCCCTTGGGGTGAGTGGAAACTGGAGGTCGGGCGCTCAGCGCGGGGCCGGCCACATGCGCGAGAGCAGGCCGTCGCGTTCGACGAACCGGTGTTTCAAGGCCCCCGCCACATGCAGCGCGACGAGCAGCGCCATCGCATAGGCCAGGTAGGCATGCCAGGGCTTGATCAGCTCCGCCAGTTCCTTGTCGGCCGGCACGAAACTCGGCAGCGGCAGCACGCCGAACCACACGATGGGGAAGCCCGCCGCCGAGCTGTAGGCCCAGCCGACCAGCGGCACGGCGAAGAACAGCGCGTACAGGCCGAGGTGCGTGAGGTGGGCCGCCCGCGCCTGCCAGGCGGGCATGGGCAGGTCGGCCGGCGGGCGATGCGCCAGCCGCCAGAGCAGGCGCAATGCCGCCAGGGCCAGCAGGGTCACGCCGGCCCATTTGTGCCAGTTGTAGAGCTTGAGGCGCTGGGGCGAAAACGGCAGGTCGGCCATGTAGAACCCGACGCTGAAGGTCATGACGATGGCCAGTGCCATCACCCAGTGGAGGGCGATGGCGACAGTGCTGTATCGGCCGGCGGCAGGGGTCATGGACGGGCACCTCGTCGAATGCGGTGGGGCGGTTCCGGGCAGGAGCTGCCTCGGGGCTGACGACGAATGTATCGGGTCCGCCAAAACCTCGGTTCAGCAGGCTTGTAGGCTGCATTCAAAAAGACCTGCCGCCGGCGGCGCCGCAGCCGCGTTGCGCCCGGGCCGCATGTAACGCAAGGCGGGCCCGGTTGCGGGTTTTTCCCCTCGGTACAAGCCCCAATGTCACCCACGCGCCATCCTCCTAAAGTCCGTTCCGTTCAATACACAAGACACGGTTCAGCCAGCTGAACAATGACGTGTGTGGATGCAAGGGCCTGCAGGGCCCATCGGTTCAACTTCCAGGGTTTGCACAGTGGCCACAGTCAGCACACTTGATGCGTCTTCCACCGTTCCGGCCGCCGAGGCCGCGAGCGAGAACGGCCCGACGCTGGTTCCGGCGGTGACCCGTGCCATGTCGCTGCTGGACCTGCTGGCCCAGGCCCGCGAGGCCATGAGCGTGACCGTGCTGGCGAACCGCCTGGGTCTGCCCAAGAGCAGCGTGCACAGCCTGTGCAACACCCTGGCATCGCGCGGCTACCTGCGCCGCCAGCAGGACGGCGCGTATTTCATCGGCCCGGCCGTGACCAACCTGGCGCATGCCTTCGTCGGCCACACCACCGCCGCGCAGGAGTTCGGCAGCCTGTGGCGCGAACTTGGCGCCCCGCCCGAGGACACGGTGATCCTGTCGCTGCTGGACGGCACCGACGTCATCTACGTCGCGGCACGGCACGGCGACCGGCCGCTCGGCCTGTCCTTCGCGATGGGCATGCGCCTGCCGGCGCACCTGGCCGCGTCGGGCAAGGCCATGCTGGCCTACCGCGACGAAGCCTCCATCCGCGCGATGTACCCCTCCGGGCACCTGCCGGCCTACCGCGGCATGGCCCCGATGAGCATCGATGCCCTGCTGAAGGAGTTCGCGCTGATCCGCGAACTCGGCTGGAGCGTCGACGACGAAGGCATACGCGAAGGGGTGTTCTGTTTCGGCGCCCCGGTGTTCGACGTGGCCGGCGTGCCCACGGCCGGCATCGGCGTGTGCGTCCACAAGGCGATGCTCAATCCGGCGCTGGAAAAGCACAACCGCGACATGGTCAGCCGCATCGCCGAGCAACTCACCCGCCGCATGGGGGGAGCCCCCCTGCCGCGCGGCTCCGTCCCCCGCGCCTGAGCGCGGCTGCCAGAGGAATCCACCACATGACACCCACTGCCGACACCTTCAACCCGACGAAAAAGGCCAAGGGCTTCGTCGCCCTCGACGGCGGGCCCCGGCCCGCCGCCGGCCCGGCTTCGTCGCCCGCCACCGGACCCCGCGCCATGGACCACATCCTGGAGACCCAGGACATGACCAAGGAGTTCAAGGGGTTCGTGGCGGTGG